>CAMQVY010000004.1 GCA_947038405.1 uncultured Rikenellaceae bacterium | reverse complement strand
ATCCAAACTCATCTTCTGATGCTGGAGTATCTTTGATCTCAACCTCTCTGAAACCGATGATAGTTGAGATAATATCAACTGTTTTATCTTTTTTATCTTTAAGTTCAGCAACTAATGTGTAACGGTAAGGGAACTCTGCTGACCATTTATTTGGAGATTTTACATCCATTGCTACTTTCGCAACGTCAGTGTTTTTTGAGTCAATAACATCAACTGTTGTTGTTGCTACTGCTCCATCTACTTTGCTATTCTTATCTGAATATAACTCATTTGCGTATAGTGAGTAGACTAATTTGTAACCTTTCGCAGCTTTTTTTCCTAGATTGCGAACATCTGCTTCAATATTTAATGTAGCATCTGTATATTTATCATCTAAATCAGGAATAGCAGCGATATTGTTGATATGGACCTTTGGTGTAGAGTATAGAGATACATTACGGTAGATTCCTGGAAGACGGAACATATCTTGCGCCTCAAGGAATGAACCATCTGAACTACGGTAAACCTCTGCTGCAACAACATTCTTTCCTTTTTTAAGGTATGGTGTAATGTTGAAGTTCGCTGTGTTACGAGAGTTCTTTGAGAATCCTACGTACTCACCATTAATCCATAAGTAGAAGAATGAATCAACTCCATCAAAACTTATGAATATCTCACGTCCATCCCAATCTTTTGGTACTTCAAAGTCACGACGGTAAGATCCTACCTCATTACGATGCTTGAATGTAGTCCAATTTGTAGGAGGAGTACGCATAACGCCACCTCTCCAGTCGTCAACAGCAACCGTATGTTTGAATATAACTGGTTGGTTACAATAGATAGGTACTCCATATTTTAAGGCCCCATTTTTTTGGATACCCTCTATATTCCAACTCGATGGAACTGCAATCTTATCCCATGCAGTTGTACTGAAATCTGGCTCATAGAAGTTTGCTGGTCTTGAACTTGGATCTGGTGCCCAGTTAAAATCCCAATCGCCATTTAATGATTGCCAGTATTTACTATTTTCAGGAAGTACTTTACGAGCATTATCTACGTTTTTAAACGAGAAAAAATATGCTTTTGGTTGCTCCTTGTTTAGAGCTAGGTTCTCTGGAGACTCCCACTCGTTCCCGACTGGCGCCTTCTCTTTCCCATAGTGGAAACCCTTAAGAGACTCTTCAGATGCAAAACTCTGCATTGTTGAAGTACAGATAAGTAATCCTAATAAGATTTTTTTCATAATTGATTATTTTTAATGTAGTTAGTTTAAATTCTATTAGTTGCAAATATAATAATTTTTTTTAATTATTCAAATCGGCTCTCTTTTCTTGATGCAAAAAAATGGATATAATTACTCAAAGAGAAGATCTATTTGGTTTTGTTTTTTTTTGCAAAATGACTATATTTGTGTCAAATGAAGATACTTACTGGAAAAGAGATACAAATTGCCGATTGTAAGACAATTGAGCGACAAGATATAGACTCATTAGAGTTGATGGAGCGAGCTGCTGAATCTATAGCGCAATGGATATGTAATAATGTAGAGCAGGATAAAGATCTACTATTCTTTGTCGGAAAAGGAAACAATGGTGGTGATGGTTTGGCTATTGCTAGAATGTTGTCAAATGTGGGCTATCGTTGTGGGGTGTATATACCTGCTTCTGCGAGTGATTCAAGCGATGAGTTTAAGATTAACTTAGAGAGACTTCCTGAAGTAGTTAGTGTAATTGGGAATGATGAACTAGATATTAATGAAGATAGTGTAATAATTGATACATTATTAGGTAGCGGATTGAAAGGTGATGTTAGAGAGCCAATGATCTCTATTATTGAGCTAATTAACTCTTTGGGGTGTAGAGTTATCTCTATTGATCTGCCATCTGGTATGAAATGTGAATTCTCTAACAATGAAGAGCAGATTATTCACGCTGATACAACATTGACAATTGAGGCTCCTAAACTTGCAATGCTTTTGACAGAGGCTGGTGAGTGTTGTGGTAAAATTGAGGTTATCTCAATTGATTTAGATCAAGAGTATATTGCTAAATCTAAATCTCCGTATTATTATATTACTCCTGATGACATTGCATCAATAGTTCTGCCTCGTAAAAAGTTTGGTTATAAAAATCAATTCGGACACACATTATTGATATGTGGAAGTGTTGGGATGTCGGGAGCTGCAATATTGGCAACAAGTGCTGCTTTAAGATCTGGATGTGGTTTGGTGACAACGCATATTCCTAAAGAGGAGAGGTTTGCACTTCATGCAAGTTGTCCACCTGCTATGGTGAGTTTAGATGATGAGCAATGCTTCTCTACACTACCAGAAGATATTGATAAGTATAGCTCTATTGTTGTTGGGTGTGGACTCGGAAAGAGTAATCTGACAGCAGAGGCTCTATCAATGTTGTTGCAAAGTTATGATAGACCAATGGTGATTGATGCTGATGCTATAAATATAATTGCATCTAATCAAAAATTACTAAGTCTAATCCCTGAGAACTCTATCCTTACACCGCATTTGGGTGAGTTGAAAAGATTGCAGGAGTGGAGTAGTGAGGAGGATAAACTAATAAAAATTGCAAAATTAGCTAAGAAGATTAAATGTTATATTATTGTAAAAGGTGCACATTCTGCAATATTTACCCCCGAAGGAGCTGTATTATTTAACCCTAGTGGTTGTCCTGGAATGGCAAAGGCTGGTTGCGGAGATATACTTGCAGGTCTATTAGGTGGTTTGGTTGCAAGAGGCTACAGTTCACTACATAGTGCAATGTTGGGAGTGTACATTCATGGAGTGGCTGGCGAAAAAGCTCAGGATTATTACGGTGTGGAATCTATGAATAGTTCTGATATAATAGATTTTTTAGCTGAAGCAATGGTAGAGTTATAATTTAAATAACTACATTTGTAGATTCAAATACGTTTATACGTGTGTGATGTTGGAACAGAGTTTAAATTAATAATTAAAATTATAATATTATGTCAAGTTTAAGAATACTAAAGAAGGATATTGATTATCTAGTTGAAGAGTTGGTAGCTGATTGTTATTTAGCAATCTATTGTCACCCAACAAATGAAGAGGCTATTGTAACTTTAATGAGCGAGGCTATTGACGTTCGTAATAGTCTATTTGAAAAAGCAAATAACCCAGCTGAGAAGAATAATACTAAATTGGTTAAGAGACATTATGCGCAGATTCGTCGCGATATGTTCACTAAAGTTGATGGTTTATTTGAGAAGTTGAGCGGTCTTACTAAGTAATATCTATTCTCAATATAGATTTACAAAGCCCTTTAGGATTTTATTCTAAAGGGCTTTTTTGTATCGAAATATATTCCCTGCGATTACGTACACTCGCTTGTGGAGGGCAGTTCTTAATATAGTTTACTATATGGAGCAAAAAATAATGATTATTATCACTTATTGTTTTTGTATCATATGATATATTATTACTTTTGCAGGTAAATTAATTATAGACTATGTACGCAAACCTAACCACCTGTAAGCTTTTTAATGAATTGTCGATTGACGAGATTAAAGAGTTATTTGAAATATATGATCTAAAGAGTAAATCATATGCTAATGGAGATGTTATCGCTATTGAAGGTAATACATATACTCATCTGTTGATTGTAATAGATGGTATTGTTCATGCCGAAACTGCAGATACTTCAAATAGACCAGTCGTTGTTGAGAGGATAACTCCAACTTCACTCATCGCTCCATCATATCTTTTTGCCGAAAATTCACACCTCCCAGTGAGCTTGCTCGCAAAAACAGAGGTGATGTTAGTTGCAATTGAGAAAGATGAATTATGCTTAATGATGAGTCGAAATATTAGATTAATGACTAATTTTCTAAGTATTATGTCCTCTTCAAACAAGTTTGTTTCGGATAACATAATGTACCTTACATACAAAACAATAAAAAGTAAATACTCAAATTATCTATTGAATAGGCTTAAAATCGAGGGTGTGACAACATTCCGAAATGATCTGACTCAACGTCAAATGGCTGAGCTTTTTGGTGTCACTCGTCCTGCTTTGGCTAGGGCAATTAAAGAGCTGGCTGATGAAGGGGCAATATATGTGAAAGGTAAAGAGATAATGTTGCTTTATCCTGAAAAATTAGAGCAATATGCTCGTGAAAGCTAATTCTTAATATAAGTTTAATATCGAAGAGTATCATAAGTTGAGTTAGCTATAACAGCTCTTAACAAGAACTTTTCATTTTTTTTAGTTAGTTATAGATGTTAATCGGGGAGACTCTTTTTTATTGGATCTTCGAAAGTTGTATTAATTGTATATTTTTAACTAATTTTACACCGTATTTTATATATTTACTTCGATTGTCCAAATTAAATATAAGTGGATAGTCAAATAAAAAAACAATAAATGATTACTGTATCAAATCTAGAGGTGCAATTCGGTAAACGAGTCCTTTTCAAAGATGTTAATTTAAAATTTACACCAGGTAACTGTTATGGTGTTATCGGTGCCAATGGTGCTGGTAAATCAACCTTTCTAAAGGTGTTGAGTGGTGATGTTGATCCAACTAGAGGTAGTGTCTCTTTTGGACCAGGTGAGCGACTTTCTGTACTTAGCCAAGATCACTTTAAACATGATGAGTGTACTGTTTTAGACACTGTATTGATGGGACATACTGTTTTGTGGGATATTATTCAGCAAAAAAATGAACTATACTCTAAAGAGGATTTCTCTGAAGCGGATGGTTTAAAAGTTGGTGACCTTGAAGAGCAGTTCTCTGAGATGGACGGATGGAATGCTGAGAGTGATGCTGCAAATCTTTTAAGTGGACTTGGGATTAAAGAGGATCTACACTACACTTTAATGAAAGATTTAAATGCTAAAGAGAAAGTTCGTGTACTGCTTGCTCAAGCGTTATTTGGAAAACCTGATAATCTTCTACTTGATGAGCCTACGAATGACCTCGATGTGAAGACTATTATGTGGTTAGAGAATTATCTTGCTAATTATGAAAATACAGTGCTGGTTGTATCGCATGACCGTCACTTTATTGACTCAATCTCAACTCATACTCTTGATATTGACTATTCAGATATAAATCTTTTTGCAGGTAATTACTCATTTTGGTATGCGTCGTCTCAATTGGCTTCTCGTCAACAAGCACAACAAAATAAAAAACTTGAAGAGAAGAAAAAAGAGTTGCAAGAGTTTATTCAGAGATTTAGTGCGAACGTTGCTAAATCGAAGCAGACTACTTCTCGTAAGAAGATGATTGAGAAACTTAATATTGAAGAGATTAAACCTTCAATGCGTAAGTACCCTGGAATTATATTCTCTATGGAGCGTGAGCCTGGAACTAGAATTCTTGCTGTTGATAGTCTTAGTAAAACCATAAATGGAGAGAAGTTATTCTCCAATATATCATTCACAATTGAAAAGGGAGATAAAGTGTGTTTCTTATCTCGTGAACCTCGTGCCGTAACTGCACTATTGGAGATCCTTGCTGGTCAAGATAGTTCTGATAGTGGTATGATAGAGTGGGGGATAACAATTAAGAAGGCTTATTTACCTGTTAATAATACTGAGTATTTTAATACGGAGCTGAATATTATAGATTGGTTAGCTCAGTTCTCAAACGATACTTCAGAGCTATATCTTAGGGGTTACCTTGGTAAGATGTTGTTCTCTGGTGAGGAGATTTATAAAAAAGTTAGTGTGTTGTCGGGAGGTGAGAAGATGCGTTGTATGATTTCACGTATGATGATTGAAGAGGCTAATACACTTGTTCTTGACTCTCCAACAAATCACCTTGACCTTGAGAGTATTCAAGCATTCAATAACTCGTTAGTAGGCTATAAAGGTAATGTGTTGATGTCATCACATGACCACGAGTTCATAAATACTGTTGCAAATCGTATCATCGAAATTACTCCTAATGGAATGATCGATAAGTATACTGATTATGATGATTACATAACTAATGAAAGGATCCAAGAGTCACTTGATAAACTTTACAATAAAAAGTAATTTATTGTTAGATAGACTTTATTAATAAAAGGCCGTTTTCTATATATTAGAAAACGGCCTTTTATATCTTAATACTACTATAAAAAAAGCTCCACAAGTAATCAATACTTGTGGAGCTTTTTTATATATAATCTGCTATAGATTAAAAGAACTTAACCCTCATATCAACTAATTCGCTACCTTCAGCTAAAGCCATATTAACTCTCTCTGTAAGATAATTCAGTGAGTTAGCCTCAAGAAGTACTCTTTCACTTTGCTTTGTAACATCTTCAACAACAGTAACGTTATTTACATCTAGTACAAATACTCCGCTCATACCATCAACTGGTTTAGAAAGTGTATTCTCTTTTGCTCCACCACAAATAGCTCCTACTAGTTTAGGCTCAACTCCGATATTGTCAATGTAGAATGAGTTAAATTTAAGATCTTTAACCTCTTTTATTTCAGCTCCGATAGCTGTTGCTGCTGCATCAATTGATGTTGCACTAGCAAGCTTATCTTTGATGATCTCAGCTTTTTTCTCTTTAACTAGTATTGAACGTATATTTTGTGTCGCTAGTTCAAGTGGCATAGTTCCTGCCTCTGAAACCTCTGTAAGAGCTGCAACTACATAGTCTCCATCGATCTCCAATATTTCAGATACAGAACCCTTCTCTACATTAAATGTCCAACGAATAAGTTCTCTAGTTTGATCTAATCCAGATATCTTACGATCGATATTACGAATGCGAGCAACTCTCTTAGATAGTGCTGCCTCTGTTGCAGTAGATTTAAATGTATCGTATGATTCTGACGCTGATGCTATAAATTTGCTAGCCTCTCCATAAACAACCTTTTGAGTCTCATTACTAGGCTCTACTTCGTAAGTAATTGTTGCAATCTGCGCTTTAGCAATAGCTGGCGTTTTTTTAGTTAACTCAACAACGTGAATTCCAAAGTCTGTTTTTACAGTGAAAATACTTCCAACTTTTTCAGCGATACAAGCATCACTAAATGCAGGGATCATAGCTTCTGGAGTAAATACTCCTAAGTCTCCACCATCATTGTTTGCTGCGTTATCTGTAGAAAATTGCTTAGATAAAGCGATAAAATCACCACCATCTTTAAGTACTGTAACAATACTATCTGCAACTTTTTGATCTTCGTGAGAAAGTAGAATATGTCTTGCTCCCAAAGAGTCTGGTAAATTTTTCATTGATGCAAGGCGAGATACAGTGTATTCGTCACCTTTCATTACTGGTCCATATACTGCATTAGGATTGTTGTAAAGTGCAGTTGCAACTGCCTCATCTAACTCAGTGCTTTTGTAGAATTTTTTATCTACTGAAGAGTGGCTGTTAAGAGATGCGTATTGCATTGGGTTCTCACTAGCTTGGAACTCTTTAGCAATCTCTTTGATATGTACTGCTGCATCTTCATAATCTGCGATAGATGGTAGTAGATCAAAAACTACATACTCAATATCACGAGACCCATCTTGTTTAAACATGTTCTCATGCTTAGAGTAGTAATCTTTAATTTCAGAATTGCTTATGTTGATTGTTGAATCTGCAATACTGCGATACTCTTGGCTGATATAACGTGCAGAATATGTACTATTTGCTGTTGTAACATTATTAGCAACTTCAATATCTGTAATATATGTACCCTTAGCAATAAGGTTTAAGTACTTGTTCATTTGACGTTGGTTGTTCATTTCGCCTTTCAAGTAGCTCCAAATTAGGCTTGAGCGACCACTTGGATCCATATCTAAATTCGATAGGAAACCCTTAATCATCATTGGATCAAAAGACCCAGTTTGTGGATTAACAAAGAAATTTGAGATAACTGGAGAGCGGTACATTCCATTAACCATATCAACTAGCTCCTCATCTCCCAATGCAAGACCTAGATCTTCAAATCCTGGCTTGTAAGAGTATTGTAGGATTAGAGACTCCCATGCCATGTTTTGAGCTTGCTCTTGCTCGTCGTTAGATAGAGCATCTTTACCAGAGATCATTTTCACTATCTCAGTGAAATTATTTCCTGCATTGCTATACTCTACGTAATCAATCGTAGTTCCGTTGATCTCGCCTACCTCTGTTTGGTTAGCATTCATATAACTACTTCCTGAAGACATAAAGTCTCCTAATAGGAATGAAAATAGTGCGAGACCGATTACAACCGATACAATCAGCCCTCCACGAGTTCTTAATGTGTTTAAACTTGCCATATTCTTTTGTCTATTTAATTAATTGTCAATATATTATAGTATATGTTTAGTGTAAATGTATATATGATGCGAATATTTACGAAGTCCAAAGATAATAAAAATCTTTTTGACAACGATATTTAATCAGTTTTTTTGTTACATAATCTTTATTTGAACTAAATCTAACTTTGATGCACTAGTTCTAAGCACCTTAATTGTCATTGTATCAATGAGTAACTCTTCTCCTTTATTTGGAATACGTTCATTGTTTGATATTATATAGCCTGCTAAGGTGTCATAATCATCCGATTCTGGGATACTAAAATTATACTTTTCATTCAAGTATTCAATTTCAAGCCTACACGAAAATAGATATTCATTACTCGTTAACTGTTTTTCGATGTCATCATTAGAGTCGTATTCATCTTCGATATCACCAAAAATCTCCTCCAATACATCCTCCATAGAGATCATTCCTGCTGTACCTCCAAACTCATCAACTACTACAGCTACTGACTTGTTGGTTTTTATGAGGTTCGAAAGTAGACGTTGAGTCGGAAGACTCTCTGGTACAAAGTCTACTTGCATTAATATATCTGTAATGTTTTGTGGGTTCTTAAAGAGACCTTTTGTATTTACATACCCTACGATGTTGTCAATTGATTTCTCAAATATGAAAATACGTGAATAGTGGGTATCTATAAATTTTTGAAGTAGGTCATTAATAGATGTGTTAATATCAACAGCCTCCATGTCTACACGTGGAATCATACAATCCCGAACTTTAAGATCCGAAAATTCAAAAGTATTTTGAAAAAGTTTAATATTGTCATCGTTGCTCTCTTCTCCATCATTTTCAACAATCTCCTCTATTAGATGTTCTAAATCTTCACGGTCAAACCCTCGAAGATTCATTAGCTTTTCACCTCTAAATCCAGTGATCCATAATATGAATGAAGAGATACTTATAATAATTTTACTTATAGGATAGAGTATGATGTAAATCATAAAGGCTGGAGCAGAGAATACGTGTAGATAGAGACCTGGATTAAACTTAACAACAACTTTAGATATAAGTTCTGCTGTGAAGACCAGTATTAATGTTGTCAATAAAATTCGGACTCCTAAAGATTGTATGAAGAATCCTATATTATACTCCGTAGATATAATCTCAATTAGCTCTGTAAGAGATAGAGCATAAATAATTAGTGATATATATTTTACTATTAAGATTGTAATTGTATATTGACCAGGATGTTCAAAGAAGTACTCAATGATTCTACTAAATAGTTGATTTTGTGCTCTATCAATCTCTAGTTTAAATCTATTAAAAGTAGTGAATGCAATCTCCATACCCGAAAAAATAGCGGAAAAAAGGAGCGCAATAATAGCTATTATTATTACATTAATCATATTTTAATTGTTGTATGCTACTTTTATTTATCACTTTTTTAAATACTACTTACTTTTGAGAGTATCGATTTGGGTCGAGTCTGCTGAAGGTTTTGTTGGCTCTGTATCGACTAGTAGTTTCCCTTTAGGTCGACGTAAAGTGTAATCTTTAAACTCTTGATCGGCCTCAAATCCAGTACCTATGATAATGTTTCCCCCATCAATTATCTTTGACTCTACATTAGAGTATATTTTCTCTAGTTTCTGATTCCAGAAGAGTTGCTCTGTCTCAAGGATACGACCTTCGGAGTTCTGAACCCTAACATTCCCTTTTGCTTCCCATAATTGCTGCTTCTCTAATAGTATAGCGTAGTCTGCAACTAGTGTTGATGAAACAGTAAGAGTAGTGTCGTCGTATGTAGTGAAAGATACTCCTTTAACAAACTCAGTATATGGTTCTGCTGCTAATCCATACTGCTCTATTCGTGGAGCTTTGAGTAGGAGTTTGCGGTGGCCATTCTCTGAATCAATATGAATTATAGAATCTCCTTGTAGAGTTATCGTACTCTCTTGGTTTGTCGCTTCAAGACTACTCTTATCTTTACAAGAGATAAACAAGATAGCACTTCCCGTAAAGAGAAGTGCTACCAATATTCTATTATAACTGTTTACAATATTCACAGGGATATTATATTATTATTTACGGATTCTAACAGTTGTTGCTTTCTTGATCCATCCACACTCAACATTATATGCTGCTCCTTCATTTAGACCTAGGAAAAAGCACTCTTCTGTTGTTGGAAAGTTTCCGCTAAAAGCTACAATTTGTGCTTTAACATTTGCCATCTGTGGATCTTCTTCTGACAAGTAACGGCGAGCTTTTAGAAACTCATCGTAAGCTACCCAGTAGACAGTTTTAAGTTTAAAATCAGTACAAGCTACTGAACCTTGTATATATGCAGAACCAAGTATTATGTAAGCGTAAGCATTTTCTGGACTAAGTTCAATTGCCATATTAGCATATTTTACTGCACTAGTCAGATTTTTTAGTGTTAGCTCAGTTCCTGCAATATTGATATATAGATTTGATTTTGCCGTTGGGTCTGTCTCATTTGCGGCAGCCTCATTAAGGTATTGCATCGCTTTTGTGTAGTCTTTTTTCTCTTGGAAAGCACTTGCAAGTATTATTGCTAGATCTGCACTAGGTTTTAGTGTGTTTAGCTTCTCTGCAATAGTTAGGTAGAATTCACTCTCACACTTACTACCTGATAGTAGTTTGAAAGTTTTTTCGATCAACTCTGTGCTATCTGGATATTGTGCGATTTTATCTTTGAATAACATCTCAAGATTTTCGCAATTTGCAGCACCACTATTTAGGAATAGAGATTCAAATGTTTGTTTCTCTTTAGCTGCATTAGGATCTGCACTTTGATCAAAAATTACAATTAATTTATTGTAGTTCTCTAACAGTTGGTCAACTTCAACAATATCAATAGAGTAACCATCAGCTAACATTTTGAAGTAAGAGTTTACTAATCGTAGATCTATTTTCGCTCCTCCAGCTTCAATAGCCTCTTGAAATAGGGATTGTACACCATCTAGATCACTTGGATTATGTCTGTAATATGCTTGGGCTTTATACTCTTTAAGTCCAGCAGCACCAATTTTTGATGTCGTGCCGTAGTGCTCTATACGTTTATCATATAGAAACATTAGAGAGTCTAAAGCTATTTTCTTCTCATCTAATGACGTTGCATTAGTTACTTTACTTTCATAAATACGAATACCAAATATATAGATATTCTCACTTCCTTTAGGTGATTTTGTTAGTAACTCTGTTAAGAGCCCTGTTGCTGTCGGATAGTCCTTTAAAGTTACAGCATTTCTGTATAAGTTAAAAGTTACAGCATTAGCCTCTCTTTCATCTGGATTTGCACCCCAATTAGGATTTTCAAGATAAGATACTTGAGCAAACGACGTTGTCGAAAGAGTCGCAACAACAATAAGTAATAAAAGTTTAATAGTTTTCATTTTGTATGTAAATTCAATTTTAAGGTTTCTGTTATATAATATTAATCATACTTAGGTTTATGGAACCAGTAGTCTTCTGGTGCTGCGCCGAATAGGCTCATACCAATTGAGAATTTAAAGTACTTCTCTTTGATTTGATTCCCTTTAGTACTACCTCTCTCTCCTAAATCTAGTCCGAGATTAATATTTGTTGATCCTGCGAGTCTTACAGGTAGTCCAAGACCAATAGTTATAGCTTTATCTGCAATATCTTGGTTGTTAAATTGTAGGTAGTAGTCTGAATATTTAAAACCTAATCGGTATGATACTTTTTTGTAAAAGGTTCTAATGTCGCCTCTGTTAGGAACGTATTCTCCTCCTATTTTGAACGTATTTGTATTTTTGTATCTAACTACACCATCTTCATACTTATGAGAGATATTACTATTACTTGAACCCCATTTTTGTCGAACATAATCAGCATTTACAGTAAATTTCTGAGTAAGGTAAGATAAACCTAATGAAAACTCTGGTGGTAAATTCAAATCTGAACGATACGTTGTGTTGTCAACTAATGCGTTTGTATATATTGTCTCAGTTATCTTCGAGTTTAAGTTTAAACCCATTCTATAAACTGCACCGATAGATAGGTAGTGCTCTTGAGTCACAATAGCAGAGTATTGCACCCCGAATGTACCCCCTATTTTAGAGATCTTTTCGTTATTAAGACCATGTGTATTGTTGTATGCACCTCCTGCAATTGGCATTATTGACATGTTGTAAGAGCGATCTAAATTACCATGGTAGTAGTCTAATTGAGCACCAAGAGAGAGCTTCTCAGTTACTTTCATTCCAAGTGCAAA
Source organism: uncultured Rikenellaceae bacterium (assembly GCA_947038405.1). Classification (GTDB taxonomy): domain Bacteria; phylum Bacteroidota; class Bacteroidia; order Bacteroidales; family Rikenellaceae; genus CAMQVY01. The sequence goes on along the minus strand of CAMQVY010000004.1, from coordinate 85,348 downwards.
TTGGAATTTAGATACATTACCTTCTCCTTCGTATTGATATTTTACATCACCTACATTTCCAATAATATCTGGATCTGTTTCAGCTTTGCTTACGTTGTATCCGATACTACTAAATGGTGTCATAGAGATAGTGAAACCAATGTTTTTGTAGATTGGAAATTGAACCGCAACATCTCTGATATTAAATGTATTGTAGCTAGTACTACTATTACTACTACTATTATAGAAGTTTTGACCCTCTAGTCCAAAGTTAAACAAGAAACTTTCACGACGCATTGTTCCTGCTGACGCTGGATTTAGATAGTTTATCGCAAATGGAGAGTTAAAAGCTACTCCTGCTCCTCCCATTGATCTTAGTGAGGCTGTTCCTGGTGTGGAAAGATCCCCAAGACCATACAAGGTGTATGGTGAGAATGCGTTAAGGCTACTGCTTTGTGCACAAACACCCAGCGGAAGCAACATAAGTGTAAACACTATGGCTTTTAGTACTCTATTTCTACTCTGCATTATATTCTAATATTCTATTTAGTCCAAACACAACCAAATTATAAGTTGCAAATATCGGATTTTTTACTTGATTAGCAAAGAAATTACCATTTCCTCCAGTGAAAATTATTCGTAAATCTGTATATTTTTCGTCAAAACGAGAAATATACCCTTCAATCTCAAAAATAATACCATTAATTACACCATTTAGTACTGCTTGTTCTGTGTGAGTTCCGATAAGATTAAAATCTTCATCGAAAGCGACTAGGGGTAGATTTTCCGTATAGTAGTTCAATGCATTTAAGCGCATTGAGATTCCGGGAGAGATGTTACCTCCAATATACTCATTCTCGGCGGATACAAAATCTATTGTTATTGCAGTTCCGAAGTCGAATATGAGAACGTTATTATTCGGGTATATTGCTTTTGCTCCAATAGCTGCAGCCAATCTGTCGCATCCTAATGTAAGGGGAGATTTGTAAAGATTGGTGATTGGTACTGTAATGCTAGAGTTGAAATCTATAAAAGTTGAGAGTGTACTTCGCAAATAGTCAATAGACTCTTTATTGTCATTTACATCTTTGCAAGTTATCATTATTGCTGAATCTATTTTGGGATAACTTTTTAATACAGATTGTACAAACTCAATATTTAGTTTCTCAATCTTGTATATGTCGACTACTTGGCCTTTGTCTATAACGGCCATTTTTGTCAGTGTATTTCCAATATCAATAGATAAATTCATAGTATAAATATAATTTAGATGTATATCATTTTTAATTAGTATCCTTTTGTAAACTCAAATGTAGAAAACTAAATTTGATGAAACTTTTTACGTTACGCCTAACAGATAGTTTACGTTAAGTAAAACTACATAAACAACTACTTTGCTGCTTTATTTCTACATGAATCATACATTTTACTTAGTACTTCACAGCCTTCGGAGATACTATTTACTTTTCTAACAGTTAAAGCTAACTTATTATTGTTCTGGCGTAGAACAAATTTAATAGAATTTGTTGAAATATACTGTAAAATAGACATAAATATATCACTTTTATAGTATGCAGACTCATTATTTACTATAAATTGAATAATCATTAGTCCATTTTTGAGTTTTGCCTTCTCAAACCCTAGTTTAATGCAAATCCATCTCAATCGAATAACATTAAAAAGTTCGCTAACTTGAGGTGGTAACTCTCCAAATCTGTCAACTAAATCACTTTCAAATTTCAGTAGTGTCTGCTCGTCTGTTATGTGATCTAACTCTCTGTAAAGTTTTATCTTTTCGGCTGTTTGTGATACATAACTATCGGGAATTAGTGCCTCGACATCAATATCAATATTAGTATCACTTATGTATGTTACTTCATCATCATCGGACTCGACATTGCCATCTATAAAGTTTTTACTCTTAACATCTAAGCCCTCCGATCGTAGCTCATCCATAGCCTCATTAAGTATCTTTTGGTATGTTTCAAATCCGATATTTGCAATAAATCCGCTTTGCTCTGCTCCAAGGATATTTCCTGCTCCTCTTATATCTAAGTCTTGCATTGCAATATTGAACCCTGACCCTAAGTCCGAGAACTCTTCAATCGCTCTCAATCTGCGCCTCGCTTCACTCGTTAGTAATTCGTCGGGTGGTGACAATAGATAGCAAAATGCTTTCTTATTTGATCGTCCAACACGTCCTCTTAACTGGTGTAGTTCACTCAAGCCAAAGTTTTGAGCGTTGTTGATAATTATTGTGTTGGCATTCGCTATATCAACTCCATTCTCTATTATTGTTGTCGCTATCAAAACATCATACTCACCATAGATAAAATCCATTAGCTTCTTCTCTAGCTCCTGTGGATTCATTTGACCATGACCGACAACACACTTAATTCCAGGGCATAGTCTGTTTAGTTTAGCTTCCATCTTTAGAATATCATTTACTCTGTTATGAATGAAATATACTTGCCCTCCTCTTGATATCTCAAAATCAATAGCCTCTTTTATTATATGTTCATCGAATAGGTGTGACTCCGTTGTTATTGGTTGCCTATTTGGCGGTGGGGTAGAGATGATCGATAAATCTCGTGAACCCATCAATGAAAATTGTAATGTTCGTGGTATCGGTGTTGCTGTAAGAGTTAGTGTATCAACGTTAACACTCATTTGACGTAACTTCTCTTTGCTCGAAACACCAAACTTCTGCTCTTCGTCAATGATAAGGAGTCCGAGTGATTTGAAATTGATATTTTTACCTAATATTTTATGTGTACCGATAAGAATGTCTATTTTACCATTAGCTAAGTCTGATAGTAATAATGCAGTATCTTTAGAGCTTTTAGAGCGACTTAGGTACTCTACTCGCACAGGAAACCCTTTTAACCTAGAGTTAAATGTACGATAGTGTTGGAGTGCCAGAATTGTCGTAGGAACTAATATTGCAACTTGCTTTGAATCTGTCGCAGCCTTGAATGCAGCTCTAATTGCAACCTCTGTCTTGCCAAATCCAACGTCGCCACACACAAGTCTATCCATGGGTTGTGGAGACTCCATATCTTTCTTAATTGCCTCAGTTGCCTTCTCTTGATCTGGAGTGTCTTCATATGCAAAAGAGGCCTCTAGTTCATATTGTAAGTAACTATCTGGTGAAAATCTAAAACCACCGCTGGCCTTACGTTTTGCATAGAGTGCTATTAGCTCTCTAGCTATATCTTTTACTGCCTTTTTTGTTGCACTCTTGATTTTCTGCCATGCACCACTTCCTAGCTTATGTATCTTTGGTGCATCTGCATCTTTATCTTTATATTTTGAGATCCGATGTAGTGAGTGAACGTTAACTAAAAGAACATCGCCATCTTTATAGATTAGCTTTATTGACTCTTGTACCTTTCCGTTCTCAACAGCTTTTGCTAAACCTCCAAATTTACCTACACCATGATCTATATGTGTTACATAGTCACCAACTTTTAGTGAGTTAAGCTCCGAAATTGTTAGACTCATACTCTTGTCAATCTCTCGTTGAATACGATACCTATGGTAGCGATTAAAGATTTGATGATCAGTGTATAAACATAACTTTAGTTGATGGTCTATAAAACCCTCATGTAGTGTAATTGATAGCGTGTTGAGTTGGATCTCTCTCTCTCCTATGGAGTTAAACACATTATCTAATCGCTCAACTTGTGCTTTGTTCTCAGAGAGTATTACTGTGGTATATCCTCTTAATATATTTGCTTTTATATCCTCTGCCAACAACTCAAATTTCTTGTTGAACTGTGGTTGTGGAGCTGTTTTAAAGTCTATGTTTTTATCCGCAACTCTCTCCCTTGCATTGTCATTAAAGAGAATGATTCTACTCTCTTGTGTATCGGCAAGGAAATTTTTTCGACCCGTAACTAAACTATCAATTTGTGTAGGTTCGTCAAGATCTTTAAGAATTTTGGTTCTAATCTCATTAAATCGTTTAAGTGTAAATTCAAAATCAGAGATCCAATACGTACCCTCTTTTATGAACTTTGCAAATGAACTTCTTTCGTATGTAACGCTGTTGCGTTTAAGATTCGGAACAATGTCGATCTCTTTTAGCTTCTCAACAGATAATTGTGATGCTAATTCAAAAGATCTAATAGAGTCAATCTCATCTCCAAAAAAGTCTAACCTAAAAGGTTTATTACTTGAGTATGAGAATATATCAATTATACCCCCTCGAACGGAGTATTGACCTGGATTATGAACGAAATCAACCCTTTCAAACTCATATTCAACTAGCATTTGTTCTATGAACGCTACGGATACTTTATCTCCAACTTTAACATTTAGGGTATTCTTTATAAGGAGCTCTTTGTCAATAACCTTCTCAACCAGCGCTTCAGGGTAGGTACAAACGACTAAGTAGCCACTTGTAAAACTCTTTATTGCGCTAAGTGTTGCTGTTCGTTGAACAATACCTGATGAATCCTCTTGTCCAAATTGAATGGATCTCTTATACCCAGTTGGAAGAAATAGAACTTTTTCACTATCTAATAGGCTGTATAGGTCAGAGGCAAGATACCCCGCCATGTCCTTGTCATCCAAGACAACAATGTGAATACCGCCCATCTTTTTTGCGACATCGGCAATAATCAGAGATCGTGCTGATCCACATACTGATGTTAATGCAATGGTTGAGTTCTCTTCATAATATGAATAGAACTCAACCATGCTTTTCTGAGCCGCAATTAAATTTGATAACTCATCAATCTTCATTATCTATATATCTTAGATTAACTCTTGATTTTTACTGTCAAAATAAAATGTCTCCACAAATCCTGTAGAGTTGTCGCTTACGATACTTATATAACATCCATATTTTAACATCCACTTAACTCTAAGTGATAGTAATCCTTTGGTTAAAAATGCTCTAACGTATGGACTGACTCTCAGCTTGATATAATATAGATTTTTTTCTGCTGTAAAATAAGATATTTTGCTCTCAATTTGTTGATCCAGTAATATTGATGGAACAATGTTACCAGTACCATTACAAGTTGGACAAACTTCATTAACCTCTGCAATAGCCTCAGGTCTAACTCTTTGGCGAGTTATCTGCATCAAACCAAACTTTGTTAATGGCAGAATAGTGTGTTTCGCTCTATCTGTTGACATCAACTGTTTCATCTGTTCAAATAGAAGAAGTCTATTCTCGCCTTTGTGTAGATCAATAAAGTCTATGATGATTATACCACCCATATCTCTCAACCTAAGTTGACGAGATATCTCCTCTGCCGCAGCGATGTTTACATCCATTGCTGTGCGCTCTTGATCGTCACCAACTTTGGCTCTGTTGCCACTATTAACATCTACAACATGTAGAGCCTCAGTATGTTCAATGATAAGGTATGCACCTTTTTTCAGTGAAACATATTTTGCAAATAGACTCTTTATCTGTTTCGATATGTCGTAGTTGTCATATATGTCAACGCTACCTTTGTATAGTTTAACAATACCTTTTTTCTCCGGAGCAATAATTTGGATATAGTCTCTTACTTCGGTGTATAGTGTCTTATCATCAATGACTATCGAACTAAACGAGCCATTTAATAGATCTCTAATTATTGTATTTGCTCTATTCATCTCACCAACTAAAAGTGTTGGAGGATCCATAGTACGTACTTTTTCCATAGCACTCTCCCATCTATTGATTAGAGTGCTAATATCTTGAGATATATCTTCTTCTTCTTTTCCTACTGCAGCAGTACGGATAATTACACCATAATTTTTGGGTAGTATTCCGTTTGCAATAGCTTTTAACCTCTTACGCTCCTCATTTGAACGTATCTTTTGAGAGATTGATACTTTATTTGTTAGTGGTAGCAACACTACGTTGCGACCTGCCAATGATATGTCAGAAGTTAGACGTGGACCTTTGGTTGATATAGCTTCTTTAGCTACCTGTACCATAATTGATTGTCCAGTTGAAATATGAGAAGATATCTTCCCCCCTTTTTTCAATGGTTCTTCAAATTTAAGTCCCTCGAATCGTAAATTCTTTTTGTTTGCTGCTAGATCTTTAGTGAATTGATGTAGTGTATCAAAATTAGCCCCAAGATCGAGATAGTGTATAAACGCATCCTTTTCGTGCCCAATGTTAACAAACGCGGCATTTAGTCCAGGCATGATTTTACGCACCTTACCCATATATATATCACCCACAGCAAATCCGATCTTACACTGCTCCTTATTGAGTTCAACTAGATTTTTGTCCTCAATTAAAGCGATTGTAATCTCACTAGGTGTTACATTTATTATTAACTCTTTATTCATTCTGAGTATTTCAATTTAAAAGTACAATATACTTACAGGAATAAGAGTAACACATAACTCCCTAAAGCAAGTAAACCTAAAGAGCCAAGAGGTTCTTTAGGTTTATGATTTAGGCTTTTCTTTTTAAAGTAGGCTACCTATTTCTTCTTCTTATGTCTATTCTTTCTTAGACGTTTTTTCCTTTTGTGCGTAGACATTTTATGTCCCTTTCTTTTTTTTCCGCTTGGCATAGCTTTAAAGTTTAAATGTTTAGTGAAATTTACTTAGTGCCGCCTTTTACTTTCGTTGCAAAGCTCTTAGCTGGCTTAAATGCAGGAATATTATGAGCGGGGATAGTGATTGTTGTATTTTTTGATATATTACGTGCAACCTTTTGAGCTCTTTCCTTGATAATGAAACTACCAAATCCTCGAAGGTAAACATTGTTTTGTGCTGTCATCGAGTCCTTTACGCACTCCATAAAAGATTCAACAATTTGCTGTACTTGAGCCTTTTCAACTCCAGTGCTTTTTGCAATCTCATTCACGACATCTGCCTTAGTCATATCTAATAGTATAGTTTAATTTATTATCACGTTATTCTTCCTAAAATTCGGAGTACAAATATACGACTTTATTTATTAAATTTACAAGTTAGATCTATGTTTTTTTTATCTTTTAACTCTTTTTAGTGAAAAAGATACATTAAGTTGCATACAATTAGCTTGTTATGACCTAAATAAATGGAATAACTCTTTTTATTTGATCTACTATGGCCTAAATTATGATAGTATTAGCATATATATATTATTGAATAGCGACACAATAAATTATATTTTTTTGCATTGTAATTGTAACTAGTAATGTTATCTTTGTTGATGGACTAAAATTAAATAAATTATGAATACAACTAAAATACTTTGGATCGATGATGAAATTGATCTGTTAAAACCACATATTTTATTTCTTCAGTCAAAGGGTTATTTTGTCGAGACGTGTAACAATGGATACGACGCAATAGAGATGTTGGAGGAGAATCCATATGATCTAATTATATTAGATGAGATGATGCCAGGGATGACGGGATTAGAGACTTTGCCTAAACTCAAAGAGATTAGACCAACTGTACCTATAGTCATGGTTACAAAGAGTGAAGAGGAGAATATAATGAATAAGGCGGTAGGTTCTAAAATTGCTGATTATATTATTAAACCCGTTAACCCAAATCAAATTCTTCTATCTATTAAGAAGAATGTGCACTCACAACAGTTAGTTACGGAACAATCTACGGCTGATTATAGAGCGGAGTTCGGTAAAATTGCAAACTCTTTCTTCGATGCTCAGACTTTTGCTGATTGGTGTAACATATATAAAAAACTTGTTACTTGGGAAGTTGAACTTACTTCATCTAGTGATGAGGGGATTAAGGAGATATTGGAGTATCAGAAGAATGAGGCAAATAATGAGTATGCTAAGTTTCTGCGCCGCAATTATCTGGATTGGATAAACAGTAGAGATGAAGATAGTCCAAATATGTCTCATACTATAATGAAAGATCTGGTATTCCCTGTGGTTGACGAGGGGAATAAAACTACACTTATATTAATTGATAACTTTAGGTATGACCAGTGGCGTAGTGTGAACTCTCTATTGCAGGGACTTTTTGATATTGTTCAGGAGGATTTATATTGTAGTATACTACCAACTGCAACGCAGTACGCTAGAAATGCAATATTTGCGGGACTAATGCCATTGGCAATTGATAAGATTATGCCCGATCAATGGTTGAATGATAATGAAGAGGGTGGTAAAAATCAATATGAAGAGTACTTCTTAGAGCGTCTTTTACAGAGATCTGGGAAACAGCAAAAAATGACATTTGATAAAATTGTTAGACCAGAGGCTGGGCGTCGACTTCTCGATAATATAAAGAGAATATATGATGCTGACTTCTCTGTGATTGTCTATAACTTTCTTGATATTCTTTCTCATGCCAGAACCGAAACGGAGGTTATTAGAGAGTTAACTGAGGGGGAGGCTGCATTTAGATCTTTAACTAAATCTTGGTTTGAGCACTCGGATATATTTGCTATATTAAAACTTCTATCTGAGAAGGGACACACTGTAATAATTACGTCTGACCATGGAACTATCAAAGTTGATAATCCTGTGAAGGTGATTGGAGATAGAGAGACATCTGCAAACTTGCGCTACAAAACGGGGCGAAATCTTAGTTATAACTCTAAAGAGGTGTTTGAGATTACGAAACCTGAGTTGGCTCAACTTCCATCAAGTAACCTTACATCAACATATATTTTTGCTTACAATAGAGATATGTTCGTATATCCAAACAATACAAATCAGATTATAAGATACTATAAAGATACATTCCAGCATGGAGGTATATCAATGGAGGAGATGATGGTTCCATTTATAGTGTTAAAACCAAAAAAATAGTACCATAATTTATTATGAAGATTATCAATGTAAAAAATTTAGAAGATCTACCTAGAGCTGCAAGTGAATTAATTAAGAGTCTGAACGGACACACAATCATTGCTCTGCATGGATCTATGGGGGCTGGAAAGACTACTCTTATTAAAGAGATTGCCGCACAGATGGGGGTTGTAGATAATGTAACTAGTCCCACATTTGCAATTGTTAATCAGTATAACACTGCTGATGACAGCCGAATTTATCACTTTGACTTCTATCGTATTGAAAAAGTTGAAGAGGCTTATGACTTTGGGTATGAGGAGTATTTCTTTAGTGGTGATTTGTGTTTTGTTGAGTGGCCAGAGAAGATTGCTGAACTTATGCCTGAAGATACCCTTCACGTAACGATAGAATTAACTCAAGACAACAACGAAAGAGTAATTAAAATATCGTAGTAGAAGGCTACCTTTAGTGTCAAAAATATTATGATGTCTAGTTTTACTAGCACATTGAATCGTAAATAAAAGAGATGGGATTTAACTTTTACAGTTAAATCCCATCTCTTTTTATATTATATGCTTTAGGTACTACTTCTTACCTTTAGCTTGTTGTTGCTGAATTTTAATCATATCATCATACTTAGTTTGCCATTTACTCTTTTTCTTAGGCTTCTTAGCATTGTTTTTCATCTGAGAATGAAGTTTGTTATCATCAACAGCGTATCTAAATGCGTATGTTTGACCAATAGTAATGATATTAGATACTAGATAGTAGTAACTCAATCCACTAGAGTAGTTGTTAAACCACAATAGTAACATTGCTGGCATCATATACAACATCATAAACTTCATTCCTGCCATTTGAGGCGCACTTTGAGCTGTTTGAGCATAGCTTATTCTCGAAGAGATGTATACTGAAACTGCCATCAATATTGTAAATAAACTGACATGGTCTCCGTAAAATGGGATATCGAAAGGTAGGTTAAAGATACTATCATATGAAGATAAATCCTCTGCCCATAAAAACTTCTCACCCCTAAGTTCGATTGATGACGGGAAAAAACGGAACATTGCAATCAATACAGGGAACTGAATAAGCATCGGTAGACAACCACCCATAGGGCTAACTCCTGCATTACGATACAGCTCCATAACTGCTTGTTGTTTCTTAATTGCATCCTCTTTCTTTGGGAATTTCTCTGTAAGCTTATCTATGTCTGGCTTCAAAAGACGCATTTTTGCTGATGACAAATATGATTTATATGTCAATGGTGCAATAAGAACCTTAATAAAGATTGTCAGAATCAAGATAATGATACCATAGTTTAGTATATGTTTTCCTAGGAAATCAAATACAGGTATAATTAACCATCTATTGATCCATCCAAAAATTCCCCATCCAAGTGGAATTAACTTCTCGAAACCAAGGTCATAACTCTCAAGAGTAGGGTATTTATTTGGTCCAAAGTAGTATTGGAAATTATATGATGTCTCTTGTGCATTAAATGGAATTGTCATTGTAGCATCAAAGCTCTTGATATTCCCTACGGTTGAAGATGGGCTGTATTGGATAGTAGTGCTTTGGAAGTCATCCTTTGCAACAAATATAGATGAGAAGAATTGTTGTTTAAATGCAACCCAGTTAACTTTAGTGTCAATCTCTTCACTCTCACTTCCTTTAGATATAGCTAACTCCTCAAGTGTTTTTGAGTCAGGAAACATATATGCTGCAGTTGTGTAGTTATTCTCATTCTCAAAACCTTTTTCATTCTGTGGAGAGATACTTCCCCAATTAATCGAAACATTACTTTGATTAGATAGAATGTTTGACATTCCAACAAAGTTAACATCAAAATCAATCATGTAGTTATCTTTGTATATCGTGTATAGGTACTCGATATATGCTGTCGAATCTACATGTAGCTTAAGTGACATCTGCTGCTGATCTCCGCTAATAGTGCTAGTAGCTGGTGCATCACACGAAAAGTAGAAGTTTTCACTATCTATCTGTGCATCACTGAAATTCTGCTTGATAAATAGCTCAAGATTGAACCTTGATGAACCTTCAGAGAACATTGAAAGTGGATCGCCATTGTATTTCTTGTAATCTTTTAAAACTACGTTTTCAATTTTTGCCCCTTTATTTGAGAACGTAATCGTCATCAAATCATTCTCAATGCTATAGGTTTTAACCTCACCATGCGTCGCTGCAACAAGACTTGATCCAATGCTTTTAGCTAACGTAGAGTCTGCTGTAGCTGGATTGTTATCATTTATTGAGGTGATTGAGCTCTCTTTACGTCCAATATTAGAGTTTGCTAACTCCTTTGCTGAACGAACCATCTCAATTGAGTCAGCTTTCGCTTTCAGAATTGCGGCTTCTCTTTGTTGTCCAGAATTGTACCATGTAAAGCCAAAGAGAATGGCTCCCATTATGATCAACCCCGTTAATGTCTGTTTATCCATTATTTCTGTTTAATATTTTTGTTTTTATCTGTTACCTTTAGTTTGCATAGCGCAGTAAACTGCCCTATGTGAGCAGCACTGCGTAATTGCAGGAGACAAATTTTTTAGTTCTTTGTTGCCTTGTATTTGATCGCTGCTTTAACAAATGATACAAATAGTGGATGTGGATCTGTTACTGTACTCTTGTACTCTGGGTGATATTGAACACCAATAAACCATGGATGAGACTCAAGTTCAACTACCTCGACAAGATTAGTGTTTGGGTTCATTCCAACTGTCTTTAGACCTGCATCATTGAAGTTTTTAATGTAGTCGTTGTTGAACTCATATCTATGTCTGTGTCTCTCTGTAATAGATGTGCTACCATAAGCTTCAGCCGCTTTTGATCCAGTTGTTAGTTGGCATGGATATGATCCTAGTCTCATTGTTCCGCCCTTCTCTGTAACACCTTTCTGCTCCTCCATTAAATCAATAACAGGATGAGTTGTCTCTCCCATCTCCGTAGAGTTGGCATCTGCGTAGCCTAGTACATTCTTTGCAAACTCAATAACACAACACTGCATACCTAAACAGATTCCAAAAAATGGAATGTTGTTCTCTCTAGCATATTGTACTGCAATGATCTTTCCCTCAATACCTCTATGTCCAAAACCTGGCGCAACTAAAATACCATTCATTCCTTGTAGTGACTCTGCAATGTTTTCAGCAGTCAGCATCTCCGAATTTACGTAGTGTAGTTTAACCTTTACATTATTTGTTGCCCCTGCATGGATGAATGACTCCACGATACTCTTGTAAGCATCTGGAAGCTCTGTATATTTACCTACAAGTGCAATGTCAATAAGGTCACTAGGGTTTTTTAACTTCGTTACAAATTTAGTCCAATGTTCTAAATCTGGCTCATTGTCATATGGTAAACCTAACTTCTCTAGTGTAACGTCATCAAGGCGCTGCGCTCTCATGCGAAGAGGTACTTCATATATCGTTGGAACGTCAATAGACTCCATAACAGCATTCATATTCACATTACAGAAAAGTGCAACTTTTCTTCTAATCTCATCAGAAAGCTCTTTCTCTGTTCTCAATACCAAAATGTCTGGCTGTAATCCATTTTCAAGTAGCATTTTTACTGAGTGTTGAGTTGGCTTTGTCTTCAACTCACCAGATGCTGCCATGTATGGAATTAGTGTCAAGTGGATAATTGCTGTGTTTTGGAAACCAAGCTCATAACGCAATTGACGTACAGACTCAATGTAAGGTAGAGACTCAATATCACCTACTGTTCCTCCAATCTCTGTAATAATAATATCATACTCTTCAGTACTACCCAAAAGTTGGATACGTTGCTTTATCTCATCTGTAATATGAGGAATAACTTGAACTGTACGACCAAGAAATTCTCCTTTACGCTCTTTGTTGATAACGCTTTGGTAGATTCTTCCTGTTGTTACATTGTTAGCTTGACTCGTTTTGATAGATGTGAAACGCTCATAGTGTCCCAAATCTAAGTCTGTCTCAGCACCATCTTCTGTTACATAACACTCACCATGTTCGTAAGGATTCAGTGTTCCTGGATCAATATTGATATATGGATCTAGTTTTTGAATTGTAACTGAGTAACCTCTCGCTTGAAGAAGTTTCGCTAGTGATGCTGCAATTATACCTTTTCCTAATGACGATGCGACTCCGCCTGTAACAAATATATATTTAGGCTTTTTTATTGTTGACATAGTAATTACTCCTTATCTTTATCTTGGTTATCAATCATCTGTACCATTTCGATTGTAGCCTTCATCTCTTGTTTGGCTCTTTCAATCTTGTTTTTTACATCTTTAATCATAGACTCTGCATTCTTACTCTTAGAGAAGAATCCAATATTGTTCTCCAAAAGAGCGATGTCTGCCTCTAATTGTTTAACTTTATTGTAAAGTCTGTCTCGCTCATAGCTAATTTTTCTATCGCCACCTTTACCTTTAATAGTGTGTAGTTTTGATTTGAACTTATCCATTTGACGCTCTTTGTCACTTCCTCTTAGAGTTGTGAAAAGTTTGTCCATTGCTGCTTTATATTGATTTTGAACTCTATCTTTCTCTTTGATTGGAACGAAACCAATCTCACTCCAACGTCTTTGTAGCTCTTTGATTGTGTTGAAGTTCATATCGCTCATATTGTAATTCTCAATCTCCTCCAAAATAGCTAGTTTTGCAACTAGATTGTGTTGGTATTGTTCATCTACTGATGAGAAATGAGTCGCTTTATTATTGAAGAATTCGTCGCACGCTGATCTGAAACGTTTCCACATAGCATCTGAATGACGTCTTGATACAGGACCAACATCTTTCCAGCGCTTTTGTAGGAGAATCAACTCTTCAGTAGATTTTTTCCACTCAGTACTCTCTTTCAAAGACTCTGCAATTTGACAAATTTCATTTTTAAGTTCAAAATTGTGCTCCATCTCAGTCTTAATATGTAGATAGAAGTTACGCTTTTGCTCGAAGAAATTGTCGCAAGCATTACGGAAACGCTCGTATATAGCTGAATTATCTTTTTTGGGTGCAAATCCGATTGTTTTCCAGATTTTTTGGATCTCAATTAACTTTTCAGAGGCTTTATTCCAATCCTTACGAGATGAAAATGCGCCATTTACTAAAGCTTCTGTGTTGATACAAAGTTCGTTCTTAATATCTAAATTACGCTTTTGCTCCTCTTTCAACCCCTCAAAATACTCTTGGTGTTGTTTGTTTATACGTGAGCTTGCCTCTTTGAATCTGCTCCAAAGTAACTCTTTGTACTCATTTGTTACAGGACCAATCTCTCTCCACTGCTCGTGAAGTTTCTGTAATTTGTAGAATGCGCTAACGATAGATGGCTCTATTACTAATGCCTCAGTCTCTTCGCATAAAATTAATTTAGCTTCGTAGTTGCGTTTTAAATCTAAATCTCTAAGCTCTTTGTTGATTTTGATGAAATCGTAGAACTTCTCAACATATAAATTGTATGTTTCCCAAAGATCTTTTGCCTTTGTTTGTGGAACTAGACCTACATCTTTCCAACGCTGTTGAAGTTCACGGAATGCTGTGAATGTTTGGTCTAATCTCTCACCACTATTTATTAGCTCTTTTAAATCTTCGATTATTTTGAGCTTAATTACCAAGTTTTTCTCTTTTTGTTGCTCAATAATGTTTACAAACTCATCTCTTTTCTTGCGATAGTGCATGAAAAGATCTTTGAATTTTTGCTCACTATTATCTATTTGAATATCAAAATCTTCGATATTGCCACCTGCGTCAACAAATGTTTTCTTTGCAAGATCCAACTCTGTACGGTGTATTTTGTAGAATGCAATCTTAATAACCTCTACATCTTTGCGAATACTTTGAACAGGTTTTGATTCTAATAGTTGCCCAAACATCTCAATAAGTTCATCTTTTGTTTTAGATGAAATATCGTCAACAGAGCTCTCTTTGCTCTCTTCAGTTGTTTGTTCGTCAGCAATCTCTTCTCCAAGATTAAAGTCTGAAGCATTGGCTGCAAGTTGCGCCTCTTCATCAGAGAAGTCTATAAAGTTTTCCGTACAAGGCTTATCAGCATCTTCTGCTTTTGTCTCTTGAACTGGTTCTTCAACTAACTCATTGGCTACATTAGCTACAATGGTTACATCTTCAGCAACTTTGCTGACTTGTTCCTCAGGAACAGATTGAGTGGATTTTTCAGTAGTCATCTCATAAAAATTTTAAGCCTCGCAATTAAGCAAGGGATACAGAAGACAAATGTAACTCATTTTTTTTATTAACCAAGCAGATATTATCGTAAACTAATGGAAGAGACCAAGTTTCGTTAAACTTCATTGAAAAGTTACCTTTTATTATGTGTATTGTCGGAATTTAACAATTAAATCACTACCTTAGTAGATTCAAAGAGAAACCAATATAAGAAAGTGTATTATGAATTATCGTATTTTACTAGTAGATGACGAATTAGACATCCTAGAGTTTGTAAGTTATAACTTATTGAAAGAGGGTTATGAGGTACATACTGCTATTAATGGTCGTGAGGCTGTCGAAAAGGCGTTGACTGTAATACCGCATTTAATTCTACTTGATGTGATGATGCCTGAGATGGATGGGATTGAGACTTGTCAGAGGATTCGTACACATCAATCATTGCAAAATACAATCGTTGCATTTTTAACTGCAAGGGGAGAAGATTATTCGCAAATTGCTGGGTTTGATGCTGGTGCTGATGACTATATTACAAAGCCAATTAGAGTGAAAGTTTTGGTGAGTAGGATAAAAGCGTTGTTGAAGAGAACTGAAAGTATAAATGAACAGATGGCAGAGATTGAGGATAATAACCATAGATCTCTGAAGATAGATAGAGAGCGATATTTAGTTGTCAAAGGTACGCAAGAGATTGTTTTGCCTCGTAAGGAGTTTAATCTACTATCTCTACTTTACTCAAAACCACAGAAGGTATTCTCAAGAGAGGAGATTTTTGCAAGTGTTTGGGGATCGGACGTGATTGTTGGTGATAGAACTATTGATGTACATATTAGAAAACTTAGAGAGAAAATTGGCGAAGATCATATTGTTACGATAAAGGGAGTTGGGTATAAATTTGAGGATTTGTAACCATATTTACCCTAATTGCTTAAAAGTTATCTTTTAATTAATCGTAATAACTGAAAAAAATTATACCTTTGCACTATTAAATTACTGTTTGATTATGGTTAGAGAGGTTTTACTTGTTGGTCTAGGAGGCTTTTTTGGAAGTGCTCTTAGGTTTCTTGTATCTACGTCTGTACTTGCGTTACTACCGCAATCATTCATTCCATTAGGTACGTTGACGGTAAATGTCATTGGGTCATTTTTAATAGGAATTTTAGCTTCTGTAATGTCTAACAATGCAATATATTTTATGGTAGTTGTTGGGTTTTGTGGCGGTTTTACAACATTCTCAACTCTATCACTAGAGGTGGTAGATATGTTTAAATTAGGGGAGTGGCGCAATGTATTATTATATGTGTTAGTCTCACTAGTGGTATGTGTATTAGTTACCGCACTAGGCTTTTGGATTGGGGAGAAATATATTTTAAAATAGAGTTTGAAATTTATTAAAATTAAAAGATATGAGTTTTATTGAACAAATCAAGGAGAATGCACGTTCGTCTAAACAGCGTATTGTTCTTCCAGAAGGTACAGAAGAGAGAACACTACGTGCGGCAAATGAAATTATCAAAGAGGGAATAGCTGATGTTATTCTTATTGGTAATGCTAGTGAAATTATTAGTTTGGCAAACGACATGTATTTGTTCCACATAGATCAAGCGTATATTGTTGATCCTGCAAATAACCCTAAGTTAGAGGAGTATATTGACTTGATGGTACAGATTCGTGGAAGTAAAGGTGTTACTCGCGAAGTAGCTGCAAAGCAGTTGCTAAACCCATTGTATCTTGCCGCTATTATGGTTAAGGCTGGAGATGCTGATGGAGAGGTAGCTGGTGCTGTTAATACTACGGGTGATGTTTTACGCCCTGCATTCCAATATGTAAAGACACTTAAAGGTGTTAGTGTTGTGTCTGGTGCATTTATTATGATATTCCCAGATAACCTATTTGGTGAAGAGGGTATGATGGTATTTGCTGACTGTGCAGTACACCCAAATCCTACTGCTTCTGAGCTTGCTGAGATTGCGGTTATGACTGGACGTACAACAAGAGCAATTGCTGGTTTTGAGCCTAGAATTGCAATGTTGAGTTTCTCTACAAAGGGATCTGCAAAACATGAAATGGTAGACAAAGTTGTTGAGGCTACTAGATTGGCTAAGGAGATGGCTCCAGATATGCTTATCGATGGTGAACTTCAAGCTGACGCTGCAATCGTTCCAGGACTTGGTGCTAAAAAAGCTCCAGGTAGTGAAATCGCAGGACGTGCAAACGTTTTAGTATTCCCAACACTAGAGGTTGGTAATATTGCATACAAACTTGTACAGAGAGTTGCTCGTGCAGAGGCTATCGGTCCTGTATTACAAGGTATGGCTGCTCCAATTAACGACTTGTCAAGAGGATGTTCTGTTGAGGATATCATTGGATTAGTTGCAATTACTGTATGCCAAGCAGCTGCAATGAAAAAAGAGAAGTTAGCTTAATTAAAAATTATAATAGAGATAAAATATGATCATTCTAGTATTAAATTGCGGTAGTTCATCGATCAAATATCAAGTTATTGATGTAACAAACACGACAACTAACAAGTTGCTTGCAAAGGGGCAAATTGAAAGAATCGGACTATCGGAGAGTATTATTAAACATAAACCAGAGGGTAAGCCTAAATATGAGCTGACAAAGAGTATTCCTGATCATTCTTTAGGAATTAATCTGATTTTGGCTCTTATCGTTGATAAAGAGCATGGAGTTATTGACTCATTAGAGCAACTGAATGCTGTTGGTCATAGAGTTGCTCATGGTGGAGAGTACTTCCAAGATAGCGCAATTGTTAATAAGACTGTTATTAAGCAGATTGAAAGCTGTTTTGAGTTAGCACCTCTTCATAACCCTGCAAACTTAAAGGGTATTATGGCAGTAGAGAATATCATCCCAGGGATAACTCAAATTGCAACTTTCGATACTTCATTCCATCAAAGTATGCCGATGAAAAATTTCTTGTATGGTCTTCCATATAAGTATTATGAGGAGTTACGTGTGAGGAAGTATGGTTTCCATGGTACTAGTCATAAATTTGTTGCTAAGACTGCTTGTGAATTGACTGGATTGGATTTTTTAAACTCTAAAATTATAACTTGTCATATTGGTAATGGAGCATCTGTTACGGCTATCCTTAACGGTAAATCTTTCGACACATCTATGGGATTCACTCCAACTGATGGTCTATTGATGGGAACTCGTTGTGGTGATGTTGATCCGGGGGCTTTGACTTTTATCGCGGAGAAAGAGAATCTGTCATATGACAAATTAAGTGATATCATTAATACTAAATCTGGAGTATTAGGTGTAACAGGCATCTCTTCTGATATGCGTGATATTGAGAATGCGCAAGCTGAAGGAAATAAGCGTGCTGACTTAGCATTGGATATCTACCACACAAGAATTCAGAAATATATAGGTGGTTATGCAGCATCTATGGGTGGTGTAGACCTTGTTGTATTTACTGGTGGTGTTGGTGAAAACTCTGACGTATTAAGAGAGGATGTTTGTAAGGGTCTTGAATTTATGGGTGTTGAGTTTAGTAAGTCTGCAAATGATGGAGTACGTGGAAAAGATAAAGTTATTTCTGCGGATAGCTCTAAAGTTAAAGTTGCTGTAATTACTACTAACGAAGAGTTGGTTATCGCTATTGATACATTTAGATTGTTAAAAAAACGCTCGGAGTGCTAGAGTAAAAATATATAAGGAAAACTAAGTTTTCAAAAAAAATGGTTAGGGTTGAGAGACTTTAACCATTTTTTTTTGTTTTTTGCTTTTATTGGTATAAGACTTGCTTATAATACCATAAGATTATACGATAGCTTTTATGACTATAGTTGTGCTATTAATACCTACATTGTCTCGAATAAAAAACTTATGATATGGAAAAGAGTAAAAAATTAACGTCAACGAATGGGCGTCCGATTGCAGAGAATCAAAATATTCAAACTGCGGGACAGCGTGGACCTGTTATGATGCAAGATCCTTGGTTTATTGAGAAGCTTGCGCATTTTGATAGAGAGGTAATTCCTGAGAGACGTATGCACGCCAAAGGCTCGGGTGCTTTTGGTAAGTTTACGGTAACGCATGATATTACTAAGTATACTAGGGCTTCAATATTTAGTGAAATCGGTAAAGAGACAGAGTGTTTTGTTCGTTTCTCAACTGTTGCTGGAGAGAGAGGGGCTGCTGATGCAGAGCGTGATATTCGTGGTTTTGCAATGAAATTTTATACAGATGAGGGGAATTGGGATCTTGTTGGAAATAATACTCCTGTATTTTTTCTTCGTGATCCAATGAAATTTCCTGATTTGAACCATGCCGTAAAACGTGACCCAAGAACAAATATGCGTAGTGCAAATAATAATTGGGACTTTTGGACTCTACTTCCTGAGGCACTACATCAAGTTACTATAACTATGAGTGATAGGGGTATTCCTGCATCATTTCGTAATATGCACGGTTATGGTAGCCATACATATAGTTTTTATAACGATAGAAATGAGAGAATATGGGTTAAATTCCATCTCAGAACTATGCAGGGTATTAAGAATATAACGGATTCTGAAGCTGCAGCTATTGTTGCTGTTGATAGAGAGTCGAACCAACGTGATCTATTGAACTCTATTGATAATGGAGACTTCCCAAAATGGACGATGTATATTCAGCTTATGACTGAAGAGCAGGCTAATGTAGCGGCAGTTAATCCATTTGACTTGACGAAGGTTTGGTCTCAAAAGGAGTTTCCTCTCCATGAAGTGGGTGTAATGGAGCTGAATAGAAATCCTGAAAATTACTTTGCAGATGTTGAACAAGCGGCATTTAATCCTCAAAATATTGTTGAAGGAATAGGATTCTCTCCTGATAAGATGTTACAAGGTCGCCTCTTCTCATACGGAGATACGCAGCGTTATAGATTGGGAGTAAACCATAATTTAATTCCTGTTAATAGTAGCCGTTGTCCATTTCACTCATTCCATCGTGATGGACAGATGAGAACTGATGGGAATTATGGTGCAGCTAAGGGTTATGAGCCAAATAGTTATGGTGAGTGGAAGGATAGTCCAGAGATACAAGAACCACCATTGAAAGTTAATGGTGATATATATAATTATGATGAAAGACTTTATGACGAGGATTATTATACTCAACCAGGGGTATTATTCCGTCTTATGACTCCAGAGCAGCAGCAGGTTCTTTGTGAGAATACGGGGCGTGCAATGGGTGATGCTGAGCTATTTATTAAGCAACGACACGTTCGTAACTGTTATAAAGCAGATACTGCATATGGAGCGGGTGTTGCTACGGCATTAGAAATTTGTCTGGAAACGGCACTCAAAGAGAGTCGTTAGTATATATTATCTGATAAAAAAACCATCTCGTAATTTGAGATGGTTTTTTTATGTAGTGAACTGCCCTTCGCGGGCTGCGGTGCGTGATCGCACTGAACATATCGTCATACAAAACGACATTTTCAAAAATACTTAATTAAGTTTTTCAAAGTTTAATGTCGTGTTTAGTCTCCTAAAAGCAGAGAACTGCCCTTCGCGGGCCGCGGTGCGTGATCGCACTAAACAGATCGTCATACAAAACGACGTTTTCAAAAATACTTAATTAAGTTTTTCAAAGTTTAATGTCGTGTTTAGTCTCCTAAAAGTAGAGAACTGCCCTTCGGGGGCCGCGGTGCGTGATCGCACTGAACTAGTATTTATTAGATGTTTGCTGCAATAAAATTACCAACATCTGTTGTTGAGTGTGATTTGCCTCCAGAAGAAAGATCTTCTGTAAGAACTCCAGACTCAATTGCTTTATTTACTGCATTTCTAATTGCCGTACCCTCTTCTCTAAGCTCTAAATGCTCTAACAACATTGCTGCTGAAAGGATTGTTGCCATAGGATTTGCAATGTTCTTACCCGCAGCTTGAGGATATGAACCGTGAATTGGCTCAAAAAGTGCAACTTTAGCTCCAACACTTGCTGATGGAAGCATACCCAATGAGCCACTGATAACACTCGCTTCATCTGTAAGAATATCTCCAAATAGATTCTCTGTAACAATTACGTCGAAATATGTTGGTCTTTGAATAATCTGCATAGCAGCGTTGTCAATAAACATAAACTCCATCTCAATGTCTGGGTATTGAGGTGCAATCTCTTTTGCAATTTGTCTCCAAAGACGAGATGTAGCAATAACGTTTGCTTTGTCAACAACGGTAAGTTTTTTACGACGATTTCGTGCGATGCCGAATGCAAGGTGTAGAATACGTTCAACCTCTACACGAGTATAAACACAAGTATCATACGCTGTATTTCCATCTTCGCTACGACCTTGAGGTCTTCCAAAATATAGTCCTCCAGTCAATTCGCGTACACATACAAAGTCTGCTCCTTGAACAATCTCTCTCTTTAGAGGAGATCTATCCACAAGAGAGTCGAAAACTGCTAGTGGGCGCAAGTTTGCAAATAGACCTAATGATTGACGCATACGTAAAAGTCCCTGTTCTGGACGTACTTTTGCATTTGGATCATTATCATATTTAGGATCACCTATTGCACCAAAAAGTATTGCATCTGAATTACTACAAACTTCATGTGTTGACTCTGGATATGGATCTCCAGTTGCATCAATCGCACATGCTCCAACAAGTGCTGTCTCATATGTGAAAGTGTGTGAATACTTATCTGCGATGACATTTAATGCTTTTACCGCTTCGTTTACGATCTCTGGACCAATTCCATCTCCAGGAAGTAATGCTATTTTAAATTCCATAGTTATTATTTATTTTCAAATTTTTCAATCGTATCAATGATACTACGAAGATAGTCTACATCATCATAACCGTTGAGCAAGCACTCTTTCTTGTACCCGTCAATTGTAAAACTCTCGGTTCTGCCCGTTGAGTCGATTTTTATGCTCTGAGTAGGTAGGTCAACAGAGAATGTTGTTGCACTATTTTTTGCAATTTCACTAAATGCCTCTGCTAAAAATACCTCACTAACTTGTATCGGTAGTAGTCCATTGTTAAGAGCATTGTTCTTGAATATATCTGCGAAAAAACTAGATACTACAACTTTAAATCCATAGTCATAAATTGACCATGCAGCGTGTTCTCTTGAAGATCCACAGCCAAAGTTTTTTGATGCAAACATTATCTCACCATCATAGGCTGGATTATTCAGAGGGAACTCTGCGATAGGATTATTTTGATTATCATATCGCCAATCTCTAAATAAGTTATCTCCAAATCCCTTGCGCTCCACAGCTTTCAAAAATCTTGCTGGGATGATCTGGTCTGTATCTACATTTTCTATCTCTACGGGAACTCCGCCCGATGTAAGTGTGCTAAATTTTTGTAATGCCATAATCGTCGTGATAAGTTTAGAGATTAAAAAGCTCTCTTGGATCTTGAATTGTGCCGCTTATTGCAGCAGCTGCCGCAACTAGTGGTCCAGCTAGAAGTGTTCTTGCTCCTGGACCTTGACGCCCTTCAAAGTTTCTATTTGATGTTGAAACACTGTACATATCTGTTGGAATTTTATCTTCATTCATTGCCAGACATGCAGAGCATCCTGGTTCACGAACTTCAAATCCTGCTGCTTCCAAAATTTTGTCAAGCCCCTCTGTTACTATCTGTGTTGCAACAGCTTTAGAACCAGGAACTAACCATGCAATTATATTATCTGCTTTTTTGCTGCCTTTAACAGCATTTGCAAATAGTCTAAAATCTTCAATACGACCATTTGTACAGCTACCTAAAAATACATAATCAACTCTTTTGCCAATCATTTTATCCCCTCCTGTAAATCCCATATATTCAAGAGATTTATCGAATGAAATTTTATCACTTCCCTCTAAACTTGCTCCCGTTGGAATTGATGCTGTGATTCCCATTCCCATTCCTGGATTAGTTCCGTAGGTGATCATTGGTTCAATATCTGAAGATTCAAATACATATTCAGTATCAAATATTGCATCTTCATCAGAATATAACTCTTTCCATCTGTTTACAGCCTCTTCAAAAGCTTCGCCTTTAGGGGCATTCTCTCTACCATTAACATAGTCAAATGTTGTTTGGTCTGGAGCGATAATTCCGCCTCTTGCACCACATTCGATACTCATGTTACAAACTGTCATTCTCTCTTCCATGCTCATAGCGCGGAATGTATCACCCGTAAATTCAATAAAGTGACCTGTTCCTCCAGATGCAGAGATTTGAGCAATAATATATAAAATTACATCTTTCGATGTAACTCCTTTTTTCATCTCGCCATTTACAGTGATTTTCATCTTCTTTGGCTTAGGCTGCATAATACATTGTGATGCAAATACCATCTCAACTTCAGATGTACCTACGCCAAATGCAACAGCTCCAAATGCTCCATGAGTAGATGTATGACTATCGCCACATACGATTGTCATTCCTGGTTGTGTAAATCCTAGCTCAGGGCCAATGATATGTACAACTCCATTCTTCTCGTGTCCCAAACCAAAATGCTCAATACCATTCTCTTTACAATTAGCTTCAAAGGCGTCTAATTGCCCTTTTGACTGAACGTCCTTTACTGGAAGATGTTGGTTGATTGTTGGTACATTATGGTCTGCGGTTGCAGTTGTTTGGTTTGGACGAGCAATTTTTAGCCCTCTATTTTTCAATCCCAAAAATGCAACTGGAGATGTAACCTCGTGAATATAGTGTCTATCTATGTATAGAACATCTCGTCCTCCATCTAAATGGCGAACAATATGCGCATCCCATATCTTATCAAAAAGTGTCTTACCCATCTTAATATATATTATCAATTAATTTTTGTGTCAACCCACTATCTTCTCTACAATTTCGTAGTATCATCTGAGTAGGGTAGTTTTGTAAAACTTAATAATCGAGACTATTTAACCTCTACTTTCTCTGTAACACCAAGTTTTCTAAGTCCATCAATAAATGCCTCAGTACCAGCTCTTACAGTATCTGTGTGTGCTGCAAATCCATGCGCAACTTTATCTCCACATCTAACTTGAATATGTACACGACCAATATCGTCACTACCTTTAGTCATAGACTGAAGGATAAATTCGCTAATCCAAACATCTTCAACTATAAGTGATCTGATTGCATTAACTGCTGCATCGATAGGACCATTACCAGTACTTGTCGCTATGCGTTCGTTTAGACCAAACATCATTCCGATAGTTGCACTTGGTACAAGCATTCCTGTCATAACTTGTAGGTGTTTTAGTTTGATATTACACTCTGTAACACTTGCAACATCTCCTACAAGGAATAGTAAATCCTCATCTCTAATATCTTTTTTGCTGTCAGCTAGCTCTAAAAATTTAGTGTAAATCTCATCAAGTTCACTCTGCTGTAGTCTATATCCTATAAGTTCTAATCTATGATTAAGCGCAGCGCGTCCACTTCTTGCAGTAAGAGCTATAACAGATTCATTTACCCCAACATCAACAGGGTTTATAATCTCATAATTTTCTCTGTTTTTTAGGAAACCATCTTGGTGGATACCTGAAGAGTGTGCGAATGCGTTACGTCCAACAATAGCTTTGTTTGATTGTACGGGCATATTCATAAGACTCGAAACTAAGTGACTAGCCTTTGTGATTAGGTTTGATTTTATATCAGTGTCAATACCTAAATCTTTATGACATCTTAGTGTCATAACAACCTCTTCCAAAGATGTATTACCAGCTCTCTCTCCGATACCATTGATTGTAACCTCGACTTGTCTTGCGCCGTTGAATACTCCTGCTAATGTATTTGCAGTTGCCATTCCCAAGTCATTATGGCAGTGTGTTGAAAGGATAGCATTGTGTACACCTTTAACATTCTCCATAAGGTATTTGATCTTCGCACCATATTGGTGAGGAAGACAATATCCAGTAGTATCAGGAATATTAACAACCGTAGCACCCGCTTTAATTACAGCTTCAACAACTCTTGCTAAATATTCATGTTCTGCACGTCCTGCATCTTCTGCATAGAACTCTACATCCTCCACGTATCTCTTCGCATACTTTACTGCCGCAACAGCTCTGGCGATAATTTCGTCTGGATTACTTTTTAACTTATCATAGATGTGGAATGGAGAGACTCCGATTCCTGTATGTATTCTTTTTCTTTTTGCAAAAGTGAGGGCATCAGCAGCTACGTCTATATCTTTCTCTACGGCTCTAGTTAGAGCACAAATAGTTGGTAATGATACTGCTTTAGATATTGCTTGAACAGATGCAAAGTCTCCAGGACTTGAGATCGGAAAACCTGCTTCAATAACATCAACACCAAGACCTTCGAGCATTCTAGCAACCTCCATCTTCTCTACTGTGTTCAGTTGGCAGCCAGGGACTTGTTCTCCATCTCTCAATGTCGTGTCAAATATATATAATTTATCACTCATAATTATGTTGTTTTTATTAAATACAATATTTTTTGCGCTCAAAAATATGAGTTGAGCTAACCACAAATGTATGAATTTTTGCGATTAAAACAAAATTTTGAAAGTAACAGAAATGATTTTTAACACTCACATAAAATGAGAGTGTAAGTGACTTTGTTTATTATGGTTACATATTATAATGAAACATGTAAACTATAGAGTAAATAAGGGGAGATTAATCTATTTTGCTATCAAAAAAAATACTTAAACTATATATTTACTTTTTTAATAGTAAAATTGCCTGATCCCTAGCTGCCTGTGTTATTTGGCTGCCGCTAATCATCTTTGCAATCTGTTCTACTCGTTGAACTTCATCGAGGAGTATAATACAAGTTGTTGTTGTCTCTCCGCTGTTATCTTTATACACATACCAATGAGTATTACCCTTAGAGGCAACTTGAGGTAAGTGTGTGATATTAATAACCTGCATGTTATTTGATAGTTCTGTAACTATATTACCTATTTTATCTGCCACCTGACCAGATACTCCAGTGTCAATCTCATCAAAAATAATTGTTGGTAATTTACTAGATTTTGCAACTAAGGATTTTAGGGCTAACATAACTCTTGATAACTCTCCTCCCGATGCAACTTTATCTATGGCTCTTGCTGGTAGGTTTTTATTTGCTGAGAAGAGAATATTGATAATATCTTGACCGCTACTCCTCAATTTTTCAGATTTATTGATGTCAACAATAAATGTACTATTTTCAATGCCAAGACCAGAAAGAGCACTCTCGATATATTTAGATAGTATAACTCCTGCTTCGCCTCTACTTTTTGTGAGCTTGTCTGCAATCCCTGTCGCCTCTATATTCAGTGTGTTAATTAACTCCTTTAACTCTTTAATTCTATCATCACTACCATCAATTTGAGATAGTTTATAATTGTACTCTTCAAGTAGTGTAATTAACTCCTCTTCACTTTGAACTCTATGTTTTTGTTGAAGTGTGTATATTGTATTTAGTCGCTCTTCAACGAAACTAAGTCGCTCTGGAGTAGATTCAATACTATACATTTTATCACTAATCTCATCTTCAATATCTTTCAACTCTACATATGAACTCTTTACTCTTGATGCGATATTTGCAGCAAAAGGATAGACATTTCCAACTCGGTCTAATGCAACTTGAATACTTTTTAGTGTCGATAAAAGACCATTCTCATCTGCACCTAGAGTATCACTAGCTACTGTTAGTGCACTCTTTATCTCATCTGCATTGCTTAACTCTTTCAACTCAGTTTCAAGTTCCAGTAGTTCACCTTTTTCTAGCTTAGCAATTGATAGCTCTTCAATTTGAAACATCAACCACTCTTTATCTCTTGCCGAAGAGTTCTTAGCCTCCTCGGCTATCTTTAGCTCAGATTGTGCTCCTTTTAACCGACTGTACGTATCTTTATATCCGCGTAGTGTATCCTCGTTATTTCCAATCTTATCACATACATTAATTCTAAACTCTTCATCTGCAATTTGTAAAGTTTGGTGCTGAGAGTGTATGTCAACTAATTTAGATACAAACTCTTTAAGGATGCTAATTGATACTGGTAGATCATTAATGTATGCACGACTCTTGCCCGATGAGTTGATAACTCTTCGGACTACTGTATTATCGTTATAGTCTAAGTCATTTTTAGCAAAAAAAAGATCTAAATTGTAATTGGTAATTTGAAATTCACCCTCTACAATACAACTTTTTTTGCCATTTTTTATAACATTAGCATCTGCACGGTTACCAAGTAGTAGGCCAAGTGCCCCAAGTAGTATGGACTTACCTGCACCAGTCTCTCCTGTGATGATATTTAGAGTGTCGCTGAACTGCAACTCTAAGCTATCTATCAGTGCATAATTTTCTATTGATAATTTTTGAAGCATAATTAATGATCTGTTATAACCTAAGAGTGTGTTTCGTGAAAATAGTTTTCAATTTTATCTACAATTCTATCCGCAATTTCACTCTTTGATGATAGAGGGTAGGGTGTAACTTCTCCATTGCGGGAGATTATTGTTACTTTATTTGTATCGTGTCCAAACCCTGCACCTTTATCTTGAAGGGAGTTAAGAACTATAAAATCAAGATTCTTTCGCTCCAGTTTAGAGAGTGCATTCGCTTGTTCGTTGTCTGTTTCAAGAGCAAAACCAATAAGTAATTTATCTCCCTTATTTAATCCTAGTTCTGCGGCAATATCTTTAGTCTTTTTTAGAGATATAGATAAGTCATCCTCTTTTTTCTTTATCTTTAGTGTGCTAACTTCACATGGTGTGTAGTCGGCAACTGCTGCGCACATAATTGCTCCATCACACTCTGTAAAAGCTATATTTGTAGCCTCTAACATCTCTTGAGCTGTTGTTACATCAATACGCTTAACACCCTTTGGAGTACTAAGATTTGTTTTGCCACTAATCATTGTAACCTCTGCTCCACGATTCGCCAACTCTCCAGCAATTGCATATCCCATCTTGCCAGTCGAGTGGTTCGAGATGTAGCGAACAGGATCTATTGGTTCGATTGTAGCTCCAGCAGTTATGATAAAGTGTTTACCTGAAAGTTTTTTTTTTAGAGCAAACTCATGTTTTAAATACTCAACAATCTCATCAGGTTCAGCCATCCTACCTTTGCCTATAAGGCCACTGGCAAGTTCACCATCTCCAGGTTCAATTACACCAACACCTAAATTTCTTAGTTTTGATATATTCTCTTGTGTTGTTGGGTGTGCATACATATCTAAGTCCATCGCTGGAGATATATATACTGGGCTTCTTGCTGATAGGTATGTTGTTAATAGAAGATTATCCGCAATGCCATTTGCCATTTTAGCCATAGTATTTGCAGTTGCAGGAGCTATAAGATAAGCATCTGCCCACTCGCCCAATGATATGTGGCTATTCCAACTGCCATCTTCGGGGTTGAAAAAGTCTACAAGAATTGGGTTCTTGCATAGAGTTGCTAATGTAAGTGGAGTAATGAAGTGTTTTGCAAGAGGAGTCATAATGACTTTTACGTTTGCGCCCTCTTTGACAAGTGCACGTACAAGTATAGCAGCCTTGTAAGCTGCTATACTTCCTGTTACACCTAGTAATATATTTTTCCCTGTAAGCATAGGTTAATAGTAATAAAATACATCTGTGTTTATAGTTACAGACCTAGCTTACTCGCACTATTTGATTCAAGTAAGTAGTGCTGTTTTAGTTTTATAGAACGGATCGGTATTATGATCTCTTTTTTGGAGCTTCAACAACAGGCTCCTCAGGTGCTGCATTCTTCTTGTAGTAAATCTCATCTTGAAGGAACTCTTCTGTTGCAACAAGAATAGGTTTAGGAAGTCTCTCATAGTATCTTGAGATCTCAATCTGCTCTCTATTCTCAAAAGTCTCCTCTAAAGAGTCTGTTGTACTTGAGAAATCAGCTAGTTTACGAGTTAACTCTTGCTTTGTCTCTGCTGCAAGTTGGTTTGCTCTTTTAGATATTATAACTATTGACTCATAAATGTTTCCAGTTTGTGCCTCTAGATCAATTATTGAGCGAGTAATAGTGTTTGTAGGGATATTGCTTTTCTTAATTTCCATCGTTAGACTCTGTATTATCTTTTTTGTCGTTTTTTATTTTGCTCTTTTTTTCCTTCTTCTTCTTCCCTTTAGAATCCTCCTTAGAGTCATCTGTTGAGTTGTTTTCTTTAAATTGATCGATATACTTCTTTGCAGACTGCATCATCTTATCGAGCTCTTTTTTGTAGTCACTCTCTGGGTAATCAGATACAAAGGTATAATAAGCATCCATCATATCCAAATATCTATCACGTTGTAGTCTTTCGTAAGATTTAGATGCTAATAAATAATGAGACTTTACGATTAGGTATGATAGCTCTTCTTGGTGTTTACTATCTGTAAATTCGCGACTTGCATTCTTTAGAGCAACTACGGCTGATTTATATTTACCTATCTTATAGTATGTCTTTGCATTTAGGAATGATTTATCATGTAACTTTCCTGTAAGTTCTTTAATGTTCTCCATTAAGATCTCTTTTTTTGCACTATTTGGATATCTTTCAAGATACTCTTGAATAGCCATTATAGCTTTAACCGTCAATGTTTGATCTCTATAAGGCTCTGGTGATGAGTAGTAAAACCCTTTTGCATACATATATTCTGCATCTTCAAGAAAGATACTACGTTTGTGTTTGTGTCTAAAGTTATTGAATAGAGTACCACTACTTGCCATATCGCCTGTTTTGTAGTAGCTAGTGGCAGTATAATATGCGATTGAATCCTCTCTTGGTGTACTATTGTAGATGTAACTTATCTCCTCAAATAGAGATATTGTCTTAGAAAATTTCTCCTCTTCAAAGTACTCTAAACCCTTATCATACATAAGTTCTGGGTCTTCGCTTTTGAGTACCTTACTATACTCACTACAACTTGACAGTAAGCCAACGAGTGAAGTGAACATTATAAATTTTACTAAATTTAGATTCATTATACTTTATCTTAAATTTCTTATAAGTCAATAATTTGTGCAAAGTTACATAAATTTAACGATTCAATAGGTAGATTTATTATTTTTTTTTGTATTTTATTTTAGTTTTATAGAAGAGCTCTACGAGGGTGGGGTTGTGTGGCGGCAGTCAACATAAATTTTAGTTGGATTATTATGTTCTGTGCGATCACACACCGCCGCCCACACAGGGCAGTTTCCTGCATTTTAAAGATAATAAAAAAAGGTTTTTGTCATTTTTAGATGCTTTTATCGTCTAATATATAAAACGCAATTTAAATTACGAACTAAAACAAAACGATAGTGAGATGAAAAAAGCATTCGTTGAAATCATTAAACAGAATGAGAGGGTCATATATAAGATATGTTATATCTATACAACTCCCGAACTCTCAGTTGCTGATCTATATCAGGATGTGGTTTGCAACCTTTGGGCGGGATTCCCCAAATTTAGACAAGAGTGCTCTGTTTCCACATGGATATATCGAGTGGCGATGAATACATGTATTACGGAGACTCGAAAGGATATACGCCGCCCCAAGAGTAGTGTTCCTGTCGCTAATCTAGCTGAATCTTTACTGTCGCAAGAGAGTTTGAGTGATGATATTCGTGAAATGTATCGCTTAATAAACAGACTTAGAACGGTTGAAAAAATGGTTGTACTCCTATATTTAGAGGATAAATCTTATAAGGAGATCGCAGAGATAACGGGACTAACTGTATGCAATGTCGCTACAAAGCTGAAGCGTTCTAGAGAGAAATTAAAAGAGATGTCGAATCTTTAAAAAACTAAAATTATGGAATTAGAAGAGTTGAAAGTAAGTTGGACTGAGTTGGATGATAAGCTTAAAAAGAGCGAGGCTTTAAACGAGGTTATTGTTTTAGAGATGATGAAAAATAAGGCGCAAGTATCCGTAAGTAAATTGATTAATATGGAGTATATGGTGCTTTTAGCCCCTATTATAATGTTTCCGAGGTCGGTATCTAAATTAATTAATTCTCCCGATGTTCATCTATTAGATGTTGTTATGAGGTCCGTTATACTGGTTACGTTTATTATAATTATTATCTGTATAATATATAATATAATATTATTGAAAAGGGTAGATATTTCGAAGAAAATCAGTGTAAATATCTACAATATAAATAAATATAATATTACACGAAAACGAGGAGGTATTATAATTACGGTGATGCTTTTTATTATGTTGGTGCTTTTCCTTTGGATAGTTGCATTGGGGGGTAGTTTAATTGCATTTATAATTGTAGGGAGTTTTGTAATTTCAATAATTGCATTTATTTATTGGGCATCAAAGAGATCAATTCACCAGAAAACAATAGACTCGATTATAGAGAGCTTTAATGAAATTAAGGATTTAGAGGATAAAGATTAAACTTGTTTCCTGCGGCTACACAGTAGGTATTTATACTTATAATGAATTTATATCTATTGTATTATCTTTGTTTTCATAATAATATGTCTTAACTTTGTGATACTTATTTATATTACAAGAAAATATAGTACATAAAGTATAATTCAATAAAAATTAGAGTATAACGTGGATATTTTTGAAAGAATCGAAAAGAATGCCGGTGGACCAATCGGTATGTACCAGAAAATTAGTCATGGATATTTTTCATTTCCTAAACTAGAGGGTGATATTAATCCAAGAATGAAATTTCGTGGTAAAGAGGTTTTGAATTGGAGTTTGAACAACTACTTGGGATTAGCTAATCATCCTGAAGTTCGTGAAGCAGATACTAAAGGTGCGGCAGAGTTTGGAATGGCTGCTCCGATGGGTGCTAGAATGATGAGTGGACAGACTAAGTATCATGAGGAGTTAGAGCAACAACTTGCTGAGTTCGTAGGTAAAGAGGATGCTTTCCTTCTTAACTTTGGTTACCAAGGTATGGTATCTATTATCGACTGCTTGTTGAGTCGTAATGATGTTGTTGTTTATGACGCAGAGGCTCACGCTTGTATTATTGACGGATTGAGAATGCACATTGGTAAGCGTTTTGTTTTTGCACATAACGATATTGATAGCTGTAGAAAACAACTTGAACATGCGAAAAAAGTAGCTGCTGAGACTAAAGGTGGTATTCTTGTAATCACTGAGGGTGTGTTTGGTATGAAGGGTGATCTTGGTATATTAGACCAAATTGTTGAGCTTAAGAAAGAGTTTGATTTCAGACTTCTTGTTGATGATGCTCATGGTTTTGGAACTATGGGTCCTAATGGTAAAGGTACTGCTGCTCACTTTGATGTTGTTGATGGTGTTGATATCCTATTCAATACATTTGCTAAATCAATGGCAGGTATTGGTGCTTTCGTTGCTTCACATAAGTATATTATCGATTTCTTCCGTTACAATATGAGATCTCAAACATATGCTAAATCTCTTCCAATGCCTATGGTTATTGGTGCGATGAAGCGTTTGGAGTTGATTAAGGCACATCCTGAGTATCAAGCGAAGTTGTGGGAGATCACTAATGCGCTACAAAAAGGATTCCGTGAGAGAGGATTCAACTTAGGGGGAACACTTTCTCCTGTTACTCCAGTATATTTGAAGGGTGGTATTCCTGAGGCTACAAACTTAGTTGTTGATCTTCGTGAAAACTATAATTTATTCTGTTCTGTTGTGGTTTATCCTGTAATACCTAAAGGTGAGATTATCTTGCGTATTATTCCAACGGCTGTTCACACTATAGAGGATGTAAACTATACTCTTGATTGCTTTGGTGCAATTCGTGAAAAACTTGAGGCTGGAGAGTATAATAAAGAAGTTCCAAATATGGCTGATAGATAGATCATTATCAAATACAATAATAAAAAAGAGGTGCTAGTTTAATTACAAACTAGCACCTCTTTTTATTGTTATATGCAGGAAACTGCCCTACGCGGGCGGCGCTGCGTGATCGCAGAGAACAAATATTTTTATTTGAATAGCTCTCTGAAGTGTTTGCTTAGCTTCTCTTTTACCTCATTCATGTCGATTGCCTCTCCTCGTAACTCTTGTATTGACGTAACACCTTTTTCAGTAAAGCCACATGGATTAATATAGCTGAAATAAGATAAATCTGTATTTACATTGAGTGCGAATCCGTGCATAGTCACATGACGAGATACTTTTACACCGATAGCGCATATTTTACGCTCTCCAGTTGGGGTGTTAACCCATACACCAGTAGCTGAGTCAATTCTTACTCCACAAATGCCATACTCAGCGATAGTTTTAATAACACACTCCTCTAATTGATATATATAATCTCGTATTCCGAGATTAAAGTTGTGTAGGTCGATTATTGGGTAGCCAACAACTTGACCATATCCATGGTATGTTATATCTCCACCTCTATCAGTTCTGAAAAAAGTTGCATCAATTCGCTTGAGATTTTCATCTGAGATAAGTAGGTTGGTATCTACTCCACTTTTGCCAAGTGTGTAGACGTGTGGGTGTTCACAATATAATAGTACATTATTGTTACTCTTGCTCTCTCTGCCTGCAATAACTCTCTCTAAATATGTATGCTGGACATCTAGTGCTGCTCCGTACTCTATAATGCCTTTGTCTATTACGCTAATTTCTGTCATATTGCTCTTATATTGCTAGTGAAAGATGGTCTGTAAATATAATCGTATTGAGGTTTGTTCTCTCTTAGGGTTCTATTTATCTATCGCCTAGGTTTACTCTCTTTTTAGTGCTCAGTATTGCATTTTCAGCCATGTATGATGAGCGTACAAGTGGGTTTGACTCTATGTAGCTGAATCCTATCTTTAGTCCCTCTTCTTTGTATTTCGCAAACTGTTCTGGAGTAACATACTCTTCGACTGGTAGCTGTTTCAGTGTAGGTCTTAAATATTGACCAATCGTTAATATTTCACAACCATTGTTTTTTAAGTCTTGTAGAGTCTCCAAAATTTCGGCTTCGTTCTCTCCAATGCCCAACATTAATCCACTTTTGGTTGTTGCTCCATTCTCTTTGAGGTAACGGATAACAGATAGACTAACATCATATTTCGCACGACTTCGTACATTTGGGGTTAATCTCTTAACCGTCTCTATATTATGCCCTATAATGTCTGGTTTTGCAGATAAAACTATGTCAAGAAGTTCTTGCTTGCCATCAAAGTCGGGAATTAGTACTTCGATAGTTGTATCTGGAGCTTCGTTGCGTATTGCAAGGATAGTCTGTCTCCATATCTCAGCTCCCCCATCTTCTAAGTCATCTCTATCCACTGAAGTTATAACGCAGTGTTTTAGTTTCATTAGTCGGATTGAACGCGCTAATTTTGTCGGTTCGTTTACATCTACATCTAAAGGTTTACCTGTCTCAGTAGCGCAAAACTTGCACGCGCGAGTACAGATATTTCCAAGAATCATAAATGTTGCAGTTCCTCGACTCCAACACTCGCTCATGTTCGGGCACTTCCCACTACTACATATTGTATGTAATCCATGCTCTTTAACTACATTCGATACAAATGAATACTCTTTGCTTTGATGTAATTTTATCTTTAACCAATCTGGCTTGGCTATATGTTTTTTTTCAGACACTTTATTTGAAATTAAATAATCAGTTCTGCAAAAATACTAAATTTTATTATGTTCTAGCAACTTTTTTATAAACTATTTATGTTGTTTTCTGTGACTTTTATG
This sequence comes from uncultured Rikenellaceae bacterium, assembly GCA_947038405.1. Classification (GTDB taxonomy): domain Bacteria; phylum Bacteroidota; class Bacteroidia; order Bacteroidales; family Rikenellaceae; genus CAMQVY01. Next base: position 50,886 of record CAMQVY010000004.1, on the reverse strand, counting down.
AGTGGTAGATGGTGTGTGATAGGAAGAAAGCCATATTGCTTTTCAATTTTTTTCAATATGTTTTATTATTTTTAATAGTTTTTATTTGTATAAATACAATTTTTACCTATCTTTGCACAGCTTTTAAGAAATTAATGGCGGGATAGCTCAGCTGGTTAGAGCACATGATTCATAATCATGAGGTCCCGGGTTCAAGTCCCGGTCCCGCTACAAGTTATAAGTAAAGGAGCTGCATTTTAAATGCAGCTCCTTTTTTTGTGCCCTATAATGAGATTACTGTTAAGAAGCTGTAGTATCTCCAAAGCAGGAATTAAGTTGTTTTTCTAACGTTTCTATTTTTGTTGTATATAATAATCTTATTTGCAAGATAATTGTTTCAATATTGGTATTATTATTTAATATTTATAGTTATATTGTGTTGATTGGTATGATTGGAGAAATTGAAGGGTAATTAATGTTTTAAAGTAGTGTTGTTGTTTATCGATTTAGCTAGTGAGATAAAAGAATATACGGTAACGTATAAAACTGCAAGGTATTTGCAAAACATAAAATTATGCATATGAGTAGATTACTATGATGAATTTATGTTTGCGCAGAAAATACTTGATCTGACATATATTATAACATCCGCCCCATTCATAGAGGTAGGTCCCCTAGTTATAGAGTTGACTGATTGCAAAAAAGATAAGTCAATACCACTAACCATTACAATCAAAAATATTGGGCAAAGACCTTTGAAAGTATCAGATATATTAACCAGTTGTACTTGTGTGAAATTAAAAAGTAAGAAGAGTCATGCAGTGGTCCAAGAAATGAGTGTGTCTCAAGTGGATATGACAATGGAGTCAAGCTAGACTGTATTAGTTGTTATCTGGAATGCATGGCTTCTGGTTACTGGCCCAGTTATAAGTGTCCATTATAATTAATTAATATCATGAAAGGATTTAATATTTATATTAATAACGACAAAATTAGTGTAGGCGTTAACGCTGGATTAGTAATGATTACCATTGATTCTGGCTCCATTTCTGTATCTGGAATAGATAATGAAGTGTTTCAATCAAATAAATGGAATCGAACAGGCCTTAATTTAAAAGATAAAATTAAGGTAATTGCTTCTGAGATTGAAGATAGTACGCCATATGATGCAGAACTGATTGACAGAAAGGAGTTATTGGTAAAATACATGAAATTAAAAAAAGAACTTACAGAAAGAGGTTTATTGAAATGAAAGGTGTTGAAATAAAATTTAGTACAAAAACTATTAATATCGCTCAGGAGTTCTGGACGAGTGTTATGATATATTGTAGAAATGGTCGTTATTACATTGAAGCAGGTGGATTAGATGGAAATATATCCTATCGTTGGATAGATTCGGAGATTGAACTTGGAGAGATAATCGAAATTGAAATAAAAGATATTGATAAGAGTTCAGAGCCTATATTAAAAGAAACTGCATTTTCTAATCCTAATATAGTAACTGACCCAAGTGAAATTGAAGCTATTAATGCAGAGCAATTAGCTTATTTTTTTGCTCTCGAAAAGATTCTTAAGAAAGAAAAATTGCTGTAAAAATTAAGAGTAATGACTTTTGAATGAGCGTAATAGTATATTTATATTAAGAGTATCAAAAATATTAGACCTAATGAAGAGCGAAATATTTATCCATACAATATACCTTCAATAGAGCATTTGTATGAAATGGAATTTCGTAAAAGTGTTACATTTATTATAGGTGAAAATGGTTCAGGTAAATCCACATTAGTAGATTCCATTGCAATTAATTCGGGGTTCAATCCAGAAGGGGGGAATCGAAATTTTAATTTTAAAACAACTGATTCTTATTCCGAATTATATAATGACATAAAGTTAGTTAGATCTCCATATCGAGAAATAGATGGTTTTTTTCTAAGGGCTGAAAGTTTCTATAATGTAGCAAGTGAAATTGATAGACTAGAGGCTGCGCATAATTATGGTGGGTCTCTTCATCAACGTTCTCATGGAGAGAGTTTCATCGCATTAGTTCATAATAGACTCTCTGGAGGTGGTTTATATATCTTTGATGAGCCAGAGTCGGCGCTGTCAATAACAAGCCAATTAAACTTATTAGTAGAGATTAAAGCGTTAGTCGGGAAAAAATCGCAGTTTATTATTGCAACTCACTCTCCTTTGTTGTTGGCGTACCCAGATGCTGATATATACTGCGTCTCGGAGAGCGGATTGGAATTAACGACCTATGAGGAGACGGAGCAGTATCAGTTGACAAAATATTTCATTAATAATTATAAAAAAATGATTGATGAATTAGGACTGTAACATTTCGGTTTTAATATGATTTGATAATTATTTAGTTTCTATGGGTGTTTAGAAAAGATATATTTTGATGTATTAAAATATAAAAAAGCGACAATCGAAAGATTATCGCTTTTTTTAAGCTCCTCAACAAGGACTTGAACCTAGGACCCCCTGATTAACAGTCAGGTGCTCTAACCAACTGAGCTATTGAGGAATATTTTTTTTGCTTAATAGTGTTGTTCTTACTGTTTAGCGATGCAAAGATAAGGTGAGTTTTTTTATTATGCAAGTTTTTTTGTTATTTATTGTTGGCGCGTTTATGTGGTATGATTAACTTGAATTGTTGAAACCATCTCAAAGTCTTGATATGAGTAATTTTAAGTATTGGGTATTATTGCATATTATCAATACTATAAGTGAAATACCACCACTTATATTTTGGTTTAAAGTATTTGTAAAATAAAAAAAGCGATAATCGAAAGATTATCGCTTTTTTTAAGCTCCTCAACAAGGACTTGAACCTAGGACCCCCTGATTAACAGTCAGGTGCTCTAACCAACTGAGCTATTGAGGAATAAATTTGTTGCTTAACGGCGTTGTTTCTACTGTTTAGCGATGCAAAGATAGGGAGAGTTTTCTTATTCTGCAACTTTTTTTGAGAAAAAAATCAACTTTCTTTGCAACTTTTTTTGATGATTGCTTTAATTATTTCTTAATCAATAAATTACGTAATCAACTTTTTTTATAAAATAATCTCTGGAATCTCAATAAATTTGCAATTTGGTAGAAAGTCATTAATATACTTCTGTAAGAAGAGTGCTGTCTCTTTGGTTATAAGCTCAGAAGTTCCGCCATGGTTGTTGTATACCAGGTAATCGACTTCTACGCCCTTTGATTGGCATACACTAAGAGTCATTAGAGTGTGGTTTATACTTCCTAACTTTGGGTTTGTAACAATTATGACTGGTAGAGAGTGTTCGGCTGCGTAGTCAATCATAGTGTAGTAGTCTATTATTGGAACCATAATCCCTCCAGCACCCTCAATAAGAACAACGTCATAGTTGTTACTTAACTCTTCAATTGTCTCTGTCGCTATTGATAGATCTATTGTTCTGTTATCTATTTTCGCCGCAACATCTGGAGAGCATGGATATGTAAACCTTAGTGGACATGTTGTGTGATCTAAATCCTCAGGTAGTAGAGGCATATTCATAATTTGTCTATGAAGGATAATATCCTCAGATACCTCTCCTTCGGGACATCCCGTTTGGATAAGTTTATGAGTAATAACCTTAACTCCCTGCTCTTGCCATAGCTTGGCAATGTATCCTGTTGCGTAACTCTTTCCTGCATCGGTGTCTATACCGCTTACAAAATATTTTCTTTTTAAATTAGTCATCTTCTTAATTTTATATTGATCTATAATACTTGCTCTCTCTAATCATGGCTAGCTTACTTAAAATGGCCATATATAGCCTAGTTTTACTGCACGCAGAGAATAAAAATTAAATAGTTTATGTTGATAATTTCAACAATTCTTTATTTATCTTGTAAAAGTAGTATCTTTGTGGATATATCGCAAATTTTTTGTTTATGAAAAGAGTTGAAGACCTTATGGGTCGAGTTAAAGATGGTTATTCGCTATCTTTTGAAGAGGCAGTTGAGATTGTTAAAGAGAGTCCCCTTGAGTCATTATGTCAGTTGGCAAATGAACTTAGGGTCAAGAGTCATGGAGATACTTTTGATATGTGCTCCATTTTGAATGCACGTAGTGGAAGGTGTAGTGAGGATTGCAAATGGTGTTCTCAGTCTAAATTCCATAAGACGGATGTTGATGTATATCCTTTGCTTGGGGCTGTGGAGACTGTGGAGGCTGCAAAATATAATAAATCAAAAGGTGTTAAACGATTCTCTTTGGTGACTAGTGGTCGCACAATGACTGATGCTGATGTGGATAAATGCTGCGATCTGTATAATGCTATTGAGAAAGAGTGTGATATTGAGCTATGTGCCTCAATGGGCTTGTTGAATAGAGCTCAATTAGAAAAGCTACAAAAGAGTGGAGTTGGGCGTTATCACTGTAATTTAGAGACTGCGCCAACATATTTTCCTGATTTATGTACAACACATACCATTGAAGATAAGTTAAAGACTATACATGACGCTCAGGATCTTGGTATGGCTGTGTGTAGTGGTGGTATTATTGGTATGGGTGAGAGCATGGAGCAGAGAGTTGAGCTTGCTATCACTCTGAGAGATAATAATATATTATCTATTCCGTTAAATATACTCAATCCGATAAAAGGAACTACTCTTGAGAATACTCCACCATTAGAGGATGAAGAGATTCTAAGAACTATTGCAATATTTAAAATTATCAATCCAAAGGCGCATATTAGATTAGCTGGAGGAAGAGCTGCAATTAATCATTTAATGTCTAAACTGTTGCGTTCAGGTGTGAGTGCATCTATTGTTGGAGATATGCTTACTACTGTTGGTTGTGATATTGATTCAGATAAGTTGATGTTTGAAGAGATGGGTTTAAAAATATAAATACTTTTTCAAATATAAAGTAACCTAAAATGAACTAAAACGTTCAAAACTTTCGTTAAACTTCTTTGAAAACATAGTTTTCTTAACTAAATTTGCCGCCAATTTAATATATTATGAACTATTTATTACTGTTTATTGCCACTTTTTTGAGTGCGTTCTCGTATGCTCAACAAGGTAAATCAACAATGGAATTTGATAGCATGGTTTGTGACTTTGGCGAAATCAATGAAGTTGATGGAGCTGTTAGTCATAAGTTTGCTTTTGTAAATGGAGGGGATAAGCCATTTGTGATAGAGAAAATCTCTGTTTCCTGTGGGTGTACGAAACCTAAATACTCTCAAAAACCTATTTTGCCAGGAGAAAAAGGTGAAATTACAATCACATTTAATCCTAGTGGTCGCCCAGGTTTATTCGTTAACGATATAATAGTTGTTAGTAATAACCGAAAGAATAGAGATGTTTTGGTTATAAAGGGTTACGTTAATGGAAGACCACTCTCAATTGAAGAGGAGTACCCATTTGTAATTGGGAATCAAGGATTGAGAGTCGATATGATTACAAAGAGCGTTGGTTATGTTGAGCAAGGATCTACTGCGAGTACAGCAATTTCCTATGTGAATGTATCGTCAAAGCCTCTTGAGGTTGTGGTGAAGAGTTATACGGAGGATAAGAGTAGTAGTACTACTGAAACATATAGTGTTAAACCAAAAGGAAAGGGTGAATTTACAATCACTTGTGATTTGCAAAATAGGACTATGTGGGGGATAAAAACATTAATGGTAGAGTATTACATTAATGGTGTTTTGCAGAGACCTAACTCATCAATTACAGCTATTGGTACTCCAAATTTTGACGGGATCGATAGTATTAATGTTCCAAAAGCGAAGTTCGATTCTACATTTAAGTCCTTTGGAGATGTTGATTTTGATGATGTATTGAGTCAGGAATTTACTCTTGAAAATCAGGGGACTAGTGATTTAGTAATTTATTATGTTCAACTTGCAAAGGGAGTCGATTGTACATTGCGAGCTCACCAAGTGATAAAACCAGGTGAGGTAGTTGGATTTGAGGTTGAGTTAGATGCTGCGCATTACAATTTAGGACGAGTCTTTGCAAATGTTTACATAATATTGAATGATCCTTCAAGACCTTTCAGAGAGATTCGTACAGTTGCATACATAGAATAATATTAAAAAAATAACAATATATAATTTAAGATGTTTAAAATTTTAGAGAAGCGCGAAATTGCGCCAAATATTTTTCAAATGGCGATCGAAGCACCGAGGGTGGCGCGTTCTGCTCAACCAGGTCAATTTGTAATCGTTAGAGTAGGAGATAAGGGTGAAAGAGTTCCTTTAACTATCTCAGACTATGATAAGGAGAGAGGTAGTGTCACTATTGTAACACAGACTATAGGTGTATCTACGAAGAAAATATGTGCATTAAACGTGGGTGAAGAGTTACATGCTTTTGCTGGTCCACTAGGGCTTCCAAGTGAGTTTATAAAAGAGGATATTAATGAACTCCGTAAAAAGAGAATTCTTTTTGTTGCTGGAGGTGTAGGAGCTGCTCCTGTATATCCACAAGTGAAATGGCTACATGAAAATGGAGTTCAAGCGGATGTTATTGTTGGGGCAAAGAGTAGTGAAATGATTATAATGGAGGATGAGTTGAGAGCTGTTGCTGGAAACTTATACATCGCTACTGATGATGGTAGTGTTGGCTTTCATGGACTTGTTACCAATCTTATTAATGATTTGATTGATAACCAAGGTAAAATGTATGATGAGGTTATTGCGATAGGACCTATGATTATGATGAAATTTGTTACTCTTACAACAAAGGCATATAACATAAAAACTATTGTTAGTTTAAATACATTGATGGTAGATGGAACGGGTATGTGTGGTGCTTGTCGAGTAACTGTTGGTGGTAAGACTCTTTTTGCTTGTGTTGATGGTCCTGAGTTTGATGGACATCTTGTTGACTTTGATGAGGCGATGCGTAGACAAGGTATGTATAAAAGCCTTGAGGCAAAAGCGAATGAGCATGCGGATCACGTGTGTAAAATTGGGTTAGGTAAATAGAATTAGAGATTAAAGATGGCAAATAAAATTCCAAGAGTACCTGTTAGAGAGCAGGACCCTAAAGTTAGAGCAACAAATTTTGAAGAGGTTTGTTATGGTTACAACATTCAAGAGGCACAATTAGAGGCGTCAAGGTGTTTAACTTGTAAGAAGCCTAAGTGTGTCGAGATGTGCCCAGTTTCAATAGATATCCCATCTTTCATAGATGAGGTAGCAAAAGGTAACTTTGCTGAAGCTGCGACTATTATATCAAGAGATAGCTCTCTTCCATCGGTTTGTGGTCGTGTTTGTCCACAAGAGGTGCAGTGTGAGGGAGCTTGTATTATAGGTATTAAAAAAGAGCCTGTGGCAATTGGCAAGTTAGAGAGATTTGTTGGTGATTGGAGTATAAATAATGGTGGAACTAAGTGTGAAAAAGCTCCTGATAATGGATCTAAAGTCGCTATTGTTGGTAGTGGACCTGCTGGTTTAGCGTGTGCAAGTGACCTTGCTAAGTTGGGATACGGAGTAAAGATATTTGAAGCACTTCATAAAGTTGGTGGAGTATTAGAGTATGGTATTCCTGAATTTAGACTTCCAAAAGATAAAATTGTTGCTAAAGAGGTAGAGAACGTAAAGAGATTAGGTGTCGAAATCGAAACTGATACTATTGTTGGACGTACAGTAACAATTGATGAGTTGATGGATGAAGAGGGATATGAAGCTGTTTTCGTTGGTTCTGGTGCTGGATTACCTAAATTTATGGGTATTAATGGTGAGAACTATAATGGTGTTGTATCGGCGAATGAGTTCTTGACTAGAGCAAACCTTATGAAGGCTTATGACGATGACTATGACACGCCTATATATGTTGGACATCGAGTTGTAGTGATTGGTGGCGGTAATGTTGCAATGGATGCTGTGAGAACTGCTAAGCGTCTTGGTGCAGATGCTCATATTGTTTATAGACGATCGGAGGCTGAACTTCCTGCACGTGTTGAGGAGGTACATCACGCTAAAGAGGAGGGTATTAACTTTCAAATGTTGACTAATCCTACTGAAGTTATTGGTGATGAAAATGGTTGGGTGAAAGCTATAAGATGTGTTAAAATGGAGCTTGGCGAACCAGATGCTTCGGGACGTCGTTCTCCTATTATTGTTGCTGGATCTGAGTTTGATATTGAGTGTGACGTTGTTATAATGGCACTTGGTACATCACCTAATCCTCTTATTGTATCGACAACTCAGGGACTTGAGGCAAACCGTTGGGGATGTCTGGTTGCTGATGAGTCAGGAGCAACTTCTCGCCCAGGAATATTTGCTGGTGGCGATGTTGTTACTGGTGCTGCAACTGTAATATTAGCAATGGGTGCTGGTCGTAAGGCGGCAAAGGCTATTGATGAATATATAAAAAATAAATAATGGCTATTAACGAGAAACAGTCAAGACAGGAGCAGGTATTAAATGTTGCAAAGTCTATGATGACTGCGGCACGTACTGCACCTAAAGGTAAAGGTGTCGATAATTTAGAGATTGTAACTATTGTTGATCGTGCGGAGATTGAGTCTATCGTCAACTTGATGAATGAGATCGGAGAGAAAGAGGAGGCTCGTAAATTCTTTATTCGTGATGCAGGCAATCTGTTAAATAGTGATGCGGTTATTATTATCGGAACTCGTATTGGTGTATTTGGATTGAACTGTGGTTATTGTGGTTATGATACTTGTGCTGAAAAATTAGCTAGTGAGAGTGTCCCATGTGCATTTAATATGAATGACTTGGGTATAGCTATTGGTTCGGCAGTATCTATTGCTGCTGATAATAGGGTTGATAATAGAGTAATGTGGTCGGTTGCTCATGCTGCGATGAAACTTGGATTCGTTGGAGATTGTCACGCTGCATTTGCGATATCTCTGAGTTGTAGTGGAAAAAGTCCATTCTTCGACAGAGTGTCAACACGTAAATAGAATATATGAAGAGGAAAACTTAGTTTTCCTCTTTTCTTTTTAATATAATTATGGAGAGTATAAATAATATATAGCATATTGATATTTGTAGTATTGAGGGTTCACTATATATAGTAGAGTAGGGAAGTGATGCAACAAAATCAACAATATAATTAATACTATATGTTGATATACTAAGAGTGTAATAGATGGGTATTGTAAGATATTTAAAAGGTAATATTATCCATACTATAGCTGTTTGTACAACAATGTATGAGAGAAAGATAATCGGTATATTGACAATAAATGCAAATATAGGTATTATACCGAAATAATATGCAACAAGCGGAGCTGTACCAACTGTTGCAACCGTACTTGTGATTATTGCAGATAATAGCCTATTTGTTAGATTATTTTTACCTCTTAGTTTGGCATATATTGGAGATACCATAAGTGATAACGATGCAGTTGCTGCAAATGAGAGTTGGAAGCTGATGTCAAATAACCACATAGGGTTGATACATAGCATTACAGTTGCTGTTGCAGCTATGATGTTGAATGAGTTATATGTTTGGCTTGATGCATATGCAATATGAGCTATTGAGAACATTGAGGCTGCTCTTATTACTGATGGTGAGAGTCCTGAGATGATTGCAAATAACCATATAACTGTAATTCCAATTATACTCTTTAAGATAAACCCTCTATGGATGAATAGAGGAATAATAGATAGTAAAATATTTATTAACAGAAATACGATCCCTACATGTAGACCCGATACTGCAAGAATATGTGATGCTCCACTCTTGGAGTATGAGCGTTTTAGATCTGATGATAGTAGCCTTTTATCCCCGATGCTCATGGCAGCTACTATTGCTAAGGAGTTTTCACTGAGATTTAACCTCTCTAGTCGCTGGAATGCTTTTTGTTGTACTCTCTGAGCGTAATGTATTATACCTCTGTTAGGAGTGTTACATATAGATGTAATTTTGTTTTCAGTGATATATGTTCTCTTAAATATACCCCGTATTGCCATGAGTCGACCATATCCATTATCTTGAGAGATATCGTTTATATATCCACTGCACTCAATTAAATCACCATGTTTTATTATGTTTGATGTGTCGATATTTACTTCGACTCTTTGATCTACATCGATTATACCTCCTCCATGCGAGGTGTAGCTTTTTAGTGTACCATAAACTCTTTGCCATCGTCCATGAGTTGAGATACTGTTGTCAATATCAATGCTCATTTTGATATATTCGCCACTTGGTAGATAGTTACTTGGCTTATGTATAGATGTGGTAACAAGTCCTATGCTAAAGATAAATATTGCGGTATATATGTAGCTTATGGATAGTTTTGTTGTTCGTATATAAAGTGATATAACTAGAGTAATAATACTCAGTGCAGATATTATTGATGCGGTAATTGTTGATAACTCGAAGTAGTAGGCGTAGATAATACCTAAGGCCAATATTGTAAATATAATACTGAATGGATTTAATAATAGCCAATTACGCAGCTTCATAACTATTTACCCCAATTTTCTCGATCAAGACTTCTGTACCCAATAGACTCTGCAATGTGTGTCGGTAGAATCTCCTTCTCTCCAGCTAAATCAGCGATTGTCCTGGCAACCTTTATAACTCTGTCGTGTGCCCTTGCTGAGAGATTTAGTCTCGACATTGCTCGCTCTAGTAGAGATGAAGATTCACTGCTTAACTTGCAATATTTTCTAATCATCTTGCTATTCATCATCGCATTTGTGTGTACGTTGCTGCAATCTGAAAATCGTTGCGTTTGAATCGCTCTAGCATCGACTACACGTCGTAGTATATTTTGACTACCCTCCTCAATACTGTCGTTAACCATTAGACTATTTTCTACTGGTGTAACTTCAATGTGCATATCTATTCTATCGAGAAGAGGACCTGATATTTTATTAATATACCTATGTACTGCATTGCGAGAACAAACACACTCTTTTGTTGGATGGTTGAAGTAGCCACATGGACATGGGTTCATTGATGCTACCAAAATAAAATTAGCAGGGTATTCAACACTATATTTTGCTCTTGATACTACTATTTTTTTATCCTCTAGTGGTTGTCTTAAAACCTCTAGCATATTTCGTCCAAATTCAGGTAACTCATCAAGAAATAGTATCCCATTATGAGCAAGAGAGATCTCTCCTGGTTGAGGAGTTGTTCCTCCACCTACAAGAGCAACTTGTGACGTTAAGTGATGGGGTGCTCTGAATGGACGTTTTTTTAATAATCCACTTTGTGCTCCTAGTTTCCCTGCCACTGAGTGGATTTTTGTTGTCTCTAATGATTCATTGATACTAAGAGGTGGAATGATAGTTGGAATTCTTTTTGCTAACATTGTTTTTCCCGAACCAGGAGAGCCAATCATTATAACGTTGTGACCTCCTGATGCTGCAATCTCAATAGCTCTTTTTATATGCTTTTGACCCTTTACGTCGCTGAAATCATCCTCATATTCGCCAATAGTATAGTAGATGTCGCTATTTTGTACCTCATATTTCGTAGGTTCTATATTACACTCTCCATTCAGAAAGTCAAGAACTTGTTTCAAATTTTCAACACCTATAACGTCAAGTCCTTCAACAACAGCAGCTTCATTTGCATTCTCTATCGGAAGAATAATACCAGTGAAATCATCGGTTAATGCCTCAATTGCAATTGGTAGTGCTCCCTTTATGGGAGTCAAATTGCCATTTAGAGATAACTCTCCTATAATTATGTAGTTTTCAAACTTGTCTGCACTGCATTGTCCAGATGCAGCAAGTATTGCGATAGCGATGGGAAGGTCATATCCAGAACCCTCTTTTCTAATGCTTGCTGGTGCAAGGTTGACAACACACTTTTTACCTGTCATCTTTAGTCCAGAGTTGTCAAAAGCAGATCTTATCCTCTCTTGACTCTCCTTAATTGCATTGTCTGGTAGACCAACTAAGTGCATCCCAATGCCCTTAGAGATATTAACCTCTACGGTAACTTTGTTGGCACTGATACCTGATATGGTACTTGTATAGCACTTTACAAACATAATAACTTAGTCTAAAATTAGTTAATTGAGGTCAACATATCAAAGTTATAACAAACGGTTAAAAAGGGGCATCATCAATATGTGGTGGCGGGATATTGTGTCCACCGTCAAAGCCACTATTAGAATTAACTCCTATTGTTGATGGTGTCACGTCAAACTCATTTGAAGAGAATCTATTTGTACTTGCTGCTCCTAATTGTGGTTTAGGATCGCTGTTTAGACTGCTCTCAATGGCACTATACTCTCCACCTGCATCGTAAGTATCTTCATCATAGTTCATAAAACGAGCTTGCTCCTTTCTAAATCTAAGCTTAACTGTGTCCACGGCTCCATTACGGTGCTTGGCTATAATTATCTCTGCCATACCTGCTGTCGGAAGTCCCTCCTCATCTGTTGTCATACCATAGTATTCTGGTCGATGAATAAAAGATACAATATCTGCATCTTGCTCAATTGCTCCAGATTCACGAAGGTCTGATAGTTGAGGTCTCTTACTTCCTGTCCTTGACTCTACCGAACGATTAAGCTGAGAGAGTGCAATTATTGGAATATCTAACTCTTTAGCGATGGCCTTAAGCGATCTTGATATAGATGCAACCTCTTGTTCACGATTACCTCTAGTCTCAACATTTCCTGTCATCAACTGAAGGTAGTCAATAATAATAATCTTTATATCGTGTTGTTTCTTTAGTCGTCTTGCTTTTGATCTAAATTCAAAAATAGAGAGAGCTGGAGTGTCATCTATAAATAGTGGAGAGTTTGATAGTGGTTCTACCGAACTTCCAAGGTGTAGCCACTGCTCTGGTGATAACTGTCCTCCTCTAAGTAATCTACCATCTAATCCTGACTCTACAACAATCAGACGCATCATAAGTTGTACTGCACCCATCTCAAGAGAGAAAAATGCTACTCCATTGTTATAATCAAGAGCAATATTACGTGCTAATGAGAGAACGAATGCTGTCTTTCCCATAGAGGGTCGAGCTGCGATGATAATTAAGTCGGAGGCTTGGAAACCTAGAGTTATTTTGTCTAGTTGTGTAAATCCTGTAGCCAAACCACTAAATCCACCCTCTCTTTTTGAGGACTCCTCAATTGCGGCCAATGTCTTGGCTAATATATCTTTAGATTTCTGAACGTCACGTTTTATATGTCCCTCAGCAACTTTAAATATTTCACTCTCAGCAGAATCAATTAAGTCTGTAACGTCAATAGATTCATCATAAGACTGTTTCTGAATCTTAGTTGCAGCTCTGATTAGCTCTCGTTGAACATACTTTTGAGCAATAATTTTGGTGTGAAACTCAATATGTGCAGCAGAACCCACTTTTTGTGTGAGTTGTGCCAGATATGATGCTCCTCCAACTATTGTAAGTTGTTTCTTTAGTTTTAATCTATCGGTAACTGTATATAAGTCAATCGGTTTTAGTTCAGTTGATAAATCTGTAATAGCTTGAAATATAATCTGATGTATCTCTTTATAGAACGCTTTGGGCGATATGAACTCTTGTACTGCTACAATACTATCCTTATCGAGCATTAATGCACCTAGAACAGCCTCTTCAAGCTCAACAGCCTGAGGTGGTATTGTTGCATTTATGGATGTTAAATCATCGTATGCCTCTTTGTTCTTCTGAGAGGGTGTGAACGTCTTAGCCATTGCTGTAATATATTATATATGTTAATATATGCTCCCTGCGATCACGAAGTACTGCCCACAAAGGGAGGTTCGCAGTCTAATTTGAGTTACTATTTTTTTGCGAAAAAATAACTTTTTTGCTCTCTTTTATCATCTTGACTCCTTGCCACATATACCCTTTCGTTGGTATAGGGATTTACTCCAGTGTAAAACATTACTGAACTAAGTGTCATTGGTGTTGGGGTTAAGTCTTGTACTTGCTCAAGATTAAAGTTCAGGGAGCGTGTCTTTCTTGATAGCGCCTGCATATCTTGTCGAGTACAACCAGGATGACTAGAGATAAAGTAGGGTATTAGTTGGTATTTTAAACCCTCTTTGCTACATATATCAGTGAAATCTCTGTTTAAATCCTCAAATAACTTAAATGATGGCTTCCTCATAATCTCAAGAACACTATCTTCTGTATGCTCTGGAGCAACCTTTAATCTACCACTTGTGTGGTTAACGATAACTTCTCGAAGGTAGTTACTATTGTCAAATAGATCATACCTTATACCACTTCCGATAAATGCCTTTTTAATGCCATTCTTATTTCGTACCTTTTTGTATAGTTCGAGTAGCTTCGTATGGTCATTATTCAAGTTCGGACACATCTTTGGAAATAGACATGACGGTTTTATACATTTAGCACAAATGTCAAGATTCTTACCTGACATTGCGTACATATTTGCAGACGGACCGCCAACATCACTCAAATAACCCTTGAAATCGTCGTGTTCTACGATATTATCAATCTCTTTCATAATAGATTTCTCAGATCTACTACATATGAATTTACCTTGGTGTGCTGATATTGTACAGAAACTACACCCTCCAAAACATCCTCTGTGTATATTAACAGAAAATTTAATCATTTCGTATGCAGGAATAGCCCCCTTATCTTTATATTTTGGGTGTGGAAGTCGTGTGTATGGTAAGTCGAAACTTCTATCTAACTCCTCTTGTGTAAGTATTGTATTTGGTGGGTTTATAACCACAAACTTATCTCCAACGGGCTCTACTATAACACTATTTTGTGCCATACGATTCGATTCGGTCTCAATAACTTTAAAGTTATCTTCAAATAGACCATCATTATCCTCACACATCTCAAAAGAGTTGAGTGTGATTTTATTCTCTATCTTATCAACAAACTTCTGATCTGAAATAAAGGCAACTTGTTTAATTTTGCGTAGTAACTTGGCATTGTAACCATTACCTAGTGCTTTTGCAACCTCTCCAATAGCTTTGTCTCCCATGCCATAGATTAGTAGATCAGCACCACTTTCAATAAGAATTGATGGCTTTAGTCTGTTACTCCAGTAGTCGTAGTGGGTGACACGTCTTAGCGACGCTTCAATGCCTCCAATAACAACGGCTACGTGGGGGAATAATGATTTTAATATCTTTGTATATGTCGTAACTGCATAGTCGGGACGAAATCCAGACTTCCCTCCTGGAGTGTAAGCATCATTACTTCGTAGCCTTATATTTGCAGTGTAGTGATTTACCATAGAGTCCATACTCCCCGCTGAAACACCAAAAAATAGACGTGGTACGCCTAGCTTTGTAAAGTCTCTTAGATCGTCTTTCCAGTTTGGTTGTGGTATAATTGCAACACGATAGCCTTGGGCTTGAAGTAGTCTGCATATTACGGCGGGACCAAACGATGGGTGGTCGATGTAAGCATCGCCACTAAAAAATATAACATCAATGTAATCCCATCCTAGTGCTTTTACCTCTTTTGCCGTAGTGGGCAACCAATCACTCAATCTATATTTTTTCATTATTTCGATTCCTTTCCAAATATTATACTACTATCACCATAGCTTAAAAATCTAAAATCATTCTCAAGCGCAAAATTATATATGTTTTTCCAATTCTCTCCAACCATTGCTGAGACTAGTAGTAGTAGCGTGCTCTTTGGTTGGTGGAAATTTGTTATTATGTTTGTAATTACCCTGAACTTATAACCAGGAGTAATCATTATGCAAGTTGAGGCTTTTAACCTCTCGATGCTGCTCTTTTGCATATAATCCCTTAGTGTAACTAGAAGGTCTAAGCCTTGGACATCTGTTGGTATATCGTATAATTCCCACTGTCCAATCGTTCTCCCTTCATCTGGGATGCCACTCAATAAAATCCTGTAACCAAGTGCACTAACACTCTCGAGGGTTCTTACTGTTGTTGTACCTACTGCGGTGATTAAGCCGTAATTGTCTATAAGGTTATTTAACGTTTGTAGAGTTATGTCGAAATGTTCTGTGTGCATATGGTGTTCTGCTGCATTATCACACTTTACAGGTAAAAATGTACCAGCACCAACATGAAGCGTTACCTCTTCAAATTTTATTCCCTGCGTTTTCATCCTCTCAATCTGCTCAGTTGAAAAGTGTAGACCTGCCGTTGGGGCTGCAACTGAACCTTCAAATTTAGAGTACACAGTTTGGTATCTAGTCTCGTCAATCTCCTCTGTGTCACGATTTAAGTATGGAGGAATTGGAATCTTTCCTAAATGCTCTAACATCTGACCAAATGACATATCAGTATCCCACTCAAATCTTACAATCTGTTTCTCGTTAACCGACTCCTCCCTAAATGCTCGGAGCTTACACTCCTTACCATCGTAGTCGAAATTGATCTCAATATATCCCTCTTTCCACTTCTTTGAATTACCTATAATACAGCTCCATGAAGTGCTGCCATATGAGGCAAATGCACGCTCATAGTCTGAGGGTGAATGTGGCTCTAAACAGAACACTTCTATCCTTGCACCACTAGGTTTGTGCATAATTATTCTTGCGTGTATAACCTTCGTATTGTTAAATACTAGCATTGAGTTTGCAGGGAGAATGCTCTCTAAATTTGAGAACTTATCTTCTGAAATTGCACTCTCTTTATATATTAATAGTTTCGATAGATTTCTACTCTCTAGGGGGAATTTTGCTATTCGCTCATCTGGAAGAGGGTAGTTATAGTCAGATATTTTAATCTCTTTATTCATATGTTTATAGTTGTTCACTGCGATTATGCAGTCCAGACCTTATAGGGTCGTTTGTTATATGTTTTGCTTGACGCAGGGAATTGCCATCCGCAAACGGCGCTGCGTGATCGCAGTAAACGAGTTTTAAAAAAAAGAGAGGATAAAATATAAGCCGAGTTCTGTGAAATTTGTAACTTTCATTACAAATAACTTTCGTCATTTATCTATGTAGTCGATCTCTCGAACTACTAATGTTAGCAACCTACCCCCCGACAACGGACGAGCAGTCCTTAAATGTCGGTATACATGGTCTTGCAACCCGCGAGTAGCACATCTATCTATGTTGCCATAGACAATGGTGAGCTCTTACCTCACCTTCTCACCCTTACCACATATTACTACATGGCGGTTGTTTTCTTCCACTATACTATACCCTTACGGACATCTTTCCGTTAGAAAGCGCAGCGCTCTGTGTTGCTCGGACTTTCCTCTCCCCAATATGGTTGATATAAAATCCTACATATTTGGGCAGCGACGAAACTTCTATCCTCTCTGTTGTGACAAAGGTAACTATTTTTATCTTAATAAACTACTCTTAATTGAGAGAGTAGAATTTGTTGACTGTGATCATGTAATATCTATATAAAATAGTTGTTAGCGTTACATCGCAAAATTATAAGTGTGCTTTACCTATAATAATAATTGGATGGTACGTTAACGTTACTCGTCCATCTGCAATAGAAAAAAGACTTTTGTAACTATTTTCAAACTCTAAAAGAGAGCTCTTGGTTAATCGTTCTCGCTTGATGGAGTTTACGCCAGTTGCTTTAATGTGTCGTAAAACATCCAACGGGGTATCAAAAAGTAAGGATTTTGTATAATCATTACTGTGAACTATTTCATAGCCATTTTTGATAAATAAATCCTCCAGCTCTAAGCGAGAGAGATAATCCAAACCCTCTCCCATGGTGCTCTCAATCTCCTTGAAGTTCTCTTTCCCAAATGTAGTTAAAGCTATATATCCATCTCGATTATTAGCTTTATGTGCCTTGGAGAGAAAACCGTCAATATCTTCAAACCACTGTACTGTAGATGCTGAGGCTATTAAATCTAAATTTTCGGGAAAATCTATCTCCTCTGCATCTCCCCATATGTATGTGTGAGATGTTTGCTCTGCAAACTCTGATATAAAGTTGCCTGAATACGGTGTTAGGTCATTGAAATACCACTCCGAATTAGGATATAGCTTCGTTAGGTTAGAGGTCAAAAAACCAGTACCTGCTCCAATCTCCATTGCTCGTGTGATATCTCCTTCACATAGCGTTGAGATCAGCAGATTCAACTCATTACAAATATGTTGTTGTACGAGTGCTAACTTGTTGTATGTTTTGAAGTTAGTTTCAAAACGTGTTTTTATTAACTCTATATCTTTCACCATTATATAATCTACTTCGCCCTATAACAGAGTCTCGATATATTGAGAATCTTCAAACGGATAGTGCGGCAAAGGTACAACTTGTCCCTTTAAACCCCAATACGTTGTCATGTTTTTTGGTGAAAAAATTAAATCTTCACTGCCTATGATTGCTAAATCCCAGTTGAGATGAGGTGTGTAATCCTTTTGTGACTCAAGGTATAGGAACTCTAACTCTTTGACATTCTGATCTGTTGGTCGTGGTTCTACTATGTTTTGCATCTTCGGATAAGAATCTCCATAGGTGCGTTTTAAAAACTCTGTACAGCCATTTTTTGCTAAACCTCGTATTGTAATTGATACCCTTTTGGGCTCTAGTCCATTTGTGATGTGAACAGGGTAGGGTGTCCCATTTAATGCAATTGACCTCCTAATGTTAAGATCTTTTGTTATCTGTTCGGCTGCATATACGCCAAAACTCCATGCCATTAGGGTTATAGTATTGTATTGTTCGAATAAGGTTCTATCTAGTGTAGCAAAGCCATCTATATAGTCATAGACAGCATATGTATCATAACCATTAATATCTATGTGCTCTACGCATCTGTAGTCAGATGCCCAACCCAATACAAATAGTATTAGATTTTTATTGTCACTTTTCTTTATCCAGTATTGTTGCATAGTTGTATGTTGGTGTGTATTGTGTCGGGAGCCTAAACTTTAAAGACAAAGTTAACAGTGTTTGATTAGTTTTTCTATATCAGATTCATCTAGGGCAGATGTAAGAGATATCCTTATGCGAGATTTCCCAACAGGTACTGTTGGTGTTCGTATAGGTGTTACCCAAAAGCCATCTTCTCTTAATTGAGACGTAACCCTCTCGGTTGTTATGTTGTCGTACGTCATCAATGGGAGTATCTGTGTCGTAGAATCGCCCTTCTCTATACTATTAGTAATATTTATTAGATTGAATAGATGATCTCTCCTATCTCCAAAAGTGGGTAATCTATCAATTAAAAAACGACTCCATTGTAGATTTATTGGAGGAAGTGCTGTTGAGAAAATTAATGTTCTCATTCTATTAATTAATATATCTCTTAACTCTGATGTACATATAATAAACGCACCACATGACGCTAAAGCCTTTCCTAGCGTAACGATTGTTAAATCCATCTCTTCACCTAAACCTATTGATGTAGCGTATCCTGCACCGTTCAAGCCAAAGACTCCAAAACCATGAGCTTCATCTAAATATATTTTAAGGTCGTATTTATGTTTGAGTGAGACAATATCGTGTAGAGGCGAAACATCGCCATCCATGCTAAAAACAGACTCTGTTACAACCCATATACGTCTATAATCTCCTCGATTTTTCTGTATAAGACTCTCCAAGTGGTTCATGTCATTGTGATTGTATCTTATCCACTTTGCTTCGCACAACTTCAGACCATCTATAATACTTGCATGAACTAATTTATCTGCAATAATAAGATCCTCTTTTGTTGTTATTGCGGGAAGTACTCCAGAGTTTACAGCATAACCATTACTGAGAACAAGTGCGCGGCGATTGGGATACAATCTCTCAACTGAGGACTCTAAATTGTCATAATCAGAATTATTACCAGTCATCAACCTCGATGAAGGGTTACTCATTAAAAATTTGCTAAAATCAACTTGTTCTAAGAACTCTTGTTGTAGTGTAGTATCACTGCCGATTCCAATGTAGTCATTGGATGAGAGATTGATATACTCCTTACCTTCAATATTTATATATTTACCATGACACTCAGATGTTCTGAGTATTCGTAAGTTTAGATTGTCTGCTAAATCGCTTAGTATTTTGCTCTCTATACTCATAAATTTAGAGTTTTGTCAAAAATTATATTTTGTGCTTTTTGTTTGCACTGCAATGTGTGGAAGTAGTGAAGTGTCTATAAGGAAGAGAGAAGTGCTGATATAGCTCTGCAACCATCATCTCCTAAAGAGAGTGAGTAACTATTTACAAAAAGGGATATGTGACTATCTATTACTGATTCATCCATCTCTTGTGCATATTGTTTTATGAAGTCACGACTAACCATCGGATTGGCCATTGCATACTCTACACTCTCTCGAACAAGACTCTCGATAGACTCTTGTACCTCTTGGTCAAGAGTGTTGTGTACAACAATTGCTCCTAAAGGAAGTGCAACATTCTCACTATTATCCCACTCAACACCCAGATCTGAAATCAACTTTAATCCCTTTTTCTCATATGTAAAGCGACCCTCATGTATTAGTACTCCAGCATCGTACTCGCCTTCGATAACTGCATCTCCAATCTTACTGAAGAGTACAGGCGTCTTATCTACTATATCTGGATAGAATTTTTTTAGTAGAAGATTGGCTGTTGTGTACTCTCCCGGAATTGCTACCTTCGGTGAGGCAGGCAAGGTGTCGTGTTTCGATACAAAGATAGGTCCGTTTCCTCGACCCATGGCACTCCCACTATCAAGTAGGTTGTACTCATCTAAAATTAGAGGTAGAATAGCATAGCTAACTTTACTAATATCTATAATCCTATCACTATCTATGTTGCATACCATGTTGTTTAACTCTTCGATGTCTGCAAACGTTACATCAAATTCAAATCCTCGACAATCTATTCTATGATTGATTATTGCATCGAACATAAAGGTGTCGTTGGGGCATGGTGATATATTAAGCTTTAATTTCATCTATTAATTTATATAATGTTTCTGATAATCTCTCTGTTGCTATATCTATTCTCCACTCTCCTCGTGTTGAGGTAGTGTAGTTGGATACTGATCTAACCTCTAAGAAGGGGGTCTCCAATGCGATACATGTCGCGAAAAATGCAGCTCCCTCCATGCTCTCAACCTTCTCATCGTTGAGGCTTAGCATTGTCGATGCTGCACCGTTAACACTACTGCCACTAACTATTGGTAGACTATTTTGTAATGTAACATATGGACAGTGGTAATCCTTTGCGTATAATGATGTGAAAACGCCATCCCTAAATGCTCCTTGGTCGGTAGCTCTCTCTTTCTCGACTATGACGCAATCACCAATCGCCAAACCTGAAGATGGATATGCTCCAGCTATACCTGCTAGGATGATAAGTTTAGGTCTCTTTTCTGTAATTAATTTAGCCGTAAATGCCCCAATCTCGCACAGACCAACTCCTCCAATGTTTACCTCAAACTTACTCTCGTCTGGATTGATAAACTTCTCAGCCTCAATTGCACATGGAAATATAAAATGTATCTTATTACTCATTTTTTTGTTTTAATTTTGCATATATGTATTGTTGTACAAGTCGCGATAATAAATAGTAAAGCCTTTAGCCATATTTGATCTGTGGAGTATAGAGCACTCGTGATTATTGTTGACCACAGAAGTGTTATTATATACGCTTTGGTTCTCAAAGGTATCCCACTTCCACTCTGATAGTTGTTCAGATACTCTCCACATAACTTATTGGATAGTAGCCAATCTCTCCACCTAGCTGAACTTCTTGAGAAAAACCATAGTGCCAATAGCAAAAAAGGTGTAGTGGGTAAAATTGGTACAAATACGCCAATTATCCCTAGCCCAATTGATATAAATCCTAATGTTATATATATGTATCTCAAGTTCATCTGATTTTTTAATTGTTTGCTCTAAATACTTTTTGTACTCCTTTGATTTTCATAATACTATATATAATAGTATCAACAACCTGTACGCTTGGAACTTCAACACTTATTAGACCCGTTACCGTTCCGTTAGATGAGTTGAGGCTCATAGAACGAATGTTAAGTTTAAGATCTCGATTTATTGTATCGGTTATTTTATTTACCATTCCTGTCGCGTCATCTGCAACTATTTTTATTGTCGCTCTGAATGCTCCAGGAAGTGATGTATCTCTCCATCGTGCAGGGAGTATACGATATGGATACCTCTCTTGGAGTCTTATTGCATTAGGGCAATCATCTCTGTGGATTGTAATCCCAGTGCTAATTGTCACAAATCCAAAAACATCATCTCCACATATAGGATTACAGCACTTCGCTAACTTATACTCTAAATTCTTAATCGTATCATCAATAACAAGGGCATCTCCTTTGTCGGGAGCTAACGATTTTATCGCGGTTTTATTCGTTTTCTCTTTTGTATCATTAACTTCACCGTTAAGACTCTTAACGATGATCTCTTTTACGTCAGAGATTGCAATTTTCTCGGATGCTATCTGTCCATAAAGCTCTGTTCCTGTGCGAAGTTTGTAGTATTTACACAGAATAGTTACTGCATCGTCAATTGAAAGGTTTAATTTCCAATTCTTTATCTTGCGCTCAAGCTCCTCTCTTCCTAGACTAGCTGCTTTTGCCTGCTCTTCTCGGAGAAATGATTTGATCTTATTGCGTGCCTTACTAGTTGTTGTTATGTTTAACCAATCTGTTTTGGGCTTTTGTGTCTTGGATGTTATAATCTCAACAATATCTCCATTTTTTAATTTCTCCTTGATTGACGCATTGCGTTGGTTGATCTTTGCTCCAGTACATATTGAACCTAAGTTTGTATGTATGTCGAATGCAAAGTCTAAAACCGTCGCTCCATCATTCATCTTTCTAAGATCTCCGTTGGGTGTGAATATAAATATCTCCTTCGATGATAATTCGGTATCGAATTTAGATGCTAGATTTTTTGTGTCGCAATCACTCTCCATCATCTCTCGTAACCTCGCAAGCCACTCCTCACTGCCAACTCCTCCTTGATTGACTCCTTTGTATCTCCAGTGTGCAGCAATACCTCGCTCTGCAATTTCATCCATCCTCTCTGAGCGAATTTGAATCTCTACCCAGTGACCATCTTTTGTTACTACTGTTGTGTGTAGAGATTCATAGCCATTGGATTTTGGTATGGAGATCCAATCCCTCATCCTATCTGGATTCGGAGTGTAGAAGTCGGTAACAATTGAGTATGCGTTCCAACACTGTGACTTCTCTAGCTCATGGGGTGCATCAATTATAATTCTAAGTGCAAAGATATCATAGATCTCTTCAAATGTAATCTTCATTTTCTGCATCTTAGCCCATATCGAATATATCGATTTTGTCCTGCTCTTTATATGATATTGGATCCCTATTTTAGTTAGCTTCTCTTCAATAGGGACTAAAAATTGACCTATAAATATTTGACGCTCGAGGGCGGTCTCTTCAAGTTTTGTTCGGATATGGTTGTAGTCATCCTCTTCAAGGTGGCTTAATGCTATATCTTCTAACTCACTTTTTATACTATATAACCCAAGTTTATGCGCTAGTTGTGCATATAAATTTAGGCTTTCCCAACTCTTTTTTACCCTTTTATGCGTAGGAAATGACGATATGTTTCGCATAACCTCCAATCTGTCGGCAAGTTTAATTAAAATTACTCGAGGATCTGTTGAGTATGATACTATCAGATCTCTAAAGTTATCGGCTTGTTCTTTTGATTGATTGGTGTTGACATCTGATATATTGGATAACCCTTTGAGTATTTTTATACATGGTTCTTCGTATAATTTACCTGCATCTTCTGCACTCATAAGCCCTAAGCGTATGACATCATGTAGTAGAGTTGATATGGTGGAGTTTCGTCCAAGTCCAATCTCTGAAATAACTATGTTGGCACAGTTAATTGAGTGCATGATGAATGGTTCGCCGTTGTAGCGGGTCATCCCGCTAAGCTTCTGATGTGCAAGGCTTAGTGCAGAGAGTATCATCGCTGCACTACTATCACTAAATGTTTTTTGTATGTTTTTGCAGAAATCTTTGTATATTATATTAACATCTAACTTGTCCATAATTTAGGTTTGTTTTACGATACGAAGGTACAAATTTTATTGTAAAGTTCAGTCAAACTGTAAATTAAAAACTAGAGTGAACTTATATAACCAAAACGTATAAAATATACTTTTAGTCTCCATGTAAACTCTGTCACTAAAAATTTGATGAAACTTTATAAAGTTTCTTGCCAAAGGCAGTTCCCTCAAACTAGTCTGCAAACTGCTTTCAGCGATAAACTTTGAAAAGTTTAATCAAACTTTCATTGAAAACTTCGTTTTCTGTTATTTGATTTAGTTAGAGTCAGTCACTAAAAATTTGATGAAACTTTGTAAAGTTTCTTGCCAAAGGCAGTTCCCTTAAACTAGCCTACAAACTGCCTTCAGCGATAAACTTTGAAAAGTTTAATCAAACTTTCTTGAAAACTTCGTTTTCTTCCTGAAAATATAGTATATTTGTGCTCAATTTAGATAATTATACAAGAGCAAACGTATGAGCATTATAGAATTAAGTGAACAAGAACAAATACGTAGGAATTCATTAACACAGTTGAGAGAGTTGGGTATAGACCCATATCCAGCTGCTATGTATCCCGTTAATGTCACTTCAGAGGAGATTACAAAAGAGTATGACGCTGAGAAAGGTAACTTCTCAGAAGTTGTTGTGGCAGGAAGAATGATGAGTCGCCGTATTATGGGTAATGCGGCATTTTTTGAGTTGCAAGACCATACAGGTCGTATGCAGATATACATAAAACGTGACGCTGTTTGTCCCGAAGGTGATACAACTCTATATAATACAGTGTTTAAAAAACTGTTGGATATAGGTGACTGGATTGGGGTGAAAGGATATGCTTTTACAACAAAAACAGGCGAGCTATCAATATTCTGTAATGAATTTACTCTTTTGAGTAAATCGTTAAAACCACTTCCTATCGTTAAAGAGAAAGATGGTGTTGTTTATGACGCATTTACGGATCCTGAAACTAGATACAGACAGAGATATGTTGACCTTGTGGTTAATCCGCAAGTAAGAGACATATTTATTAAGCGTGCGAAGATTATCGCAACAATGAGAGAGTTTTTTAACTCAAAAGGTTATCTTGAGGTTGAAACTCCTATCTTACAACAGATCCCAGGGGGAGCTTCTGCTAGACCATTCTTAACGCACCATAATGCTTTGGATATTCCATTGTATCTTCGTGTTGCGAATGAACTCTACCTAAAGAAGTTAATCGTTGGTGGATTTGATGGAGTGTATGAGTTTGCTAAGGACTTCAGAAATGAAGGAATGGACAGAACTCATAATCCTGAATTTACTGTTATGGAGATATATGTAGCTTATAAAGACTACCTTTGGATGATGGACTTTACGGAGGAGATGATCGAAAAAGTTGCTTTAGCTCTACATGGAACAACTGAACTTCAAATCGGAGATCAACAAATTAGTTTTGCACGTCCTTTCCGTAGATTATCTATGACTGATGCTATTAAGCAAAAGACAGATTTTGATATTACAGGAAAGAATGAAGGTGAACTTATTATTGCTTGTAAAGATTTAGGTGTTGAGTATGATGACACTATGGGTAAAGGTAAGTTAATTGATGCAATTTTTGCTCACTTCTGTGAAGATGAATTGGTTCAACCTACATTTATTACGGATTATCCTAGAGAGATGTCACCATTGAGTAAGAGACATCGCGATAATCAAGATCTTACAGAGAGATTTGAACTATTCGTGAATCGTAAGGAACTTTGTAACGCATACTCTGAGCTTAATGACCCAATTGACCAGTTGGAGCGTTTTCAAGAGCAACTTGTGTTGAGTGCAAAGGGAGATGATGAAGCGATGTTTATTGATATGGACTTTGTTCGCGCACTTGAGTACGGTATGCCGACTTGTTCGGGTATGGGTATTGGAATTGATCGTCTTACAATGTTTATGATGAATCAACCATCTATTCAAGATGTACTATTCTTCCCACAGATGCGTCCTGAAAAGAGTGCAACTAAAGATAGCGATGAAAAATATCTAGAGATCGGTGTTGCAATGGATTGGATTCCAGTACTACAAAAAATGGGATTTATGACAGTCGAAGCACTTAAAAAAGTGAGCGCAGGAAAGTTATTTAATGACCTTTGTGGATATAACAAGAAAAATAAATTAGGCCTACAAAATCCAACTATGGAGAGTGTAACTAAGTGGGTTGAGGCGTAAGTAAAATATAAATTATTATTATATATATTAAAAATAAACAATTATGAGAAGACAGATTGTCGCAGGAAACTGGAAAATGAATACCACTCCAATCGAGGGTGTTGAGTTAGTTAAAGGTGTTGCAGCACTAAAGGGTGAAGTTTGCTCTAGTGTTGAGTTTGTAGTTGCTCCACCATTTACTCACCTTAGCGAAGTAGTTAAAGCTACTCGTGGAACAGGTATTCTTGTTGCTGCTCAAAACTGCGCAACAGAGGCTAAAGGTGCTTATACAGGTGAAATTTCTGCATCAATGATCGCATCATTAGGTGTTGAGTATGTAATCCTTGGTCACTCTGAAAGAAGAGAGTACTATGGTGAGACTAGTGCAACTCTTAACAAAAAAATGGTTCAAGCATTTGCTAATAATCTAATTCCTATCTACTGTGTAGGTGAGGTTTTAGAGGAGAGAGAGTCTGGTAAATATTTTGATGTAGTTAAAGCACAAATCGAAGAGGTAGTGTTTGAACTAACTGAAGAGCAATTCGAGAAAACTATTATCGCTTATGAGCCAGTTTGGGCTATCGGTACTGGTAAAACTGCTTCTGCTGACCAAGCTCAAGAGATCCACGCTTATATCCGCGAGGTATTGAAGAGTAAATTTGGTGTTAAAGCTGAGAATACTTCTATCCTTTATGGTGGAAGCTGTAACCCTGCTAATGCTGCTGAAATCTTCTCTAAAGAGGACGTTGATGGTGGTTTAATTGGTGGTGCTGCTCTTGTTGCTGAGAACTTTATCAACATTGGTAAAGGTTTCAAAAAATAGAACTGAAATCTCTTACTAAATGTAAGTTATAGAGAAGTTTGATTAAATTGTGAGCCTTTGTGGTTTGCTATTTAATCAAACTTTTTTTTGTTTATTAGAATTGTCCTGTGTGGGAGGTACTGCGTGATCGCAGTGACCGAATATATATTACTTAGTCTATTTATAAATATAAAGTTCAAAACTATGAAGAAATTACCTATTTGTATATTAGGGTTATTAATGTTTGTTGTATTTTCGTTAAGTGCACAAAATGCCCAAGATGTCGTTATTCCAATACCTAATTCTGTTGTTACATCTTCAGATAGTGTTGTACTATTTAATAAATTTGTATCTATAAGCGAAGATGGAGCTCCAGATGTTGCTAAATATTTAAAACAAGAACTTGAGGTTAGTTATCTACTTGAAGTTAGAAAATTGTCTAAAATAAAGAGACATAATATGGCTGAATTTTGGGGAACTGAAATTAGTATTGTTGTAGATGATGACTCTAGTATTGCATCTGAAGGATATGTGTTGGGTATTGATGATGACATTAAAATCATCGCTTCAACTCAAACAGGTGCATTTTATGGAGTGCAGACACTGTTTCAACTGATGAAGGCTGGAGAGAGAAATAATGGATTTGTGCTTTCATCTCAAAAGATTGAGGATGCACCTCGTTTTTCATGGCGTTCGTATATGTTAGATGAGTCACGTTATTTTTTAGGTGAAGAGCAGGTTTATCGACTATTGGATGCTATGGCTGCACTGAAACTTAATGTGTTTCATTGGCACTTAACAGATGATGCTGGTTGGAGATTGGAGATTAAAAAATATCCTAAATTAACGGAAGTAGGGAGTAAACGTATAGATACTGAGATTGGAACTTGGGGTAGTAATAAAACTTCAGGAGTTCCTCATGAGGGGTTTTATACTCAAAAACAAGTAAAGAAAATTCTTAAATATGCAAAAGATAGACATATTAAGGTTGTTCCTGAGATTGAGATGCCTGGTCATGCGAGTGCTGCAATTGCATCATATCCATGGTTAGGAACAAAAAATGTTGAGATTGACGTTCCTGTGAAGTTTGGTAAACATTATCATATTTACGATGTCATTGATCCAAGAGTACAAGAGTTTATGAAGGATGTAGTTTCTGAAGTTATTGAACTTTTTGATGCAGATGTAATTCATATCGGTGGAGATGAAGTTAGATTTAACCACTGGGAAGAGGATGACGATATGGTTGCTCATAAGAAAAAGATGAACTATTCTTCTTTCATGGATATTCAAATAGAGTTTACAAATGATATGTCTCGTTATATTGAAGAGCAAGGGTGTAGTATGATGGGTTGGAATGAAATATTAGGTAAAAATTTACATACGGATGATAATATTAAATTTGCAGAGACATCGACAAAAGTTGCACCTAATGTTATTGTTCAGTTTTGGAAAGGTGATTTGAAAGATCTATCAGCAGCAGCAAAACAGGGGTATAGATTGGTGAACTCATATCATCGATCAACTTATTTAGACTATTCTCACTCAGTTATACCATTGGAGAAGGCTTATGCGTTTGATCCAATCCCAGCTGGATTAGATAAGGAGTATCACAGTAATATAATTGGATTTGGAAGTCAAATGTGGCGAGAGTGGGCACCCACTGTAAAACATGTACAGGCACAGACATTTCCAAGAATTGCAGCTTATTCAGAGGTGGGGTGGAGTAGCTTAGAGAATAAAAATTATGATAGTTTTCTATTGCGTTTAGCTCCTATTATAAAAAGGTGGAGAGAGTATGGTATTAATGTTTATCATAAATACTAATTATTGTCTCTAAAATAGATGTAATGATATAAACAAAGTTCTCTGAAAGGAGAACTTTGTTTTTTTGTTTTATTATTGAAATGACCCTAAGTTAAGCTCTCATCTCAAAGTTAAACGTACTTAAAAATGGAATGTATCACTCAATTAGTCGCTACTTATCGAAAAAAAAGTTAACTTTGAGCATTAAAAATAACAATACTATATCACATATGTTAACACAGAGAGATAAAAATGCAATTGTTTATAAAGGGATTAGCTATACTTACACTCAGTTATTGCAATTTTCGTGGCTATATAAAGAGCATATATGCTTGAATGTTCCAAAAGGGGGCAGAATTCTTATGTTCTCGGAAAATACACCTGAATACATATTCGCAATATATGCTGCTTTACGTGCAGAGGCTATTGTTGTACCTGTTGATGTGACTTCAAATGAGAAAGAGCTGAAATATATTATTGATGATTGTAGACCTGATGCGATCTTTGTTGAGTCAAGTAAAAAAGAGTTTGTTAATAGTGTTATGCGCCAGATTGATGGTTTTTCAGCACCATTAATTACCCCTAATGATATTGATTATAGCGATGTAGAAAAGATGCCTATTGTCGAGATGCCAATGGGAGATGATGATGTTGTCATTGCTATAATATATACATCTGGTACAACTGGTTCTCCGAAGGGCGTAATGCTTACGTACGAAAATATAAGGTATAACTTAAATGAGATTATTAATGGTGTAGCTATTTTTAATATTGATAGTCGAGTTATTTTATTATTACCTCTTCACCATATATTCCCATTTGCTGGGGCTCTTCTTGCTCCGATTCTTTCTGGTGGAACTGTATATATTGCAGAGAATATTGCCCCAGAGACAATATTGAAGTTACTACATGAGGGTAAAATTACTGTCGTTATTGGAGTGCCTCGTCTATATGAAGCATTGGCTAAAGGAATTATGAAGAAGATAAATGCTTCTATACCAGCTAAAATATTATATAAATTAGCCTCTTTAATAGGGTCTCGTAAATTATCAAAGACTTTATTTAAGTCTGTTCAAGATAAGTTTGGTGGATATATGGAGTTCTTTGTCTCAGGTGGTGCGGCTCTTCCTATAGAGACTGCAAATGTGTTTAAAACTTTAGGATTCTATGTGCTCGAAGGGTATGGCATGACTGAGTGTGCTCCGATGATAGCATTTACTAGACCTGGAGAGTGGAAGATTGGATATTGTGGGAGACTATTAGAAGGTGTTGAACTGCGTATCGAAGATAGTGGTGAACTATGCGTTAAAGGTCCTAATGTAATGAAGGGTTATTATAATAGACCCAAAGAGACTGCTGATATTATTCGTAATGGTTGGTTACACACTGGTGATACTGGAGAGTTTCATCCAAAATATGGAGTTAAAATAACTGGTCGTATTAAAGAGATTATTGTCACTTCAAATGGTAAAAATATAAATCCTGCTGAGATTGAAAATTTAATTACTCAATCATCTCTTGCTATAAAAGAGTTGGCTGTATTCCTACACCAAGATATTCTTCAAGCTATTGTATATCCTGATATGAATGTCGTAAGAAGTAATACGGGAATGACAATTGAAGAGACGATTCGTCCTGAAATTGAGGAGTATAATAAAAATGCTATGAGTTATAAGCGTATTAAACGTTTCCATATCATATCGCAAGAGTTGCCTAAAACCCGTCTAGGTAAGATTCAAAGATTTAAATTAGATGATTTAATTAATACTGAAACTAGAGAGAAAAAAACAGAAGATCTATCTCAAAAGAGTGAGACATATTTAATGCTAAAAAAACTCATAGATAGTGAGGCTAATTGTGACGCTCGTGGTGATGACCATCTTGAAATTGATTTAGCTTTGGATTCACTCGGTCGTATATCTATTATTGCATCAATTGAGGAGAGATTCGGAGTCGTAATAAACGAAAATGAGTTTGATAACCTATCTACATTAAATATTTTATCTAAATATGTAGAGGAGAATTCAAAGGAGACTAAAGACTCTAATATCTCTTGGGACGAAATATTTAAGAGTAGTAATCCAAATATAAAATTACCTAAATCTGGTTTCGTTCACTGGTTTCTGCATAATTATATAAAGTTCTTCTTCCATATATTATATATATATAAAGCATCGGGTAAGGAGAATATCCCTACCACTCCATGTATATTTGTTGGAAATCATCGTAGTGCATATGATGGTGTATTTATAACATCAAAACTTAATTGGAATATAGTAAGTAAAACGTTTTTCTTTGCAAAAGATAAACATTTTCAAACTATGTTAATGCAGTTTGTGGCTAAACGTAACAATATTATTTTAATGGATATTAATAGTAATATTAAAAGCTCTTTGCAGCAGATGTACCAAGTTTTGAACCAAGGGAATAATATTATTATATTTCCAGAAGGTACGAGGTCTAAAGATGGTGAAATGAAAGCTTTTAAAGATAGTTTTGCTATTTTGAGTAAATCTCTTAATGTTCCTGTTGTACCTATTGCTATAAAGGGGGCAGAGGCTGCGGTATATAGTAAAGTACGTGTCCCAAAATTTTTATCTAAAATTAATGTGCAATTTTTACCACCTCAATACCCTGCTGAAAATCAAACGGCTAAGGAGTTTAGAGATCAGATAGCTGCTATAATGGCTCAAGCACTTGCTACGAAGAAATAGTATATATTTAAAACAGATGAAAATATTTTTTACAGTTATATTTTTTAGTCTATTTGTCTCTTGCAGTAAATCAGACGAGATAGTTGATTCAAATAGAGTAATCAAGTCTATATCTATTTTATTGTCGGACTCTAGTTATGTAGTAGTAGATTTTAAATATAATAGTAGTCAAGAGTTGATAAGTGTTAGCTATGGTGGAGTAAGTCATGAAATTGAGTATTTTGATGGTAGAATTGTAGAGAGTATAATTAGATCTGGTGAGTCGACGATTGAGAATGAACATAAAATTAATAGCTTAGGTTATATCTGTGAGGGTAGTGAAGTGAGAAGGGAGTCGATTGGAGGAGAAGCTTTTTTGTTTAAAAAAACTTATGCTTTGAATTATGATGTAAGTGGATATTTATCAAGTAAATCACTATCTTTTTACAATAATAGTGATACTCCTATAAATACTATTGCTAATTTTGAGAGGGTTGATGGTGAGATTAAACAAGAAATAAGTGTTGATGGTGAGTGTAACAGTACTGAAAAGATTATATTCTCTAATACTGATTATATAAATGCAACAAATTTAGACTTAAATACTATTATAACTGATGTGGAAGATAATTTGTTCGGTGTATGTTCTGTAACTAAGCGAATGGGTAAGGGGAGTGAAAAACTTTTATATACGTTTTCTATTCTCTCTCAGATGTCATCTGGATTTTGGGACGAGACTAAATATAGATTTGAATATATAATGGATACTGATAACTATCCAGTTGAGATTAAGCGTTATTTTAAATTTACATACTCTTCATTGCCTGATGATTGTGCTCCTGTGGAGATGTTAGATATGGTGTATCGAATAAGTTATAGTTCCTAAAAAGAGTGATATAAGAGAATATATCTCAGAAGTTTGTTTAAATTGCAAACTTCTGGGATTTTTTGTTTTATAACATTGGCTAATATTGAATGTTTTTGGCAAGGTGTTTGTAGATTGATATATACAAAAGTTACATAAAATTAACTTAATATACGTTTTTTTAACCTTAAATATAATCCATATGACTTTATTCAAAGTTTTTATTTTGAGTCTTCTATCTATGATAGCATTCTCTTGTGCTACACCTCAAACGGCTATGGAGCGAGAAGCAAAAAAAGCTGAGCGTAAACTGATTCAGTATAAGGCTTTTTCTGATGCTGCAACTGCGATGGCTGATCAAAAATTTATTGTTAAAGTGAATCTTGTCGTATTTAGATTGGGTCAAGCTGTAAGTACTACTCCTTCAACGAATTTTGTTACCCTATCTGGTACGGATGCAAGCATACAAGTCGCCTTTGATTTCGTAATGGGTGGTCCTAATTTCTTAGGAGGTGTAACAGTCGATGGAGAGGCTCGTAACATATCTATGAAAACAGATAACAGAGGTAATATTAATTATCATATGGATATTTCTGGCGTTAATGTTATGGCGTCTGTTGATATTAAGCTCTTTCATGGGGATAACAAGTGTGAAGTCGTTGTTTATCCTCTTAATAATAGAGAGAAAATTACTTTAAGAGGGAATATATTTCCAGAATCACGAGAATCTGTATTTAAAGGGAGGTCGCTTTAGATATTATAATATTTATTTTTGATGAAGAAGCCTCTTCTTGTTGTAACTTCTCTTCTTGTATGGTGTAGTGTAATCGCGGTTAATTGCGTGTGATTTAAATTATAATCCTTTGATTTGTTGTAGGATTGTAATCTATTTGAAAGGTTTTTTAGTTTGAATAAAAATTATATCTTTGTAGATAAAGCTAATTTAAACTAAAAAACCAACTAATTAAATTTATGAAAAAAGTAATTATCATGGCAATATTGTCAATTATTGGTGTATTGAATTTATCTGCAAAGGAGATAAATCTTATTCCTCAGCCAATAAGTGTCGAGAGGATGAGTGGTGAGTTTGTCATTACAGAGAAGACGTCAATTCAATATCAAAGCGGATTGGAAAAAGAAGCAACTTATTTACAAGAGTTACTTGAGGCCTCTACAGGATTCGATATTGAAACATCTGAGGGAAAAAAAACAAAAAGAGCAATAGTCTTGAGTGTTGATAGCGTTAGAGTAGCTACAACTGAAGGGTATGAACTGATTGTTTCTGATAACTCTATTGTTATTTGTGGTGCTGACAATGCAGGTGTATTTTATGGAATCCAAACACTTTTGCAGCTATTTCCTCCCGAGGTATATAATAATGTTACAAGCAAAGATATTGAGTTTAGTGCTCCTGCTGTTGCAATAACAGATGCTCCCACCTTTAAGTGGAGGGGTATGATGCTTGATGTTGCTCGTTATTTTTATGATAAAGAGTTTGTGAAGAAGTATATTGATATGATGTCGATGTACAAACTTAATAAGTTACAATTGCACTTAATTGACGATTCAGGTTGGAGATTAGAGATCAAAAAATATCCACGTTTAACAGAGATTGGTGCTTGGGGTGGTGAAGGTCCAACTCGTTTAGGTGGTTACTATACGCAAGAGGATATTAAGGAGATTGTCGCTTATGCTGCTGTGCGTAATGTTGATGTCATCCCTGAAATCGCATTCCCTGCACATATGTTGTGCGCGATTGTTGCATATCCTGAGTTAGGTTGTACGGGTATTCAACACGAAGTACCTATTCAACACTTTATTAGTCGTGATTTATTGTGCATTGGAAATGAAAAATCAATCCAGTTTTTAGAAGATGTACTTGAAGAGACTATCGCTCTATTTCCATCTAAATATATAAATATTGGTGGTGATGAAGCGGTTTATACTAATTGGGAGAAGTGTCCTAAATGTCAGGCAGTGAGAAAAGAGCAAGGATTGAAAAAAACATCTGAACTCCAAGGATACCTCACCAATCTTGTCTCTAATATGATGAAAAAGCATGGAAGAACCGTTGTTGGATGGCAAGAGATTGCTCAACGTGGTAAACTTGATAATCAAGTTGTAAGTATTGCTTGGACAAATCTTAAATATGCTAAGGATGCAACAGATAAGGGGCACTTTACTGTGTTATGTCCTGCAAGTCATATGTATTTCGACTTCCCTGAGGGTAGAACTCCTGGTGAGCCAAAAGCGGCAACTTGGATGCCTCCAATTTCTGTAGAGAAATGTTACTCATTAAAGGTTGGCGACTATGGCTCAAAAGAGCTTACATTAGGTGTTCAGGGAGCTTTCTGGAGTGATATATTTATACACGGAACTACTCTTCAAGAGATATACTCTATAAATGAAAATCGTTCTGAAAATTATGCTGAGTACTTAACATTCCCTCGTTTATTAGCTCTATCAGAAGTGGGTTGGAGTGTTGAAGGTGAGCGTGATTACGATAGTTTCACTGATAGATTAAAGCATCATTATGTTAAATTAGATAATAAAGATTGTAATTACCGCGTGCCTGAGCCATATATCTCTGAAGTAGAGGTGAGTGAAGAGGGTGTTGAATTTACTTTAGAGGAGAGTGTTGCTGATGCAAAAATTGTATATACAACTGATGGAACTTATCCTAACCCTCACTCTACTGAGTACACTGAGCCAGTGACTGTGGAGAATACAAGTGATTTCAAAGCGATTACTATTGTTACAAATAGACATGTGTCTTTACCAATTCACATTGAAGAGAAGTATGCTGACTTTAAAAAGTATGGTGAATTAAGTGCTGAGTGGAAACCAAAGGATATAAAA
The DNA here is from genome assembly GCA_947038405.1 of uncultured Rikenellaceae bacterium. GTDB lineage: Bacteria > Bacteroidota > Bacteroidia > Bacteroidales > Rikenellaceae > CAMQVY01. Next base: position 15,848 of record CAMQVY010000004.1, on the reverse strand, counting down.
GGTGCTGAGTTTGCTACTTGGAAATTTGAGGCTACTGGTAAGATTGCTGGGAATGGAACTTATGAGATTACATTTGTTTATACTGGTGGAGAGCGTAGACTTGATATTGAAGATGTGAAGCTATTTAAGCGTGATGAGCTTGTTGGTGAAGATGTTCATACAGGATATACAGGTGGATCAAGTAAAAATAATACTTATACTGTTAAAGTAGACTCTTTTGAGGCGGGTACACCATTCTTTATCGAAGCAAATGTTAGAGGTGACTTGAGTAATGACTCTTATGGTGCAGTGTTTATTAGAAAGGTGAAATAAATTCAATTATATTTAATACCCTCAAGATTATTCGTGATTTTGAGGGTATTTTATTTGAATATATGCTTTTTTGATACTTTTTTTGAAAAAATAACAGAAAAATATTGCAGTATTGAAAAATATATATATCTTTGTATCACTATTAAAAAAAGCACTATTATGTATAGCGACTTGAATTAGTATAATGCGGAAATAGCTCAGTTGGTAGAGCACAACCTTGCCAAGGTTGGGGTCGCGAGTCCGAGTCTCGTTTTCCGCTCAAAAAGTCTTCTAATCTTTTAGAAGACTTTTTTCATTTTATATAACATTAAAAATAACAATACGTAAATCTTATATTCATAGACTAATAGCATGAATATAGATCTCAAATAAATGAGATTTAATAAGGATTTATAAAAACTAAAGTATGGCATTATTACTATTCTATCTTTTATTGGCACTGACTGTGTCGTTTATCTGCTCCGTTATGGAAGCTGTTTTACTCTCAACTCCTGCATCATTTATTGAAATGAAAGAGGCGGAGGGCGTTAAGTCGGCAACTGTATTAAAACGCTTTAAAAATAATATAGACAAACCGCTATCTGCAATTTTGTCTTTGAATACAATAGCACACACAATTGGTGCAGCGGGAGTTGGTGCACAGGCATCAATCGTATTTGAAAATGTATCTTTTGGTGTGATATCTGCTGTGTTGACTATTCTTATTTTAGTTCTTTCTGAGATCATTCCCAAAACAATTGGTGCTTCATACTGGAGAAATCTATCTTCATTATCTGCAACTGTTATAAATTGGATGGTTATTATTTGTTATCCGTTAGTATGGTTTTCTGAGATTATAACTAGAGCTATTGCTCCTAAAAATAAAGAAGCTACTATCAGTAGAGAAGAGGTGTCGGCTATGGTTAATATGGGGCACACAGAAGGGATATTCAGAGCAGGAGAGAATAAAATTATTCAAAATCTTATGCGATTAGAGTCGGTTAAGGCGAGAGATATTATGACACCTAGAATTGTTGTGTCTACCGCTTCTGAAGATATGACACTACGTGAATATTACGCAGATAAATCTCTTTTGCAGTACTCAAGGATTCCTGTTTACTCTGGAAGTAAAGAAAATTTTACTGGATATGTTTTAAGACAAGATGTACTTGAGGCTTTAACTGAAGATAAGTTTGAGTTGACGGTTGCTTCTATAAAGCGTCCAATGCAGATATTTATTGACACTTATACATTACCAGCACTTTGGGAACACTTGTTGTTGCATAAAGAGCATATTGCTCTAATTGTAGATAAGTATGGTAGTTTCGAGGGTGTTGTTACTATGGAGGATGTTATTGAGAGTATTCTAGGTATCGAAATTATTGATGAGAAGGATAATGTGGTCGATATGCAACAATATGCTAGAGAGCGTTGGGAGGCTAGAAAGTCTAAATATAAGTATTTAGATATTGAGTAATATCTGTTTAATTCATATATAGTATAAAAAAAGATAACGTCGTAGATTGTTGATAAAACTCTCTTCGACGTTATCTTTTTTTTATATAAACTACTCTGCGAACTATCCATCATAGATGGTATAAACTGATTGCAGGTGAGGTGATTGATTATTTTCTTTCGATCTCTCTTAGGTTTAACATTTTTTTCTTCTCCAAGAATCCATAGATTCCATCAAGATGTTCTGTTACTCGCTTGTTTCCAAATTCATATACCTTTGTTGCTAGTCCATCAAGGAAATCTCTATCGTGAGATACCAGAATCAATGTTCCATCAAAGGTCATTAACGCCTCTTTTAGAACCCCTTTTGTTTTAAGGTCAAGATGGTTTGTTGGCTCATCGAGTATAAGTAGGTTTACGGGTTCTAGTAGCAGTTTAATCATCGCTAATCTAGTTCGCTCTCCTCCTGATAGAACCTTTACAAACTTATCTGAACTCTCTTTGTTGAACATAAATGCACCTAGAATATCTCGTATTTTAGTTCTAATATCTCCAACTGCTATATCATCAATGGTCTGAAATACACTCTTGTTTTCATCCAAAGCACTTGCTTGGTTTTGAGCGAAGTAACCAATCTTTACATTGTGTCCCATCTGTAACTCACCATCGAAATCAATCTCATTCATAATACACTTTACTAAAGTGGATTTTCCCTCTCCATTACGACCAACAAAAGCGACTTTATCTCCACGTTCAAGTGTCATAGTTGCATTGTTGAATACTGGAATCGAGTCGTAGCTCTTCGATACACCATTACAGATTACAGGGAAGTTACCTGAACGAGGAGATAGTGGAAAGCGGAGATTCAGAGCAGAACGATCCTCTTCGTCAACCTCTAGTATATCTAGTTTCTCCAACATCCTAACTCGTGATTGTACTTGTGTTGCCTTTGAGTAGGTTCCTTTGAATCGCTCAATGAAATCAACATTATCTGAAATCATCTTCTTTTGATTCTCGTATGCCGCAATCTGTTGCTCACGTCGCTCTTTTCGTAGCTCTAAGTAGGTTGAATAGTTAACTTTGTAGTCATATATTCTGCCCATTGTAATCTCTACAGTACGAGTCGTGATATTATCCACAAACGCCCTATCATGCGATATTACTATTACTGCTTTAGCTCCATTTATCAAGAAGTTCTCAAGCCACTGAATACTCTCAATGTCAAGATGGTTCGTAGGCTCATCAAGTAGTATTAAGTCTGGTTTTTTTAGCAATATCTTAGCAAGCTCAATACGCATACGCCATCCTCCACTAAATTCACTTGTTGGTCTGTTGAAGTCATCTCTATCAAATCCTAGTCCGAGTAGGCATCGTTCAACCTCTTCATTGTAGTTTACAGTCTCAATGGAGTATAACTGTTCGCTTAGAAAAGATAACTCTTCGATTAAGTTAGTGTATGTGTCACTTTCATAATCGGTTCTCTCTGTGAGTTGAACATTTATATCTTCAATTTTACGCTCTGTTTCAAATAAAAATGAGTATGCTTGTAGTGCCTCCTCAAAAACAGTGCGAGTATTGTCAGTCATCAGGTGTTGGGGTAGGTAGCCGATGACACTATTCTCATCAATAGATACCTTTCCTCTATTTGCAGTTCTAACTCCGGCGATAATTTTCAACAGTGTAGATTTTCCTGCACCATTTTTACCCATTAGCGCAATTCTATCTTTGTTGTTGATGACAAAAGATATATCTTTAAAAAGTGTTGTTCCACTGAACTCTACGGTTAATCCTTCAACTGAAATCATGTATTGTATTTTATAATATGTATGCTCTGTAATTACGAATTATCGCCCGTTCAGGGCAGTTCACGGCGTTTAGCAAAATAGCCAACGAACTGCCCTGAACGGGCGACACTGCGTAATCGCAGAGAATTAATAGGTTATTTAGCTAATTTGCATCAGCTCTCTATATTTAGGAAGAGTCCACAACCTATCATCTATGATTAACTCTAATTTGTCGATGTAAATTCTGATTGAACTAATGTATGGGCGAACCTCTGTCTCATATCCAATAGCTTTCTCTGAGATACAAATAACGGTATTCCATTTTTTTCTAGCTTCAACCATAAGGTATGACTCTTCTCGAATACTTTTAACTAAATCAGATATTATTCTGATAGTCTTAATCTCTTCTGAGGACATTGTCTCCCACTCTGTAGGGAAGATCTCTTTAATACCCTTAACGTTGTCAATCAAAACATTTTGATACTTGATTGCTGTCGGGATAATATGGTTAGCTGCAAGGTCTCCAAGTACACGTGATTCAATCTGAACTTTCTTTAAGAACATCTCATTCTTAACCTCGTATCTAGCGTGAAGCTCTATGCTGTTTAGTACTCCAAACTCCCCAAATAGATCAATACTCTCTTGTGAAATATATTCTTTAAAAGCTTCTGCTACATTTGATATGTTTTTAAGTCCTCTACGCGTAGCCTCTTCAAGCCACTCTTTACCATATCCATTACCTTCAAATCTAATGTTTTTAGACTCTATGATATATTTACGGATTATTTGAAGAATTGCTTCATCTTTTTTAGTGCCATTCTCCATTAGAGAGTCAACTTCAATTTTGAATTGCGTAAGTTGTTTCGCAATAGCTGTGTTGATGACAATAAGTGGCATCGCACAGTTACTACTAGATCCAGTCGCTCTAAATTCAAATCTATTGCCTGTAAATGCAAATGGTGACGTTCTATTCCTATCTGTATTATCTAAAAGGATCTCAGGTATCTTGCCGATATCTAACTTTATCTCAGTTTTTTTATCTGGGGTTAACTTTTTATCGCTAACTTTTGCTTCGATAGAGTCAAGAATCGCATTTATTGTTGAACCTGAAAATACAGATAAAATTGCTGGAGGTGCTTCTCCTCCACCTAATCTATGTGAATTAGTTTCGTTCGCGATTGATGACATCATCAGTGTTCCATAATCATGCGCAGCTTTCAAGGCATTTACGAAGAATGTTAGGAACTGAATATTTGTTTTTGGTGTCTTCCCAGGTGCTAAAAGATTAACTCCAGTATTGGTTGCTAATGACCAGTTACAGTGCTTTCCTGAACCATTTACTCCCATGAAGGGCTTTTCGTGGAATAGAACTTTTAGCTTATGTTTAGCAGCTGTTCTGCGCATAACTGTCATAAGAAGAGTATTGTGGTCTACCGCAATATTAGCCTCTTCAAACATAGGGGCACACTCAAATTGATTTGGTGCAACCTCATTATGGCGAGTTTTTAGTGGAATACCTAGTCTATATGACTTCTCTTCAAAATCTTTCATAAAGCTAACAACTCTCTCTGGAATAGCTCCCCAGTAGTGGTCATCTAGTTGTTGGTCTTTTGCTGCTGTGTGTCCCATTAGGGTTCTTCCACATTGTGCTAAGTCTGGGCGTGCGTTAAATAGTGCCTCATCTACGATGAAGTACTCTTGTTCCCAACCTAAAGTTGTTACAACTTTATTTACATCCTTATCAAATAGTTGACAAACATCAACTGCTGCCTTATCTAAGACTGTTAGGGATTTTAATAGTGGAGTTTTAAAGTCTAGTGCCTCTCCTGTATATGCAACGAAAATACTTGGTACACAGATAGTCTGATCTACAATAAATGCTGGTGATGATGGGTCCCATGCGCTGTATCCTCTAGCCTCAAAAGTATTTCTTAATCCTCCATTTGGAAAAGATGATGCGTCTGACTCTTGTTGAACTAAAACATCGCCTCTGAATGCTTCAAATGATCCGCCACCCCAAATTGGCTCAAAAAAAGCATCATGCTTCTCTGCTGTTGAATCGTTGAGAGGTTGAAACCAGTGAGTATAGTGTGTTGCGCCACGCTCCATTGCCCATGTTTTCATGCCCAATGCAACTTGATCTGCAACTTTACGATCAATTCTTCGCCCCTCTTCAATTGCAGTGATGACACTCTCGTACACATCCTTTGGAAGGTACTGTCTCATCTGATCTTTGTTGAATACATCGGCGTTAAAGTAATTCGATATTTTCTCATTTGGAAGAGAAACGTCCTTATTTTTGCGACGAGATATTTCACCCATAGCATTAAATCTTAGTCTTGCCATTACAATAAAGGATTAATTAATTACTGCAAAAGTAATAAAAAAAACAATATCATCTATTTTTTAGGGGGTATTTGATCTAAATATGGTGTTTTTTTTGAGTTAACCCCTCTTTTTTTACTATATATTGCCAAATTTTTAGTAAAAAGAAGCTTTTTTGGTTAAATTACACTAAAATTATTTAATGGATAGGTATAATGTAAATCAATAATCTTTTTTTATATTTGTAATTAAACCAAAAAGATAGAATATTATATGAAAACAATAACTCAATTGATTTTATCTCTCCTTATTTTATGTAGCACTCTGCAAGCTCAGGTTGCGCCAAATAATGAGCAAATACTGAGAGCTACTATAGATAGTAGTTCAAAATATTACTACCCATCGATACATTATAGATATATGCTAGGTGATACAACTTTAACAATAGATGATTATTACTACCTATACTATGGTTACGCTTATCAAGATAGCTATAACCCTTTGGAGGCGATACCTGCCGAGACAGCAATACTTGCAGTGTTAGAGCGTAGTGTGGATCTTGATTCAATTGGTGCTGAAATTTTGTTGAAACAGTGTAAGGAGGTGATGAAAGCTGATCCGTTTAGTCCCAAAAATATAAATTTTATGACATATGCTTATACTGTTTTAGGTGACGAGGTTAATGCAAAAATTAGTGCTGACAGATTCAATAAAGTAATAAAAACTATTGAAAATTCAGGAACAGGTCTGCGCGAAAAGAACCCTTTTCACCTATTATGGGCATCTCATGCCGTCGATTTTGTAGCATCTAAAGATTTGCTGGTAGGTAAACGTCGTATTATGTCACGTACTGTTGAGCATGTAGCATTGTTGGAAAAATTTGGTGATATTAAAGGCTATTATTTCGATTTCGGTCGCATGTATTGGAAGAGACCTGATAATGTTGAACCTAAGAAGAAGAGCAGGAATTGGCAGTTTAATGGTTTAAACTTATAATAGTATGATTAAAATTAATAAAGTACTTTTAATATTAATAGGGTCGGTATTTCTTTTTAGTTGTGGCTCAGAAGAGCCGATAACTCCAGTACAGCCTGAGGTGAAAATTGAACATACTCTGTTTGTTTATATGGGTAATTTGCCTAGTTATATAATGGATGGTGATATAGAGGATATGTTGGTGGGGCTTAATGCCTCTAAACCGAATGGGAATGTAATTATATTTTATGACCAAAATTTTTCAGATACGGAGCTTATTGAGTTGAAGCCAAACTCTGAGGGAGTGTACAGTAGGGTAGTGTTGAAAAATTATGGAGAGAATCTCGATACTTCAGATTTAAATGTATTTAAATTGGCTTTGAATGATCTAAAAAAATTCACTTCGAGTAAAGGGTATTCGATGATATTAAGTTCTCATGGTAGTGGCTGGGTTACAAGTGAAATGATGTCGGGTAGTAGCCCAATGAGGAGGTCGATGCAAGAGTTAAACTACAGCCCAAATCCTTTAACAAGAGCAATCGTTGATGCGGGTAGTTATGCGGCTGGCATGGATATACACGATGTCGCAGAGGCTATTCCTGATGGAATGTTCGATTTTGTACTCTTTGATGCTTGTAATATGGGGTGTATAGAGATTGTATATGCTCTGAAAGATAAGGTTGATTTTGTTGTAGCTTCTCCAAGTGAAGTGCTTATTGATGGGTTTCCATATCACGCTATAATTGAAGATTTATTCGATAAGAGTAGTGTTGTTGATGCTCTAAATGAGGTGTGTGTTAAGTATTTTAATACCTATAAATACCATGAGGGAGGGTGTAATATTGCACTATATGACTGTTCTAAAATTGATGCAGTTGCCAGTCTATTTTCTGAAGTTGTTGACAGAGCATTCAATAATAACATTATTCCAAATACTTCAAATTTACAGTGGTTTGATGGACCAATATCGCCACACTTGATGTATGATATGTTGGAGTTTTCAGAGAGTTGGATTAGGGGTAGTGACCAGTTATTGGTTTCGTTAGCTGCCTCTTTAAACGAAATGATCGTATATGCAAAGACGTCAAATACGAGTGATTTAGGTTATGATTTCTTCCGAAGTCCAGTAACAGCTTACTGTGGTGTTAGTATTTATGTGCCACAAAGATTGGAATATACTAATCGTTATTACATGAGTACCGATTGGGCAAAACAAGTTTATGGAGAGAATGACATCTCTACTATATTTAATTAATTAGCTTATATTTTTTGAGGAAACTACTCAACGCACGTTTTGTTACTTGCGTGGCGTAATTTCCTCAAACTTTTTAAAATATGAGCTAAAAAAGGTGCAATATTCTCATAATTGCCTATAAATCACTAAATATGTTGTTTGTTTACAAATAAATAGTTATCTTTGCACCGCCATTAATTATGGTTGGATCAATAAGTAAAACAAGTATTTAATATTTAAACGTAAAGAGAAGTGGATTCATTAAGCTACAAAACTATCTCGGCAAACGACGCAACAGTAACCAAAAATTGGGTTATCATTGATGCTGCTGACGAGGTACTAGGACGTCTTTCTGCTCAAATCGCAAAGATTATTCGCGGAAAGAACAAGGTTAATTTTACTCCTCACGTAGATTGCGGTGACTATGTTATCGTAATTAACGCAGAGAAGATCAAATTAACAGGAAAGAAAATGACCGATAAGGTCTATGTTAGACATACAGGTTACCCAGGAGGTCAAAGATTTGCTACACCAGCAGATTACCTTGCTCGTAAACCAGAATTTGTCATTCAAAAAGCAGTTAAAGGTATGTTACCAAAAAACAGACTTGGCGCAGCCCTTTTGAAAAACCTTAGAGTTTATGCAGGTACAGAGCATCCTCATGTTGCTCAAAACCCAACACCAATTAAATTAAACGAGCTTAAGTAATGAGTATGGAAGTTGTAAACACCGTAGGACGTAGAAAAGCTGCTATAGCACGCGTATACGTAAAACCGGGTCAAGGAACTATTACAATCAACCGCAGACCTTTAGAGAATTATTTCCCATTGGAGATTTTCCAATATGTAGTAAAACAACCTCTATTGGTTCTAGATGCAACAGCGAACTATGATATCAAAATCACTCTATGTGGTGGTGGTATTAAAGGACAAGCAGAAGCAGCTCGTTTAGGTATAGCAAGAGCATTGTGTGAAATTGACGCAGAGTTCAGACCTACACTTAAATCGAATGGCTTCTTGACTCGTGATCCTCGTGAAGTTGAGCGTAAGAAACCAGGACAACCTGGAGCACGTGCTAAATTCCAGTTTAGTAAGCGTTAGAAACGACTACAAATTGTGCGGCTTAGGTTCAAATTTTTTAGACTACATGTTATTGTACTGCTAAATTATTGCCTTGTCGTGAAAAACATGAAGGATTGTCTTAGACACTACCTTTCGTGTTGAAGTAAAAAGATTAAAAAGACTAAAAAGAAAGAATCAAATGTCAAAAACTGATTTTAATCAATTGTTAGAAGCCGGAGTTCATTTCGGTCACCTTAAGAGAAAATGGAATCCAAAGATGGCTCCTTATATCTTTATGGAGAAGAATGGAATCCACATTATCGACCTTCATAAAACAGCTATGAAAGTTGACGAAGCTGCTGCTGCACTTAAGCAAATTGCTAAGTCTGGTAGAAGAATTCTATTCGTTGCAACAAAGAGACAAGCTAAAGATGTTGTTTCAGAGAAAGTTCAAGCAGTAAACATGCCATACGTGACTGAGCGCTGGCCTGGAGGAATGCTTACAAACTTCCCAACAATAAGAAAAGCGGTAAAGAAAATGTCACAAATCGATAAGATGAATAGTGATGGTACTTTAAGCCACTTCTCAAAAAGAGAAAGACTACAGATCTCTCGTCAGAGAGCTAAACTAGAGAAAAACTTAGGTTCTATATCTGACCTTACTAGACTTCCAGCTGCTTTGTTCGTTGTTGACGTTCAAAAAGAAGCTAACGCTGTTAAAGAGGCTAAAAGATTAAACATCCCTGTATTTGCAATGGTCGATACTTGTTGTGATCCAACCAACATCGATTACGTTATACCTGCAAATGATGATGTTGCTAAATCTGTTGGCGTAATTCTTGACATTGTTACTGCTGCTATCGCTGAGGGTCTTGCTGAGCGTAAGATGGAAAAAGACAAAGAGGCTTCTGAAGCTCCTGTTAAAGAGTCTAAACCACGTGTTAAAAAAGCTGTTAAGGCTGAAGATCAACCAGCTGCTGAGGTAGTTGCTGATGTAACACCAGTTGTTGAAGAGCCTGCTAAAGTAGAGGTTGCAGAACAAGCTGCAGAGTAATTAATTTAATAACATAAAATTTTTAAGACTATGGAAATTAAAGCTGCAGATGTTGGAAAACTTCGCAAAATGACTGGTGCGGGTATGATGGATTGTAAAAAAGCATTAGTGGAAGCTAATGGTGATTTCGACAGAGCCCAAGAAATTATTCGTGAAAAAGGTAAGTTAATTGCTAGTAAGCGTGCTGACCGTACTGCTACTGAAGGTGTTGTTGTTGGTAGAATTATCGGAACTAAAGGATATATGTTGTGTTTAGCTTGTGAAACTGACTTCGTTGCTATCAATGAAGGTTTTGCTGCTACTGCTGAGTCTATCATGGAAGTTGCGATTGCTAATGACTGCGTTGATATGGAGGCTTTATTAGCTTGCACTTTAGGAGATGTTACTATTGCTGATGCTATCACTGAGAAATCAGGACAGACAGGTGAGAAAGTTGAACTTCCTTTCTATGCAAGAGTTGAAGCTGCAATGTGTCATTGCTATGTTCACACTAACAAGAAGCTTGGTACTTTAATTGGATTCAATGCTGAGGTTTCTGAGACTCTTGCGCATGATGTTGCTATGCAGGCTACTGCAATGGCTCCTATCGCAATTGACAAAGAGGACTGTCCTGCTGATCTAGTTGACAAAGAGCGTCAAATTGGTAGAGAGCAAGCGAGACTTGATGGTAAGCCTGAGGCTATGCTTGATAAGATTGCTGAAGGAAAACTTAATAAGTTTTTTGCAGATGCAACTCTATTAAACCAACCTTTCGTTAAGAATAATAAGCAAACTATTCGTCAATATATTCAAAGTGAGGTTAAAGATGCAACTGTTGTTGCATTCAAGCGTTTCTCTTTGAGTGACTAATATATATTATTTATATAACATTTTAGAGGTGATAGTATTTAAAATACTATCACCTCTTTTTTTGTACCTAAAATTGATGGTTATAGCATATTTAATGTATATATGTAACTTTAACCATAGCTTGTGCGTCTTAGTTATATATTAACTTAAAGATTTATATATTATGAGAATATTTTGTATATTATTAGTAATTGTGATATTTGTCTCTTCGTGGAGCAAAGCAAGTAATCGTAGTGATGATAGCCGGTATATTATCAATGGTAGTGTGGGTAATATTGCTGACAATGGAAAGATGGTTTATTTGATAAAGGCTAATACAGGGTTGCGATTAGATACTGCTATAGTTTCAGATGGTAAATTCATATTTACAGGTAATTATAAATCGCCAGCTATGTTTGATATTGTGATGAACCAATCATCTTTACGTGTTTTTGAAATTTTAGCTGAGGATGCAGTCGTTACAGTGAAACTTACCGAGAATCCAGTTGTTACGTCTAAAGGATTAAATGGTGAAGTGGCTAAAATAAAAGATATTGAGTTAAGGTCAATGAAAATTGGAGAATATCTACTTGGAAAATATCTGCAAGAAGAAGCTCTCGAAATATTTACTAATGTTTTGCATCATAATATAATTGACCCTTCAGCTAAATTATCTCCAGAAGATAGATTGATGGTTGAAGAGTATCTTGATGAGGTTCTAAAGGCTAAGAAAATAAGAGAAGATATATTAGAATCAAATAGAGACAATATTTTAGGAGTCTATTGTATTCAGTGGATTTATGAGTTTTACGGTGATCTGCCTCCAGGGCTCTCTTTTAATGTTGTCGACTCATTATTAAATCGGGTTCCTCTCGCTCGTAAATATGCACCTGTAATGAAAATGTATGATGATTTTAAAGCAATTGAAGAGACAAGTGTAGGGGGACCATTTTTAGATTTTGCTGCACAAAAAAGTGATGGTAGTTCAATAAAGCTATCAGACTTTGTTGGGAATGGTAAATATGTATTGGTTAATTTCATGGCACCATGGTGTGGGTATTGTAAACAAGAATTACCTAATTTAAAATACGTATACGAAAGATATCCTGATTTGATTGTTTTAGGTGTATATATTGATGGAACTAGAGAGAGTTTTAATACATATATAAAAGGTGTAGATATACCTTATAAGTTATTGTATGTAGGAGACAGTAAAAGAGCTTCAAGCCTTTATGGTATTAGTTCCCTGCCACTGACTATTTTATTTAATCCAGATGGGATTATAGTTGATAGAGGTATTGACAAGGAGAATGTGAAAGATAAAATTGCGGATATATTCAGTAAGTAAAAATATTTGTTACTACTATGCGTGATTGTATGGAACAGTGGTGAATTTAATTTACTGTTTGTTTTGTAATTATTGGCAAATTAGCTACCTTGTGAAACGAATAGATTTATGAATACTTAATTGAATAATACTAAAAATTAGATTATGACAGAATCAGAAGTAAATATGTTTTTGGCAGGTAATGCCAAAATGTTTGAACCAAATATGTTACATGCTATTAAAAGCTCTTTGCTATCTCAACCTGAGAGTAAGACTATGTCAATTCAATATGCAACTTTTAAAGATCCTCTAGTTAGTCTTGTTATCTCATTCTTTCTTGGATACCTAGGTATTGATAGATTTTACATAGGGAACGTTGGTTTAGGTATCCTAAAATTGATAACTCTTGGCGGATTCGGAATTTGGGCATTAATTGATTTGTTTTTTATTATGGGAGCAACTCGTAATGTTAACACAGAAAAGATATTGCAGATTTGTAGATTCTAAATTACATTATGATTATATAGCGTAGTTAGAGATGGTGGCTTCCGAGCATGGTACCCCTTTTAGTGAGTGGAGTTGTTTGATCACAGAGACCAAATTGTCTAATATTATCAATGAGTATAATATCCAGCTTATTTATACTATGATAGCATCAGAAGTAAAGGTATCTATTATGACTAATGCAAAGGTACTAGATTCAACTACACTATATATTGTTAAGAGAAAACTATGGGCTCTGCATGATATTAAATCAGAACGTGCAAAATATATCTCTTTCAAAGATCCAGTGGTTGCGCTTATACTCTCATTACTCTTCGGGTTCTTAGGTATTGATAGACTATATATTGGAAATATAAGCTTAGGTATACTTAAATTAATCACTATTGGAGGTGCTGGGGTATGGGTGATAATAGATTGGTTCCTTATAATGATGGCAACTCGTAAGGTAAATAGTAATAGAATACTAAGGGGATTGTAGTTTATTAGTTCCCTGCGACCACGCAGCGCTGCCCGCGCAGGGCAGTTCCAAGCCTAGTTTATCTTGTATAAATGTATGTAACATTCTATCTAAGGCATCTCTTCGAGGTCAAGTAGGTTAAATGTACTTTTGTATCTGTTTAGTTTTCAAGTGTTTCGTAAATCCTTCAAAATAAGTTGTAGAATAATTAGGAATTGTGGAATTAAAATGGCTATCTTTGCACTCGCTTTAGAGATAAAGGGACATGTTCAAACGAGAATATGTTTAACAAACAAATTTTAAAATAAACGCAATAAAGTTTGGAAGTTAAAAGAAAATGTTTACCTTTGCACTCGCTAATCAGATGAGGCATTCGAGAGAATGGTTTTGAAGGTAATTTAAACGAGAGTAACGAACGAAAAGATTTTAAATTATTTTCACTTAAAATTTGGAAGTTTAAAAAAAATGTTTACCTTTGCACTCGCTAATCAGATGAAGCATTTGAGAGAATGGTTTTGAAGATTATTTAAACGAGAGCAACGAACGAAAAGATTTTAAATTATTTTCACTTAAAATTTGGAAGTTTAAAAAAAAAGGTTTACCTTTGCACTCGCTTTAAGGTTGTAACATTCAAACGAGAATGTTAACATCGCAACTCTTTAATAAGTTAATTACTTGTTAAAGTTTGAAAGTTAAAAAAGAAGATTGTTTTTATCTCTCGCTTCGATAAGAGGTGTAGTAGAGATTTAAAATAATTAGATATATAGGAATAAGTTCTTTGAAGTATTTTAGCAGCTAAAGTTTATTACTTTTTTAAAAGTAAAATATCCTTTGATAATATAGCCAAGATATATAATGAAACAAAAATTTTTACAATGGAGAGTTTGATCCTGGCTCAGGATGAACGCTAGCGGCAGGCCTAACACATGCAAGTCGAGGGGCAGCATTTAACTAGTTTACTAGTTGAGATGGCGACCGGCGCACGGGTGCGTAACGCGTATGCAACCTACCATTAACAGGGGGATAATTCGGAGAAATCTGGTCTAATACCCCATACTATTTAAATAGGCATCTATTTAAATTGAAAGCTCCGGCGGTTAATGATGGGCATGCGTTGTATTAGCTAGTTGGTGAGGTAACGGCTCACCAAGGCTACGATACATAGGGGGACTGAGAGGTTTACCCCCCACACTGGTACTGAGACACGGACCAGACTCCTACGGGAGGCAGCAGTGAGGAATATTGGTCAATGGACGAGAGTCTGAACCAGCCAAGTCGCGTGAAGGAAGAAGGATCTATGGTTCGTAAACTTCTTTTATAGGGGAATAAAAAAGAGGACGTGTCCTTTCTTGTATGTACCCTACGAATAAGGATCGGCTAACTCCGTGCCAGCAGCCGCGGTAATACGGAGGATCCAAGCGTTATCCGGATTTATTGGGTTTAAAGGGTGCGTAGGCGGCGTTATAAGTCAGTGGTTAAAGGTGTGAGCTCAACTCACAACATGCCATTGAAACTATAGTGCTAGAGAGTGGTTGCAGCAGGCGGAATGTGTAGTGTAGCGGTGAAATGCTTAGATATTACACAGAACACCGATTGCGAAGGCAGCTCACAAAGCTATTTCTGACGCTGAGGCACGAAAGCGTGGGGAGCAAACAGGATTAGATACCCTGGTAGTCCACGCCGTAAACGATGATAACTCGTTGCAGGCGATACACAGTCTGTGACTTAGCGAAAGCGTTAAGTTATCCACCTGGGGAGTACGTTCGCAAGAATGAAACTCAAAGGAATTGACGGGGGCCCGCACAAGCGGAGGAACATGTGGTTTAATTCGATGATACGCGAGGAACCTTACCCGGGCTTGAAAGTTAGTGACCGGTCTGGAAACAGACTTTCTCTTCGGAGCACGAAACTAGGTGCTGCATGGTTGTCGTCAGCTCGTGCCGTGAGGTGTCGGGTTAAGTCCCATAACGAGCGCAACCCCTATCGATAGTTACCAGCGAGTTAAGTCGGGGACTCTATTGGGACTGCCAGTGTAAGCTGTGAGGAAGGTGGGGATGACGTCAAATCAGCACGGCCCTTACGTCCGGGGCGACACACGTGTTACAATGGTCGGTACAGAGGGCCGCTACCTGGTGACAGGATGCTAATCTCGAAAGCCGATCTCAGTTCGGATTGGAGGCTGAAACTCGCCTCCATGAAGTTGGATTCGCTAGTAATCGCATATCAGCCATGATGCGGTGAATACGTTCCCGGGCCTTGTACACACCGCCCGTCAAGCCATGGAAGTTGGGGGTGCCTGAAGTACGTGACCGTAAGGAGCGTCCTAGGGCAAAACTGATAACTGGGGCTAAGTCGTAACAAGGTAGCCGTACCGGAAGGTGCGGCTGGAACACCTCCTTTCTGGAGCATATATCAAAGGTTTTAGCTGCTATACTTTAAAGACTTTTATAACAACATACTTCGGGTTTAACAGTTCGTAACTGTAATGTTGTTCAGAGTTTACCCAAACGAGGGTAAATAATTAAGTTCTTTGACAGATTTTAGGATGAGAAA
>CAMQVY010000003.1 GCA_947038405.1 uncultured Rikenellaceae bacterium | reverse complement strand
TCCCAATTCAGAGGAGTTAGAGATATACCGTATTTCATTTTCAGACTATCAAAAATATTTGCTTAAAAGTATTACTCCACCTAATATTCAGATTGATCCCAGTAAACACAGACCATATTGTGTGGGTGATCCACACTACCCCACTCAAACAACAATTTGAGAGACCACAATCATTCAAAATATAGGAAAATAAAAAAACCTCATTAAATCAATGATTCAATGAGGTTCTGAAAGCTTTCAGCGGAGGAAGGGGGATTCGAACCCCCGGTACCCTTGCGAGTACGTCAGTTTAGCAAACTGGTGGTTTCAGCCACTCACCCATCCCTCCTGACTTATTTAAAGCGTAACAAAAGTAGGGGATTTATTTATTAATTCCAAACTTTTATAGATAAAAAACTGCAAATAATTCATTTTAATCTATTAAAAGCTTATTATCAAGCTTTTACAAATACTTATTTAATAGCTCACTCATCTCAATTTGCATCTCTTTAGCTTTCGCTTCAGCCACAACAGCAAATTGATCGCTCTTATCAGCGTATATAATACCTCTTGAAGAGTTAACTAACAAACCACACTGAGCATTCATTCCATTAATAGCAACCTCTTTCAAGCTACCTCCTTGTGCACCAACGCCAGGGACTAGTAAAAAGTGGTTAGGGACAATGTCTCTAACACCTTTAAGCATCGATGCTTTTGTTGCTCCAACAACATACATAGTATTCTCATCACTACCCCACTCTTTCGAGCGCTCTAACACCTCTTCAAAAACACGCTTACCATTTGCTAAAGGTTGCATCTCAAAATCCGCTGCACTAGCATTTGAAGTAAGAGCAAGAATTACTGACCATTTACCTTTGTACTCCAAAAATGGAGCAACAGTATCACGCCCCATATATGGAGCTAAAGTTACCGCATCTACCAAGTTTGCATCAAAGAAAGCTCTAGCATACATCATAGAAGTATTACCAATATCTCCACGCTTAGCATCAGCAATTATAAAGATATCAGGATAGTTGTCTCTAATGTACCTACAACTCTTCTCGAAACTTGCCCAACCTTTTACACCATTCTCTTCATAAAAGGCTAAATTTGGCTTATAACACACCGCATATGGCGCCGTAGCATCGATAATAGCTTTATTAAACTCAAATTGAGGATCATCACTACCTTTTAGACAATCTGGAGTCATATTTATATCAGTATCAAGCCCAACACACAAAAAACTCTGCTTGGCCTTAATAGCCTCAAATAACTGCTCTTTATTCATAATAATATCTCTTTAAAATATAATACTACAATTCACTCTCTTTCAAACGCTCTGAATTCTCAGCAACAACTAAATGGTCAATACAATCTTGAATATTACCATCCATAAATGCAGATAAGTTGTATATTGTATAGTTTATTCTATGGTCAGTAATACGACCTTGTGGATAGTTATAAGTTCTAATTTTAGCACTTCTATCTCCCGTAGATACCATCGTTTTACGTTTTCCTGCAATCTCATCAATATACTTTTGATACTCAAGGTTGAAGATACGAGTACGTAACTCTTCAAACGCCTTATCAAAGTTTTTAAGCTGTGATTTCTGATCCTGACACTGTACTACAATACCAGTAGGTATGTGAGTTAATCTCACCGCAGAATATGTTGTATTCACCGACTGTCCACCAGGACCTGAAGAGCAATAAGTATCCTTACGGATATCGCCCATATTTACGTCAACATCAAACTCTTCAGCTTCAGGAAGTACAGCTACAGATGCAGCAGATGTGTGTACACGTCCTTGAGTTTCAGTTTGAGGAACACGTTGAACACGGTGAACTCCAGACTCATACTTTAATACACCATAAACACCATGTCCAATAACCTTGACAACAACCTCTTTGAATCCACCAGAAGTTCCCTCACTAATATTATTTATCTCATACTTCCAACCTCTATTTTCAATGTATTTGATATACATACGATACAGGTCTCCAGCAAATATTGCAGCCTCATCACCTCCAGTACCACCACGAATCTCAAGAATTGCATTTTTGTCATCCTGAGGATCTTTTGGGATAAGTAATACTTTAATATGCTCTTCTAACTTAATGACTAGAGGCTCAAGCATTGAGATTTCATCTCGCGCCATCTCCTTCATTTCGTCATCTTTTTCTGTAGAAAAAATATCCTTTGCCTCTTTAAGGTTAGCCATTGCAGTACGAAACTGATCACTAGTTTCGATAATAGGTTGTAGCTCTTTGTATTCTTTATTAAGTGATATGAATCTCTTAATATCCATAATCACCTCTGGATCAGTCATTTTCTGACCAATCTCTTCGTATTTTAACTTTAAACCATCTAATCTGGTTAATATTGAGTTCTCTGACATTATATCTATTGCTATGATTTTAAACGCAAAGATAAATAAAATTTTATACTTTTGTCTTTACAAGCTGTCTAAATTTCGATCCGAGCTATTATTGTAGCATTGAATTTGAGATAACTGATCCAATGGGTTAGCAACATATAAAAATTAGACAAGCGATTAATTGACACAAATAAAATGACACAAGAGACTAAACATATAACACTTTCGCAGCTACAATCAAGGATAAAAGATGGTATTAATAACTGTATCCCATTTCCAATTTGGATTTGTGCAGAGGTTAGTGAAATCAAGGTGAACTACTCTGGTCATTGTTATCTTGAACTAGTTGAGAAGGGTGGTAAAAATCAAGTTCCAAAAGCGAAGGTAAATGCAGTGATTTGGAAGAGTTCCTATTTTGCTCTTAGCTCATATTTCAGTAGCTCAACGGGCAGTGATTTAGCGATTGGAATGCAAGTACTCGTGAAAGTAGTTGTAAACTACCACGAGCTTTATGGGCTTTCGTTGGTAGTCAGCGATATCGATCCTAGATATACTTTAGGTGATATGGAGAGAGAGAAGCAGAAGACCATACAACAACTTAAAGCAGATGGTATATATGACATGAACCAATCTCTTGAACTGCCGTACAAGCTACAGAAAATAGCAGTTGTTTCGTCTCGAAATGCTGCGGGATACCAAGACTTTATGATGGAGATTGATAGCTCTATCTTCAAGTTTGACATCTCACTTTTTGATGCCTTTATGCAGGGTAATGGAGCTGAAGAGTCAATTATTGGAGCACTAGAATTGATCGTTAATTCTGAAGAGGAGTTTGATGCTCTGGTACTAATCCGCGGAGGAGGCTCTCAGAGTGATCTTGCTTGCTTCAACTCATACAGACTTTGCTCTCATCTTGCACAGATGCCACTACCAATCATTGCAGGTATTGGACACGACAAAGACCAAAGTGTTGCTGACCTCGTGGCAGCGCTCTCATTAAAAACACCAACTGCTGTTGCGACATACTTAGTTGAGTCAATATCTGATTTATATGAGACACTTATAGATAGGGAGAGGTTACTAAGCGAGAAGACAAAATACATTCTAGACATAAATAAACAACAGCTTAACAACAATGCACACTTAATACATAGCACCTATAGTGATCTTACTCGAAAAGTTGAAGTTAAACTCGCATCTCTCACTGGAGATATAAAACGTATGAGTGACAACCTTATTATGACACGCCTTAATAGGGTTGAATTCCTTTCTGAATCTCTATCGCACAAGAGTAAATTGATTCTAAATAGAGAGCAAAATAGAGTCAATAATTGCGTAAATCTTATTGACAGTCGCCGTCCAGAGTCTATTTTATCCCTTGGATTTGCTATCGTATCACAGAAAGGCAAAGCAGTAAAAGATTCAAACGGTATTGATGTCGGATCAGAGGTCAACATCACACTATCTAAAGGTAGCATTAACGCAAAAATTACAAAAATTAACAATTAAAATATCACAAACATGGCAAAGGAAAATGTTACTTACAGCGAAGCAATGGCACAAATAGAGGAGATTTTACATAAATTCAATAATGAAAAATTTGATATTGATTCATTAGCCGTAGAGGTAAAAAAAGCTACCGATTTAATAACTATATGTAAAAGTAAGTTACTCAAGGCAGAGAAAGATGTAAATAAAATATTAACGAAAAACGCCTAAAAAAAATAGGTAGGCTACCTATTTAAATGCTCATAATAGCGAATGGCGATTATATTTAGTTAATTATCATTACCTTTGCATACATAAAATTTATAAACTACGAATGAAATTTAACGAAATGAAGCTTGAAGAGTGCGTATTAGACGGACTTGAAGCTATGAATTTTCTGGAAACAACTCCTGTTCAGGAGCTTACAATTCCAGTAATTTTAGAAGGAAAAGATATTATTGCTTGTGCACAGACAGGAACAGGAAAAACAGCTGCATACGTACTGCCAGTCATTAATGAGTTGAGTAAGGGTCTACACCCTGCCAACGCAACTAATGCAGTAATTATGGTTCCTACGCGTGAACTTGCTCAACAAATAGATCAACAAATAGAGGGCTTCACATATTTTATTCCAGTATCTGCTGTGGCAGTTTATGGAGGAACAAATGGTGAGACTTGGGAGCAACAACGAAAAGGCTTAGAGATGGGTGCAGATATTGTTATTGCAACTCCAGGTCGCCTACTATCATACATTAAGATGGGTATGGTCAATCTTTCTCAAGTATCGTTCTTTGTACTTGATGAGGCCGATCGTATGCTAGATATGGGATTCTATGACGACATAATGCTTATGCAGAAACAATTGCCAGCAACTTGTCAAACGATAATGTTCTCAGCTACTATGCCTCCGAAAATCCGCACACTAGCTGATACTATTCTAAAGAATCCTGAGGAGGTGAAAATTGCGATTTCTCGCCCACCAGAAAGTATTATTCAATCTGCTTTTATCTGCTATGAATCACAGAAATTGCGCATTTTAGAGAATCTATTCATAGAGAGTAAAAGTCAACGTGTTATCATTTTCTCATCGTCAAAACAGAAAGTAAAAGAGTTGACCGCAACACTAAAACGCATGAAATTTAATGCTGATGCGATGCACTCTGATTTAGAGCAATCACGACGTGAAGAGGTGATGAAAGAGTTTAAAAATGGACGTATTGATATTCTAGTTGCAACAGATGTTGTAGCCAGAGGAATTGACATAAACGACATATCATTAGTTATAAACTATGACATCCCGCACGATCCAGAGGATTATGTACACCGTATTGGTCGTACTGCACGTGGAACAAATGGAGGTGGAATGGCTATTACTTTTGTTTCCGTTGAAGAGCAACGAGATTTCTCTCAGATAGAGAAATTCCTAGAGAAAGAGATAACAAAAACACCTATTGATCCAAAATTTGGAGAAGTTCCAGCTTATGAGCCAGCTAAAAATGGTAGAATGGGACGTGGAAACAACTCTTCATATGGAAACAAAAAGGGTGGGAAACCATCTTTTGGCAAAAAACCATTTAAGAAGCAGGTAAATAAAACTGAAAAACCACAATAATAAGAATGGAAAAGTTTTTATTAGCACATGGTTGTGCCACACGAATTAGCGACACTCAAAAAGGGGATAAAGTTATTGTTCTTTTACATGGGTACTTTGAGTCTTTAGATATTTGGGAGGATTTAACCATACTTTTAAGAGATAATTACAGAGTTATCTCATTAGATATTCCAGGACATGGCATCTCTGAAGTTAAGGGCGAAGTCCACACAATGGAGTTTTTAGCCGACGTAGTTGCGGGAGTAATGAACGAACTTGGTGCAAGTAGTGGAACTATTGTCGGTCACTCTATGGGCGGATATGTAGCGTTAGCATTTGCAGAGAGACATCCAGATATGCTTGATAGCTTAATACTTCTACACTCTGCTCCAAACTCTGATACAGAGCTTAAAAAGAGCCATAGAGAGCGAGAAATAGAGCTAATTATATCTGGCAAGAAAGATTTGTTAGCAAAATTAACTCCATCATTAGGGTTTGCTGAGAAAAATAGAGTTAGATTCAAAAATCAGATTAACAATCTATCTGATCAAATAATAATGACTGAACCTGAGGGTGCTCTTGCTATTCTAAGGGGAATGGCTGCAAGGAGTGACAAGAATGATGTGATGTTAAAGCTAAACAAGCCTGAATTATTTATATTCGGCAAATTGGACGACTACATCCCTGAAGAGATTGCGCTTGAAATAGCAAAAAACCAACCTCAAGCAGAAGTTGTTTGGCTAGAGAACTCTGGACACATGGGTTTAATTGAGGAGAAAGAGCTAGTTGCAGAGACTATTCACGCTTTTATTCAAGCTCAATAAAGGGAAATAAATAAACTGATTATATTTCATCTCATTATTTTGTATGTAAATATTTTCCAGCCACTATTTTAAATTACTAGGTATAAAAAAACGTCAGAGAATTAAATCTCCGACGTTTTTTTTATATCCAGTTATATAATACTACTTTATTACACCAAAAAATAATGGTTTAGAGTGCTCTTTACCTCGATCAAAGCCAAACACATAGACTATGCCACCTTCCGTAAAGTGATATACTCTCATGCCCTCAGAGTACTCTCCAAAAAACATCTCTACTCTACTATCAACAACAATCGGAGATGAGTGAATCTCTTGATTCGGAATCTTCCTTAACGATAATCCATTTTTTATCCACTCTATCGATAAAGCACTTGAATATGTATGATAATTTTGATTCAAAAATTGTGCTAATATTAAGCCCTGCTTCTCTTGACTCAATGGTTGATTATAACACTTTTTGTCGATAAAAAATGCTGTTATTCTTTTCAAAAACTCCTCTTGTTCACAGATCAATCTCCGAAATAAAGAGTTCCATGCTGAGTTATTATAGTAAAAATCTAATACACGAGACAATACCATAGCCTCTGCAAGTTCCATCATTGATATATCTTTAGTAACCAACACTTCATATGGTGACAATGGAGAGTAAAATATCCCTAATGTCTCTGCATCACGCCTCATTGCAGTACCTGGAAGAAGTTTCAACGACTCCAATTGTATCTCACCAGCATCAATCTCAGATAATGTGCGTACATCTTTATATATCTGTTCTAGTGTATAAAAAGGGAGTCCTGCGATTAAGTCTGCGTGAGTCTCTATATTAGAGAGAGCACACAAATATCTTAACCCATCTAATGCTCTATCTTTTTCTCCATGTCGACCACAAGCAGATAGAACTTTATCATCTAAACTTTGAATTCCAGCCTCAATATGCAGTACCCCATCGGGTAAAATTTGAATCTCCTCTCTAATCTCATTAGTTAGCAATGCGGGGTGAAGTTCCAAATGAAAATTCATATGAGAATACTCTCCAAAAAGCCTCAACATATCAATTGCTCTTCTCGGATTTGAGTTGAATGTACGATCCAACACTCTCACATCTTTTATCCCACGTTGAGAAATCGTCTCTATTCTACTACGTATCTGATCTACAGATTGACTTCTCAAAGGTTTATCATTGCCACTAACACAAAAAGCACAACTATTAAAACACCCTCTAGTAGTTTCTAACTGCACAAAAGGCTTATCCCAATCGAAAAATTGACTATTTTCAGGTAATTCTAGCTCAGAAAACTTCATTACTTTTGCGATTGAATTATCGACGTACTCTCCATTCTGAGTCATGTAACACACACCATCGACACTACAAATATCTTTTTTATCAGAGCTAATATATTTTATTAGAGAGTAAAAACTCTCCTCACCCTCACCTCTAACTACATAGTCAATATATTTATGACTACTTAAAAACTCTCTATTATCCCCTAAATACTCTGGACCTCCTCCAATAACAATAACATCGGGCATAATAGCCTTTACCCTTGCAAGAACCTGATGAATCATGTCACAAGTAAATAGCCACGATGTATAGGCGATTATTTGTGGCATTTGCTCCACAACATCAGCCACTAGTTCCCTAATATCAGATTTTAAAGTTGCATTAACCACACTCCACTCAAAATCAAAAGTGTGATTTACCTGCTGCGCCTCAATAATAGGTAATGCAGCAGAAGAGTGAGAGTATGAAGAGTTAATATCTAACCAGGTTATTTTTTTCATTATATGTTATTTGATTGTGAGGCATAGATCAAAGTGTTTTATGAGACAAAAACCATACGTACAACATGACCTTAGTGAATAATTTTTTCATCATTTTTACAAAGGTAACAAAAAAGGTAAGTTTTCAGAAAACTTACCTTTTTGTTTTTATTTATGTTTTTAGATTCTATAATAATTGATCTAAAATACCACCCTCTTCTTTGGGTTGTACGTGGAACATCTGCTCTGAAGTTATAATTTTATACTTAGTATCATTACTACTACGAACATATACTCCTCCATTATCCCAATTAGATGGCCAGCCTCCAGTAATATTACCAAGAAAAAGAACTGTAATCGGATGCAACCCTTTTGCTAGAGCTATTGAACCTCCATTACGAGAGTAACGCTTCACCTCTTTATCATTATTTACAAGAAGTTTATCTCCAATCCAAACCTCATCGTTATTAGAGTAGAAGTAGTAAACATCATCTTTAGGAATATCAATATATCCCACAGTAACAGTTACCGCTTGCTTTATATTACGCATTGCATTCGTGCCAGGGACAACAAGCTCTCTCCAATTATTTAGAACACGTATAGGTGAGATATCCGCAGGTAGCTTCTTAGCTTTTTCAGCTTCAAACGCCTCTTTGCTCAAGAACATACCCTCTCTTCTCTGAGTAAGCAGACCTGCTTTAGGACTCTCCACAACCACTGACGGTGTATATGCCTGCTTGTCAACTATAATCGTTCTTGTTGGGCTCATTTTACCTGAAGGCAATACAGAGCGAATTTTTAGCGTCGCACTCTCTTTTATTACAATAGGTTTAGAGTACTCCTCTGATGATGGTGTTGGCTCATCTCCATCAAGAGTGTACACCATCTTTATAGGACGAGTAGTCTTAAATTCCAAAGCTGTCGAGTCTATAAATGCCACAAAATTAACAGAACCATTAGGTTGCTCAGGCTGAGGAATATGGTAGTTTATATCGTGAAAATCCATACGAACATATGCGTTATTCACTCTACGAGAAAACTCTTTAAAATCTTTTCTATCAAGAGGTGACCATGCAACCTCAGCAAGAGCTAAAACACGTGGATACAATTTATACTCCATAAGGTCTGTTGTGTACATATACTCTGTCCATAAATTAGCCTGTACACCCATTACAAAATGCTCCTTACCCGTCTCAACCAACTCTTTAGGTGTTGGATTGTAGCTGTATAACTTTTCGAGAGTAGAATATCCACCAATAGCTACAGGCTCAACTTTAGAGTCTCCTTGGTAATGATCAATGTATAGACCTCCGGAAGCGGGAGTCATTACAACACTATGGCCCATATTAGCCGCAGCAATACCACCACTTTCACCTCTCCAAGACATGACAGATGCGTTAGGAGATAGTCCTCCTTCAAGAATTTCATCCCAACCAATTAACTTTTTATTATGGCTCTCTAGTACTTTATCAATCCTACGTATAACATAACTTTGAAGTCTCTCCTCAGACGAATGACCATCTTTTGTTGTCAACTTCTCCTCCTTTATACGTTTCTGGCAGAGTGGGCACTTTGTCCAGCTACTCTTAGGACACTCATCACCACCAATGTGGAAATACTCACCAGGGAATAGAGGTACCATCTCTGCGATTACATCCTCTAAGAACTCAAAAGTACTCTCTTTTCCAGGACACATTACAACATCTTCAACACCCCAAACGATTCTCGGAGTAGTCGGCTCACCCTTACAAGATAACTCAGGATAAGCAGATATCGCTGCTAATTCATGCCCCGGAAGTTCAAATTCAGGAACAATAGTGATTTGTCTCTCTGCTGCATAAGCAACAATATCTTTCACCTGCTCTTGAGTGTAGAATCCACCATATTCATGACCCTCACCCTCAATACGCTTAGAACCTATCTCAGTCAAAAGTGGATATTTCTTTATCTCAATTCTCCACGCTTGATCCTCGGTTAAGTGCCAGTGCATACGGTTGATCTTAAACATTGCCATCACATCAAGCTGTTTTTTAATAAACTCAACAGGCATAAAGTGACGACATACATCAAGCATCACCCCTCTATAATCAAATCTTGGAGAGTCTTTAACCTCAACACACAACGCACTCCACTCAATATTTGAAATCTTCTCTGAACTCTCAATTTCAGCTGGCAACAACTGCATAAATGACTGCATACCATAGAACAGACCCGCCGCATCTTTACCAACAACAGATACCCCCTTTGGAGTCACAGTCAAAGTGTAACTCTCAGACTTCATATCCAAACTAGGGTTAATAGATAACTCTATTTGTGCCGTAGTAGAACTATCGACAATAGAGATATTATACCCCGTTGCATTGTTAATTTTAGATGCAAAAAATGCTGCTATTATCTTCGCCTCATCAGATTTTACAGATATAGAAGTGTTAGCTCCTAACAAAAATCTCTCTGAAGATGTTACCTCTAAACTTACAGGTATAGGAATAATATTTATTCCTTCATTATATACTCGAGACTCATTACTTTGACAACTAGAGAGCAGATTTAACCCCACTACAATAGTTAATAATTTCAAGTGTAATTTCATATTTTTATTTATTGATTAGTTATATTTTTGAATACATGTTTCGACTAAATTACACTATTCAGACTACTCTATCATTACAAAAGGTAGATCAACAGGACCTTCAGAACGTCTTGTACCCCTACTCTTTCTATCTTTATCTTGTATCGGAATAAATGGACTATTATTAATCACGTGGTGCATACGCTCAATCTGCTGCTTCGTTAATTTTGTCATATATGAGAAGTCATAATCCATAATATTAGTCGAAATAAATTGCAGTCCCCCACAATTTTGACGCTTTACAAGATCTGTAATAAGCGGATTTTCATTTTTCAACTCTTTGTCAGCAAAATACTTCTCAACCCAAACATCATACTTCACTTTATTATAGGTCTCCGTATCTGCACAAAAATCGGTATCTTCACACAAGTCTGTATTCGTAAATAGATACTCTCCACTATCATTATAAACACTCTTCTCTGAGAATACGTGCAGTACACCCAAATAGTGAGAAAGTTCATGTATAAAAGTAGATACAGCATCTCCAGAAACATATGTATCCTCATTGCTTTGGCGATATATATATTCGTTATTTAGACTTATAGAGTGTGGGTATTTCAAACTAGAGTGGTCAACAAACTGACTCGCAATAGGAAGTCCCTCAAGGATATTTTCATTAGTTGAATATGGTAGATGTGATATTCCAGCAACATATTCTGATGAAAAATCATAAGTAAATACATTCACATACTCCTCTGTATCCCAAAGTATAGCCTTATTCTCATCACTATTTGTCCCCATAAAGATATGTGGATCAATAGTTGATTGAGCAACTTTAATACGGTTTACCCCTGCTTCATCCATAACCTTACCAGAAGGGGTTGTCTCTGCCAAACGAACAGTAATATCTACACCATTTTTTTTAAAGAAACTATTACATGCTACTACCATCTCGTTGATACGTCCTCTTCTTATGAACTGATTTACATCCGAAGGGTCGTCATACAGCACATGAAAAACAATCGGTATTACATAAGTCTCAGTCACAGGATCTGTAGGAGGATCAACAGGTGGCTCTGGGGTAGGTACATTTGACTTTTCACAACTCATAAGCATCGTGAACAGAAGTATTGAAATAAGTTTTAAAGTTTTCATAATATCATTTTTTTAATGTTCCTATTAGTAACTATTACTTAAAAAATCTAGTGTATTGCCTTTCTAATAACACGAATAATACGTCGCGTTTTTTGTGTCAAATATACATCCTCACCCATACAATATTTATCTAATACTGCTTTATCATACCCGCGAATTGTTAATAGCTCCATATCTTCATTATGAACAACTCGAAACCCTTCAAGTTGCAATTTAGATATTAACCTCTCCAGCAACCTCGACATATCAACTGCTACTGATAGATTAACAGCAGAACTCTGTATTAAGTTTGGTTTTATACCATACTCCGCAAACATATTTAAAACATCACAAAGTCTATCTTCCAACACAAACGAGAAGTCTTGAGGTCTTATTGAGAGTAGAATTTGATTCTGCTTTATAATTAATATTGGAATAACTATCTTATCCTTAATTCTATCTTTGATTACACTACCAGCTTTAGCCTTATCCGCAAATGGACGCACATATAGAGGTATATTCTTATTTTGTAAAGGCTTAATACTCTTAGGGTGTATTATTTGTGCACCACTGTAAGCTAATTCAATAGCATCTAGATATGTTAACTCAGGAATATGTACCGCATCACTAAAAACTCTAGGATCAGCATTTAATACACCCTCAACATCTTTCCATATAGATATACTTTCCGCATCTAAAAAATTAGCTACCAAAGCCGCAGAGTAATCCGATCCCTCTCGACCTAACGTTGTGACCGTACCATTCCCATCCGAACCAATGAAGCCTTGACTGATTGATATATTTGCTCCTTTAACTCCATTTTTAAATTTGACTTCAGACAGCTCCATATCAACATTCGCATCTCTATGTTTTAAATCAGTTATTAGACACTCTCGAACATCAATCCAGCGGTTACTCACGCCACGACTATTTAAATACTCCGAGATTATAAGAGTTGAAAGAAGTTCTCCACAGCTTATAATTTTGTCATACCACATATCATAGTCCATATCTTTAATCGTCTCTTTGGTAGACAATATATCGTATAAGCTATTAAAAACGGACTCGATAGAGTCAATTTTAACATCTTCACCGAACAACTCTGCAATTAAGTCACGATGAAACTTCTCTACAATTAATAAAGCCTCTCTAGCTTCAACACCTCGTCTCTCCATGAAATTTTCTAAAACAACCTCCAATGCGTTTGTTGTTTTACCCATTGCCGATATAATTACAAATATAGGTCCGATACAATCTTCAACAATTAATTGCAAGTTTCTCACACCATCAGCAGTTTTCACAGATGCCCCACCAAATTTATAAACCTTCATTCTCTCTTTACTTATTATATTTACTTATATATTAAAATTAACTAGTGTTTTATTTTCATATCACCGATAAAGTTAAAAACTTTATATTACTCTATGCATTGACATAAAGTGTTATGCTACAAATTTATAAAACTATGAGTTATAATGCAACGCTTTTATTAAAAATATAACAATATCAATAAATTTAACTAAAGTATTATATATATATATCCGCCTATAGCAATTACATTGAATTATAGAAAACAAAATAATAATACTATATTTGTAGTATAAACCGAAACTATCTTAAATAACTCGTATCAATAAAAAAAACAGTATGAACTTAAAACAACGAATAGCAATCTACATTTTCACCTTTTTAGTTATTATACCTACGTATGGACAAAAGATCAAAGTATCGTGTGTAGGGAATAGCGTTACCTTCGGCGCAGGTATAGCAGATCGAGAAAATAACTCATACCCTGTTCAATTACAAAGACTATTAGGTGAAAAATACCACGTAGAAAACTTTGGAAAGAGTGGCTCTACACTTCTTCGCAAAGGTCATAGACCATACAATGACCAACCAGAATATAAAGCAGCATTAGAGTTTGCAGGAGATAATGTCGTGATCCATCTTGGATTGAACGATACAGACCCTCGTAACTGGCCTAACTTTAAAGATGATTTTATTCCTGATTATATTAAATTGATAGAATCTTTTCGTAGCGTAAACCCAGATTGTAAAATTTGGATATGCCTTCTAACCCCTATTTCACATCGTCACCCACGTTTTAAATCGGGTACAAGAGATTGGTATTGGCAAATACAAGAGGCTATTGAACTATTGGCAGAGACTCAAGATGTTGAGCTAATAGATCTTCAAGAAGGACTATACAATCGCCCAGATCTACTTCCCGATGCACTTCACCCAAATGCAGAAGGAGCAAAGATAATTGCAGATAAAGTATATGGCGCAATTACAGGTGATTTTGGAGGATTACAAATGGGAGAGCTATACACTAACCATATGGTTCTACAACGCAACAAGCCTCTTACAATAAGGGGTACTGCAAATGCAGGAGAGAAGATACGAGTATCTATTGCAGGCAAAAAAGCTACGACAAAAACAGAAGATGATGGAGAGTGGGCTGTTACACTTAAACCACTTGAAGCAGGAGGACCATATACCTTTACAATTCAATCTCCAACAAAAAAGATAACATATGAAGATGTATTGATTGGTGAGGTCTGGTTATGTTCTGGTCAATCCAACATGGAGTTTAGATTGAACCAAAGTACAACAGCTAAAGAGGGAATTAAGAGTGCTGAGACAAAAGGAGCAATGATACGATTTTTTGACAAAAAAGCACGTTGGCAGACAAATGCTACAACATGGGATTTGGCAGCTCTTGACTCTTTAAACAAACTTAAACATTACACTCCTACCTCTTGGAGCGTTTGCGATGCTACCACCGCTTCACAGATGTCTGCAATTGCATACTATTTTGGATCTATGCTTGCAGATAGCCTTCAAGTTCCAATTGGTATAATTAATAATGCTGTTGGTGGCTCAACAACAGAGTCTTGGATAGACCGTAAGACATTAGAGTTTGAGTTTCCAGATATTCTATACAACTGGCTACATAATGACATGACTCAAGAGTGGGCACGTGGACGTGCTGCATATAATATCAAAGCAGGAACAAATAACCTACAACGTCACCCTTACGAACCATGTTACCTTTACGAATCAGGAATAAAACCATTAGGAGCATATACAATCAGTGGTGTGATATGGTACCAAGGGGAGAGTAACGCTCACAACGTAGAGTTACATGAGCAATTATTCCCATTGATGGTAAAGAGTTGGAGAGCTAACTGGGGCGAAGAGTTACCATTCTACTACGTTCAACTTTCAAGTCTTAATCGCCCAAGCTGGTGCTCTTTCAGGGATAGCCAACGTAAAATGGCAAGTGCAATACCAAACGTTGGAATGGTAGTGAGCAGTGACAAGGGTGACTCTCTGGATGTACATCCAAGACATAAAAAAGAGATCGGTGAACGCCTTGCTCTAGCAAGTTTAAACAAAACATACAAGCGAAACAATACGCCTTATGGACCTCTATTTAAAGAGGCTATTTCAAAAGGTAAAAGTGCTTGGATAACATTTACATATGGAGAAGGGATGAAAAGTTCTGATGGAGCAGAAATTAACTCATTTGAAATCGCAGAACTACCCGGAGTATTCTATCCTGCCCAAGCTGAAGTTATAGATGGCAAGATTAGACTACGATCTAGCAAAGTGAAAAAACCTCGTTATGTACGTTATGCTTGGCAACCATTTACACGAGCTAATTTAGTTAATGAAGCAGGTCTTCCAGCATCTACATTTCAATCAATAGTTACAGAGAAGTAGCAATATAAAAAAAGCGTCGCAAACAGTTAGTAATATAGTTTTTACTAATTGTTTGCGACGCTTTTTTGTTGAAATATTTAAAGACTCAAATATATAACGATATGCAATGCTGTCAAAGACACAACACTAAGTTACTTATATAAGGCAGTTTAATTGTCGTACAACTTCTTATTATTAGAAATAGCAGCACTATTTTGTCTCTCAATCTTCAATCGTTCCGTATACTTTATTAACTGCTCTCGATTCCTCTCACATGGAACAATATCCTTTTCAATATCTCCACGTGGGCTCTTTTTAAGTCTTTTTCTTCCAGTATTAATAATCTCTACCGCACGCTTAAAGCTCTCCTTATTGTCCCTAATACCATCCAAGCATGGACTCATCTCTGGTCTATCAAAAGTTATTTGTGCTGTTTGCTTTCGCCAATGGCTATTCAACGACCAGATATCTACTTTAGTTAGCGCTATAAGCTCCTTAATCTCATAGTTGTATAATGGACTACGCCCTGCAAGTGTAGTGTCAAATGCAGTCTCATACAGAGGATAATATACACCATTTAAGTCCATCCAACTATAAAAACTCTCGCGCTCCTTATCTGTTAAGTTTACATTATAATGGTTTGTCTCTATTATTTCTGTAAGTTTACTTGGATGCGATCCCCATGAATAAGCTGGTTGAATATCAGAAGGACCACCACCAACTAATTTGACCATTTTTTTCACATATAAATTAACGTAAGCAGCATTGAAAAATGGATTCTTGTCTCCTGCCAACACTAATTTCTGACGATCCTCTTGATCAAAATCATGACATTTAACACATTTCCTGTCTAAAATAGGCTGAATCTCCTCCATAAAAGAGAAATTAACAGGTTCTTTTTCAATCCACTCTTTTAATTTTATTGACGGTTTTTTTAGAGCCGTAGGAATCTTAGACATTGTAGTTGGTATATTTAGTCGACTCTCATGGCAACCAATACACCCATTAGTCTCTCCTGGCATCAACATAGTACCACTACGCATAGATTGAATCATTTTCTTATCTTTATCCAACAACTGAAAATAAACATACGTATTTGCAGGAGCCTCAAAACTTACAGATCCATCATCTTCTATCGGAACAATACCTAATATACGTTTAGTCTCAAAACTGTGCCAATTAACACCTGGAGCTTGTTCGCCTTGTCCTCCCCATCCTCCTTGTGTCCATGTGCGCTTCTCTGGAGACTCAACAATACGTAGATATTTAGCTGCACCCTTTTCGACTCCAACTATATGTGTTCCCTCATATACATTTTGCACATAAAATGTACCTTTATCTCCACTATGATTACGCATACTAGGGATTATATTGGGTCTTGCAGATGGCTGTATGATCATAGGGTCAAAAAGACTTTGAGTTCCCTCAATAAGTAACTCTTCTGTCCCATCTGTCCCAATTAAATAGATTCCCATCTTTGCATCATCAATATTCCATGACCCTCTTTTTAACCAAATTGAACGCGATGTCAAGAAATAATCTTCGTTTAATGGGTATGGATCTTCAAAAAAGCGGTCAATCCACTTAAATGTATCTAAATCTCCTTTGCCAACTAACTTCGCAGCCTCTTTAGGCCAAATATTTACTAATGGAGCTGCATTATCTACACCCTTACGTCTATCAATCACAGCAACAGCTCCCCATGGTCGATCATGGCACGAACTAAATACACATACAACAAGCTCTGTTCCAGGGATCTGACGAGCATCAATAACACCTCCAGGAGATGCTGTATTATTACCATAATATATCGAATGCTTAGTGCCATCTGGATTTACCGTCCACAACCCCTGAGCATCACCAAAATTACGATCTACATACTCCCATCTATCATATAGTATTCGTCCATCACTCAAGATTGAAGCATGCCCTTCAAACAGAGTACTGATACCTATTTGAGAAATATTGGCTCCATCCCTATCCATTCTATATAGATTCGCCATAATATGACGATTACACATACAATACTTAGGTTGACGAGTTGAACTAAAAGCAATCCCTCCATCTGGAAGATATATTGGATCAATGTCAGATACTCCAACAGCAGATGTTAATTGCTTTAGATTAGTTCCATCAATATTTATCTCATAAACATGATAAAAATCATCTATATTCTTTCGCATCGAAAAGATAATCTTTGTCCCATCATACGATAACTCAGGATCTCTAACAACACCATCTTTTAACTCAATAAGTGTTTTTACGGATGAACTATTAACATCAAATATACGTAGCGCAGAACCAGGTGAGAAACTACCCTCATTAATCTCTCCTTTTTGAAAAAGAGTTGCCGTATTATGATGATCAGGAGCATACTGATTCCTTTCAATATATAATATCTGCTTCCCCTCTAGTTGCTCCTTTGCCTTTATGGATAAATCTATTTTTTTGGGAGGTATCGATTGTGCACAAAGATTATCAAACACACAAAATGATACAATTAAAAGGAGTAATAGGTAGTAGTTCTTCATAATTTAGATGGCATTTTGATACATTATTGACCTCAAATAGAGATTTAAAGTTATTTATTGCATTATTATTTGCCCTCTAGCACTTACCTTTGGCAGTGTTGCAAAATTCAAATAATACCATAACGTATCATCAAATGCCTTCATTGATTCTTCTATCTGCTGTTTATTACCACCTAAAGCACTCTTACTTGTAACGCTCATACTTGCATTATACTCTAAAAACCTCTTGTTTATTTCGGGGTCAATATTGTAATTATTCTTTAATGTCTTTTTAGTAAAAAGCATATTATAAAGTAGTGCTTCCTGATAAATTTTAGGAATACGCCCCCCTACTGGTTTGTAAAATGTATCAAAAAAAGAGTAAAATCTATTAAGGTCTTTGTTTAACAATAGATAACATAACACATACTCTTGTGTCATCTCTATATTTGCACCTGAGTCGAAAACCCTTGCCATATCTGAAATGAAAGGTCTAGAACCTATAAAGAAATCCATTTCCACTGGCAATAGACTATTTACTATTGATGGGTTAGCTAATTCAGCTCTTCGATCCTCACACCAATTGCTATAATTAGTTGCATTTTCTAATATAGTCAGATACTTATCTGCAACAATAGTATTACCTTTTTGTATATTGATTTCTATTAAGCGTCTCAATGTCCTAAAATCCATTCCTTGAGGTGAATCAATCGCAGCTTGAAGTGACATATGTATAGCTTCATTAGGGATGTACATTCTGTAATAAAACTCACCTTCTAATACACTATTTTTATACTCAATTTCTCTTGGTAAATATAACCCTGCAACACCCATTTGCGAGTTAAATTCAAATAATCGATCTCCCAACTCTCTCTTTGACGCTAATGCCAGGTTGGTTAAACAAAGTTCTTCTCTACTCGGATGTTCCAACTTCTCAGCTAACTCAATGACTTCGTCCCAATCCGCTTTAATTGCAGCTTGATCCATCTTAAAGAAGCTTTCAATCTTATAATTTGGCACACAAAAAAGAATAGTACCAAATATAATTAATATCCCCAAAGACTCTACGATAAGCAGATTTTTTGTTATCTCGAATTTTTTGTTAGCCCAAGATATGCAAAGTAAAATAAACATATAACCATAAACAATCCCAAATATATATTTCTTTATTGCAAGGGACATATACATATCTTCCATATTTGAGATATAGATATATTCATACCAAACAAATGGCTGTGCCGCAACTATAAGTAGCCATAACACAATGAATATAATACGAGTAACCCCTTTATTTTTGAATAACTCATACACAGAAATACTTAAATATAGAGCAATTGTACCAACACCTCCCAAAATTAAAAACACAATAGGAGAGAGTATTGTTGCTATAGAGTAGCGAATTACAGAGTGTTTAACCTGTAGATAGCTCCACATTAATAGATATAAGAAAAATATCTCGACAATCTGCCCCTCTATGGGTTGTAAATTAGTTTGAAGTGCAAGGGTCATTAAAAAAGGTAGTGAGCTAAATATCATCCTATTTTTCCCAATTCCAATTTTAGCAATAATTCCTCGTGTAAATATAAATATTCCAACCAATATAAGCGTCTGAATTAATGCTCCAAGCCATCTCCATTGGTAAAATTGCAACAAAAAATGTTCGGCATAATCGGACCAACCTCCTGGTTTATCAATAAAATTATCGAAATACATCATGCCATGTTGGAAAAAATTCGTTCCCTCCATATTTCCTATGTACCCAGACATACAAAAGAACCAAAATAACCAAATAATAGGAAATAATAACCAAATAATACTCTCTTT
The DNA here is from genome assembly GCA_947038405.1 of uncultured Rikenellaceae bacterium. Taxonomy (GTDB): domain Bacteria; phylum Bacteroidota; class Bacteroidia; order Bacteroidales; family Rikenellaceae; genus CAMQVY01. Next base: position 79,051 of record CAMQVY010000003.1, on the reverse strand, counting down.
TTTTCTCATGTCAAATCTCATTAAATTGCATTTTGTGCTTCACTCTTAATAATCTTGTCTAGTTCGTATGGAGATAGCTCAATACGCCCATTTATAAATTCAGGAATATTATAAGACTTTAAGAAATATGTGTAGAAATCAGGATCTTGTTGTGGTAGAATGAACGACTTGTGAATATTACCATTTTCATCAAAATAGGCAAAGTGCAGTGTCGTGTACATATCGTTTAAACGTCGACTAGTAAAAGTAATCCAGCGACCATTAGATGACCACGCGTGATAACTATCTGATGATTCACTATTTGCATTACTCAAATCAATCGACTCTCCGCTACTCAAATCAATCATTCCCAAATCAGCATCTTTATGCCATATCGGAAATGTTCCACTCTCGGCAACAGTATATAGTAAGTATTGTCCATCAGGTGATATTGTAGGAAATGATATACTTTTAGAGCTATCTTGTAGTATATCAACACTCTCAATACTATCAGATAATTGCCCGCTCTCTTCATCAAAGGCAACTCTATGAAGTTGATACTTTAACTCTTTGTAATCCATTGGCATATGCTGTGGTTTTGCTTGGCAAAAATAAAGATACTTACCGTCGGGAGACCATGCTGGAAATGTTTGCCAACTATTTTTTTGTTTAAAACGACTATCCGTTAAAACCTTATTATTTTTCACATCGTAAATCATCAAACCTGATTCCAAATCATATACTTCAACTAACTTATCCGATGAAGCATGAAATGCCTGATGTGTTTTATTCTGAGAAAAAGCAATATATCTTCCTGAGGGGTGCCACATCCTATATGCACCTGCACTAATTACTTTATTCGTTTTTGTATTAACCTTCCTCGCATTCCCAGGCTCAACTATTATTGTCCCTGCATTATCCCATCTTGAGTGGAACATAAATTTCTTCGGTGAATAATTACAAAATGCGTGACAATTTACACAACTTCCACTCGTCAGCTTTGGGTCAACAAACGAAGTCTCATTAAATGTAGATAACTCTCGTTGAAACAATCCTAATCTTTTACCTAACTCATAGCCAGGCTCTATTAGTCGGTATGCTACATAAGGATCTATCGAGTCTGCAACTACATTAATTATAAATGGTCTATACCCTTTCCACTCACCATCTATTAACGCAGTGACTTTCACATCGACCACTAATCCATTTACTTTTTCCAATAGTCCCTGCCATTTATTTAAAGGAATATCTATTTTACCGCCACCTCGGCATACTAGTAATGAAACATCATTCTGCATAAATTCAACCTCTACCTCTTCTGCATCTACAACTTTGAAGTTTAGTGGAGCAATATTGACAGGGATCGTAATATTAATGTAATCTGGGGATATTTTAGGATACTGATTGAATTGTGTCACATTTTTAGGTCTGCTACCACATCCATATACCAATATCAACAGTAAAGAAAAGAATATAATTCTCATTATATATAGGTTATTTTAAATTAGTATAACAAAAGTAATAAAAATAGTTACTAAATTAAAGATAAACTATTTTATCCTCTATTTTTTTATTAAAAAGTCATTCCTAAATAAAAATATATGACTATAATGTAAGATTATATTATATTATAGATATTTTTAAATATAAAACATTATATTTGTACTTATTAACCTTTTTTTATACTACATGATAGAACTTTAACTTAACTAACTAAATCTATGAAATTTAAAATTTTAATTATTAGCGCAATGCTATCACTACTACTCTTTAGTTGTAGTAAGAGTGATGAGACAAAACATGAAGCTGGACCAAGTTTCAAGGTTGATACTACCAACTTGAAATTTGACTTCTTTATTAATGGAGGATCTGAAGAGATTCTAATTGAAACAAATTTAGACTGGGAGACAGGTTTCTCTGTAGAGTCAAATACAACATGGTGTAATGTTCGTAAAGTATCGGTGCACTCACGTAAGATTTTAGTTGCAGTTGACAAATCGGAAGAAGTTGATGTTAGAACTGCTAAGGTTGTAATTAAATCTGCCGTTGCAAGTTATACTCTTGATATTAGGCAGTTGGGTACGGGCCCAAATATTTTAGTTAAAGCGTCTAAAACAACTCTGAAAAATTATGGAGAAGACGTTAGTGTCACAGTGACAAGTAATATTGATTACACTATGACTAGAAATGAAGGTAGCGAGTGGTTGTCAGAAGTTCAAACAAGAGCAACTACAGATACATACCATAATTTCGTTGCGACTCTTAATCCTTGGTACAAAGAGAGAGAAGCAATTTTAACGTATACAGCTAAACACGAAACAGTTGCTGCGGCGACATGTAATATTACACAGCTAAAAGGCGAAGCTGATGATGAAAATATTGAAGCTGTTGTTGATCTTCAATACACTCCAGACAGAGGTTACGCAAGTGAAGCGCAACCTGGAGCTGGTATAGAAAATACTTTTGATGGAGATCCAAAGACTGTATATCACTCTATTTGGAGTCAATCAGCAAAGTTCCCTGTAACTCTTGAGTACTTTTTTGAAGAGAGTCATCCTGATTTAGATTACATCATAAATAACCCTACTGGTGGGAATGGAGCGATTGGCAAACTTGACGTGTTCATTGCAACTGAGGAGTCTCCTGAGTATACTTTAGTATCTAAAGAAAACTTTGGTCAAAGTAACGTTAAGTCTAAAGTTATGCTCAATAATAAGAAAAAAGTAACTAAAGTTAAATTTTTGGTATATAGTGGAGGAGGTAATTTTGTTACTTGTAAAGAGATGGAGTTCTTTAAGTCAAATGATGAAAACGAACTACACACGCAATTATTAACTGTATTTAAAGACCTATCTTGTTCGGAAGTTAAACCTGATGTAACAGAAGATTTAATATTCGCACTACCTGCTTATTTCTCTAAACTGGCTGTTGAGCTAAAAGAGAATACTTATAATCCGTACGAGAGGAATTTCCGTATTAGAGATTATAAGGTTTATAGTCGTCCTGAAGATTGGTCTGATGAATTAATGATAAGACACTACTCAAATTTAGATAATTGTACTGGTATTCATGCAAATCCTGGAGATGAGTTACTTATTCTTGTTGGAGATACTCATGGAAAACAGATAAAAATACAGAGTATTTTTGAGACTGAACATGAAGAAAGTAAAGATGGAGTACCTACTGGTGTATTTTATAAACAAGTACAGGTTAGCGGAGATGTTTTCTTCTTAAAGGAGGGTGTTAATAAAATCAAAATTTTACATACAGGTATGTTATTCTTAATGTACGCTTCAGACCTTTCATCTAAACCTATTAGAGTACATATTCCACTGGATAACGGAATCGTAGATGGATTCTTTGACCTTGAAGAGCATAAAACAGATGAAAAGTATGCCGAAATATTGAAAAAAGCTACATCTAAATACTTCTTTGTTCGTGGAAAGAAACATATGTTCTATTTCCACAGAGAAACATTATCTAGCGTTACACCTAATAGTATTCTATCTGCAGTAAACCACTGGGATAATATGGTTGCTTGGCAGCATGAACTTATGGGACTTGATGAAGCATGGCCATCTAAGTTCAATAACCATATGCTAGCTATTTCAACTGAAAGTGCATATATGTGGGCTTCAAACTATTGTATGGGATACATCTACTCATACCTTCATAATATATTGTCTCTTGAAGCTGTTAATGCTGCAGAAGATAATGGATGGGGTCCTGCACATGAAATGGGTCACGTTCACCAATTTGCAATTAACTGGGGTGGTATGACAGAAGTTTCTAATAACTTATTCTCAAACTATGCAATATATAAGCTAGGTGTATACCCTTCTAGAGGGGGTACATTGGGAGAATTAGCTAAAAGTCGTCATTTCGACAAAAGCCCTTTTGTAAAGATATCTGGTGGTTTGACTCTACGTATGAATTGGCAACTATGGAACTATTTCCACCGTTGCGGATACAATACGAACTTCTGGCCTAAACTATTTCACGAGTTGCGTAAACCTGAAAACAGAACTCCAGGTAATGATCCGGGAAGAGCTCAGTTGAATTTTGCTAAATTAGCATGTAAAGTTGCTAATAGAGATATAACAGAGTTCTTTGAAAGATGGGGTTTCTTCACAACTATTAATGAGGTTATTGGTGACTATGGTAATTACACATATGTTGTAACTCAGGAGATGATTGATGAAACAAAAGCTGAGATTAAATCACATAACTACTCGAAAGTAACAGCTCCATTTTACTACATAGAGGATAGAATTAACCCAAAGATATGTGATGTAGGACACTTCTCTCAATTTGAAAATGGTGGTCAGAAAATTACAAAAGAGATCTCTTATGTTTTACATAGCAGAAAAGGTGATTTATCTATTCGAGCAGTAAGTAAAGAAGCTCCAGCAGAGTCTATCTACTATGCTACTGTCACTAATGGAGAGGAAGCTGTAGCTTTCGAGGTATTCCAAAATGATAAATTAATGTATTCTGCTAACTCATTTGAGTTTGATATCTTCACTTTAACTTCAGTTGATAACGTAAAATTATTTGCAGTACAAGCTGATGGTAAAAGAATTGAGATGGTTAGACAACTGTAATTTCAATATATCACATTAGAGGATAACGCTCCATATTTGATATAAAGCTTTATCTATATACTAAGGATCAGCAAATGGTGTTCGCACTGTTTGCTGATTTTTTTTAATATATAATGAGGTTTGTTATAAAAATTGATCATAATATTCTGCATAAAATACAACTATTTTTTAGCCTAAATTTGAAGTTTAGATTATATCTATGAAAAATAGATTAACTTTGAATCAATTTTCAACCCAAATACTTTAGTGCAAAGCCTAAAGTTCTGAATAACAAAAGAATAACAATAACATAAATTATGACAAAAAGACAAAACAAAGAGTATCCTGTGGCTAATAGAGCATATATAAAATTATTGGAGGGTGAGCCTGGTATTAATACACTATCTAAAGGTGTGTTGTATCAAGTTATTAAATCTGGTGATAGTGAGCGCAAACCTCAACTTAGTAATGTGGTATCGGTTCACTACCGTGGAACGCTTATTAATGGCAAAGAGTTTGATGTAACATATGATAATGGATACCCTGAGACATTTCATTTAAGAGAGGTTATTGAGGGGTGGAAAATCGCCCTACCACATATGGTTATAGGTGACAAGTGGAAAGTATTTATACCGTCAGATTTAGGATATGGTGATCGTACAGTTGACAATATACCTGGAGGTTCAACGCTAATTTTTGAAATTGAACTACTAGCTATTAGCTAAATTACGATACAATGTAATTGGCGAAACAATCAGTACAAAAAGATTATAATATAGACAGAAGTGCCTCTAAAAGTTAATTAAAACTTTTAGAGGCACTTTGATATAAGTTATGATTGTAATTTCAAATATTAAAATACTAATACCACTATAGGGAGGTTATACCCCTAGTTCTTTTAGTAATGAACCCTTTGGGGTTCTCACCATTTTCTGTTAAGTGATCATAGAGAGCATTACGAGCAAAATCCATATTTTCATATAATAGTTGATCCTTATTTTCCATATAAAAATAGGCAGTACCATCCACATTAGTGTGGATTTTACCTTCAAGTCCATCTGAAAATTTAACATTACTACCATCTTGAGTATATGTTACTCCTTTCAATGCAAGCACTCCATGATTAAATTTAATATACTCTTTTTCACAGAAATACTTTGTAAGTATTTTTACATGTGCTGAGAGTTCCGCATTAGTAACTAAAAGCTCTTTAATATTACCTGTCATTATCCATAGTTTATAGAATAACGCAAATTGAAAAACTAGTAATCCAAAAGCAATAGTCAAGTATATACCTCCTAAAAATCCACTCATAAGCTCAATTTTTTTATAAAATAAATTAGGTTAGTTTTCAAAACCAGTAATAAATTACTACAATCTACGATTTATTATAAAACATATGGCTACCCCCAAATTAGAGAGTAGCCATATATTAGATATAATAATAGTGCGTTATAAACCTTACTTCTTCACCTCAACAACAGGGTATCCAAGTTTTTTTAATTCTTCTGAAATTTTACTTAAATCAGTTTTATCTTTTCTATATACTAGATAGATTGTCTGTTTATCCAAGCTAACTTTCAAATCTTTAATACCTGTAATAAAAGGCACTTTATCATTTAGCGTCTTCTCGCAACCTGCGCAATCAATCTTTGTTGAGTACAACACTTCAGCTTCATTTTCAGCTAATTTCTTACGTTTTTTATCACCTTTAACCTCTTTTGTACCCTTAGTAGCCACCTTCTTGATCTCTTTCGCTGGATATCCTAATTTCTCTAACTCTACAGCGATCTTCTTTACATCTGTCTTATCTTTTCGATATACTAAAGCAATTGTTTGCTTCTCTAAATTAACATGTAAATCTTTAATGCCTACAATAAAAGGTACTTTATCGTTTAGGGTCTTTACGCAACCTTCGCAATCAATCACAACAGAGTATAGTACCCTTGCCTCATTTGCTTTAAGTTTCTTACTCTTTTGGGCACTCAAATTAAGTGATGCCAAAGATAGGACCACAATTACTAGAAATTTTAATGTTTTCATCTTATTATGTTTTTTTATTAGTTAGTTATTTCCACAATGTAAATCTCAAACCTACGTAGGCTTTAAATCCTGATAACGGACCCCATATAACTGTCGAGTTAAAGTCCTGAGAAAATGGATTTTCAGAACTTATAATAGGATTGTCTTGCTTGTAATTAAGAAGATTCTCTCCTCCAACATACACATCTAAACCCTTGAATTTCCTAGTCACTTGAGCGAACAACATCGGATACATTGGTGAATAGTTATCCTCTCCCTCAACGAAATTTGGAAGTCTGCTCTTGCCATTCAATTGCCCCGTAACATCAAATGTCCACTTACTCATACGCGTAGCATACTGTACATTCAAAACTCCTTTAAACTTACTCATCAGTGGTCTGTCAACTAAACCTTGACCTGCCAACTCAACTTTTGCATCCGTATATCTAAAGGTAGCAATTACGGATAATCTCTCAACGGGGTCAACCGAAAAATCTACCTGATATGAATTTGTAAATGATTTACCATCTAAATTATAGATTAAGACCTTATTACTCTCAACCTCTTGGTCAACTATAACTTGATTCATAAAGTCCGTCCTAAAGTAGTCAAAACTAACATAAGCATTCTCACTAGCACCAATGTTAAAGTATTGTGTTATATTAGCTCCATATGTCCATGCGTCTTCTATGTCAAGATCTGGATTAATCTTAATCTCTCTTCCTGTTGACAGAATACCAAGATTATCAGCTATTACATTTGCACTTCTAAATCCACGGCCACCTGTTGCTCTAAATACTAAGTTATCCGTAAGTGAATACTTTACATTTGCTCGTGGAGCGAATAAATAACCATAGTTGTCACTATAATCTAACCTTAAACCTCCAACAGCAGTTAATTTATCTCCATATTTATATGTATACTCTCCATATGCACCTATCGATGCCTCCTCTCTACCAACATCACTCAATCTTGTTTTAGCAATATCTCCGTCTACATACCAAAAATCATTTAACTCCTCATCTTGATTATCATATTTAGCTGATAAACCTAATGTGTACTCATGGCTATCATTTACAGTAGATTGGAACATTGCATTCAAGAATCCTGAATTTTGTTCTCCATTATAATCTTTCATTCCAAAAAATGAATTTAACTTATGGTAGCTATAATCTCCAACGATAGATATATTTTCATTTTGATCTTCAGAGATCGGGATGCCAACTTTAAAATAGGCATTTAAACCTGAATTTTTGATATTTGATCCCCAGATAGAACTATTACGTCCCATATCTTTATCAAAATCCATCTCACCTGCAACTCTATCATCTGTTAATGCTCTAACCCCAAACCTTACTTGAGTACCATTATCAGCCATATATAACCATCTGTTAGAGAAGTTGAACTGTAGAGAAGTAGGCTCATCTCTAAATCCATCACTATTTCCGTCATGTGCTTTAGGGTCTGTCGAAAAGTGACCCAAAAGTACAGTACTCCACTTTTCATTAAGCTGTAGTGATGATGCGATATTTGCCTCAGTTCTAAGCATTGAGCTCAAAAATAGATTAACGAAAAGAGGCTCTTCTGTTGTTGGTTTCCTATGTTCAAGATTTATTTGACCAGTAATTGCCTCCAATCCATTGATTACAGACGATGGACCTTTCGCAATCTGTATGCTCTCAAGCCACTGTCCAGGAATGTATGACAGACCAAAAGGAGATGCAATACCTCGCATTACAGGTCTATTCTCATCTAACATGGTTGTATATATACCAGATAATCCTAGTAAACGAATCTGCTTTGCACCCGTTACAGCATCAGAATAACCAACGCTTACACTAGCTGAATTTTCAAAACTCTCAGCAAGATTACAACAAGCCATCTTGCACAACCCCGCAGCTGTAATTAACTCGGTTCTAATCGTACTCTCTTTTGATATGAAATTTGCTTGCTGCTTCTTTGTAATTATAACATCAGCGATTTCATTTTGTGGTTGTAGATTAAACTCAACACTCTTCGTATCGGCAGTGACATAGATCGTATCTTTTTTATAACCTACATATGTAGCGATAAGAGTCGCTTCTGGCTTACCTTTTATATCGATTTTAAACTTACCTTTTGCATCTGTTTCCACTGCATTTTGTGTCTCTATACAGTGAACTATGGCATATTGAACTGGTTCTGATTTACTATTTTCTGAGACTAAATTAACTACTCCAGATATAGATTTGGCTGATAACGATGATGATACTACGACTAATAGTACCAATAAATATATTTTACGCATAAAAATCTTATTAATTGATAAAAAAAATGAAAGTATTTACTACCCGACATATAGAGTCAAAATAGCAAATTTAAGTAAGATTTTGGGTATGACATACCCGCGTAAATCACAGTCTCCAGTTAGAGAGCAGTGTTAAAACTTTTCGTAAATTGAGTATTAATGGAGGGCTATTTGCATAGTGACCAAAACTTATAGCATTGTTATATGCGCTGTTATTTGCAAAGCAATCAACGTTTAAATCAATTATTGACAGCTCAATATCTGATCTTACATCTATCCCTAGTTGATCTATATCAAGACTGAAAAATTGGTTGTCACAGCAATCTTGAACTGAAAAATAGCCATCTATTGACTCTGATAATTCGTCACTCGTTTGGCATGAAGAGCATAAACTGCACTCTTTATGACTACTGTTAGACCTCTCTAAAGATGAACTATGGTTTGAAGTTGAATTTTCGTGAACGCTTTCGCAATCATTACTGAATAGAGCTGGGAGCATATATGATGTACTATCGACATTACAGCGGTGCATACCAAACCCAACCTCTGCCATTAGATACATTAGCAGAAGTAAGACAGCACTGTATTTCTTCATATTTACACTCATAAATTGGTTCAGTTTATACTCTAAACTACGTACAAAGTTAAAAAATATTTTACGATAAACAATTTTATGTTATAAAACAGAACATAAAACGCAGTTTTCGAAGAAGTTTAATGATACTTCTTCGAAAACTGCGTTTTATAAATAGAGAGAGTACTCTCTATTTCGTTGTTTTCTTCTTTGCGATAGTTCTATCATATATAAATAGCAATAGAGTAGCCAATAGACCTATTGACAATATCACGTACCACATATTAGATGGATTGTATGTATCCCATAGAAGATTCGTAAGTTGTTGTGCAGTCAAGTCTGATTGCTGTGCAACGGCAGCGAAATACTCATTATTTGTGAGCCCCTCTTCAATTTGCAAACCATTATCACTAGCAAAACGCTTTACGATTAACACCTTATCTGATAGTTGCTCATACACTGGACCAGAGATTACTCCAGCCATTAAATTTCCTAAAAATACAGGAATAAATGAATATCCCATGTATAGGGCTTTTTTATCTGCTGGCGCAATTCGCCCAATGTATTCCGTAATTTTTGGAGAACCTGCCATCTCACCTAATGCAAAGATGAAAATTGCAACTAGAGTAAATACTCCACTTTGAGAAGCCATTGTAAGAGCCATTCCTATTGAACATACAAAGAATCCAGATACCATTGAATTTAATGGTCTCATCTTCATTACGATACTTGAAACTACTACTTGGAACAGAATGATGTACATTGCATCAAAATTAACAATAAATTCTGAATCCATTACACCTGGAGTTAAGCTGTATTTCTCAGTAACAATAGGCATATAGACTGCAAAAAAGCTATATATCTCACTCGTATCTACCCATTGAGTTATAAATACTGGTAGTGTAAAGAATAGCTGGTTGTACATCGCCCAAAATGCTGATACGATAATTAGAAAAACTATGAAACTAGGATCTTTTACGATACTACCCATATTTAGAAAGATCTCTTTAAATGTCGCTCCAAGTGATTTCTTTTCACTATCTGCAACCTCTTTAACTTGTTTCGGCTCTTTGTAAAATAGTAGCATTATAAAGTTAAGCGATATGATAGCAGCAGATACATAAAATACTGATTGGAAGTCCCCTTTAAATAGAAGTGTTACTAAAGGTCCAAAAAATGCACCTACATTTACCATCATATAAAAAATTCCAAAACCAATAGATGCAGTCTCATCTGTTGTTGTTTTGGCAATAGTTGCAGAGATGATTGGCTTGAACAGAGCGGCTCCAATTGCTAAGTATATAAATATGAAGAACACACCTGCAACAGAGGTAAATAGAGGTAGCATCAGGAATGCTGAGATATAAATTATAAAGGATATTATTAATATCTTTTTATATCCATATCTATCTGCAATTGCTCCTGTTAAAACAGGAAGAAAGTACAAAATACCTGTACCAATACCCATAATCAAGGCCTTCTGGTTATTTGAAAACTGTAATCCTCCATCGTCAAAAGATCCCGTTAAGTAGTTTGCAAATAGCATATAAAAGCCATACCAAGCCCAACGCTCAAAGAGTTCAATTCCATTGGCGACCCAAAAGGTCTGAGGGAATTTTTTTAATATATTCATCTTTAATCTTATTTAGTTAATAGTTAGTTTTAATCAAAAAAAACGAAGGTTTCATCAAATTATGATGAAACCTTCGTTTCCTTACTCTTTTCTACCACGCGTATAGTGGATATTTAGACATCATCGCCTCAACTTCTTTAGCGACACTTGACAGTACAGTTTGATCTTCATAGTTTGCAAGAGCCTTGTCAACCAAAGCCACAATAACATCCATATCTCCCTCTTTTAAACCCCTAGTTGTTATCGCAGGAGTTCCGACTCTAATACCAGATGTTTGGAATGGAGAACGTGTATCAAAAGGAACCATATTCTTATTAGTTGTGATCTCAGCAGATACAAGTGCAATTTCAGCCTTCTTACCTGTCAACTCAGGAAACTTAGTACGTAGGTCAATAAGTAATAGGTGGTTGTCAGTTCCATTAGAGACAACTTTGTATCCACGCTTAGTAAATGCTTCAGACATTGCTTGTGCATTCTTTTGTACCTGCTTTTGATACTCTTTATACGATGGATCTAACGCCTCTCCGAATGCAACAGCTTTTGATGCAATTACGTGCTCCAGTGGTCCACCTTGTATTCCAGGAAATACCGATGAGTTAAAGATTGTTGACATCATCTTAACCACACCTTTTGGAGTAGTTAGTCCCCAAGGGTTCTCAAAATCTTTACCCATTAAGATGATACCTCCACGAGGACCTCTCAATGTTTTGTGTGTTGTCGATGTAACAACGTGAGCATATTTAATAGGGCTATTTAGCACTCCAGCAGCAATAAGTCCAGCAGTGTGAGCCATATCAATCATAAGTAGTGCTCCAACTTTGTCTGCGATTTCACGCATACGCTTATAATCCCACTCACGACTATATGCCGATGCTCCTCCTACAATAAGTTTTGGCTTGTGCTCAATTGCCAATGCCTCCATTTGTTCGTAGTCGATAGTTTCACTCTCCTCATCCAACTTATAACCAACAGCTTTATACAGTATACCTGAAGTATTTACTGGTGATCCATGTGATAAGTGACCTCCATGAGCTAAATCAAGACCTAAAAACGTGTCTCCTGGCTTCAAAACAGCACTAAAGACTGCCATATTAGCTTGCGCTCCTGAATGTGGCTGAACATTAGCATACACTGCACCATATAGTTCACAAACTCTATCTATTGCAAGTTGCTCTATCTTATCTACAACTTGGCAACCACCATAGTATCTTGCTCCTGGATAACCCTCTGCATATTTGTTTGTAAGGACACTTCCCATAGCTTGCATAACCTGCTCACTAACGAAATTTTCTGATGCAATAAGCTCAATTCCTTTCAATTGTCTCTCTTTCTCCTCCCCAATAAGGTCGAATATCTTACTATCCTTAATCATAATTACTTTATTTTTTTTATTTATATTAAATTATTTTTTTTGCAATTTATTTTTAAATAATGCTCTCTTTCACTCTGCTAGTCTATTTAAACTAAGATTGACTAATATCGAACCCCACTTCAAAAAACACTATCTCACTCGCCACGTCGCATATTTAGCACTAATCACAACCGCATATCATTAACAAAATCTAACCATGACGACACATACTTACAAACTTCATTATCTATGACAAATCATACAACTAACAAAGATATTAAAAATGTCTAAAATTCATATCAATTTTAAAGATTATTTTTTTTTACTACATTTGCAGTCAAGTAAACGTTTAAAATACTAAATTTATGAAATTATTAGAAGGAAAAGTTGCAATTGTTACGGGTGCGGCTCGTGGAATTGGTAAGGCAATTGCTCTTAAATTTGCATCTGAAGGTGCAACTGTTGCTTTTACAGATCTGAATATAGATGATAACGCTAAGGCAACTGAAGCGGAGATTAACGCAATGGGTGTAGTAGGTAAAGCATATGCATCAAATGCAGCAAGTTTCGAAGATACTGCAAAAGTTGTTGAGCAAATTAAAGCTGACTTTGGTCGTATTGATATACTCGTTAATAATGCTGGAATCACTCGTGATGGACTTATGATGCGTATGTCTGAGCAACAGTGGGATATGGTTATTAATGTAAACCTTAAAAGTGCATTTAACTTTATTCACGCAGTGACTCCGATTATGATGAAACAAAAAGGTGGTAGTATTATAAATATGTCATCTGTTGTTGGTGTGTCGGGTAATGCTGGACAGTGTAACTATGCTGCTTCTAAGGCTGGTATGATTGGGCTTGCTCAATCTATCGCAAAAGAGCTAGGTTCACGTGGAATAAGAGCTAATGCTATTGCTCCTGGATTTATCGTAACTGAAATGACAAAAGATCTTCCTACTGATATTAAAGAGGCTTGGTACAAACAAATTCCTCTTCGTCGCGGAGGTGATTCGGATGAAGTTGCTAAAGTTGCTCTATTCTTGGCATCTGATCTATCTTCATATGTAAGTGGACAGGTAATAAACGTATGTGGGGCAATGAATTGCTAATTCTCTCAATTTAAAATTTTGAGAAAATAAAAAAGAGGGTATCTAATGATTTTTAGATATCCTCTTTTTTTTACAATTTATATAATTTTTAAAACTATTACCTCCTCAACGAGTCAAGAATAGGGTTATTACATGCTTTTTGTAAGCTAACCAATATTCTAATTTGAAAATAACCCTTTGTTTTCACCACCACTATATTTTTCAACTATCTCCAAAACTTCTGAACCATACTTCTCGATAAATGACTTTCCAACACCTTTAATTCGTCCAAGGTCTTTTGATGTTGTCGGATTTAACGCTGCAATACCTATCAAAACCTTCTGATGTGTTATCATAAATGGTGGCAAATTTAACTCTGTGGACTTGTCTGTCCTCCACTTTCTGAGCTGACTAAATAGACCCCCATTGATGATATCATCAATATCTGACTCATTAACCACAAGTTTAGTCTCCTTTTCTGCACTTCCATCCCTCTTGCTTGAGCCAGACTTCATCCCCTTACGCTCCTCTTCCGTAGAAAGCACTGTCGCTTTAGCTTTAAGATAGTTTTTTATAGTAAAACAATCAACACAACTACTTAATGTTGCCATCTTTAGTTTATGACTCTCAACAATACGAGACATTCCTCCCGATATTGTCTTGCCCACCTCTTTATTGTCAATCTCAACATTGAGAGTAGAGAGTAGTGGCATAATTATAATTTCAAGTTTTTCTTTAAAATATACCGTCCCTTTTGAAATACGCTCCGCTAAAACAGCATCTGTCTCATAACTCTCATTCTGCATTAATCTATCTATTTGAACCTTAAAGCGTATTGAAACATCATCAATCTCTCTGATGAATAACTCTAAATGCTCACTCCATTTAGATACTAGTTTAGGATATAAATTATTTAAATTCTCCTCTAGTTGTCGCCTAACATAACGCAAGTTGATTATCATATGCGTAAAGTCAAATAACTCTATTAATATAGCGTGATAATATAAACGCTTATCATCTAGTAGGTTCTGTACCGTCAACGGATTTTGCTCTATATCATTTGTAAAACTCTGAACTGTTAAATCTTTCTTTACAGAGGTTGATCGTATTGGAGTACTCAGCACAACACCCTCTAGCGTTCGACAACGACTCAATGCAACGTAGACTTGACCATGGCTAAATGAGTTTGCTGCATCTATTACAACATTGTCAAACGTTAGCCCTTGACTCTTATGTATAGTTATTGCCCAAGCCGTTTTCAAAGGGTACTGCGTAAACGTACCCTCTATTACCTCTGTAATCTCCTTTGTTAAGCTATCAAGCGAGTATTTTATATTCTCCCATATGGCATGTTCAACTCTTATTATCTGAGAGTTATCAGAGATTTTTACCTCAATAATATCTTCTGATATAGATACGATCTCTCCAATTGTACCATTTACGTAGTTTCGCTCAGAGTCATTACGTGTAAACATCACTTGAGCTCCCTTTTTCAGGATTAACTTATATTCTATTGGATATTGTGACTCTGGAAAATTACCCTCGACAATCGCATTATACGAAAACTCTTCTCTATTTAACTGAGCTAATTTAGTATCATTTATTCTCTTTGCACTACTATTATGAGAGGTCAGTGTGATGTAACCTTCATTATTATCGGGATTAAATCCCTCTATATATCGCTTATTTATAGCCTCAAGAGTCGTATTATCTAAATTACCACTTCTTACTTTTGCAAGTAGGTCTATAAAATGGATATCTCGCTGTCTATATATATGCGTTAACTCTATATTGCGATATTGGCTACTCTTTAAAGCTATACTATCAAAAAAATATGGTGTATCGTAAAAATCTTTTAACACCTCCCACTCTTCGCCCCTTATTACGGGAGACAACTGCTGCAAATCGCCTATCATAAGGAGTTGAACCCCTCCAAATGGGCGGTTTTTATCCCTATAACGTCTTAAAACATTATCAATCGCATCTAACATATCTGCTCGAACCATACTTATCTCATCAATAACAAGCAGCTCCATTGAGCGGATAATCTTAACTTTTATTTTGTTAAATTTTCTAGATTCACTATCCTTGCGAACTGAATTAGGTATATAGTAACCAAACGGAAGCTGAAAAAAAGAGTGGATTGTGACTCCTCCTGCATTTATCGCCGCAACTCCTGTTGGGGCAACAATAACCATACGCTTTGGAGAACGCTCTCGCAACTTATGTAGAAATGTAGTTTTACCTGTTCCTGCTCGTCCCGTTAAAAATATATTTACTCCAGTATTTTCGACAAAATTGAAGGCAAGTTCTAGTTGTGGATTCGACATAGTCATATTTAGATATTAGATACTCAAAGATAGATAAAATTTCACAATTTATATCACGTTAAGGCTATTATTTGTTGTGTACGATCACGAACTGCCTTTGGCGATAAACTTTGAAAAGTTTAATCAAACTATTGTGAAAACTGCGTTTTATATGGTTATTTGTTGTATTATATTCCTAATCAAAGTACAAAGAGGAGAGTTTCAAACACCCATCAATAAATTTGTAATTTACAACTCTCGTTAGATCAAAATCTAACATTGCATTGATAATCATAAAACTAGAATACGACTTTAAGTCACTAGATGTTATAGATTGAGGTCTTATGATATTATCTCGAATCAACCTAGAGCGACAACTCCCCTCTAGTAGTGGAGTATTGGGTGTGATCCATTTTTCACCATCAAAAAAAATAATATTGGCAAATGAAGTGTCACTAACAAAATTATTTTTTATTATTAAAATATCATCACACTCCCCTCGCTGCTCTATTAAATCATTCAAACATGTACGATCATCTAATTTCTTATGATAATCTATTTCGTTATCTATAATAATTTTTAGAGACTCTATTTTTTTAGGATTGTATAATTCCAATTTATAGCTACAAACACTATATATTGAGTATGTTATACGCAGTTTATGAACACCTAATACAGGTATCGCAACATTATTACTGATATATTCCAATAGATTTACAGTTGAGTATTTCGCCACTCGCATTTGATGGTACGATAAATTACGCACTACCCCATCCTCTACTTTTATAGTCTCAAATAGTAGGCACATACACTTTTTTTATTAGTTCTTCATATTCATCTTCAACTCTACTTCGAGAGGTTATTCCTCCGCCACTACGATATGAAAAACAACCATCATCTCCCCTCTCAATGTACCTTATGATAACACAACTATCAACGCTTACTCCATCAAAATACCCCATCACACCACAGTAAAATCCACGTTCAGACACTTCGCAATCATCTATAATTTCAAGTGTTTTTTGCTTTGGCGCACCACTCACACTCCCCGCTGGAAGCATTGAAAAAAGTATATCTCCAAATTTTGATTGCCAATTGTGTGCAAGGTTACCACTTATTTGAGAGCTAGTTTGTAATATCTCTGAATTAGAAGTTTTTATCTGTTCAATATACCTAAATCTATCAACTTTAACCCCTTTTGAGACAACAGATAGATCATTACGTATTAAATCTACAATCGTATTATGTTCATATCTCTCTTTAATATCATCCATTAGCAGAGACTCTGCACCTTCAAGCGTTGCATCAATAGTCCCTTTCATTGGAAAGGATAATAGTTTATTATCATATATTTTTATAAATGACTCTGGTGAATAGAAGACGAAATCCTCCTTAAACAACATCTTATAAGGTGCTTTAGCACTTGAATATATACTCTTTAGATTGAGATTAGAACCTAGCTTAGTTGGAAAAGTAAGGTTTAAAAGATAGGAGTCACCATTTTTCAGACTTGCCATAACTTTATTAAATGAATTTCTATACTCATTAAATGAGATTGGGTCTAACTCCAATTCAGAGGTATATTCATCTGTATGCTGACACTCTCCATTCAATTCTATGCCATTAATTGAACATAATATATCACTCTCTTTAAGCTCATGTGAATTTAGCACCAACCCTTTTTCACCCTTGAAATCAGCTATAAATAAGAATGGTTCTCCTGTACCACACAGTAAATTAATGCGCTCAATAACCTCTACTCTCTCTAAAAAATGCTTAGAATCGTTCATTATACAAATCAAATGTTAATGTAATAAAACGAAGTTTCCACAAAATTTATTCAGTGCGAACTGACTTCGACAATAAACTTTTGTGGAAACTTCGTTTTCTGTGGTAATATATTGGACAATACCATTACAAAATGGTAAACCTAACTATTTTGAGAATAACTCCTCTACTTTAGCAACAACATCTTTAGCTGTTGGCGTAAGGTCGAATACAAGAGATGGTTTCAGATACCAAAGATCTTTCCCTCTCTTAAACAACTCTTCTCCACCCCCAGTGATATTAAGCATTACTATTTTGTCTGTATCAATAGAACCCTCTTTAACCGAATTGATTAGAGATGCAACAGCAACTGCCGCAGCAGGATGTATATCAACTCCCTCAACCTCTTCGAATAACTTCGCTGCATCTCTAGCCTCCTCATTAGGAACAAGTAATACATCTCCATCAGAATCCTTTAATGCGTCATATAGTCCACCAATAATCCCATAAGGTGGTTTCCTATTAGACAGAACCTTTGCATCAATAGTCTCTACATCTTCACGAGCCTGATTATCATCATAAGATAGCATATCTCTCGAATCTGCTCTCCATGCCTCATACATCGGTAAAAATGGTGCATTTTGAGACACTTTCAATTGCATCTTCTTAGAACCAAATCTTCCATCCTCAATAAATCTATTGTTCGCCTCCCATGCTGCAATCGCACCTGTTCCGCTTCCAACTGCTTGGAAGTAGTAGTCAGGAATCTCGCCGATATGTGTAACCGCCGACAATACTGTTGTTGCCATACCATCACGACGCGCAATATTTTTTGCTCCACCCTCGGCAATAAACATTTTAGATTCAAGAGCAAGATTGCTTAAATGTATAGCATCGAAGTAGTCTCCACCCTTTTGAGACGCAATTAATTTTACACAATCATTAAGTGGCTTCTCAAACCATAAAGCATCTAAATTATCCGATGGAACACTCAATAATAAAGGAATATTATTTTCAGAACACACCATTGCAAATGCTCTCGCAGTATTCCCAGCAGAAGCGACAACTAAAACTTTATCGCAATCAGGACTCATGCGACCACATACAGTGTATGCTTCAGTCTCCTTGAATGAACAAGTGCTCATTTGCGCATTAATCTTTGGGAAATACCCATTAAATGTTATGTATAGATTACTTAGTCCTAAACACTTTGACAACCCCTCACTCTTGTATGTAACTGGAGGATGAGACCCATCTAGTATACGGCTAACTGGTAGCCAATCGCAAAAACGATATAGACCATACGAGTCATCTTTTACTTCTAATCTTTTTTTAGCATATACTGCTCTGACAAAAGATGGAACTTCACATTTAGAATCATCTAATATCCACCCCGTATCTTCAAATGCTCTATCAGTGGCAACGCACTTTAAAGTATATTCTGTTGCTTTAAAATCTTTCATTATATCCAAATATATATTTGTTTTTTCTCTGTTTGCTGCGATCACACAGCACCTCCCTCACAGGAGTGTTGTTGCAAGCTCAATCGATTACGACATCCGACCTTTATAGTCTTCATATCCGAACTTTTTTATAACTTCAAATCCACTCTCACTACTCCACTTCACAATGGATGGATGACTAACTCCATTAAACATCGTTGTCTTTACCATTGTATAATGAATCATATCCCTAAAAACCACTTTGTCTCCAATTTTCAATTCACTATCAAATGACCAATCTCCGCAGAAATCACCAGCTAAACAACTATTACCTCCAAGTCTCCACTTAGTTTCACCATCTTTGGGGTCTGAAGCTCCAATTATAGTAGGTTTGTATGGCATCTCCAAACAATCAGGCATATGACACGCAAAAGAGACATTCAATAGCGCAGTATTAACACCACCATTGCATACAACATCTTCAACCGTTGAAACTAAACAACCAGTATCCCATGTAAATGCACTCCCAGGTTCAAGTATCACTTTCAGATGAGGATGACGTGATTTAAAGTTATTCAATATCATAATTAACTCATTTTCATCATAATCCTTATGCGTCATTAAGTGACCACCACCCATATTAATCCACTTTATCTCTGAAAAAAGGTGTCCAAACCTCTGCTCAACAGCTTCAAGCGTAGCCTTCAAATCAGCTGGTCTTGATTCGCAAAGTGAATGAAAGTGCAAACCGTCAACTCCTAATGGAAGTTTTTGTAGATTCTCAGATAATATCCCGAGTCTCGAACCCCTATCACATGGATTATAAAGCTCTGTGTCAACTGTAGACAGCTCCGGATTAACTCGCAAACCGCAAGATATACCTTTTAGCCTAGCTTCAGATCCATACTTCTCAAATTGATTTATCGAATTGAATGTAATGTGACTACTATAACTCATAATCTCATTAAATTCAGATTTCGAATACACTGGCGCATATGTGTGAGCCAACTCTCCATACTCCTCAAAAACGAGACGAGCCTCTGCAAGTGAACTTGCAGTGGCTCCATCTGAATGTCTCTGTAATTTCGGAAAAATGTTCCATGTGGCGTTAGCTTTCAATGCGACTATTATGTCGATACCTGCACCATCTCGAACCCTATCTATCACAGATAAATTATCTTGTAACAGATCTTGGTTTATGACATAAGCTGGAGACTCCACTTGAGAGAGATCCCAATCCGCCAGAACCTTATCCTTATCTATCATAGTTCTAAATCAATATCGAATTTCTCGATCCAAGGTAATCCCTGCTCGCCTAACTCAGCTAAGAACGGATCTGGATTAAACTCTTCAACATTATAAACTCCTGCACCTTTCCATAACCCTTTTGCGAACATTGCCGCACCAAGTGCAGCAGGTACTCCAGTTGTATAACTTACAGCTTGAGTTCCAGTCTCATTAAATGCACTTTCGTGGTTACAGTTATTATATATGTAATAAGTCTTCTCCTTACCATCTTTGATACCCTTAATACGGCAACCAATCGATGTTAATCCAGTGTAGTTTTCACCTAAAGACTTAGGGTCAGGAAGAACTGCCTTCAAAAACTGAATAGGAACAATCTCAACCCCATTATAAATAATTGGGTCGATCCTAGACATTCCAATATTTTGAATAACTCTCAAGTGAGTTAAATACTCTTGCCCGAAAGTCATCCAGAATCTAGCACGCTTAATAGTAGGATAGTTCTTAACTAATGACTCCAACTCCTCGTGGTATATAACATATGACTCTTTCTCACCAATTTCAGGATATGTTAATGGCTGATGAATCTCATGTGGCTCAGTTACAATCCACTTTCCATCTTCCCAATAACGCCCTTTTTGAGTAACCTCTCTAATATTAATCTCAGGATTAAAGTTTGTAGCAAATGCCATTCCATGGTTACCTGCATTACAATCAACAATATCAAGGTAATGAATCTCATCGAAATGATGTTTCGCAGCATATGCCGTAAATATTGCAGACACTCCAGGATCAAAACCACAACCTAAAATAGCTGTAAGTCCAGCCTCTTTAAATCTGTCTTGATAAGCCCACTGCCAGCTATACTCAAACTTAGCCTCATCAATCGGCTCATAGTTTGCAGTATCCAAATAGTTAACACCACACTCAAGACAAGCATCCATGATTGTTAGGTCTTGATATGGTAGAGCTACATTAATTACGATGTCAGGTTGAAAACTGCGCATAAGTACGCACAACTCCGGCACATTATCAGCATCTACTTGAGCCGTCTTAACTCTATCTACACCTACCGCAGCAGCAATAGCATCACACTTACTCTTTGTTCTGCTTGCTAACATAATGTCAGTAAAAATAGGATTTTTTGCCACTTTATGGACAACAACAGTACCTACACCACCTGCTCCAATAATAAGAACTTTACACATTAATGATATATTTTTAAAGATTTAACATTCAAACTATATTATTGTCACATTCATTGACAATACTCAGTGCAAAGATATTATTTTTTATGAAAATAGATAAATTTATATTTGATATTTTTCTGTATATTAGTAATATACTAACATTAGTACCCGCACGTTTTATATTTTTTATATTTTTTTTGATAAAACATTTGCATAGTAAATAAATAATTCATATCTTTGCATCGCAATTAAGGAGAAACGCACACAATTGCTAATGACCGATTTCGTAGCTCAGCTGGTAGAGCACAACACTTTTAATGTTGGGGTCCTGGGTTCGAGCCCCAGCGGGATCACGAAAAAGATGGAAACATCAACAAAAATCACCGAAACTTAGTTGTTTCGGTGATTTTTATTTTACATATATATGGTATCACCCTCACAATCTGTGTTTATTTCCTTTTCACGTAAATATTTGATAAATTCTAAATAAAAAATATAATATCTGTTACTCCCTCTAAACTGGGTTCTAAGTGCTGTGATCTTATCGCTGATCAAAAAAAAAAGATTTTAACTTCTGTTAAGTTAAAATCTTTTTAATTATATTTTACGATCACTTAATAACATATTCTATATGAATATTCAGTAACAGCAAAATAATCCCCTCCCATTACCTATTCTCATACATTGAGTCATAGTACGTCTCATACTCCCCTGAGGTGATATCATCCATCCATTTTTGGTTTTCTAAGTACCAGGCAACTGTCTTTTGTATACCCTCTTCAAACTGAAGTGAAGGCTCCCAACCAAGTTCATTTTTCAGTTTATTACTATCAATTGCATAACGTAAATCATGTCCTGCACGGTCAGTAACGTAGGTGATTAAATCCAATGACTCTCCCTCTGGATTCCCTAGCAACCTATCTACTGTTGCGATGATTACCTTGATAAGATCTATATTTGTCCACTCATTGAAGCCTCCTATATTATATGTGTCGCCTAATCTACCATTGTGGAAAATCACATCAATAGCCCTTGCATGGTCAACAACATACAACCAATCTCTAACGTTTTCACCCTTACCATAAACTGGTAGCGGTTTCCCGTGGCGGATATTATTTATGAAAAGAGGAATTAGTTTCTCTGGAAATTGATAAGGACCATAGTTATTAGAACAGTTGGTGATTACAGTTGGTAATCCAAACGTATCTTGGAAAGCTCTTACAAAGTGGTCAGAACTCGCTTTAGATGCTGAATATGGACTATGGGGCGCATAGCTCGTTTGTTCTGTGAAAAATGTTCCGTCAAATTCCAATGAACCATAAACCTCATCGGTTGAGATGTGATAGAAGCGTCTATTTTCAAAATCACCATTCCAATGGTGTTTTGCTGCTTGTAATAGCGATAATGTCCCCATTACGTTTGTTTTTGCGAAAGTAAATGGATCTTTTATAGAGCGGTCAACGTGACTCTCTGCCGCAAGATGAATAACCCCATCGATATTATATTGAGCAAAAATATCTAACATTTTATCAAAATCACAAATATCTGCCTTTACAAAGGTGTAGTTTGGTGCATTCTCAATATCATTTATATTTGCAAGGTTCCCTGCATAGGTCAGTTTATCGAGATTTATAATATTATAGTCTGGGTATTTATTTACAAACAACCTTACTACGTGCGAGCCTATAAACCCAGCCCCTCCTGTGATTAGTATATTTTTCATTATTTCTGATTTTTAAGTTTGTCTATACACTTAACAAGCGACCTCCTCCAGTGTGGGATAGTAGCCTCAAAATTAGCTTTAAACTTTGTTTTGTCCAACACCGAGTAGTGAGGACGAGTAACCTTACTTGGGTATTCATAAGAGTGTATAGGGTTTATACTGCAACTATTACCACTAATTTCACATATCTCAACAGCAAAATCATACCAAGAACAGACACCCTCATTGCTAAAATGATAAACACCCTCTTTCCCGAACTTATCACTACTTACAATATCACATATTGCATCGGCTAAATCGCCAGCATAAGTCGGTGTGCCTATCTGGTCAAAAATCACATTAAGAGTATCTCTCTCTGCCGTAAGCTTTTGCATTGTCTTGACAAAGTTATTACCCCAAATAGAGTACAACCAGGAGGTACGTATAATAATATAACTACAACCAGAATTGATAATACTCTGTTCACCTGCAAGTTTGGTAGCTCCATAAGCTCCTGTTGGCGATGTCTTACAATCCTCAATATAAGGAGTACATGCCGAGCCATCAAAAACGTAATCAGTAGAGATATGGATTAAGGTTACCTCTCTCTCTTTTGACACTACTGCTAAGTTCTCGACTGCCTTATTATTAAGTAAGTCTGACAACAACGGCTCCTCTTCAGCCTTGTCTACATTAGTATAAGCTGCGCAATTTACAATAACATCGACTCTATTTGCTACAACAACCTCACGAATAGCACTTATATTAGTTATATCTAGCTCATCTGAATCAGTAAATATATAGTTATTGTTATCAACCTTTGCAACTCGTTGCATCTCACGCCCTAACTGACCGTTAGCCCCTGTAATTAATATAATCTTACTCATAGTAGTTGATGTGATATTGGAATGGTGAATCAAAATCGTTGAATCGTGGATTATCTAAATCTTTTGCAGACAAAATAGCTTCACACTCTTCTATTCTCCAGTCGATATCTAAATCCAAATCGTTCCACATTATTGCCCCCTCACTCTGCTTTGAGTAGTAATTATCGCATTTATATTGAACTGTTGCCTCTTCGCTAAGCACTACAAAGCCGTGAGCAAATCCACGTGGAATAAATAATTGACGGTGATTATCTTCGGTTAACTCAACTGCTACATACTTGCCATACGTGGGTGAACCTTTACGAATATCTACTGCTACATCTAACACCTTACCATCTACCACTCTCACCAATTTACTCTGCACATAAGGTGCTTCCTGAAAGTGCAAACCTCTAAGTACTCCAAAGCGTGAATAACTTTGATTATCTTGAATAAAGGTAGTTTTACAAACCTTTTGATCAAACTCTCGTTGCGAAAATGACTCATAAAAATATCCTCTATCGTCTCCGAAAATATTAGGTTCTATTATGACTACACCCTCAATATCTGTTTTTATTACATTCATAATTTAAAATGGATATAATTATTGATTATCGTTTAATTCGTCAATAACCTTTATTATATATTGACCATACTTATTATTCATCATTGACTTGTCGTAAATTGGCAACAACTTATTACCTACACCTTTGGTATTTGGATATAGCCTTGTAGCTTAATCTCCGCCAAAACTACTCCTTTCATTATCAATAATAATTATTATACCATTTTACAAATTGAACAATACCCTCTTTCAATGAAATACAAGGTTTATAACCACAAACTAACTCTAACTTCGTAGTATCTGCATACGTCATATATACATCTCCTGCTTGCATAGGAAGCATTATCTTTGTCGTTTCCTTACCTAACGCCGTCTCTAATATTTGAATAAAATCCATTAATTGCATAGGTTTACCACACCCTATATTATAGATTGCAGCTGTAGAAGTCTCATTCCCAATAAAAGAAACAACTTTATCAATTACACGAACAACACCTTCAATTATATCATCGATATAAGTAAAATCGCGAGATAGATTTCCATTATTAAAAATATTTATAGGTTTTTTTTCAAGAATCGCCTTAGTGAAGAGCATCGGTGCCATATCTGGTCTTCCCCAAGGTCCATAAACTGTAAAGAAACGTAACCCAATCGTATTTATATTATATAATTTACTATAAACATTAGCAATCAACTCATTACTCTTCTTAGTAGCAGCATATAATGAGACTGGATCATCCACTTTATCCTCCTCTGAAAAAGGAGTTTTTGTATTTCCACCATAAACGGAACTTGATGAGGCGTATACGAAATTTGTAATTTTGTTGTGACGAACACATTCAAGCAAATTAAGGTACCCAACAATATTACTATCAATATAAGCATATGGATTTTCAATGGAATACCTTACGCCAGCCTGAGCTGCAAGATTGATTACAACGTCAAAACCTTGAGAAACAAAAAGATCTTGTAACGCTTCTCGTTCCTGCAAATCAATCTTTATAAAGTAGTAATTAGAATATTTACTACTTTGAACTACGACTCCATTTTCTACTCTATTTCTCTCGATACCCGTCTCATCTAAACGTGCATACTTTAAATTAACATCGTAATAATCATTAATCGAATCAAGTCCGACTACAACATCTCCACGCTCTACTAACCTTTTAACCAAATGGAATCCTATAAAACCAGCAGCTCCAGTTACCAAAATTTTCATATTAACCTATCTTATAGTATGTGAAGCCCATCTCTGCGACTTCATCTTTATCATATATATTCCTACCGTCAATAATCACCTTGTCATTCATAACCTTTTTTAAGATAGATAAACTAGGGATACGAAATTCTTTCCACTCAGTAACCAACATTAGTGTATCAGCATCAAGTGCTGCCTCATACATATCCTTACAATAGGTCACTTGATCTCCAATTTTGCGCCTACACTCATCCATAGATATTGGATCGTATACCCTTACCTCACAGCCCGCCTTTAACAGCCTATCTATTAAGGTTAATGACGGTGCTTCACGCATATCATCTGTTTCTGGCTTAAATGACAGTCCCCAAAGTGCGACTACTTTACCCTTTAGCTCACCATTGTAGTGCTTATCTATTTTATTAAAAAGTATGCCTTTTTGATTCTCATTAACCTCCTCGACAGCTCTTAAAACTTTCATATCATAGCCAACTGAATTTGCCGTTTGAATTAAAGCTTTAACATCCTTGGGAAAGCACGAGCCACCATAACCGCACCCAGCATACAAAAATTTATTACCAATACGAGAGTCACTACCAATACCTTTACGAACCATATTTACATCAGCACCAACTATTTCACATAGATTTGCAATATCGTTCATAAATGATATACGAGTAGCCAGCATTGAGTTATTTGCATATTTTATCATCTCAGCACTTGGTATATCTGTGAAAATCATACGATCACTACTTAACATAAATTGCTTATATAGGCGAGACATTGTTAATTTTGCTCTATCACTATCTATACCAACCACAACCCTATCTGGTGTCATAAAGTCTTTAATTGCATCTCCCTCTTTTAAAAATTCTGGGTTTGAAGCGACATCAAACTCAATCGTTTCACCACGCTTGTCAAGTTCGATCTGTATCGCCTCTTTAACCTTTTTTGCAGTTCCTACGGGAACTGTTGATTTAGTTACGAGTATTGTATGCTTCTTTATAGTTTGACCAAATTGCCTTGCTACAGCTAATACGTATTGCAAGTCAGCTGAACCATCTTCATCAGGAGGAGTTCCTACGGCAGAGAACACAACATCTACACTATCGATACAAGCTGTTAGGTCTGTGGAGAAGTGCAGCCTTCCTGCATCAATGTTACGATTGACTATAGTAGTTAACCCTGGCTCATAAATTGGAATTTTACCTTTTTTTAGAGCCACAATCTTCTCTTCATTAATATCTATACAAGTAACATCAACTCCCATCTCCGCAAAACACGCACCGCTAACTAGACCAACGTATCCTGTCCCAACTACTGCAATTTTCATATTTTTTAATTTTTATTTCAGTTAAATATAACTATGCTAATCCCCTATATTCTTCCACACATTAGCAAAATTAAGCTTAATTAAATTGCGAGAACCTTAGTTGGGTTCTCGCCAATTATAGTTAATATATAGTAAATACTTGTAGTTACCACCCAAATGAAACTATGCCTGCACTTGGTGTTGTAATATCAGCCAACCAATATCATTCGCTAATTTTACAGTATTTTCTAAGCTCCAAAAGTAAATGTAATCATATTTTAGCATTCTCCAAAATCTCTCAATATAAATATTGTCTAAAGCCATATATTTATCGTTCATACTAACCTTAATTTAAACCAAATTAAGGTACTTAATTCACTTATTACATGCGAATTGACACTACCGATATAAATTTAAGATATAAGGTTTAAAATTATTTACATCAGTCTACTTTAGTACTCGTGACTAGTTGTCTGCAATAGTTAATTTAATAGTCCACAACGGAAGATAAACAAACTATATATAGAGCAATGTATTTGGGAATATTTAAGCTGATTGTTTATCAAACTATTGTTTACAATCAGAAATATGATGCGGATTTAATTCTAATCTTTTTACAAATTATGATATAATCTTTCGCTCTTTTAATGCCTCAATGGCGATTTTTGCTTCGAAAGCGGCAATGTGTTTTCTCCTTATATTTGTCTGAACTCAAATTATAAAAAAACTATGTCTAATACATAATACTAATTACTGGAAAGAGAATCGAAGCTTATAAAATAAATATTATTATAATTGCATTGACTATAAAGTATAAATATTTTATACCTGAATCTGAGCTATGACACCATACAGAGTCTCCATGAATTGAGTCCAAAGAGTGTTCACTTTTATAATATATAATTATTGCCATTATAGTGGGAACGATATGAAAAACTACCAATAAAGGTTTCAGTTTGATTCCTTATTGATATAGACAGATATCCGAGATCACTGACAATCCAATATATACGTTAATGCAATTGTCTCCCAATTTCATTAAACACAACAATAAGGTACAAAAAAAACCGAGAGCCGTTAATGTGGATTAACGACTCTCGGAAGCATTGAACATCACAAGTGATATTCATTACCGATACAAATGTAAGTATAATAAATTTAAAATGCAACTTATTCTCAAATAAGTTGCATTTTAATCTGTATTTTATTCACAAATGGAATAATTATTGAATTTTTCTATCTAGCTACAGCAACATTAAGTCCTAATGTAGCCAACGAGGAAGCAAGCGACGTAACAGAAGAAGCAACACCTAATGTCTCAAACAATGACATTTTAGCTCTAGCAGGCTTCTGAGGTACAATTACTACACATCCTGGTTCTATCTTAGGATATTTCTTTATGAAAAATATTCTTTTAGTTGCCTTTATTGTGCCATTTTGATACAACACAAATGGTCGCTTTCGAGCCTGCTTAATATACCCTCCACTACTCTCAATATATTTTTTCAATTTTCCACCTTGGTAGGTAATTGAATTCTCTGAGTAAACAGCACCAATAGTTCTTACAATATTCTCAAATTTAGGTATTGTAATAACATCGCCCTGCTTTAGTAGAATATCTGATTTTCCATGAGGATCTTTTAATGCTGCATCTAAATTAATCGCAACAGGAAGTAATTTAAATCCATTAGCACTAATTTTAAGTGAATCCTCTGATGTACTCACTGTTCTTTGCAACTTATCAACACCTAACGTCATGTTTTTATCATTAAACATCCTCATTAAACTTGCACCTTTAGTATGAGAAAGAGGTGTAGTACCTTTAGCCATCTTTATTACATCACTAAGATATGTATTCTCTCGCTCAATAGTATAACTACCAGGAACAACAACTTCTCCCTGAATTACAATTGTCGATTGAACTTTGTATCCAGGACTACGCCTAATAACAACCATATCATAAGGCTTCAATATAAAATCTTTTGTTTCTGGTGTTAATGATAAATCTTCATTAATATTAAATGAAAATAATTCTGACTTCTGATCTGTATATTCAGTCAATTTATTGTCATTTATTCGTCTAGACACATCTATAATCGAGAGGGATGCTGACTCTTTGAGACCTCCAGAGAGTATAATTGCATCCTCAATACGCATACCATTTCTAAATTTAATTACGTTAGGAGAATTAACTTCACCTAGAACATTTATAGTAAAAGGCTCTTGCAATGCCCCTACCTCAGGTATTATAACCTTATCATAATTTCTAAGTTCAATGTCACTTTTCCCAGAAACAATATCTGTCGGGTTAAAGTTTATAATAGACTCCGAATAATCACTATTTCGTCGCTCAATGATTGCAGATTGAGAAAAAGCACTACCTTTCAATCCACCAGCATACTCTATTAACTTTGATAAAGTGTTAAGATTATCATTTAACTGAAAGTCACCTGGATACCAGATAGCTCCTTCTATTTGAATTAAATTTTCAAACTCATCCTTAGCATTCTCTATTAAGACACTATCACCATTACGAAGAACCATCTTATTGAAATCAGCTTGCTCAACCAAAATAACCTCGTTATACTCTCCGCCTTTTCTAAATATCTTAACCCTACTTTGATATGCTAAATCAGAAAAACCACCCGCATATTGAATTAAAGTCGATACTGTCTCACTATCTTTCATTAAATAAAACATAGAACGTTTAATTGCACCTGCAATCTTTGCTTTGATTTTGTACGTTGGTACAACTACAACATCTCCATCTTTTAATATTATATTATTAGATATATTTCCATTCAATATAAAGTCATATATATCCATATCCGCAACTTTTTTTGAATTCCTAAAGACTTCAATATGACGAAGATCACCAATATCCGTTGTGCCTCCTGAAATATGGAGAATATGGAATAGTGAAGCAAGTGAAGGCACTGTATATACTCCTGGATAACTCACCTCTCCTGTTATATTTACCTTAATACTTCTAATCTGCCCAACACTAAGTGTTATTTGAGATGTAGACCCAATTGATTCATCTATTTTTGATAACTGCTTTTCAATATACTCTTTTGCCTGAGATACAGTCATTCCATTAATATATACTGGACCTAAATTTGAGATGTAAATTAAACCCTCTGGTGATATAGTCTCCTTTACGGTAGATTCACTATCGCCCCAAACATTTATAATAATTTCATCTCCAATAGATAAAATATAGTCAATAGGAGTTGGGATATTTAAATTTGGCTCATATGAAACCTCACTATTTTTGAACATATTTTGTCCATAAATACTTAATGGTGTCTCTTTTATTATAGGAAGTCTATATATTGATTTTAAATCCTCCACTATAGTACTATCATACTCCGCTTGGTTTGGTTTATCTCTAAGAGAGTATTGGTTATCTGAAATTTTTTCAGAACTTACCTCTGTTATCGACTCACTTTTATATTTAGACATCTCCGATTTTATTTGATCTTCAGAAAAGCCCATCATTTTAGCTTTAGCCAAAATATCTGGATCTATTTGCTGAGCAAATGATGTTGTTATGAAGATTGATAAAATTGCAAACAAGACAATTTTGAATTTATTTTTTCCCATTTTAGTATATATTATTTTAAAAATTAACTCTATAGTAGAATTATAAGCTAAATATTTTTTCGTCATACAATACTTTTATAGATGTTATACAAACACCTAAAAAAGCAAAAAATATTGCAATTAACATTTTATTTGGAGACGATGGCACAACAGCAACTTTAGCTGGTTCAATGATTGTCGCAATTGGAGTTTGCTCTTGTACTCGAATTTTGTCAACTTCAACTTGCGTTGCCAACTCCTTATACACTGTAAATGCTAACTCTTTTTCATTTGTAAGGCGATTAATTTTCACTTGAGCTTTTTGTGATTTAATATTTCGATTGAAATCTAAACCATCAGCCAATTTATCTTCTGCAAGATAATAATTGCTTTTAGCCTCACTCAACATTATTTCTTTCATGTCTAAGTCTTTGCGGGCTTTAGTTGTTCTATACTCTGACATATATAGCTGCAATTTACTCAATAGTGAATCTGCAACTATAGCTGCAATAAGTGGGTCTTGCATATTAACTCCTATTGTTAGGATATTTGTTTTTTTATCTGACTCGACAGATATATTTCCACTCAAAAAATTTATATATTTCCTCTGTTTAAAACTAGGTCTAAACATATTTATTTCATTACTTTCTACTACCTCTTCTTCATTGAATAGCCCATTAACGAAACTAATAAACTGCACTGGAGCTCCAATAACATATCTCCACCAAGCATGCTGTTGCTCTTCTGTTACGTATTGGTAGAAGGACATTTTTTCTCCAGCTAGATCAACCTCAATTGTAGCAAATTTAAATAAAAAAGGGGCACTTTTAACTACATCAGGGTAGATCATTGAAGTTATACCACCACTACTAGCTCCATCAATATTAATTCCAACTATTCCAGCCAAACTCCCCATGTCTCCCATGGCACGTGAAGCAGAATCCTCTGGAGCTATCTTTACAGTAGTATTATACATTTTAGGAATCGAAAATGCAATAACTAAACCTACTACAAAACCGATAAGTCCAATTTTTATTATTTTATACCTTTTATTCCAAAGAGTCTTAAACAATTCAACTATATCTATTTCTTTCTCAATATTCTCCATTGATGATTTTAATATTATAAAATTAAGTTTATCCGCAAAGATAGGGTTTTATAGTTGAAAATAATAATAGTATAATTAAATATCTAGCTTTTTTATGAATGATCTCTAGGTGATGAGATTGTATTAGAGTTATACTTCAATAAAGTTCATTACATATTAGAAATGTTACGTTGCGATCATATCGCTGATATTTTTATTATTCGTACATAAATACGACTATTTCTGAGATAAAAAGGGTCTCTTTTATACATAAAAGTAGGTAAAATACTTTTTTCAACAAATATTGTGTTTTATTATTGATTTTTTTATTTAACTTTGTAGTTAGAATTTTAATTAAAATAATTATATTAAAGCTATGGAAAATTTAGTAAAGCAAATCGATGAGCAAATTGCTCTATTTTCAGAAAATGCAACTCTTCAAGTATCAAAAAGCAATAAAGCTGCAGGAACTCGTGCACGTAAAGCTGCTTTAGAGTTGTCTAAA
Source organism: uncultured Rikenellaceae bacterium (assembly GCA_947038405.1). GTDB lineage: Bacteria > Bacteroidota > Bacteroidia > Bacteroidales > Rikenellaceae > CAMQVY01. The sequence continues at coordinate 46,758 of CAMQVY010000003.1, read as the reverse complement.
CTTTTGAAAGATTTTAGAAAAGCATCTGTTGAAGCTAGCAAATAAGAGTCTTTCTTTTCTTAAGATATAAAAATAGTCCGATTAATATAATCGGACTATTTTTATTTAGTATTAATACAAGTACATTAATTTTATGACAGTTTCTCAATTCATATCACATATTAAACTTGTTTGCTCTGAGATATATAACCATAGTGAATCTCAGTCAATAGCATATATCTTAGCTAAAGATCTATTTGGTGAATCTAAAATAGATATTATACTAAACCCCAACAAAGAGATTAATATCAATATAGATATTAATGAACTATCAGACCGTCTTAGAAGTGGTGAACCAATTCAATATATCATAGGTAAAGCAGAATTTTGTGACCTAGAGTTTGCAATAGGCAAAGGAGCACTGATCCCCCGCCCTGAAACAGAAGAACTAATAAACTGGATTGTCAGCAACTACGCAAAAGAGTCTAGTATACAAATAATGGATATAGGAACAGGAAGTGGATGTATTGCCATTTCTCTGGCAAAACAACTACCTTTGTCACAAGTCACGGCTATAGATATAGAGATGAATGCAATATATTGGGCTGATAAAAATGCAACACAACACAACGTTAAGAATATAAATATAATACAACAGAATGCTCTATCTCCCGTGGCGACATGGAACAACGATATAACAAAAGTTTTATATGATGTAATTGTATCAAACCCACCATATATTCCACAACAAGATATTGACTCGATGGAGCTCAATGTAAAGGGGTATGAACCACATTCAGCTCTATTCGTTCCTGATAATGACCCACTAATATTCTACAGATCAATAGCAATTTCAGCACTAAGCCTCCTTTGTAATGGCGGTGAATTGTATTTTGAAATATACGAATCATTTTGGGCTGAAATGAAGATAATGCTTGGAGAGCTAGGTTACTCTGATATTGAGATAAAAAATGATATTCACTCAAAACCACGTATGTGCAGATGCGTCAAAAAATAGATAAAACACCAAAACAAGCTCTAAATTCACTTATGGCTCTATGTGCTAGGGCTGAGAAGTCTAGCGGCGATGCACTAAGACTTATGGCTCAATGGGGAGTAGAGGAGAGTAAACGTATAGATGTCCTAACTCAATTAATTCAAAATAAATTTATAGATGATAGACGATATGCAGCAGCATACATCAGAGAGAAGAGTAAATTGAATGGTTGGGGAGTTTACAAAATAAAAAACGGGCTAAAACTCAAGGGTATTGATAGTAATATTATAAACGACGAACTTCAAATACTAGATAAAAAGAGTTTAGAAGATCGGTTAGAGTTAATAATTCAAAAGAGAATAGGATCAATAAAAGAGAGTGATCCATATAAATTAAAAGCAAAATTAGTACGATATGCACTTGGACTCGGTTATGAATATGACAGTGTAATATCTATTATAGAAAAAAATATTAAAAATGACGATTTTATATAGATTGAAGAATAGGGCTGTACTATTAATTGTTGCAACTCTATTTTCGGGAACCAATACATTTGCTCAATATACTCCACCTCTAGATTGTGCTTTGGACCTATCTGCAAATTATGCTGAAGTGAGGACAAACCGATACCACTTGGGAATTGACATAAGAACAAAACAGAGAGAGGGTCTTATTGTTAGAGCCGTTGCTGATGGATATATATCACGAATAGGGATTGCTCCATATGGCTATGGGAAAGCTATATACATAACACACCCAAACGGAAAGACATCAGTATATGCTCATCTAAAAAGGTTTAATCCAGAAGTTGAAGAGTACGTAAACGGAGAGAGGTATAAGGGTAAAAAGCACTCATTTAATATATTCACACCAGCTAATAAATTGCCAGTAAAAGCTGGAGACCAAATTGCATTAAGTGGAAATACTGGCATGTCCTTTGGTCCGCACCTACATTTTGAAATTAGAGAAACTGCTACTCAGAAAACGCTTAATCCAGTTCCAATATGTAATTTTGATATTCCAGACGATGTAGCACCGAAATTTGTGAAAGTAATGTACGTTGCAACCGATACAATCAAGGGTGTTCCAATACACTCCAAGCCTAAGAATATATTACTTACAAAACTACCAAACAACATATATGAACCCACAAGTAAAAGCCCAATAGAGGTTAGTCGACATGGTTACTTTATAGCACAAGTTTCTGACGCAAAGAATGGAACTGGGAATTTAAATATGTCTGTATATAAAATAATTCAAAAATTTAATGATACTGTAAATTTTGAAATTACATCAGATGCAATCACCTTTGCAAACTCACGATATGCAGGTAGTGCAACTCACTATGTGACTCAACAAGCAACAAAACACGATACATATATTCTCTCTAAGAAACAAGGGAATAACCTCCCAATATACAGCAACATTCGTAATAATGGGATTATATCTCTAAATCAGGGAGAGAGTGGAAGTATTGATATGGAGATTATTGATGAAAGTGGCAATAAATCCTATTTAGCTATGAGTATAATTGGAGGGCGTAAATTTGAGCCAGCAAAACCAGCTCAAAGTATATTAATTGCTCACTATAATAAAACATTCCACTACTCGGCAAATGGAGCAACTGTATCAATACCTAAGGGCACACTATTTGAATCTATTTTTTATCACCAAAAAATGTCAACAAGAATTGAGACACCAGTAACTACAAAAAGATTCTCACCAATATATGAGATACACAGACCAGATGTCTCTCTCTTCAGTTATTATAACTTATCAATAAATGCAGATAGCGTTCCACAACACCTACGGAGCAAAGCTATGATTGCATATCGTTCAAGTAAAGGAAGGTGGAGTTCCGCAGGTGGAGTGTACAAAGATGGAGAGATCTCAGCAAGAGTAAGATCTTTCGGTCAATACTGCATTGTCACAGATACCGTTCCACCAAAGATTAAACCATCCTTTATTAAAGGAGCTAATTTACGTAACTCTTCAAATATTAGCTTTGCGATCAGTGATAACTTTGCTGGAATTGCAACATTTAATGCGACTATTGATGGAGAGTGGATTCTTTTCGAACATAATGCTGTTAAACGTAAAATAACCCACTACTTTAATGATGCAATATCTCCAAAAAAAGGGGTAAAATATAACCTTTCAATTGAAGTGACAGATGGGAAAGGAAATAAAAAGGTAATTGACACTTGGTTTACGAGATAAATACACTACGAATTCCATACGATACTAAACCTTAAAAGTTAAATAAGTCATCTCATAAAACTACATTTTATGAGATGACTTATTTTGGATTGTAACGATTATATATATAATACTTATGACTATAAATTTGTCTAAATATTAGAAATGTTTAGACAAACTTAATTAAAATCTAAGTTGTAAATATCTTTTTACTATTACGTTTTTTAATTCTCCTTGTTAATATAATATGCATAGTTGTCCATATTAATATATCAAAGAATATAATTACATTAATATTCAAATACTTACTTGTAATAATATTAAATATTGTAAAGCAAGCCGAAATTCCTATTATAATCATCATTACAATATGGTGCGAAAAACCTAATGCAATAAACTTATGGTGAATGTGATTTGTATCTGGTAAAAACAGAGGTTTGTGGTCCTTATATCTTCGTAAAACAACTCTAAATACATCAAAACAAGGTATAATAAGTGGTGATATTGCAGCAATTACATAGAATGAAGTCCCTTCTCCTCCAGCTACTATTGCATTCCCTTTAAATAGAGATATTGCCAGAGAAGCTAAAAGAAGTCCAATCATTAATGCACCTCCATCGCCCATAAATATTTTATACTTTTTTCCAGATATTCCAAATACATTATAAAAAAAGAACGGTAATAATGTCCCTAAGGAGACAACCGAGAGTATAGCATTTACAACATCACCTTTCAATATGAATAGTATTCCAAATATTACAAATGCGACACTACAAAGTCCGGAAGCTAAGCCATCAATACCATCTATTAGATTTACAGAGTTAATTATAAATACTAAAATAAAAATAGTCAAAGGAATACCAATCCAAATAGGGATATCATAAATACCAAGCAGACCATAAAGATTATCAATATAGTTACCCGATAGAACGATAATTATTGAAACAATAATTTGAAATATAAATTTTTTATAATAGCGCACCTCAATTATATCATCTGTAACCCCAATAAAATAAATCAACATCGATGATACTAGAGTAAGAATAAATGTTGGCGTAATATACTCCAACAAAGTTACATCATACAGTGAAAAAATTGATATTGGCAGAGTTGCCGACAGAAATATAGCAGGCAAAAAAGCGACACCACCCAACCTAGAACACGTTCCACTATGACGCTTGCGTTCGTTTGGCATATCTAGTAAATTTTTCTTTACTGATATATACAAAACTCCAGGTATTGCATAGGCTGCAATGACAATACTAATAAAAAATGATATTAAGCAAAGGATCAAGATTAAGTTCATTGGATAAACGTTTAATAACTACAGTTACACTTTAAATTACATAGCGACAAAAATCACAAATGTGTTATGCAAATATAGTAATTTCAACTCAACAAACAAACCATAAATAATATAATAATAGCCATTTAATAAAAAATATTACAATTTAACGTATTAAATTGACGTTTTGATCTTATCTAGCTCAACTAACTTATTAACAATGGCATATATTGTAAGACCAGAAGAGCTATGTATCTCTAATTTATTTGTTATATTTCTCCTATGGGTCATTACCGTATGTGTAGATAGACAGAGTTGATCTGCAATTTGCTTATTAGTCAAACCCTTCACAATACAAACTACAATCTCTTTTTCTCTACTACTCAATTCTTGTTTTACAATCTCACCACTACTTTTAGGAATAACTCCAATTAGTTTATCCTTAATGGTATCTACGCTACTGTATATAGATATTATCTCATCATATTGATTTAAAATTATCTCATCTAATATGGAGTATTGCAATGCAATGATTTTAACATCTCCCCCTATCTTAGATCGCATTTGATTAAGAGATAACAACCCGATATAAGATGGATTTACAATTAATATATCAGGGGTATACCTCTGTATTTTAGTCAATAATGTTGACATATCACTAATTTCAGCTATATCTATATTCGGAATCTCTTTCAGTATAGATATTAGACCGCTCCTAATTATTGGGGATGGTTCTGCAATAAAAATATGTACTCTTTGTCCCATATTAAAGTGTTTTAAACCTCTCTAACTCCTTAATTGCAGGAATAAATAGTGAATTTTCCACCCTATTATGCGATGCCAAATCTTTTGCGCATGAGAAAATATCAAATAACACACTATTTAACTCATTACTGCTATTTCCAGGATAGTACTTAATTATAATATCCTTTAATTCAGTGAGCTTATTGTCTACATCATCGTGTCTTTTGCTGAAAATTTCAATCTTATAATTAACCAAGGCATTGTCACTCATTAATGAATCTACATACTTAAAAACTTTACGCTCCTCATACATTATGTGCTTATTTACCTCAGATACATACTCATCATAATACTTAATTATCACAAGATTAATATCATTAAGACAATCACCTAGTGCAATAACTAATTTTTTTCGTATTGAAGGTAGACGATAGTCGATAAAATATTTATGTGATCGACTAAGGTACTCAATTAGAGCAGGGATTGATATATCTGTCTTATCTATATTCTCAACACTATCGGACTCATCTACCAATAAGTTAACAACAGATAAAAATGTTTTTACATCTACTCTATTATTATTACATACATCACCAATAGAATACTCTCCAAAACCAAGAGATATTCCAAATCTACTCATCACAAGTAACATAGGATAATTATCACATATTAAATCGCCCATACGGTCATGGGCCTCATATTTCACTATTCTATACATACAATCTTTGGATTACATCCTATTTAACGTAACTTATATTTTATTTATTATGCAATATAAATAAATACTATTTCATAGCAATAAGACTCCTATTTAGTGGCTTATCTAAAAGGAGTCTTACTACACTGCATATATTTTGTTTATGGTTTTCTCTTCAATAGCTATTTAATACAACCAAAGTAACAAGTATTAAATAACAAAATAAAGCTCTATAACTATCACCTTATGTTCTGATACAAATATAGTGTAAGACTTATTCTTATACAACTCCTCTTTATAGGTATATTCCAAATAGATACTACCTATTTTTAGGTAGTAATCGCATCAAATATAGTTTTAATTTAGATTACACACTAATTCAAAGAGTAATATCAAAGAAAAACTAACTTAACTTATTCCTAGATTTTAAGCTCCAAACTGTCAACAAAACTAAAAGTGTAACACCAATAACTACTGGTATTGATAGTAATTCTCCTCCACTATTACCATACGAATGTAGACCAGATAAGTAGTAATTAACACCAAAATATGTCATTAAAACACTAAGGATCGACCATACAGACTTGACATTAAAGAGCCATATACTATTTAATTTAGGTATAAATCTCATATGCAACACACCAGTATATACCATCATTGTAATGAGTGCCCAAGTCTCTTTTGGGTCCCAGCCCCAATATCGACCCCAAGACTCATTCGCCCAAACAGCTCCTAAAAATATTCCGATACACATGAGTACTGTGCCGATAATCATCGCCATTTCATTTAGTACAGTACACTTTTTTATCGTATCTACGAGTACTTTTTTATTTTCATCTTTAATAAATCCGCTTAACACAAGATTAAACATCCCAATCAAAGCACTTACGAAAAAGAATCCGTATCCCATCATTATAACGGCTACGTGCAACATAAGCCAATATGATTGCAGTACAGGAACTAATGGAGTTATATCTGGATTCATCCAGTTAAGTGAGGATACAAATAGTAGCACACCCGCAAGTATAGAGGCTAAAGCTGTGATTATAGGTGCTCTAAAAGATAGATACAAACCTATTGCAACAACTCCCCAACCCATAAAAATCATTGTTTCATATGAATTACTCCAAGGTGGATAGCTCGATATATACCATCTTAATATAAACCCTATCGTTTGCACTAAGAATGCCGTTGCAATTACTCCAATTAATATATATTGTACTTTTTTAAAGCGTTCTATCCCTTTCAAAAGCTGATAGAAACAGAGTGATAATAAAATCGCTCCACAAATAAGATAAAACTTAAATACACGTCCAAATATATCCCATTCGTTATATTTAAGCTCTGCTTTTATACGATTATCAGATACCTCAACACTTAAATTCTTAGCATCTTGATATATTTTAATCATACCAAGCACCTCTGAAGCACCACTCCAATCTCCTGATTCAACCCCCGCATACGCCATCTCTCCATAATGCACCATTATCTTAGAGATGAAAAGAGAGTCTTTTCCATCTAAATGAGACAGGTCGTCACCAGATGATAGCCATTTTGTATTAGTAGCATCTGGATTTGGAAATAGAGATAACATCTGCCCTTGTTGAATCTGATATATTATATTAATTACCTCATCCAGAGCAAGAATATCTTTATCAAATTTACTTCGTTCAGATGGAGATAATGAGTACGCCTTCTCGACACTCTTCTGTATAACATACTCTCCTTCACGATTAAACATATCACTATAAGATAAATACTCAGATCCTTTATCTCCAACTAATTTACGAACCTCTTTGTTATCAACCATAATCAAGGGCTCTTCAGCCCAATACCCTGGAAATACAAATAGATTCAATAGTATCTGATCGGAACTATACCCCTTAAAATTAGTATCGTGATATATTTTTCTAACTATTTTAGAGCTCCAAGTATTTACTGGCTCTAGTCTACCTTTGGGATTTTGCACCAATAGCCCACCAAACTCTTTTGCATGATTTGCAGGCACTGAAGGCAAATTAGAGTTTGCGTAACTACTACTTGAAACAAGCACAAAAAATGCAACAACACCAATTTTTTTAAAAGAACTATTGAGTTGTCTAAATCTTGAATATTTTTGAAAAGGTGTTATAACAAATCCTAAAACTAATAACAGATACCCTAGATATGTTATCTGCATACCTGGAAAATCATAGTTAACAGTCAATACACTACCACGTTCATCGGGATCATATGACGATTGAAAAAAGCGGTAATTCCCAATATTCATCACTTGATTCATTCTGATTAGGTGCTTTGACTCCTCGCCATCATATAGCACTGTCACATTGCTCTCATAAGATGATGGAGATTGAGAACCTGGATATCTAGCCAATACAAAATCATCTAATTGAACCTCTATTGGGAGATTAATTTGTGTCTTATCTGCCAAGTATACGACACTAGATGTTGCACCCTCTCGAATGTGCATAATACCCTCTTCACTCCACTTGTGTGTTATAAGAGCACCTAATAATATAACAACAAAACTCAGGTGGAATAGTAATGCACCAAACTTGCTCCATCTAAATAATCCTCTTTTATATATAATTGCAACAGCATTCACAACCATTACAAATTGCAATAAAATAAACCACAAGTTATGATAAATATAACCTCTCGAAAACTCTACACCCATATCTCGTTCAATAAATGTAGCAACCCCTAAACTTATAGAATAAATCACAATAAGAGCTAACATTACAATTGGAGATGAAACTATTTTCTTTAACATATTATATTTTTTTATAAAGTATATACGTCAACTGCAAAATTCGCAGTATCGTAGCTTTCTCAAACTAAGCATCTAAACTTCCGAAGAGGTTTTACCTAAGTATGAGCCACACAGACTAACACCTAAATAAAACCTCTTTGAAAACTTATATTCTCTTTACGTTCAATGTATAACTATTTATTGCGTAAGAATGATACGGAATCCAACATTGTAAACTTTTTGCCAAGGGTAGAATGCCTTTCTACTATAAGAAGTAGAGTATTTAGGTCTATCAGTCCAAGATCCACCACGAACAACTTTTCTATCTGAAACGTTCTTAGATTTAAGTGGGTATAGTGTATAGTCAGACTCAGTCCACTCAGCAACATTACCGTGCATATCTTTCAATCCCCAAACATTTGGCTTATAGCTACCAACTTCAGTTGTAATCATTGCACCATCGTTAACCGATGACTCCTTAGGAAGATAGTCCCAATATGGACGTAGAGAACTATTCTTTGACATTGGCTTAGGGTCAACACCAATTACAGCCATATCTGAAAGTTTAGCATCTGCCATATTTTCAAACTTACCGAAATCAGTATTTGAGTTACCATACCAAAAATCACCATCATTTCCACCTCTACAAGCCCACTCCCACTCAGTTTCAGTAGGTAGTGATACCTTCAATCCTAAATTAGGTACAGACTCCGCTAAAACACTACAATACTCTTGTGCCTCTTCAAAAGAGACACGTATAACTGGTTGTTGTGGTTTATTTGCCCAGTAACCAGCAGTAGTATGATCCTTCCAGAACTGACCAATTATACGACTATCATGCTCAGGAAACAGTGCACAATACTGCTCATTAGTAATCTCTGTTTCGGACATCCAAAATCCTTCTTTAACCTCAGTCTTAAATGCAGGTGCATTATCTCTCTGTCCATCATTAGAACCCATTGCAAATTTACCTGCTGGAATCCAAACGAATGTTATATTAACACCTGGAGCAAATTCGATCTCACGTCTAATGTCACCATTTTCAGCTTGTAACTCCTTAGCTTGTTCAGGGCTCAATGGCCATGAAGATAGTTTCGTTTTCTTAGTTTTAATAGGCTTCGGTGCTTCTGGCATAACAGCCTCAACTTCACCTTTAGAATCAAGATACTCAGAATAGTTCTTAACCTCTTCTCTCCAATCTACACCCGCACCATTATTGTACTTGTTAGCCAACTCAATACGACGATCATACTGATCGAAATTATTATGCTTCGGAAGATTTAAGAATGCTCCATGGTATGGTGCATTAAAATCGATCCAATTATATATTGTTCTCCACTCTTTGTCAGTTAACTCAACACCATGGTGTCCAGTTTTCAAGATTCTAACTAACTCCGAATTAGACGCATGATACTCATACGGCTTCAAAACATACATATCAGCTTCAGGTCCTTGACGATACACGTAAGGCATCAACTCTAAATAACTCTTATTCCAAGGTCTTCCAAAACGAGGATACTTCTTATCAATACGAGTAGTAAAGTTTACATCACTACCATCTTTATGGCACGAGATACAAGCACGATCCAGAATTGGTTGAATCTCCAAATCAAATGTAAATGGACGAGCACCACCCTCTGGAGTCTTAATCTTGTGCGGTTTACGCTCAGATGCAATAACACGCTTAGGGATTGGAATCTGATTTTGATCTTCATGACAACCAATACAAGAGACAGTTTCGCCTGGCATAGGGGTAAACCAACTACGCATCCACTGAACAGCTCTACCATCACTATCAACAGGTTGAAGTGAGATTGGAGTATTTGCAGGAGCAGTAAAAATTACAGATCCATCCTCTTCAACAGGAACAGTACCAAGAAGACGTTTAATATCCCAACCAGACTGAATACCTTGGGCATCATGGTCTGAAGCTCCGTGCATATAAGCATACTCGTAAGCTAAGATACGTAACTCTTTAACAGTACCACGAGGTAGTCCCATAGAACCCTCACCTGCATAAATATCTTGAATGAAAATAGTTGCCTCTTTATCCTCTAAATTAACACGATCTGGAATAACTGGAGGTGTTGCTCTTTTAGTAACCAACAATGGAGAGTTTAACCCTTCACCTTCAAACTCAGCAATACATGTAAGGTTATCAAATACATCAACTAAATAGATACCCCATAGAGATTCAGGAGTTAATTTTGCAGAAACTAGGAAGTATTTATCACTTATAGGGTATGGACGTATAAACTGTGGCCACACACCATTAACAAGATAATCCTTAATTTCAGGAATAACTTCTCTATTACGGTAAGGTAACTCCTGTACAACACCCTCAGCCTCTTTTCGAGATTTTGTAGGGTCAAAAATCATCAATCTACCAGATCTCGCGATACCATGGTGACCAGAGATAACACCTACAAATTTAGATGAACTTCCAGGAAGAGGTTTGATATCAAACGTACTATTAGGCCAAAATGAACCACTACCATATAGAGCTTTATTCTCAGTACCATCAGGGTTCATGTGCATAATAATACGAGAGAAGTAGTGCGTAAGGTCTGTGTACTCCCAACGAGTGAACATCACACGACCATTATTCATAACAACTGGATTCCAATTATTATCTTGGTCAAAAGTAAGACGTCTGAAGCTACCATCTTTAGTGTCATAAAGAGATAAGTTACCCACAGCATCAGATCCATTCACACATGGCACAGCATTATATCCAGCAGTAGAAGCAGCAATAATACGCCCATCAGGAAGATAATTAGGGTCACAAAACTCTACATCTGGCTCATTCAATTTAATTTTTTGTTTGAATCCAGATCCATCAACACCAACTTCAAATACCTGCCAGCGATTTTTATCATCCAAAGATGAAAAAATTAATTTGTCTGCATCCCAATGTATCTGAAGATCGGCAATATTAACATCTCTTTTAGGCTCATGTATAGTTCTAATTTTAACTTCTCCACGAAGATTACTCAACTCAGCAATCTCAGCATCAAAACCTGTACGAGCAGCAGAGTACATATTTGAATAGTTATTCGCCGCAGATCCAATACTTGGAGCCATACCATTTCTAGCATTACTCCCCATTTTGAATCTACTAACAACTATTTTATCTACATCAAGTAGTGGGTTTGAAAGTAATATATCTCTACTAAGTTTTAATAACTCTTCACCTTTTTTAATATACTCCTCATTACCTCGCTCAATGTTACACTTAACATCGCTTAGAGTCGATACTAAAAGATCATATTTTGCCTTATTTGCAGTGTAATCAAATCCTTTTTCTGATTTAATATCCTCCAAGTATAGAGAAATAGCATCTGTATTAATACCAACTAATTGCTCTTTTATGCCTTTAGATTTAAGTGCTAAATCAGCTAAATAGATATACTTCTCCAAACGAGCATCAACTGAAAGTTGATCATACTCCTTGATTTTAGCCTCATAAAACTCTTTATTCTCAAAAGACTTCATAGCGTGCAAAACAGCACGCTTCTCAACAGAACCGTCACTACTAGATAGAATATCAATAGGATCTTGTCCCATAATAGATGCAAAATCTAATATCGCCTCTTTGTGCTCTTTAGATGCGAGTTTAGACAACAAAAAGTCCGAGTTTAAACGACCATCCTGAATCTTAAATACAACACTTGAAGCGGTTTTATTCCCCACTAAGTCACTAATTCCAACTTCAACCTCAAATCTTTTATATTTCTTATCCAAATGATATGAAATAATTCCATCTGAGTGTAGTAAAAAACCTTTTTCATATACTTTACCTCCGATTTGCAACTTACCTTTACTAAAAGTTTCGTTAAAGATAGGTGTTCCGTAAGTAGCCCTATAATGTTTAGGTTTCAAATCAACAAGACTAACAACATCACCATCTTCGTCTATTAAACGAGGATTAGCGTATATTGCATGATCCCAAGATGTTCCATCTTCTGTTGGATCAGAAATAAGGATAATATCGTCAAGCTCTGAGACATCCATTACTAATGTTTGTGGCCCTGTACCGAAACGCATTACATCGCTAGATACAGTTGCTTGCATATCAAATTTACCATCTCTCAGATCTTGTTTAACCTTAGCTAAAGAACTTTGCCAAGAGTTAGATTCTTTTGCATTTAATTGGCTTCCACCAACCTGAAATTGAATCAATCCAAATAGAAAACAAATAGATATAATTTTCTTTATATTCATTTTTTATATTATTGTAGTTATATTATAAATCGATGGTATTCACTGAAAGATTACAGTGAATACCATTAATAAGAATATCTCAATCACTAAGTGACTTATAATTACATAGTTGCTAGATAGTTTATTTATTACGCAACTCTTCAAATAGCTCAAATCCCATCTTTGGAGTGTACCCCTCATGTACAACAGCTCTAACAGCTTGAATCATTGCAATAGGAGCCTCTGATTGGAATACATTACGTCCCATATCAACACCACTAGCACCATCATTTATAGCTTTGTAGCATAGGTCAAGTGCATCAAACTCCTCAAGTTTTTTACCACCTGCAATAACGATAGGTACTGGACATGAGTTAACAACCTTTTCAAAACCTTCACAATAGTAAGTCTTAACGATGTTAGCACCATTTTCAGCACAAATACGAGACGCAGTAGCAAAATAACGTGAATCACGAGCAAGTTCCTTACCAACCGCAGTAACTCCCATAGTAGGAATACCATACTTATATCCAGCATCTGCTGTTCTTACAAGATTTTCGATTGTTTTAGCTTCATATTTTCCACCGATAGATACCATTACAGCCATAGCTGAAGCATTCAATCTAATTGCATCATTAGGGTCAATAATACACTCATCATTTAACTCTGTTAGGATTGATGTTCCAGCTGAATAGCGTAGGCAAATTGCCTTATTACTAGTTGAAGGAACAACTGAACGTAATGATCCACGAGTACACATCAATGAGTCTGCATACTCAATAAGAGGTACAATATTAAGGTCTAAACGCTCTAATCCCGAAGTAGGCCCCATAATATATCCATGGTCAAATGCCAACATTACTGTTCTTCCTGTCTTAACATTAAATATACGAGACATACGATCTTTCAATCCCCAATCACAATTATCTAGACCCTTCAAAAAGAACCCACCATCTCTTTGAACTGGTACACCAATTCCGTAATCTTTATCTTTATTCTCTAATATTCCATCTAAATCTGCCATCTCTATTTTTTTTAAAAAATTATTTTTTTCTATTGTAATGTATCGCTTTAGGTGACTAAACCATAAGCTAAATGTTAAGAAGTTTAATCAAAACCACTTTTAAAACTTCAGTTGACCCCATTAATAAAAATAGTGGAGTTCTTTTTTTATTTATTATATCCTTGAGCAAAAGATTCAAAAATCAATGCCCAAGAGGTAGCTCCTGCATCAGGATAACCGATAGATTTATCTCCTAAATTTCTCGCTCTACCAAAATTTGCTTTCATATCAATCGTAGCCTCAACTCCTGCTTTAGCTGCATCTGCACCCTCAGTCAATATGACTTTAATATCTGAAGAGTTTGAAGCTACAATCGCATCAACAGCAGGAATAAGAGCATCCATCATAGTTTTATCTCCTACTTTAGCCTTTGTCTGCTCTTTAACCCCTTCGAGTCCAGCAACAAACATACTTTTCACCCCTGCAATATCTAATTCACTACCTGCAACACCTTCACCCATACCTAGAAATAGCGCACCAAGAAGAGTGCTTGTAGATCCACTTGTCTGTGTCATAACTTCCATTCCCATATCAGTCAACATTGTAGGAAAATCCTCTCCTTTTTTTGACTCTGCACAAATCACTGTCATTGCCGAAACAATAGCAGTTCCATGATCTCCATCACCTGCAATAGCATCTAACTTCGAGAACTCATCCTCTTTAGCCTTTATATTGACAAATGCCAAATCAAGCATTGCTTTAAATTGATCTATCGTTAAATTCATAACTATCTTGTATGTTTTTATTTTTTACCTACTACTGTCCAATACGGAGCATTAGACATATGATTTTTAAGATAATCCACGTGATCATCATCCAATCCACCTAATATCATTTGGAATCCAGCCTGCTCTTGAACAGTCAATAACTCCGCAATCTTGCCATATGCCAATTCAACACCAGCATCAGCTAATAGTTGAGCTGCACGACGGAAGATTATATTTAACTCCATGTATGTTGTTGCCCCTACGCCATTAATAATAAGCATAACTTTATCTCCTGCACTAGGTTTAAGTTTACGAAGAAGAAGTGAAATCATCTTTTCTGCCGTATCATTTGCAGAGATAAGCTCCTCTTGAGCACCACCGCCTTCACCATGTTGTCCCATACCAATCTCCATAACTCCCTCTTCAAGACAAGCAATAGTAGCTCCATTTTGAGGATGAGTACACCCTTTCATTGCAACAGCAAGTGTCGCAATACGGCAATTCATACGCTCTCCGATCTCATAAAGTTCGTCGATAGACTTACCCTCTTCTGCTGCTGCACCCAGAACTTTAAACAGTGGAATACATCCAGCTAAACCTCTACGATCATCTGTTGAAGCCTCTAATCCTGCACTAATATCATCATGTGTCTCTAACATTTTAACTTTGATTCCAGCCTTAGCAGCTAGTTTACAAGCCATGCGAGCACTCATTAAGTCTCCTGAATGGTTAAGAACAACAAGTAAAATACCTGCATCTCTCTGAAGTAGTTGAAGGGCTTTTAATAGACGTTGTGCCCCTGGAGCTGCAAACACATCACCAACAACAGAGCAATCTAACATACCCTCTCCAACAAATCCACTAAGAGCAGGCTCATGTCCAGACCCACCGAGAGTTACAATAGCAACTTTATCGTCACTTTTTGCCTCAACTCTAACTACAATATTTTCTCCGTCCAATTTCACTTGTTCTGGATATGCCATTACATACCCTTCAAGAAGCTCTTTTGTAATATCCTCAGTACTATTAATAAACTTAATCATATTTTCTCTAATTTGTGTATTAAAAATAATTTGTCTTACGCTATAATGCGCTCCTCCCTCAAAAAAAGAGAGTACTATCAAACTAAATTAAAATTTGACTACTTCTTTGTATAGCACATGATTTCGATAGGGATACCCTCCTCCTCAATAAATGCGATAGATAGTTCATCAGACAGAGCCATTGGCTCAACCAATATTTTTGCCCCTGCAAGAGCATTTTCAAGAGATTCAACCTCGTATGCAATATGTGCAACTTTTTGAATTAGATCAGGCATACATGACCCCTCTTCAAAGCGTAAGTACTCAATTCTATTTGGACTTTGGCTATAATCTGTTAACCATACTTTTAATCCCTCAGCATAACTTTCGCCAGTTTGAGTTGTTGTTGTTGGAACTCCGAAATGATTTATCTTTCTCATAGTAGTTGTTTTTTAGGTTAGTAAAAATTATAATATATTTGAAAAATATCAAACTCATATAGAGTTAATTGTATTAAATATAATTAACTCTATATGAGTGTAAATACTAAAGGTCGTTTACCATACTAGATGTAAATACAGCATTTGGATTTGTAAAACGCAAACCTGAACCATCATGGTAAGATGCCAACTCCAAAACAATAGCTCCATTAGGACCAGCCATTAGGAAGTGTGGAGTCTCAATCTCCTTAAGGTGTACTATCTCATTTACATTTTGAGAGATAAACGATTTAGATAAAATATGTCCCTTTTGTGACTCTGGTGTTGCAGGTGCATTAACAGATGCTTCACCGATACCGAAGTTATAGCAGAAACCATTTTTAACTACCCAAGACTCCATTTTTGCAGCAAATTCAGTTGGCATATGTTTGTGTTCTACAATCATTTGGCTAGGAAGCAAGAAAATTTCATGTCCGAAATAGTTTGCATCAGCATCATTCACCCAGAAAAATCCTGCCATTCCAACATTTTCAAAATCCCCTAAGTTGAAATCTGTAATCCACAAATTATCCTTGATAAAGTCAGTTAATTCATATCCATAGTGATTTAACATGTCACCATAAGCTTTATAAGCTACATCTGCTTGGAATACTCCATCTTTGTAATAATCCTTGTTTGTATACTTTTTTGTATACGGTGTGTTTTGTGCCATAGTCGTTGTTTGGTTTTTTGGACACTCACCACAACACTCTGCTATTTTGTCTTTTGGACATACGTTACCGCAACATCCTGCGAAAAGAATAGTAGAAGTTAGTAGTGATAGTGCTACAATTGATTTAATGTTTTTCATAATAATTTTATTTTTAATTTATATTGTAATCTGTTATTTACTGCCATCAATAAACTATTTTAAAGTAGATTCAAACTCAGTTATTTAATTTCGATGCAACTCCTTCAATTTCGACAAGAAGTTCATCACGACAAACATCTCCAAGCAGATAACATACAGGAGTCTCGCCATAACTACTCTCCATGTAATCCATAGCACCCTCTGTATCGTACTCATATTTCAAATATACTCTGAGCATATCTAACTTCATCGGGGATGGAGTTCTAATATCACTATTTCTAAATGTGCGCTCGCAGATTAAATTTTCGATATTTATCATTGTAGCTTTAATTTGCTTATGAAACTTCACCCCAACGAGACTCTCCTCACCAATTATCGCAGCCGTACCAGATATATAGACTTTATTCTCCTTTTGTGTCGCCACCGACTTTGCTCTTTCAAATTTAGGTGTTGTTTTACCAATCTCTTCACCAATCAACACACCTTTTGAGTATGCGTGTGCAGCTACTTGAAAATCGTTATCTATTTTTCGAATCTGCACCTCACTATCTTTGATAATAATAGCATCCAAATCTATAACAATTCCACCAAATTGAGTCCCAATACCAGTAGCTGCAGGGTAGCCATCACTCCAAACCTGATTAGAGTAGTGTTCGCTACGCACATCATTGAAACTTTGGTAGTGTTGATGATTATTCTCAATTGCAACTATTCTCTCTATATAATTCCACTGTCGAACCACATTACTAAAAGTAAAGCCTTCGCAGCTAAATATGCTCTCTATTCTTTTGAATGCACTATGGCTTTGATCGTAAATAGAGTCATTTAAGTCTCCGCAAATACCCGATAATATTAGCTCTTTTGCCGATTCAGACTCTAGTATAATGTAGTCCGATTTATAAGTTATCGTGCAATTTTGAGCACTATGCACCTCCAATACCACGCTACAATCAAGTGGTTTCTGCGAAATAACACTCCATGTAGGTGTACTTTCGCCACAATCATCACATAAAATTCTACGAATACTCTCTCTCTTTTCAGCATAATCTTGACTAGATTTAGCATCTATAAAAAAACATAATCTAACACAATTATCCCCCGCACTCTTCACTAGTTGACAGATTGCTTTTTCAAATTCAATCTCATTACTCTTCAGTATTGTATAATCAATCTTCTGCATATTATAATGATTTTACATATTCAACAAGTGCGTTAAGCTCTTTATTTGATATTTTCTTATTTATACCATGTTTCTCAACATCAAAGACATCATGTAGAGTGTATGCACGACCATCAAACAAATAGGGAGCAGTTCTCCACACTTCAATCAATGTTGGCGTATCCCATCCATTTTCAAACTCTATATTATCACCAATTCTGTGCATTTTATAGTCGGTATAATAGGCTCCCGAATGGCAGTTATCACATTTATACTTCTCAAAGACCTTACGACCTAACGTAGCCTTTTCTGACAACTCTCCATTCACAAGTGCTGGACTTGCAACAGGCTTCAATGACATTATATACTCATCAATAAACTTGGCTTGATCTTCTGAAATTTCATGGAATTGAATAAATTTAAATCCAGCTCTATTTGCAACATACCCACTAGCTCTAATACCAGAGATCATAGATGGTGGAGTTGCAATAGACAATAGTAAACTTTTACAATTTTTAGAGTTACCAACACCATCATTCATTAAGTCCCAATTTAAACCATCTGTTCGACCATCTCCAGGGTGACATCCATTACAAGATTGCCAATTTTGGAAACAATAACTAGCATCGTTAAACATCTTTTCTCCTATCTGAGCTGGTGTTTCAATTCTCTCTGGATTTAACGCTACACTTTTAAGCTCCTCTGTATCTACATTGTAAAAATTAATATGATCTGAAAAATACATTGGTGCAATTATTACACCATCGCTGACAATAAAGTTTCTCGGTCCATTACCCTCTAACTTAACTCTATTTCGGATACCATACAAAAAGTGCAAATCATAATTAAGAGTAGTTTTATCCTTATAAGCCTCATATTTCTTTAGGAAATCTGCATAATTTATCACACTAATTTCATGTACCCCTGAGTGGCTTACATATAAATTTTTGTCATCACACGCAACACCCCAAGTACCTGCCGCACCTCTCTCTGCCTCATCCACAAGTACAGACCCTTCAAATATCAGAGACCCTGTATTAACGATACTTAGTGCGCTCGTATTCATCCATCCCTGCTGAAGCTGAGACGTTGGAACAGTATATCGTCCTAAATTGTGAGAAATAAACAGGTATTTACCATCAGGAGATAGTGCAGCACCTCTAAGTGCATTACTACCATTTTCAAGTTTAATATCTTTAATTTTCTTAAATGTTTCAACATCTATAACAGAGACCTCACACCCAACATGGTCAACATCGGCACGCTGCGCTGGAAGGAAATTCAAAACAAAAAGATGCTTTTGATCCTTACTTAGAATAATATCTGCTGGCTCTCTAAGCACCTTTACGGTTCTCGTTACTTCATTAGATGCTACATCATACTCAGTGATCGCATCATTAAACTTATTACATATATATATTTTCGACCCATCATTTGAAATCACTGGAGAGGTCACTCCACTATGTGAATTCAAGACGAACTCCTCAATTTTATCACTCTGCTCTAGGTCTACAACCACAAGTGAGCTATTATCATCAAAACAAGTGACATAAGCCTTATTACCATAAACAACTAACCCTGTTGGAGAGCTAGGGAGAGACCAACTTTGAACAATCGCCCCATCAGAAGCGATCTCTTTTATTGAGTTTGTCCCAAAACTTGAGATAATAACATTACCCCCATTTTTTTGCAAGTCAGATATAAACCATGGCTCACCAATAGAAGCCTCAACATAAGAGAGAGGCAATACTATACTAATCAAAAGAGTTATTAGTTGTTTCATTTTAAAATGGTTTAAGTATGTATAATTTTATTTAAGTAGTTTAAAGCCTAACTTTTCTGATATTTGATCAGCATACATCTTTATTTTATCACCTACATTATCAAATTCGTCTAGAGGGAGTCTACCTTTTGGTGCTGTGATCCACACGCAAGCAATAGCATCCCCATATTGATTATATATTGGAGCTCCAATGCAGTAGACCCCAATGATCTCTTCCTCTATATCGACACCATATCCTAGCTGTTCTGTCTTCACTAGCTCCTGCCTAAATATATCGATATCAGTAATTGTATTTTCATTAAATTTGACAAAGTCAATTTTCTGTAACATCTCCTCCTTTTTCACATCAGATGTCGCAGCCAAAAGAACTTTACCTGGGGCTGAGGCGTGTAAATGTATCGAAGTTCCACTCTTCAGACTAAATGTGAATGCGTGTGAACCCATAATCTGCTCTAACAATACAACTTTATTCTCAATCAGGACACCTAACATTACCGACTCTTTAACATCATCTCTAAGTCGTGTCATAGGCTCAATAGCTCGTTCAACTATATTCTCCTCTCCCAATGCCGCAATACCTAATTTAAAAAGTTTACGTGAGATGAAAAAATGGTTACTATCTTCATTCTTCCCGATGTACCCCATATCCAACAAAGTGGTCACAACTCTAAAAACAGTAGTTTTAGAGAGTTGCAATCCATCAACTAGCTCCTGAAGCGTAAGCCCATTGTGGTACTTAGCTAGAAATTCTAACAACTCCATACTCTTCACGAGCATTGGTACTATATATGAATTCGACCCCTCTTGTTTCATTATATTAAGAATTTAATAATCTAGTTTCACTATTGAAACTCAATTCCATACTTCTCTTGCAATATACGAATTATTATTAAATATGCAAAATTAAGAGCATAAAAGAGTGACCCACAAAAAATAGATAATAATCTAAGTGTGGGTACTTTAGTTTGATTTACTTTAAGAATAATGCCCTATTGGTACAATACTGCATGACCGCAGGGCACATGATATTTTTTAGACTTTTAGAAAGATTCCTTTCTTATATAGGATGTATAAGATCGTGAATAAGATACTCACGTTCCCAAATGCTATAAGCACAGGATAAAACTCACCTAAATATTGTTCTGTACCCCAAAATATTGAAGTCACTACACAAGTAAAACTCACTACACAGCTCAAAACATAGGCTAAGATTGAGTTCATTCCCAATACTTTAAGCCATCTCAAGTACTTTACACAACCGCGTACATCAATGATATAATAGAATATAGCCATTAACATAAATGAGTATCCACTACTAAGCAGCGTCATCGAGCTAGAAAATATAGGTTTATTGATTGGATGCCAAATACCAATTATATTTCCTGCAACAATCAGGAGTATACCAATTACTAATAGAAGCCTCCATTTTTTTTGGTCACTATTTTTTGATTTTAAGATATGACCAGCGAAAGATCCTGCCAATACCGTAACAACAAAGTTAATACTACTCAATATCCAAGTATAGTAGTACCATGGACAGAATTCAACCCCTTCACTACCCACCTGAGCACCATCACGAAAACGTCCTAAAACAACTCTATCAGCCCACTCAGCTAAATTTCCACTTTGCGAGTAATCTCCGCCACCATAGCCACCAACAGAGACAAACTCCATAAGACCCCAATAGCCAAATAGACATATAATAGCAAATATAACTTGAGTACGTATTGAACAATTAAGAAAAAGGATTGAAGCAACTAAATATCCAACTGCAATTGCTTGCAGTGTATTTGTAAATATATAAATACTATCAATATTCAAGCTAAGTAATCCTCCTTGGCAAACCATTCCTAATATCCAAAGTGAGATGAATCGTTTTATTACACGAAAATAAGCACTACGTTTATTTGCTAGTTGTTTTGACTTACTCAAAGCAAATGGTATTGTAATACCAGACATAAACATAAACAATGGCATCACCATATCCCAAGGTCCAAATCCATCCCACGACTTATGCGCGAAACAACTCTGCATAAATGAGTTAACTGGCTCTGAATCTACAGCAGTAGCTACAGCCCAAAGAAAAGGGGCTAAAATAACAAGACAAAACAGGTCGAAACCACGTAAAATATCCAAAGACTCTAAACGTTTATTAATTATCTTTCCCATACTAAAATTGTTATATCTAATTACAGTTTATAATACCCCCAAGCACATATATTTATTAAAATCTTATAATTTAGCTTTTAATAGTTCTCGAACCTCTTTAAGCACAGCCTCACCCTCTACACTCTTTTCAGATTGTTTTACAGAAGATCTAGTCGAAGATCTACTTGCGAGTTCAAAATAGACTACGCGAATCCCCTCTCTATCAGTATATACATCAATACCGAAATAGTCTCGCTCAAAAAATAGAGTATGACCATCATCTCCCACAAACTGATATCTTTCGTCTAAGAATAGGCTCAAATTATCAGATGATACCGAACGAGGATCTATTGTTACGCCAGCAGATTCAAGTTTATTATACTTAAACAGATACATATAGTAATCCACATCACGATCATAAAACCATAAAGTAGTAAATGTCTCCTCTCTTAATTCACGCCACTCCTCATTTAAGATATACTCTTTAGACCTTCCAAAAGCTAGAATAGGCTCTTCATAAAGATTAATTATTGGATCAACAATAACTTCACATATCAGCTCTTTATTCCCAACAAATGCTGAGATATAGGCTGCGCCAACATGATTTGCAATAACGACTCCATCTCTATTTACAGATACAACAAATTCGTCACTAGACCTCCATCTAACCACATCATTATGCTCTAAATGTTCAACCCTCAATCGTGCCTTCTCTTCAAACTCCATATCTAAAAAACTAGTATTTAGAATTAAGTCTTCTTCAAAACATGATGTCATAAAAACGGAGACAAATAACATGAATATAAATAATATCTTTTTCATATGCTTCAATTATTAGGTTAATATATAAAGTAAATATAGTAAGTTTTTCACTCCAAAACTAGATAGTTATAGTTCAACTACGCCTACGACTTACAGAGAGAACTTACCTCAACGATTACAAGATAATAAAATTAAAATAAAAGAACCTCTTCTTTTACTTTATTTTTCAAAACTAGGATCTCATCCCACACACTCTCATCGAATGTAGTTCCAATAACTTCAATAACTTTACCAGCGGCAATCGCACCTAAAGTACCACACTGTCTTAGTGTCCAACCTTGACATAGACCAGCAAGGAAACCTGATGCGTAATAATCACCAGCACCAGTTGTATCCACTCGTTTGGCTGCCTCTAAAATACCTACGTGCAACTTTTCGTCACCACATTTAATGTAAGCACCACCTAAACCAATCTTAACGACTGTGATTTCGCACATTGTAGATATAATCTCCAAACTAACTTCAGGATCACTCTCACCTGTAAATGCTTTTGTTTCATCTTCATTTGCAAAAAGAATATCAACATAATCGCGAACTAACATCTGCAAGAACTCCAAATTATCCTCTACGACATTAAAGCTTGCCAAGTCAATAGAGATTTTCAAACCGCACTCTTTAGCTAGTTTTGCAGTTTGCAAAATAAGGTTATGATCCTGTACTAAGTACCCTTCAATATGTATATAATCGTACTCATTAAAGAAATCAGCAACAACTTCTTCACCACTCATTTCGATTGCAGCACCTAGATATGTTACCATTGTTCTCTCTCCATCTTTAGACACAAGAGATAGGCATCTGCCAGATGGGTTCACTCCACGCAGGACAAAAGGCTCAACATTCAACTCTGTCAATGCGTTACAAAATTTGTCACCCATATCATCATGTCCAACCTTACCAATGAACCCAACACTAGATCCAAATTTAGCCATTGCACGAATTGTGTTACCTACCGATCCTCCTAAAGAGAATGTTTTTTCACAGCTACTCACTGAGTCAGTTATTTCATCTTGAAGAACATCATCTACAAGAGACATACTACCTCTTTTAAGAGAAAACTTATCTAATACTGCATCAGACTCCAAGCTCACAAGAACATCCATCAATGCGTTACCTATACCAATTACTTTTTTCATCTATATATTATTTTTATTGTTCCTGCTATCACGCAGAAATGCGAGTATATGGCAATTTAAAGTCCATCTTACTATACTCTGCAAATAAATTCTTATTTAAGTGGTGAATCTGGCTCTTTTGCCATATGGTTAAAAAACATTTTATCAAGGAACTTTGGTGCAAACTTCTTAATAAATGTAGTTGCACGACCATTAAAGTCCATCAATACAGTACGCTTTTCAGAAGCTATACCCTTTAATATTCTCATTGCAGCCTCTTCAGAGCTCATCATTTTATCCTCTGCACGCGGTGATTCTCCTTGACTACTGCCGTCTGCTGTAAGCGCTGAAAACCTCACGTTAGAGGCTGTAAACCCAGGGCATGCGATCATTACATGAAGACCTTTCTTCATATTTTCGATTCTAATCGTCTCCAAAAATCCAGTCATTGCATATTTAGATGCTGAGTAACCTGTTCTTGCAGGCAATCCATGAATACCTGCAACAGATGACACTCCAACTAATGAACCTTTAGACTTTTGCAAATAAGGTAGTGCATATTTTGTACAATTAACAGTACCCCAAAAATTAACATCCATCAATTTATGTAACACAGAAAGATCCACATCATCGAATATGGCTCTCATAGAGATACCCGCATTACAGATCAGAACATCTACTCCACCAAATTTTGTTACAGCCAGTTCGATCAAACTCTTACAATCACTCTCCACACTAACATCCGCAACAACATATGCAATACGCTTCCCTTCACTATCAATAGTTTGAGCAATAGTTTTCAACTTATCCTCGCTACGAGCCCCCATAACGACGTTTGCTCCCCTATCAAATAGAACCTTAACCAATGCCTCTCCGATACCCGAAGAAGCTCCAGTGACAATCACTGTTTTATCTCTATAATTCATATTAAAAATTAAATTTGCAACAATCCATAACTTCTCATTATATCCCATTTTTTTGAGTGATATAGCGTTGAGAATGGTTCTTTAGAGAACTCTTCGTACAACTCTTTAACCTCCGCAAATGTCATATTACGATTTAAATCACTACACAAAGGTAGTAATTTAACAAGAAACTCTCTATCCTCATCTGCAAACTTCATACTTTTAGTAGAAGATGCAGTGTATAAAACTAACTCTCCATCCACTACATTAAAGTCTGCACCAATCCAAACAATCCTAGCCGATGAGTTGAATATTCGGCAGTTATCTGGTTTTATTAGTGCATCTGTAATTACAGTTGGTTCAACCGTTGTTTTAGGTGATTTACCTTCAATCCACTTATGAGGTGCTCGGTCCAAACCTTCGCCAACCATATAATGAGCCAACGATAATCTTAGACCCTCGCCAACAGCATTAACGTTATAACCTCTATTCTCAACAAAATGAACTTCATTATTAGCAAAACAATTTACGTGGCTATTTTTTCTAGTCACTCCATATTTTTCAGGATTTAGACCCGATGGACTATGTATTGTCATTGCGTACCTATGCCAAAATGCGGATGCTATCAATTCAGCTTGGAACATCTGCCTTACAACCTCAAGTGAGTCAACACTCTCTTGAAGTGTCTGTGTAGGCAATCCATACATAAGGTAGGTATGAACCATGATTCCACTATAATACAAGTTCCTCATAGTTATAACAGCTTGCTCAATAGTCACTCCTTTATCAATCATCTTCAACAATCTATCTGCCGCAACTTCAAGACCTCCAGAGACTGCAATACACCCTGCGGCAGCCATAAGATAACACAAATCACCTGTATAAGAGGCTTCAAAACGTATATTTGTCCACCACGAGAACTTCAAACCTCTACGTAAGAGCTCTAAAGACATCTCTTTAAGTAGCTTTGGTGGCGCAGCCTCATCAACGAAATGAAATCCAGTTGAGCCAGTCTGCTTTGCAATACTCTCCATCCAATCAACAATTTGAACGGCAGAAACTGCGTCATAACACTTAATATAATCGAGCGATGTATCACAAAATGCACACTTTGCCCAGTAACAACCATGTGCCAACATAATCTTATTCCATCTCCCATCACCCCAAAGTCTGTGCATTGGGTTCGTAACCTCACATAGTGAAAAATACTTCTCAAATGGTAAAGAGCTAAAATCTGGACAACCTCTATCTAAATGTGATATTTTTTCAAAATTATCAACATATCCTTTAGCTGTGTATGTGCGAATCAACTCTCCGCCATCAATTATTCGTTTTAAAGATAGTTCTCCATCATCCAATACAACATAATCAACATACGTAAAGATACCCTTATCACTCATCTGACGCAACTCCGTAGATGGATACCCTCCACCAATTACAATTTGAATATCAGGGTAAGTAGATTTTATATATTGCGCGCACCTCAATGTACTCAAAAAATTACCAGGGAATGGCACTGTAAAAGTTACAAATTGCGGTTTATGAGTATCTAACTGCTCTTGCAATAGAGCAAGCATCTCTGTCTCTATAATATTTAAAGGTTGCTCTAACTCAGCCTCAAAATCTTTAAATGAAGGTATTGATATAGCGATCTTCTCAGCATAACGACCAATCTCAAAATGAGGGGTTACAACCTCCCTAATGTAGTCACTCAAATCCTGCAAAAATAGCGTACATATATATTTAGCACAATCTATTGTCCCCATAGAGCCATACATCTCCTCAATATCTACCATGCTCTCAAAGCGATAAGCCTGAGGTATAAAATCTGGCATAGATATTAAGTTTGCTAACTGCAAATCGCCTCCCTGTAAAAACTTAACCACAGAGCCAACAACAGTAATATACCTCTCTCTTAGAGCATACATTCTCTGAAAACTATCATCATCACCCAAGTATCTATCAGCAAACACTTGTTTAAGAAAAGATGCGGATAGAATTTTTGTCATCAATTCGATAGACAGATCATACTGTTCAACCTCTACCCCATTTCGAGCCAAATATCCTTTCAGATATGCGGTTGCTGGATAGGGTGTATTTGGTTGAATAAATGGAGGTGTTATTAGTAGTATTTTAGACATAATTCAAAAAATAAGTTTATATGAACTGCCCTATGCGAGCGACACTGCGTGATCGCAGGGAACAAAGATATATATAGCAAACTAAAATCACTAAAAATTTGATCAATCTTTATAAAGTTTGTTGTCGAAGACTCTGATATTAAACTAGGCTGCGAACTGCCTTCCACAGGCTGTGCGTCGTAATCGCAAAGAACAAATTATTATTTAATTTCAATGGTTAAACCGTCATAGGCAAATTTATGACCACTTGGTAAATCACCCTCAATCTCCTCATATCTCCCCATATCGTGTGATAAATGAGTGTAATATGTTCTAGGTGCACCAACCTTCTCTGCAATTGCAATAGCCTGACTTAACGTGAAGTGTGACAGATGAACCTCTTTCCTCAATGCGTTGATTACTAAAACCTCAACTCCTTTAAGTTTATCGAGTTCACTGTCAGATATATAATTAAAATCTGTAAGATAAGCAACTCCACCTAATCTGTATCCAACAACATCCATTCTAAAGTGAAGCCCCATAATAGGAGTTACATTAATCCCGTCAATTAAGAAATCTTCATCCCTACGAACTTCAATAAGATCCATCTGTGGAACACCCGAAAATATATACTCTGCAAAAGCGTAGTCAAACTCAACCTTGACCCTATCAAGAGTCTGCTTTAGTCCATAAACTTTCATATGTCTATGCAAAACATAATTAAATGCACGCACATCATCCAACCCACCCATATGATCTTTATGAGAGTGCGTAAGCAGAACAGCATCAACCCTTTTTACACTCTCACGTAGCATTTGAGTTCGGAAATCAGGACCTGTATCAATTACTACTCTCACACCATCGCACTCGATCATAACAGAAGATCTTAATCTTTTATCACGACTATCCGAAGATTTACACACATGACAATCACAAGCAACCATCGGCACTCCTTGTGATGTTCCAGTTCCAAGAAATATTAATTTTGTCACTACAATTATTTTTAAGTTTTCAACTTTTCATCACCTCAACGACGCAATAGTTCTCACGTATCAGAGTAAAAAAATGGTCAATTTACAAAAAGAGGCTGAACTCAAATATTGAGCCAGCCTCCTATACTTTTTATATAAAAGAATCTATTTTGTTACTCTCTCTAACCATTTAAGCATCGAGAACATTGTTATCATCGAGATTAAACAAACAGAGATAAACAGAGACCAAGTTAACCAAAGAGGCACAGACTCATAGAAAATAGCACCAATAAATAGAAGTTGGTTACCAACAGCTGTAGCACCTAACCAACACCCTTGCATTAAACCTTGCAAATGTGGTGGAGCAACTTTAGATACGAAAGACATACCAAGTGGGCTAATAAACAATTCAGCAACAGTAAGGATAATATAAGTTATAACTAATAACCAAGGCGTCACACGCTCAGCACTAGGCAATACTCTTATTACACTATCAATACCATCAATATTTTCAAAAAGAGTTGATCTTAGAGGAAGGTCAGCAACAAAAGAGCCTATAGCCATTACAGCGTAAGCAATAGCAGCGATACCCATACCAATTCCGATCTTCTTCGGTGTTGAAGGCTCAATATTACGAGATCTCAACCATCCGAACAATGCCATTACAATTGGAGTCAAAAATACAACAAATATAGGGTTGATAGATTGGAATACTTCAGCACCTTCAATCGTTGTGAATCCAAGGTTAATACTCAACCCTGTAAGGTTAGTAAACTCCTTCGCAAATGAAGTAAGAGTAAGGATATTTTGGTGGAATGAGAACCAGAAGAATATAACAACACCGAACACAGCAAAAAGTGCATAAAGACGTTGTTTCACCTCTTTAACACCCATTTGTAGCTCTTCTTTAGAAAGTTTATCAGCTTTATTATCGTTAGATTCAACAACAAACTTCTCGTCAGCAGGAAGAGATTTTCTGTTAAGAACAAAAATCACAAGAGATATAACCATTGCAACGATAGCACAAGCAAACGCATAGTGGAAACCTGTTGTAAATACATTCAAATAGTCATTAGAAAATAGAGTAATATCAGAATAACCTAACTTTGCAGCAAACTCAGTAAGTGAACCAGCTGCTTCAGGATTGATACTACCAGCTAATTGACTGTGACATAGAGTCGGCATATCAGCATCATATACAAAACCTTCTCTTTGAACCCACCAGTTTCTTACAGCAACTGCAAATAGAGGAGCAAATATAGCCCCTAGGTTGATAAACATATAAAATAGAGAGAAACCAGAGTCTCTCATTGCAGAGTACTCTTTGTTATCGTACATCTTACCAACAATAGCCTGAAGGTTACCTTTAAATAATCCATTACCAAATGCGATAATAAACAATCCAAAACAAGTTATTGCGATATAAAATGTTCTACTAGCATCAGGAACTGGAGTTGGAGTGGGGATTGAGATAAATACGTAACCAAGACACATAACTACGAGTCCCGTTAGGATTGTACCTTTATAATTTTTTGTTTTATCAGCAATCATACCACCGACAAGAGCCAAGATGTAGATTAATGCATAAAATGTTGAGCAAATAATACCTGCAGTAACTCCATCGAATCCAAATTTAGATTGAAGAAAAAGCAACAACACTGCCATCATAGTATAGAAGCCGAAACGCTCTCCCATGTTTGCCAATGCCGCAGGAATTAATCCTTTAGGGTGTTTTTTAAACATAATTTTTTAAGTTTTATTTGTAATTAAGAATTTTCACAATGGCAAATATAATGATTTTTTTACGAAATATTTGTTTTTACTATGTTTTTCACTAACTTTATTCGATAATAAATGCTTTACAACAGTGTGGCAATGGTGCTAAAACTACCGTATAAATAGCTTATAAGTTATGAAAAACACAGACCAAACTCTCCGAATAATAGAACAAGATGAGTGGCTAATACCTTGTAGCGACGAACTCATATCCAGACACAATCAATACTTACAGACTATGCAAACTATAGAGTCTAATTGTGGCAGTATTGTTGATTTTGCCAATGGTTACAAATACTTTGGTTTCAACAGAGATGAAACCCTAGAGGGTTTATGGTACAGAGAGTGGCTTCCTGGAGCAAAAGAGGTCTATCTTTTTGGTGACTTCAACAACTGGGATAGACCGGGAGTTCCACTTGGCAAGGGGGCTAGTGGAGTATGGTCTATATTTTTATCAGATGAAAGATACGGAGAGAAGTTAACTCATGGCTCACTAGTTAAAATAGTAGTAGTTGGCGATAATGGCACGCATGAACGCATTCCTGCCTACATTAAAAGAGTAGTTCAGGACGATAACACAAAAGATTTTACAGGACAAATTTGGCTTCCTAAAAATAAATTCAACTGGAGTGACGATAAATTCAACGTATCAACAATTAAGAATCCACTAGTATATGAGTGTCACATCGGAATGGCACAAGAGGAGGCACGAGTTGGAAGTTACAGTGAATTCACACTGAATATGCTCCCTAAAATAGAGAAACTAGGCTACAACACTATACAGATAATGGCGATTTCAGAGCATCCATACT
Source organism: uncultured Rikenellaceae bacterium (assembly GCA_947038405.1). Classification (GTDB taxonomy): domain Bacteria; phylum Bacteroidota; class Bacteroidia; order Bacteroidales; family Rikenellaceae; genus CAMQVY01. Next base: position 16,212 of record CAMQVY010000003.1, on the reverse strand, counting down.
ATGGCAGCTTTGGGTATCATGTCTCTAATTTCTTTGCTCCATCATCTCGATTTGGAACACCCGAAGAGCTGAAAACTCTAATCAAAACAGCTCATAAAATGGGTATTGCTGTAATTATGGATGTTGTTCACGCTCATTATGTAAAAAATTTACAAGAGGGATTAAATAAATTGGATGGCACAGACCACCACTATAGTCCCCAAGGCGATAGTGGATACCAACCATACTGGGACTCAATGCTTTTTGACTATAAAAAAGATGATGTAACACACTTCCTACTCTCTAATCTTAAATATTGGCTCGATGAGTTCCATTTTGACGGATTTAGATTTGATGGTGTAACCTCAATGCTATACTCTCATCATGGCCATACAGAGTTTGATTCGCGAGAAAAATATTTTGATGACACTATAAATCGCAGCTCAATACTATATCTCACTCTTGCCAATAAATTAATCCACTCATTTAAGCCAAATGCAATAACAATTGCAGAGGATGTAAGCGGGATGCCAGGAATGTGCTACCCTATTGAAGATGGCGGTATTGGTTTTGATTATCGTCTAGGTATGGCTATTCCAGATTTTTGGATACAATTAATAAAAGAGGTTCCCGACGAAGATTGGAATATTTGGGATATGTGGAATATCCTAACAAATAGACTTCCCAACGTAAAGACAATTTCATACGCAGAGTCACACGACCAAGCTATGGTCGGAGATCAAACAATTGCATTCAGACTCATGAAGAGTGCTATGTATAGCGATATGCACAAAGATGTAGAGAGCATAGAGGTAGATCGAGGTATGGCTCTTCACAAAATGATTCGTTTAATCACAATCACACTCGGAGGTCAAGGATATATGAATTTCATGGGCAATGAATTTGGTCATCCAAATTGGATAGATTTCCCTAGAGAGGGAAACGACTGGAGTTATGAGTATGCGAGACGAGAGTGGTCCTTAATCGAAAATGAAGAGTTGAAGTATATCTTCTTACAGAAGTTTGACAATGAAATGATTGATTTAGTCAAGAGATATGATCTTTTAAGTAAAGGTTACGCTTACAATCAGATTATGGAAGAGAGGGATCAAACTATGGCTTATTCAATAGGAGATGTCGTTTTTGTTTTCAATTGGAGTCCTACACAAAGCTTTTTAGACTATTCTATTCCAGTTCCAAGTCCAGGTACATATCGCGAGATTCTATCAACAGACAATCCAATCTTTGGAGGACAAGGAAGACAAGAGAGTACAACAAGACACTTCAGTAACACTATGGCATGTGAAGATGGAACAATAAAACACTTCATAAATACATACAACACCTCCAGAAGTGCTACAGTATATATAAAAGAAGATTAATTTTACACATATAATTACAGTTAAATTCCCACGTAGTACTTCCCTTTACGGAGAGTATTACGTGGGAATTCAACTTAAAAGAGACTTTGTACTCCTCCTTATTATAGAGCTATAACTTAATATAAATTTTATTTCGATACAATATATATCCTGGAATCCAATTCAGTACAACAAATAAAACAGCCCACAAGAAAGAAGCACCATAAGCACCGAAACATGGTAACAAACATGCGTCACAGACTAAGTCCTTAATTCCAAACATATTAAAAATAGTAGCTAACAAACTTGCTTGCACATATAAATATAGAGGATTAACACCAAAACATTCAAATGGATTACTCCATTTTTTATAATTATTTACATCAATTATCCAAATTAGTAGTGCTAGGAATAGAGTTGCAAACCCACTTGTAGTTAATACAAAACTACTGCTCCATAACGATTTATTAATTGGGAATCCATAATTCATAAGCAACCCTATAAATAGTAATATGATTCCGAATATTGATATTTTTTCAATAATTTTATGATTATCTTTTTTACTTTCGATAATCAACTTACCACAATAAGCACCGAGTAAAACTTGTGCAATACTACCAAGTGCGCTTAAAAGCCCCTCTGGATCAAAAAACAGCACGCCACCTTCGACTGCGAATTGAGTACACATACGTGATTCTCCTAAGATAAAGACATCTAAAGCCGAAACAATATTAGTAAGGTTCACAGTTTCACTTCCAGTGAACTTTATTAGTAGAGCATAAAATAGCAAAATAGCACCAGATACCCAAATCAAATATTTACCCTTCAATGCCATTCCAATGATTGCGGCTACCCCATAAGCAATTGCAAGACGCTGCATAACACCCAGAATACGAATATTTTCAAAGTTAAAATAATTACCCCAACACGCATGTTCAAACCAATTAAGCACGTAACCGACAAGGAAAATAAGTACTGTACGCTTTATCACTTTAAAAAAGCTATCTTTTGTCAATTCAAAATTAAACTTACGCAACGATAAGAACATTGATATCCCCATAATAAACATAAAAAATGGGAAAATAAGATCTGCTACGGTTAATCCATCCCATGAAGCATGTTTCAATGGCTTGAAAACCGAACCATAATTTCCAGGGTTATTTACTAAGATCATCCCAGCAATTGTAATCCCTCGCAATACATCTAGTGAAAATAGTCGTGTTGATTTTTTTGTCATTATTTCAAATTTTAAGTAGTTTTAGTCAATATATACACTTTATTAAATAGGTTTTAACATTAAAACACGGCAGATACACAAAGATATAAATATTTTAGTGACTTTATATAGATTATTTTATATGAAATTTATAAATCTAATACCGAAACTAATAGTTAGATAACACCAAACAATCGCAGTATAACAAATCAAATATAAGACTATAAATATCCACAAATAAAGCAACCTCAGAATCTCATATAAAACTACCTGTAATAATAATAGTAAAAAATTGTACTCCAACTATTTGACACGATACAGCACCTATAACAATATTAGTCTCACAAGTAAGAAATGGTATTTTAAGTGTAAAAAAACAACTTAAAATTTATATTGTATAATAATATTGCTTATCTTAGCGGAATATTTGTACAATACTAATAACTAATATAAATAATAACTAACTATGGAATTAAAAATTACGGATAAATTTGATTTAGCGGGTGTAGTAGCATCGGTTAAGCCTCTTGGAGAGGGTTTTATCAACGATACATTTATGGTTAAAACAGAAGGTGAAAGTACTGATTATATTTTACAATGTAAAAATCATACTATTTTCCCAAATGTACCTGAGATGATGAATAACATCGAAATGGTAACAAACCATATTAGATCTAAGGCTAAAGACCCTATTAGAGAGGCATTTAAATTAGCAAGAACAAAAGAAGGTGCTCTTTATTTTAAAGATGAAGATGGTAAGTTCTGGGCAATGTTTACATTTATCCCTAACACAATCACATACGAACGCGCAGATAGCACAGCCTTAGCTTATCAAGGTGGTGTAGGTATTGGACGTTTCCAATCTCTATTGGCAGATTTTGACAAGCCTCTAGCTGAGACAATTAAAGGTTTCCATAATATCCGTTGGAGATTCCAACAGTGGGATGAAGTTATTGCACTAGATCCAGCAGGAAGAGTTAAAGATTTAGCTGAAGAGATTAGCTGGATTGAGTCTCGTAGAGAGAAAATGTTGGAGTTTTGGAGTAAAGTTGAAAATGGTACTATCCCTACTCACGTAACTCACAATGATACAAAAATTAGCAATATCCTATTTGATGCAGAGACAAAAGATGTTTTGTGTGCAATTGACTTGGATACTGTAATGAGTAGCACATCATTAAATGACGTTGGTGATGCTCTTCGTTCATACACTAACACAGGTGCTGAAGATGATGCAAATCTTGACAATGTCTCTATGGACATCGCTATGTACAAAGCATACATCGAAGGTTACTTATCTGAGAAAAAAGATAGCTTAGTTCAATCAGAAATTGACTACCTAGCTTTCTCTGGACTTTACATCACATATGAGCAGGTACTTCGTTTCTTGATGGATTACATCGATGGAGACAAATACTACAAAACTAAATTTGATGGACACAACCTTGTTCGTACAAAAGCTCAATACAAACTACTTTGTAGCATGGAAGAGCAGTATGATGAGATGACTCAGATTGTTAAAGATATTATGAACAAGTAGTAAATCACAGACAACTTTAATCTAATAAATATTATAATGAATAATGATCAAAAAAGTGCCAAAATTGGCATAGCTCTAGCGTTTGTTGGAGTACTATTTTTCGCGATTGGATTCGCACTGGGAATTAACTCATTCTTAGTTCCAGTACTAAAAGAGGGATTATCTCTTCCATCGGGAGTAACTTATCTTCTTTACGGAGCTACATTCCTTCCATTTATCCTATTTGGATACCCAGCGTCTATGACAATTGCTAAGATTGGATACAAGAAGACAATGTCTCTTTCATTTGCAATTTTTGCAGTAGCATTTGCTCTGTTTATTGTATCTGCAGATGCAGCTAATTTTGAACTATTCCTATTCGCATCTTTTGTTAGTGGAACAGCAAACGCTTTTCTTCAAGCATCAGTTAACCCATACATCACAATCTTAGGCCCTATCGAAAGTGCGGCTCGTAGAATGAGTATCATGGGTATCTGTAACAAATTAGCTTGGCCTATCGCTCCTCTATTCCTTTCATTTGTGATTGGTAAAGAGATCGAAGATACTCTTGTAACAGATATCTCTAGTCCATTCTATATTATTATTGGTATCTTTATTGTACTAGGTTTACTATCACTTCTAGCTCCACTTCCAGAGGTTAAAGCTGCTGGTGAAGATGCTGACGATGCTGATGAGTGTGCTTATGCAGCAAACAAAACATCAATTTGGCAATTCCCTCACCTTCTATTCGGAGCATTAACACTATTCGTATATGTAGGAATTGAGACACTAGCACTTGGAACTGCTGTTGATTACGCATCAACAATAGGACTAGCTAATGCTTCTGATTATGGATGGGTACCAAGTATTGGTTTAGTATTAGGTTATATCTGCGGAATTATCTTCATCCCTAAATATCTTAGCCAATCTAAGGCATTAGTAATTTGCTCTTTCATCGGAATTATCGGATCGATTGCTATCGTTATGCTACCTGTAGAGACTTCTATCTGGGCTGTTGGTGCAATGGCATTAGGTTGTTCATTAATGTGGCCAGCTCTATGGCCTCTTGCAATGGTAGATCTTGGTAAGTTTACAAAACAAGGATCTTCTCTACTTGTAATGGCTATTGCTGGAGGTGCTGTTATTCCAATTATTTTTGGATTTTTGAAAGATAGTTTCACTATGCAACAAGCATACTGGATTTGTCTTCCATGTTTTGCAATGATTTTACTTTACGGTCTTTACGGACACAAAATAAGAACTAAATAATTATGGCTAAGTGTGCATTACCTCGTGATGGAGGTTTAATAATTGAGGGTTTACCAAAAGACATCTTGCATCGTAACGAAAGAATCGATACAAATATATTTTCAGATGAAGAGGAAGCTGTCAAGTGTATTGCGGATAAAATTACAAATGAAATTAATGAGTTTGTAAATTCACAAATGGCGAGTGACGATAGTGAGAAGACTTATGTTTTAGGTCTATCTACTGGTCGCACACCTATTAGATTATACAAAGAGTTGGTTAAAAGATACGAAGCTGGAGACGTAAGTTTCAAGAGAGTATCTATCTACTCATTGGACGAACTATATCCAATTAAACCAACAGAAAAACAGAGTCGTAACTTTCTTATACACGAAGAGTTTATTAACCATATAGACATTATTCGTGAGAATGTATTTATTCCAGACACAACTAAGAACTTAGATGAGATCTCTAGTTACTGTGAATCTTACGCAGAGGGAGTTGTTATCGACTTAATGATTGTTGGTATAGGCGAAGAGGGACAAGTTGGTTTCAATGAGATTGGCTCACATGCTAACTCAAAGACTCGTTTGGTTAAATTATCATACAATTCAAGAAAGTCTTTAGCTGATATGTTCTTTGGATACAACACAACTCCATCGATGGCTATTACGATGGGATTGTCTACTATACTAAAGTCTAAGAAGGCTATCATCATGGCATGGGGCGAGCACAAAGCGAGCATTATCCAGAAGATTGTCGAGGGAGATATTACAGATCAAATACCTGCAACACTACTTCAGAACCACTCAAATGTAGAGGTGTTTATTGATGAGAATGCAGCAAGCCTATTAACTAGAGAGCAAGCTCCTTGGTTAGTTGGACCATGTGTTTGGACTCCTAAATTTATTAGAAAAGCTGTAGTTTGGTTATGTGGTATTACTGACAAGCCTATTTTGAAGCTTACGCATGATAACTATGCGGAAAACTCTTTAGGTGAGCTATTAGAGGCAGTTGGTACATATGACTATATCAACATCAAAGTTTTCAATGAGCTTCAGCACACAATTACAGGATGGCCAGGTGGAAAACCAGGATCTATAGACACTACACGTCCAGTATCTTCTGAGCCATTCCCTAAGCGTGTAACAATATTTTCACCACATCCTGACGATGATGTAATCTCTATGGGAGGAACATTCCATAGACTTATACAGCAGGGACATGATGTACACGTTGCTTATGAGACTTCAGGAAACGTTGCAGTACACGATGATGTTGTACTTCAAAGTATTGATACTTCTCGTGAGTTAGGTTTTGGAGACAAATATGCAGAGGTTGAAGAGATTATCAAGAGCCAGAAAGCAGGAGAGCCACAACCACGTGCATTATTGAATATCAAAGGATCTATTAGAAGAGCAGAAGCGAGAGCAGGTTGTAGAACTTTAGGTCTAAACGATAGAACAAATGCTCATTTCCTTAACTTACCATTCTATGAAACAGGTGGTATCAAAAAAGGAGAGGTAAGCCAGGCAGATATTGATATTATTAAGGCGTTATTACAGACTAATAAGCCACATCAAATCTATCTAGCTGGAGACTTGACAGATCCACATGGAACACATAGAGTTTGTACGGAGGCTGTTTTAGAGGCAATCGAGCAACTTAGAGGTGAGAGTTGGATTGAAGAGTGCCACATTTGGTTATACCGTGGAGCTTGGCAAGAGTGGGATCTAGGAATGGTTGATATGGCTGTTCCAATTAGTCCAGATGAGATGATTAAGAAGCGTCACGCTATCTACCGTCACCTTTCTCAGAAGGATATTGTTCCATTCCCAGGAAGTGATACAAGAGAGTTTTGGCAGAGAGCTGAAGAGAGAACACAAAATACTGCACGTTTGTACGACAAGCTAGGAATGGCTGAGTACCAAGCGATGGAAGTATTTGTAGAGTTACCATTCTAAGTAGTTCTTTTCTAACACATAGTAACGAATTAAGGGGCTGATTATATATCAGCCCCTTTTTTATGCACGATACTCACCAATAAGTTTATATGGAGTTTTAAATATTTTTATTTCATTGATGAACATCAATATTAGAATAAAAAAACAAGAAACGCACTAAAATTTTCGTAATTCCATAAATTATTCTTAAATTTGCGGCGCAAGCAACTATGGGGATTAGTGTAATAACTATATCTGAGTAATGCCCAAGGTTTTATACACATTAAAAAAATTAAAAAAACAGATGGAAAGATTTCAAGTAAACGCAACAAAACGTGACGATTTCGGTAAAAAAGGAGCAAAACTAATTCGCCGTGAGGGTTCAGTACCATGTACTATTTATGGAAAAGGTGAGACAGTTCACTTCTCTCTAAACGTAAAAGAGATTAAGACTCTTATTTACACACCTAACGCATATATCGTTGAGATTAATATCGAAGGTCAAATGGAGTATGGTGTTATGCGTGAAGTTCAATACCACCCAGTTAAAGAGGAAATTCTTCACATTGACTTCTTCCACGTAGTTGAAGGAAAACCTGTAACTATTGACATTCCAGTAAGACTAGAGGGAAATCCTGAAGGTGTTAAAATGGGAGGTAAATTATCTCTAAGTAAGCGTAAAATCAGAGTTAGTGCAACTATTGACAACCTTCCTGATGAGTTACTAGTAGATGTAACTGACCTTAACCTTGGTAAGTCTATCTTCGTAGGAGATCTTTCTTTTGAGAATATAACTCTACTTACACCTGCAACTACAGCTGTATGTGCAGTTAGAATGACACGTGCTGCTCGTGGAGCTGCTGCTGCTGCCGCTGCTGCTGATAAAAAATAGTAGTAAGTGAAATATCTAATTGTAGGATTGGGGAATATCGGTGCTGAATATGCCGAAACCCGCCACAATATAGGATTCAAAGTATTGGACGCTCTTGCAGAGTCGTCCAATACTTCGTTTAAAACCTCACGTTACGGAGATATTGCAGAGGTAAAACATAAGGGACGCACTCTTATTTTACTAAAGCCGTCGACGTATATGAATCTTAGTGGTAAGGCTGTTAACTACTGGCTAAAACAGGAAAAAATATCTATTGAGAATATGTTTGTTGTTGTCGATGATATTGCAATTCCATTTGGCGCAATCAGAATCCGTAAGAAAGGGAGTGATGGTGGTCATAATGGATTGAAGAACATAAATGAGATCTTAGGGCATAATAACTATGCAAGAATGAGATTCGGTGTAGGAGGAGATTTTCCAAAAGGGATGCAGATTGACTACGTTCTAGGCAAATGGTCCAAAGAAGAGCTTGAGACCATAAACGATAGGATAAAAATCGCAAACCAAGTGATACTAGACGTATCAACTATTGGAGTTGAGAGAGCAATGAACACGTATAATAAAAAGTAATTTCACCTATGAAACAGGAGAACTCTTCACCAAGATTAGACAAGTGGCTTTGGGCAATTCGCGTATTTAAGACACGAAGTGATGCTGCTGATAGTTGTAAATCCAATAAAGTTTGGGTTAATGACAGCTATGCCAAACCATCAAGAGAGGTTAAGGTTGGAGATGTTATATCTGTTCGTAAGTCGATTGTAATGTATAGCTTTCGGGTCATTGAGTTGGTTGCGAATAGACAACCAGCTAAAAATGTACCTCTATATGCTGAAGATATTACACCTCAATCAGAAAAGGATAAGTTGAACACCCCTAAAGAGACTATTTTTATTAGTAGGGATCGTGGTACGGGGCGTCCAACAAAGAAAGAGAGACGAGATATTGATGGTCTAATGACAACTATATCTTATGATGATTTGGATGAATTCGACAACGAATAACATCATTTTATATAGTTACCATCTATTATAAGTGTGTCACTATGTTATAGCATAGAACAAATATTTTATATAACACTATGGATATCTTACTAGAAATATTAGCAGTAGTTTTTGGAGTCATAGGATTGGTTGGATGCGTTCTACCTATACTTCCAGGGCCACCTATAAGTTACGTAGGAATGCTCATTTTATATCTTTGGGGTGCAAGTCCAGTTAAAGATATAACATCATTAACTATGGTCATATGGCTTGTTCTCACTATAGCTGTTACAGTATTAGACTTTGTTATCCCCTCATATTTTACCCGCATAACTGGAGGTTCAAAATCTGCATCCAGAGCCTCAATGGTCGGGATGCTAATCGGAATAATATTCTTTCCACCTATTGGAATGATTATAGGAGCCTTTATCGGAGCAATTGTAGCTGAAACAGTCATTGAACGCAAAGAGCTAAAAGACTCTATTAAACCTGCATTTGGATCATTTTTAGGATTTTTGGTTGGTACTGGATTTAAAGTTATAGCGTCTAGTATTATGTTATATTATATCATAAAAGAGATTATTTAGCTTACGTATCTTAACCTCTATTGAAAACCCAATATTCAACATAAACGTTTCAGTTTCCCCTCTAACTTTCTTAACAACTTCTGTTTTTTTTATTATATTTGTTAATATGAATTATTTTAATTTATATTAACATTACAATTGTTGGTACTGAATATGTTGGATTAGTCACAGGAACTTATTTTGTCCAAATTGGTATCGATGTAACATGTACCGATATTGACAAACATAAGATTGAAAATCGGAATAGTGGTATAATACCTATATATGAACCTAGTCTATAAGAGATTGTCGTGCCAAACAGTCATGCATGCAGATTACGCATACTTAGCTATATTCCCTTAATAATATTGATGTTATATTTAACACAGCTGGGACACCTGTACTAAAATTAACTAAATTCTAAATAATATGAAAAAATATTTCGTAACCATTCGACGGCAGGAATAGAGCTAATTGGTTACGAAACACTATTTAGCGTTGATGATTCAGTAAATGTATCAGAATTTATTGATTTAAGTCTCTCCTCTATTTTTCCGATAACAGCTCTTTCAAATAGTAATAAGGTTAAAAATAGTGTTGATCATACTATTTATTTAAAAAAAATTGATGAATTAGGAATATCTGAAAATCAACTTAAAATACGGTTAAGAGCAGAAGTAAAGCAATTTACTGAAAGTAATAAGCAAATAAATGCTATATGTATGAGTACTACCCTATATTAAAAAACTTATTCTTTAAATATGGTGTGACAGTTAGTCGTAATAGTAAAATCATAGTTCCGCACGATCATGCACAGCCTCCTGTGTAGGGCAGTTCTCTACGTCAAAAAAAACAAAAAACATCTCACCTATTATAAATATCCAAATACTCTCTGACCATTATATCAGCAGTTAGTTTCTCACGAACGAGCTTCACTGTATTATGCGACATTTCCTCATATAACTTATCATTTGTCAAAATTAATAGTATTTTTTTGACAAATAAATCTACACAATTTTCAACAGTGTAACCCGTTATACCATCAATAACTATTTCAGATACACCACCAACATTAGAGGCTACAACTGGAACACCAAAGCTCATAGCCTCAATTATTGACATTGGAAGTCCTTCATAATCTGAAGTTAATATAGACAAATCACAAAGAGCAAAATATCTTGACGCATTTATGATCTCCCCCATGCAAACTAAATTTTCGGGCACAGAAGAGTTCGTACCCTTACTTCCAATCCAAATGAAGTTATATTGAGGTAGTTGCATAGCAATATCTCGAAAAAGATTGAAGTTTTTAGGTGGTTTAGATCTGGAAACTACTAATATATTCTTCTTACTATTATTAAAAGGTAGTTTTATAGTGCTGTCCCGATCAATCTTATCCACCCCATTATATACTATAGATGTATTTTCACAGATACCCTCAGCCTTAAGGTTAAGGTAATCATAACTACTAACAGCTACAATAGCCTTTGCACGGTTTTTCATTAGTTTTTCAATAGGAAGATAGTATCTATATGCTATACGAACAGAGTCAAAACCATGAACTGTATATATAATCTTATCCTTAGGAAAAGCTATACGACCGATTATACCTACTTTAGAAGAGTGAAGGTGTATAATATCAGGTTTAAATTGCCGATATATTTTTCGGAGTGCGAATATGGTTCGCAAGTCATTAAGAGGAGATATAGATCGGCATAGAGTTGGAATCACGACTTTTACAACTCGATCATCTAACTGCCCCCATAAAACACCCTTACCAGTAGACACCACCATAACTTCGTTGTCACCACACATAGAGTTAGCTAAAGTACTAAGGACTCTCTGTGCTCCACCGACTGAAGATAGTGTTATTACCTGCATTATTCTCATTCTAGTCAATTAAATAGTACATATAGACACAAAGGTAGTAAAATAATGCAAGTTAAAAATAGTTCTTAATAAAACAATAAGCTCCGCCCTATTCAGGCAGAGCTTATTGTTTTATTAAGAACTAATCTCTTAGTGTTTGAAATCAGCGAAGAAGTCATTACCCTTATCATCAACAATGATAAATGCAGGGAAATTCTCTACGTATATTTTACGAACAGCCTCCATTCCTAATTCAGGGAAATCTAGCACTTCAACAGACTTAATACTATTTCTAGCTAAAATAGCCGCAGGTCCACCGATTGAACCAAGATAGAAACCACCATGCTCCTTACAAGCATCCGTAACCTCTTGAGAACGGTTTCCTTTAGCAACCATAACCATAGATCCTTTATTACTTTGGAACAGACCTACATAAGAGTCCATACGTCCCGCAGTCGTTGGTCCGAAACTACCAGAAGCCATTCCTTGTGGTGTTTTTGCAGGACCAGCATAATATACAGGATGATCTTTCAGATATTGAGGCATTGGCTTACCCTCGTCCAACATCTGCTTAATACGAGCGTGAGCAATATCCCTTGCAACAACTAATGTACCTTTAATATTTAATCTAGTTTTAATAGGATATTGCGCAAGTTTCTCTAGCACTTTGTCCATACCTTCATCTAAATCTATCTCAACAGCAGGACTCATTGCAGGAGCTTTTTCAGGGATAAAACGCCCTGGATTTTTCTCAAGTTGCTCTAAGAAAATACCATCCTCAGTGATCTTACCTTTAATATTTCTATCAGCACTACAACTAACGCCGATACCCACTGGACAAGATGCAGCATGACGAGGAAGTCTAATTACTCTCACGTCGTGAACAAGATATTTTCCACCAAATTGAGCACCAACGCCACATTTTTGACAAATTTCAAGAATCTTAGCCTCCCACTCAAGATCACGGAAAGCCTGACCTCCGTCATTTCCAGATGTTGGTAGATGGTCTAAATAGCCAGCTGAAGCTTTCTTGACAGTAGCCAAACAAGACTCTGCCGAAGTTCCACCAATCACAAGAGCTAAGTGATATGGAGGACAAGCTGAAGTACCAAGATCTTTAATCTTATCCTTAACAAATTGAGTTAAACTCTCTTCGTTCAATAATGCTTTTGTTTGTTGATATAGGAATGTTTTATTTGCAGACCCGCCACCTTTTGTCATAAAAAGAAACTTATACTCACGACCAGTGTTTGAGTATATATCAATTTGTGCAGGGAGATTATTTCCACTATTTTTCTCATCCGTCATTGATATTGGGACAACTTGTGAGTAACGTAAATTACGCTCAGCATAAGTCTCATAAATACCCTTAGATATGTACTCTGCATCATCAACACCAGTGTATACATCTTCACCTTTTTTACAAGATGCAATCGCAGTTCCCGTATCTTGACAAGTTGGAAGTTCACCCTCCGCAGCAACCACTTGATTGCACAACATAGTGTATGCAACAAATTTATCGTTATCCGTAGCTTCAGCATCACTCAAAATATTGCTTAGCTTCTGAAGGTGAGCCGCTCTTAAATAGAACGAAACGTCAGCATAAGCCTCTTTTGAAAGAAGTTCTAATCCTTTTGGATCAACTTGAAGGATTTTGCGCCCTGCGCACTCAACAACCTTAACATAATCCTTTGTAAGGAGTCTATATTGCGTTGTATCCTCTCCCAATGGGAAAGGCTCTTGATACTTAAATTCAGACATAACTTATAATAGTATAATTAAAATTTCATTAATACAAAGATAGTTATTTTACTTTAGAGTTTGTTTACGTTTTTGTCATTTTTTTTGAGTTTCCTGAGGTCATTATTCCCAAACTAAAGTATTAATAGTACTTTTTCGCAATGAAATTTAGATAGTTTCTTAAACTTAATAATATAATTTACTATATTTGTAGCGTAAATGGTCGATATTATATAATGGTACCAAAATAGGTCTTGATATATATATAATCGTCATTAATTTAGATATACATTAATATTTATTATAATAAAATTTAATTATGGTTTCGTACAAAGATTTAGGTTTAGTGAACACTAAAGAGATGTTCCAAAAAGCTTTCGAAGGTGGATATGCAATTCCAGCTTTCAATTTTAACAACATGGAGCAAATGCAAGCTATTGTTCAAGCTTGTGTTGAGACATCTTCTCCAGTAATCCTTCAAGTATCTAGCGGTGCAAGAAAGTATGCTAATCAAACGCTACTTCGTTACATGGCTCAAGGTGCTGTTGAGTATGCAAAAGAATTAGGACAAAATATTCCTATCGTTCTTCACCTAGACCACGGAGATACTTTCGAGCTTTGTAAGTCATGTGTTGATATGGGATTCTCATCAGTTATGATCGATGGTAGCCACCACTCATACGAGGAGAACGTAGCACTTACTACAAAAGTTGTTGAGTACGCTCACGCTCACGGTGTTACAGTTGAAGGTGAACTTGGAGTTCTTGCAGGTGTTGAAGATGACGTTTGCGCAGAGCATCACACATATACTGAGCCAGATCAAGTTGAAGATTTCGTTAAGAAAACAGGTGTAGATTCACTTGCTATCTCAATCGGTACTTCTCATGGTGCTAACAAATTCACTCCAGCTCAGTGTACAGTTAATGCTGATGGTGTATTAATTCCACCTGCATTGCGTTTTGATATCCTTGAGGAGATCGAGAAGCGTATCCCAGGATTCCCTATCGTTCTTCATGGTGCTTCTTCTGTACCTCAAGACCTAGTTGCTGTAATCAACAGTAATGGTGGTGCAATGAAAGATGCTATTGGTATCCCAGAAGAGCAACTTCGTAAAGCTGCTGCAAGTGCTGTTTGTAAGATCAATATTGATAGTGATGGTCGTATCGCAATGACTGCTTCTATCCGTAAGACTTTCAACGAAAATCCTGCTGAGTTTGATCCACGTAAATATCTTGGTCCTGCTCGTGACGGTCTTAAAGATCTTTACATGCACAAAGTAAACAACGTTCTTGGAAGTGCTAACAAAGCATAATTAAAAATTTAGTTTGTCTTGCTAGTTATGAGCTAATGTTCAAAACTGAGACAAAATAGATATTTAAACAAATAGGCTATCTAACATTCACGTTAAGTGAGTATTAGATAGCCTATTTTATTTTTATATTTAATTGGCAGTAGAAGATCAAACGGAGTTTTAGGTAGAGCTTATCATATTTTATATCGTTTCAGAATAAATACAGCTGATATTTAATACTCTTGCCATCATCTTGACACCATTACCTTGAAAGCTCTATGGACCAAATTCAAGATAGTTCTTACGCCACTTTGACAATTATGACACAGTGACCCCTTCCAAAACAAAACCCTCCCTTTGCCATCGCTGACGATATGAGCGATATGATTTATCTAAATCGACTCCTTATCCTGTGCCTTGTATTCATCAGTAAGCTCTTTGAGCTTTTTATGGTGTAGATCAAAAAATGCCCTAATACGATTTAGGGTATGATTATTAGGATCTCGCTCTGTCTGCTGTTGTAACTCAATGTAATACTTCTTAAAATCTTTTTCGAGAGTCTCGATCAATGGTCGCTCTTTGTAGTCGGGAACACGTAGATAACGATACTGAAAAAGTGAAAGATAGATGTAGAGCCTTTTAATCTCATTTTGCTCTAAATCAAATGTGCTCGAGGTTGATAACCTCACTTTGTGTCTTTGCTCCATAGCCTTATTTTTTAAGTGATTAAACAATCGGCCAGTGAAATAAAAAAAGGTGATTTCGCCTGACCCGTTGACTTACACTCGCTAAAGCAGTGGGTGCATTAACACTCCAACACGGGGGTGCGAAACCACCGTATGGAGCAAATCAGGCATAAAAGATATGCCTGTCTTGATTAGGCAGGTTTCCCTGCTTTAGCAAATATGTAAGTCGCTACAAATGTAATGAAAAATATGTAACTCTAACAAAAAAAGCTGAAAACATCTCTATTTTCAGCCCATTGTAATTAATTTAATTTTTGTAGCTCTGTATAATACTTCTTGAAATCACTGTCAAGGGGCTAGATCAATGGTTGCTCCTTGTAGTCGTGAACACGTAGATAACGATACTGAAAAAGCTAAAGATAGATGTAGAGCCTTTTAATCTCATTTTACTATAAAACAAATGTGCTTGAGGTTGATAACCTCACCTTGTGTCTTTGCTCCATAGCCTTAGTTTTAAAGTGATTAAACAATCGGGCAGTGAAATAAAAAAGGTGATTTCGCCTGACCCGTTGCATTTCACCAACAAAGGCAGTAGGTACATTAATACTCTACACGGGAGGTGAAACCACCAAACCGTATAGTAAGAGGTGCGAGCATAAAAATGCCCGCCCCGATTAATTTAGAAGGCAGGTTTCCCCAGCCTTTGTTGATATAAAGAGTACAACAAAAGTACAACTTAAATTTGGATTGACAAAATTAGGGTTGAAAATAGCAATGTTTCCAACCTAATACATTAATTTGGCAACTCTACACTATTACTACATAGCAAATACATCTGCTTAGTATCTCCTTGCAATAGTCGCTGCATTATCCATTTGCGAAAATATCACGTACTAAGTTGAGTTTCTCCACTCCAAAATCC
>CAMQVY010000002.1 GCA_947038405.1 uncultured Rikenellaceae bacterium | reverse complement strand
TAAGAATGATATACTTGCAGGGACAATGACCTTTAGTACAAGTCCTCACTCTATGGTAGGTTTGGTAACTCTTCCTATTCGTCGAGTAAAAGAGATTATTGAGATAAATAAGAGGGGTCAGAAGGTTGACACTATGGTTGATGAGCGTTCACGACCAAAGGTAGTTGTAGAGCCAAGTTTTGTAAATATGATTGAAGCGGATAGTATTACTCGTTTTGACAGTACAAAGAGAGCGAACAATAAGAACCGTAAGCGTCAAAATGGAGACAATAAGCCACGTAATGGAGCAAAACCTAGTGGTGTAAAGCCTAATACTGAATCGACGGATAATAGCGTTGCTAAAGATGGCAGTTTACCTAAGGAGGGTCAAAGACCACAAAGGAAAAGGATACCCAACCAACAAAAACCACAGAATAATAGGGTTAAACCTGAACAAAATAATGTAGTGCCTAAGAGTCCGACTCCGCAACCAGAGCCTGTAATTAAGGATACACCGAAGGTTAGTAGTGATAAGGACGATGCAGCAAAAACACCTAATAAACCACGTAGGAATGGAAATAGGCGTTTTAAAAATAGAGATAAAGTAGATGCTAAACCTAAAAACGAGAGCAACGAGTCGTAAGTAGTTATGGATATTCGTTTAAAGATTATTGTAATACTTTTTTTTGCAACACTTTTAGGTAGTTGCATTAATCCTTATGTAGCTGTTATTGAACAGACAAACCCTACTCTTTGGAGTGGGGTTGATACCATCTGCATTGATTATAATAATGAAGATACACTCTCTTTATTTGAGTTGTCTTTTATATTGCGAGTAAACAAAGATTATAATGATGAGGATCTGGTTTTGAGTGTAGTGACAAGTGATTCGACCAAAAGTATTGAGGTTGACCATATAACGGTTGCTAATATTCCAAGAGAGAGGGGTATTAGTCGCTATCGTAGTGTTGTCATTCCATTTAGGGATAGAGTAAAATTAAATAATGGGAGTTATAAGTTTTGCATCTCTCATAATAAGGGTAGTATAAAGTCTATTCATGCTGTTGGGATTGAGATTAATCCATCTGGAATTTAGAATAGATAGTAAAACATATAGATGTAAAGTTTAGCAGTTTTTTATAGACTGTTAAACTTTACATTAAATTTTTTAAACTATTCACTAGATCGTTCTATAGTGCAGCTCACTTCGCGCCACACTGCGTAATTGTAGATAATAAATAATATATAGATAAATTTTAAACAGTTTCTTAGTAATGGGAAAAGATAAATTCAAAAGATTTCAAGAAAATTTAACCTTCACAAACCTTATTCAACCTGAGTTTGATGATATATTTCGCAAAGACCATGAGTTAAAGGGTCAATGGGGCGAGAAGTTTTTTAAAAATAGTAATCCAATTGTTCTTGAGTTGGGTTGTGGAAGAGGTGAGTACACCGTAAATTTAGCGGCTAAATTTCCTGATAAAAACTTCATCGGAGTTGATATAAAGGGAGCAAGGATGTGGAGAGGAGCAAAGACAGCAACTGAGAACAGTATGTTTAACGTTGGATTTCTTCGTACTCGAATAGAGTTTATCAGTTCATTTTTCGCAAAGAATGAGGTGAGTGAGATTTGGATAACTTTTCCAGATCCTCAGTTAAAGAAGGATAGAGTAAAGAAGCGTTTAACGTCACCAGAGTTTCTATCTCTATATTCAGGTTTTTTAGAGCCTAATGGCCATGTTAATCTGAAGACTGATAGTCAACATTTGCATGAGTATACGAAGGCTAATATTACATTAAACAACCTTCCGTTAGCAGAGTGTTGTAATGATATATACGGTAGTGGATATGCAGATGATGTTTTGTCTATACAGACAAGATATGAGGGTCTATTTCTTGCAGATGGATTTACAATTACCTATTTAAAGTTCAATTTAGATGGTAAGACTGCATTTGAAACGCCAGAATTCGCGCCAGACGAAGATTTGTAATATTTATTTTGTTACTTGTAGTAAACTAGCATACACATTGCCTTTAGAAGGCAGTGCTGTATGGCTACTACATTAATAAGTACCTTACGGTACAGGATCGTAACCACTTCCACCCCAAGGATGACATTTCGCAAGACGCCTCACCGTCAACCATACACCTTTGATTAAGCCATGACGTTTTAGAGCCTCAATAGCATAAGCCGAACAAGTTGGTGTAAATCTACATGAAGGAGTAGTAAATGGAGATATACAATTACGGTATATCCATATAAGGAGTAGCAATGGAGATATAAGGACTCTATTTATTAGCTTTTTCGATTTCAAGAAGTAGAGTTTTAATTGCGGCTTCAATTTTCGGATACTCTATAATATCCGCAGCAACATACAATAGAGCAACGTTCAGGTTCTTGTTATTTTCTTGTACTAATTCGACCAAAGAGTGTTTGTTTAGGCGATATGCCTCTTTCATTCTACGTTTAAGAAGGTTGCGTTTATTCGCACGCTTTACTTTTCGTTTCGGGACAGAGAATAGCACACTAACTCTACTAGAGCTATCATTACTCTCCTCAATTTTCGTATTTTGAAATTCAGGAGGTATTCCCCATAGACACTTAAAAGGGTAGCAGAATAGGGAGTTATTTGATTGAAAAAGCTCTGCGATAACACTCTTCCCGCAAAGTCGCTCTTTTTTGGTAAGAGAGTTATCCATTACTTTATCCATCACTATTTAGTTGTTGTAACTTTTCTAGTTCTAGTTTTCTTTACTAGTTTTGCCTCTTGAGCCTTAATGAACTCATCAACATTTTTGTTATCTGTGATCTCATTTATTGTTGGAGCTACGTCACAATTTTTCAATTCCGTAAGGAATAGTTCTATTGCTTTAGACATTGAAGGTGCTTTTGGAGTTGGAGCCATTACATTGACACTAATCCCTGCATTTATTGCAGCACGAGTAGTTCCCTCACCAAAAGTTGCGATCATAGGTAGATTTTCCGTTCCATACTCAGCAACAAGAGTTGCGATTTCGTTAGGACTGTAAAATACTAAAAGGTCATAATCTTTTAGTGCTATCTTTGAAAGGTCTGCGCTAACAGTCTTAGAGAGGATAACTTTTGAGAAGTTAAGCTTCAATTTCTCCATAGCATCAGGGATCTCAGGCTTATATGGGTCAGCTAATGTAAGTAATAGTTTTTCACTTCTATTCTTAATAATAAGCTCCATAAAGTTAGAGAACGTACCGTCTGCGAAAGATATTTTACGTTTACGATATACGATATACTTCTGCATATATAGAGCAACAGTCTCCGTATTACAGATATATTTCATTGAGTCAGGAATTGTAATTCTTGACTCTTCGCAAATTCTAAAGAAGTTGTCAATCATTCCTCTAGTAGTAAATATAATAGTTGTATGTTCTAAAATATTTACTCTTTGCGCAATAAATCCTTTAAGGTTTACCCCTTCGATTCTAAGAAACGGATTGAATGCAACTTTAAGTTTAAATTTTTGTATAATATCACTAAAAGGTGATTTTTCTATAACCACAGGCACGGGCTGTGACACAAGTATATTGCTAATTTTCAAAGCACTAATATTTTTGATATCTAATATAACGGTAGATTCTTACACACTAAAAGTATTACCAAACTTAATGGTAAAAATTCGACGGCACAAAGATACAAAAACCAATATAAAATAGAAACTTTTTGCTGAATAAAGAGTCTATAACTATTAAAAAAGAGTAAAAAGGAGATCAATACAATACTAATGGCGATTAAAGATAATAAAATTGTTTGCCAAATTCCAAATGATTGATATAGTAGGAGATAAAGGGGTATGAGTATAAGTGTATATGATATTATATTGAGTTTTAAATATCGGATTAAAGATGCTATAAATATATCTGAATAAGTTAATTTACCGACTAAATATAGTGATGTTAATTTGAATAAATATATTAGAGTAATTAGAGCTAGTATAGCAAAAACTTTTATATCTGGAGATGTATTTGCGCTTATATTTAGGGTTAAATATGGGTTAGTAATCTCCAATATTCTTAGAGTTGCGAGACTTACTGTAATGATACCACTTATTATAATGAACCTCATAAAAGTTTCAAATATATAGCTATTCTCTACCATTAGTTTCTCTAATATTTTTGGTCTAAACGTGGCAGAAAAGCTAGAGCGTATATATCCCTTAAAATAGTACATATAGTATGTGTATGCAAGGAATAGTACAATAGTCAGTATTTTGAAAGTTATGCAACTACTTAAAGCTATAGGTTCTATAACATCGGTTAGTACGACAGGATCAAGTGAAATGGATTGATTTCCGAATACTTCATGCGTCATCTTGGAAGCATCATTGTATAATGAGTCCATACTATAATTGATTTTTTATAGTATTTATTTGTGCCAATATCTCCTCTTTAGTAACCATCGGAGATTGCAATTGCCACATAACCTCTTTCTTATTATTAGTTAGATAGAATCTAGGTACACCTGCATCTGCAAATAAGTTGAATATCTCTTTGTGTTCATCAAATAATAGTCTAGGGATTTGGGTATTAGGTTTAGTGTTAAACATATTATTCCAATACATTTCAATCTCATTTTGAGGTGTTTTTCCATCTCCTCTAGCGATAGATATCATATCAACACTTTCATCATCGATTAAGCTCTCGTTCCATAGCTCCATAATCTCCTTAGTTGTGTTTGCGCAATCGGGGCATTTACTCCAAAAGAGGTATATAATTGTAATTTTGTCTATGCTATCGCTATAGAAAGGACTGCCGTCAGTTGCTGCAATTGAGAAGCTAGGAACGTCATCTCCGTTTTTTATAAACGATTTGTACTCCACTATACTCGGTGTTTTATCGTCCCAGACACATGCCGAGATGGCAAAAATAACCATTAAGCTAAATATATATTTCATAATAATATCTTTTGTCTCACTTTTCAGACAACTCTTTTAACCGACACTCTAATTGTTGTACCTTTTTCTATTTCAGACTCTGTCACACTAATTTTCCCTTTGTGGTACTCCTCTACAATTCTTTTACTTAGAGACAGACCTAAACCCCAGCCTCTTGTTTTGGTTGTAAAACCGGGTTCAAATATCTTTTTAAAGTTAGATTGAGCAATTCCTTTTCCTGTATCTTTTATATCTATATGTATATTTTCGTTATCATACGATATATTCACATTAATTTGACCTCTACCTTGTAGTGCATCGAGAGCATTTTTCAAAAGGTTTTCTATTACCCATTCAAAAAGAGTCTCATTAATATTCGCTTGCACGGGAGCGATTGCAAGTCCATTGTATCCTATCGTAACATTTTTAGGGGCACGAGTCCTGAAGTAGAGTACGCTATTACCAATAATTTCATTAACATTTAATGGTATTAAAGATGTTTCAGATCCGATTTTAGAGAACCTGTCAACAACCTTCAATAGCCTAGTTAAATCTTTGCCCATCTCCTCCACAGCACTCTGGTCAATAGGTTGTGATTTCAGGTATTCCAACCAACCTAATAGCGAAGAGGTTGGAGTTCCAAGTTGGTGAGCAGTCTCTTTCGCTAAACCCACCCAAACCCTATCTTGTTCATTGTGTTTTGTTGACCTCAATGTGAGATACCAAAGCAAAATGAATATAGTTATCAAGAATAGTTGTATGTATGGGAATATGAATAGTCTAGTTAATAGACTCGACTCTCCATAGAAAAGATAGTATGTTGCCCCCCCATATACAGATATTAATTGTAGTGGGTTTTCGTGCGAGAACTCTTCAATTTGTTCTCTTAATCTATCTGGGTGGTTAATTATCTCTGATTCAATTAAGTGAGACGCTTTAACTTTGAGGTTTAAGTCCGTAATAATGAAAGGAATATTATTATTTTTTTTAATGATGTGCAATGATATTGGGTCATTAATATCATACCCCTCCGCATGTTTCATTGCTAATGCCCACAACTCCACATCATATCTCTCTTTATCTTTCAGCTCATTGGTCATGTGCCAAGTAAAAAACAGGGATGATGAACCAATCAAGACTCCGAATATTATTATAGTTATTCGATTTCGGAATGAAAGGTTTTGGAGTATTTTCAAAAAGGCAAGTTTCATAACCTCAATTATTTAATTGTATTAGATTACTTTTTCGAAGTGTCTTGATTTAATATAATATCATTATATCTGGCACTATCATTAAGGAGTTCTATTGCATTTGTGACAACCTTATCTTTTGCGATTCTGCGTTTAGTCACCCCTTGTTCGTATTGGTATATAAGAGTAATTTCATCTTCAATTATCTCTTTAATCTCCTTTTTGTATAGTTTAAGCCCGCTCTCTTTGTCATCTTTAAGGTGACTTTGAATAGCAATCAATTGCTCTTTTATATTCTCATGAAATTTCTCTTGTTTAGAGTTTTCGATTAGTTTATTTAGAGTTCTTTTGCTTTCAGACTCGAATTCAACATCTTTATCACTCATAAATTGCGTGAATAGGGTATAGTCTTCATCGGAAAGATTAAACTCTTCATTTTTAACTTTAAGAGGATTATCTTTACGATACATATCAATAAAGTCATGTATATATCCTTTAGCGTAAAGAACAGCAACAAATCTGTTTATATACTCTGGGTCTATTTTTATGTCTGGCATCACACCTCCGCCGTCATATACCTTACGTCCACCTTTTGTTTTGAACTCAGAGATCATAGAGTCTGGAACAACACCAACGCTACCATCTTCATTTCTATGCGTGTAGTCCATTGCTTGAATACATCTTCCACTAGGTATATAGTATTTAGCTGTTGTAATCTTGAGGTAAGCATCATAACCAATAGGTCTAGTTGTTTGGACTAATCCTTTACCAAAAGTTCGTTGTCCTATGAGAGCAGCCCTATCAAGATCCTGCAAAGCTCCAGCAACAATTTCCGCAGCCGAAGCGCTTCCACTACTAGTCAATACAACTATAGGAATATCTATATCTATGGGTTTATCTTTTGTCTTGAATATCTCTGTTGTTTGTTTTGTGCGACCTTTAATACTCACAACTTCAGTGTCTTGAGGAAGGAATATTGAGAGTATTTTAACTGCTTCTTGCAAGATTCCTCCACCATTACTACGATAGTCGAGTATCAGTCCTTTTAATTTGCCACTATTTTTAAGTGTCATAAATGCACTTAGCATATCGTCATAACACCCCTCTGTAAAGTCACTATGTTGTATATATCCAATGCTATCGCTAACAAAGTTAAAGTATGGGACTCCAGATATTGCTATTTTCTCTCTTTTTATCGAAATTGGTTTAATCACACCATCTTCAAACTGCTCTATCTTCATCTTTACAACACTACCTGGATCTCCTTTTAGAAGGGAGCTGACTTTTTGGGCGGTCATTCCTTTTGCATTTTCTCCAGATATTTCGACTATTTTATCACCACTTTTCAATCCTGCTTTATCTGCTGGCGACTCTTTGTAGGGTTGAGCAATAACAATATACTCTCCTTTTTTCCTGATAATAGATCCGATACCACCATACTTACCCGTTGTCATAAATTCAAAATCAGCCATATCACTAGCGGGGATATAGTCTGTATATGGGTCTAAACTCTTAATCATTCCTTTCGCAGCATCACTCATTAGCTTGTCGGAATCCACTTCGTCGACATAAAATATATTTATATCTCGAAACATATTTACTAACATCTCGATGTTTCGCCCGATACCGAAATCTTTGTTCTCTTTAGTCGATCCAACCAATATGAATACACTCAATAAGAGTGCAGTGATTAAGCCTACTTTTCTCCCTATATATTTCATCTGCTCCTTTAAAGTTTTATCTACCCGCTACGAGTGATTAGTATTGTATTTGTTTGACAGTTATGTCTTCTAAATATGCTTTTACTCCCTTAAAGAGAGCGATTTAAGTCTGTACTCTGTCATTGCAATATCTTTTCTTAGCCCCTCAATAGTAATGCTATTCATCTCTTTTTTGAGTACTATTTTATCATCTCCCAACATTATAACTCGTTTGAAAGGTGATGTTGCACGAAAAATTATTTCCCCATTTTTCTCAGAGTAAAGAGAGTATCCACTTTTATTTATAAATGCGATTATCTCCTCTTTGTATTGGTTGTAATCGATTGTAATAGTACGCTTTACATATCCGAACTTAGGGTATGTAAGTGCGACAGCAAGTAGTGCAATTAATAGTATAGCTCCTCTTGTTGAGTTGAATAAATTTGCAATAAATGCCTCTGGGCTAACCTCTGCGGTTCCAGTTGCAAACATTAATATGAAAACAGCACTTAGTAACACGACCATTTTTAATAGATATTTAACGACTCTTAAAAAATATACATTTACACTCATAACTTACTTAGGTTTAATAACTCTATTATTTATTTACTATTGTATTGATAGCATCAGCTACCCTTTTCATTATCCACTTTGGAGTTGAAGTTGCGCCACAGATTCCGAGGCTTTTAGCACCCTCAAACCACTCTGTAACTATTTCAGACTCATCTTCGATGTTGTATGTTCGACTGTTTACCCCTTTACACACTTCAAATAATACTTTCCCGTTTGAACTTTTCTTACCGCTAACAAATACAATAACGTCATGTTCTTTCGAGAAATTTTTAAGGTGAGGTTCTCTATTTGCTACCTGTCTACATATTGTATCCATTATTGTTACATTAGAGTTATCCTGTGCCTTCTGAATTATTATAGATTTAACTCTTTCAAATAGAGATAAACTTTGTGTTGTTTGTGATAGTAGGAATATTGGTTTTTTGAAATTGAGTTTTTCTAAATCGAGTTCATTTTCAATAACAATAGCACTACCATCAGTTTGTCCCACGAGACCGATCACTTCAGCGTGTCCATTTTTGCCTAAAATAACCACTTGACCTCCACATTTTTTCATTATTTTATGTGCATCATCTACTGATTTCTGAAGTTTTGCGACCACAGGACATGTTGCATCAATTATATTTACTCCATGTTTTTCGGCAATAGTGTATGTTACAGGTGGCTCTCCATGAGCTCTTATCAGTAGTGATTCTCCCGATAAAGATGCTATTTTATCGTGATTAACGCTTTCGAGTCCCAATTTTTCTAATCTTTGGACTTCGACTCTATTGTGTACTATATCACCTAGGGAGAATACTTTATCAATTGTACTTAACGACTCTTCTGCTTTGGTTATTGCATTTACTACCCCAAAACAGAATCCAGATTTATCATCTATGGTAATATTCATATAATCTAGGACATTAATCTTTTTAAGTGAGTTGCTACCCACTCCATTTGTTGTGGAATAGTCATATTACTGTTATCGAGGATAACTGCGTCATTTGCTTTTTTTAGTGGAGATACGGCTCTATTTTGATCTGCGTTATCTCTACTAATAACATTCTCTTTAATCTCTAGTAGAGATACCTCTTCTCCTTTTGCACGAAGCTCATCATATCTACGTTTTGCTCTGACTAAAGGGTCTGCTGTCATAAATATTTTCAGTTCTGCATCAGGGAATACAACAGTACCGATGTCTCTACCGTCCATTACAATTCCGCGATTTTTGCCCATTTCTTGTTGCATTGCAACAAGTTTTTCTCTGACGTTTGCCATACCACTAACCGCGCTAACGCAGTTGCTAACATCAATAGATCTGATTTTATCTTCAACCAGTGCACCATTAACGTATATATCACTAGCCTCTCTATTGTTATTGAATTTAAATGTAATTTCAATTTGATCTAGCAATTGAGTTAATTTTGTCTCATTTAGGACTCCATCTACAATTGCGCCGTTGTCAATTCCATATAGTGTAACAGCTCTGTACATTGCACCAGTATCAATAAATACATAGCCCAACTTGACCGCTATATTTTTAGCGAATGTACTTTTCCCACAAGAAGAGAAACCATCTATTGCGATAATAATTTTTTTATTCGGGTAGCATTCCATCGATAGGTGTATTTACAAATATTAAAAGTATTGTTATCATTCCTAGTGCCATAATTATCGCACCAGTGACTCTATTTATCCAAAGAAGGTGTCTAGGTCTAAATTTGTTTCGTATTAAGTTGACTCCGAATGTTATTGAGAACCACCATGTTGCAGATCCAAAGAATACTCCAATCACCATAACCACTCCGTGCCAAAAGTGGCTAGACTCTACACTAACCCCGAGTGCTGTAAACAGAGCTACAAATATTAGAATAAATGCAGGGTTTGCGAGTGTAAAGAAGAATACTGTTATGTAATCCTGCCATATATTTGTTACTCCCGCTCGATTGCGTCTAATCTGGACTATTGGGTTCGTGATAAAAATTTTAGTACCTACGCCTAGAATACACGCCCCTCCAATGAGTTTTATCAAGCTCATATGATCCTCAATAAATGACATTACTATTGATAACGAGAAGAATGCTATTGATGCAAATATTGTATCTGCACTAGCTGCACCTAATCCGGATATGAATCCGGCTTTATGATTTTTGCTGAGAGTTCTTTGAATACACAGCACACCAATAGGGCCAAGCGGAATAGACGCCGCAAAGCCAACAATTAAACCTCTAATAAATATTTCTAACCACATAATGCAACGATATAAGATGCAAAAATAATAAATTATATTCTATCTTTGCAGATAAATATAAGGAAAAAATGATAAATAACGTTATCTTATCACTTTTAAGTGCAATACTACTCTCATTTGGGTGGTTGGAGGTTAGTGGAGTTACACTTTTGTGCTCCTTAGTCCCACTATTATACATAAGTCAAAAGTTTAGCGATTCAAAGAGTGATTGGTGGAAAATGTTTGGTTTTACGTCATTGACTCTTGGTCTATGGAGTGGGATCACAACGTGGTGGATTTGGTATGCTGCTCCGATTGGAGCTATACTCTCTGTGTTAATTACAGTTGTGTTATTTGGGGGTTCCTTCATGCTTTTTCACTATGTAAGTAAGCGAGCACCCAAGCCTCTTGCATATACTATTTTTGTTACTTGTTGGATCTCGATGGAGATGCTATATACATATGGAGACATCTCGTTTCCGTGGATAATGCTTGGCAATGGTTTTGCTAATGATATCAAGTTGGTTCAATGGTATGAGTACACTGGGATATTTGGCGGAACACTATGGGTTCTGTTGTGTAATATATTGATATATGAGACTTTTCTTGCACGGAGAGAGCAATCGACAGTAAGCAGACAGCAGTCACATCTTTTTTTGTATGCAATGACTGCTTTGTTTGTTGCAGTACCCATGGTTGTTTCAATATTCATGTTTTACAACTATGAGGAGGTTGGAGAGGATGTTACAGTCCAAGTAATTCAACCTAATATAGATCCATATAAAGATAAATTTAACACTGGACAGAGGATTCAAAATGACATCATATTATCTTTAGCAGAGTCGGCTCCTGAGGGTGTTGATTTTATTATATTGCCAGAGACCGCTTTTGGTTCGGTTGATGAGGGTGCTTTGGATCGAAGTTTTACTATAAATCAGTACCGTGATTTTCTAGCTGAAAATTATCCTCAAGCAGAGATTATTGTTGGAGCGATGACAAAGCGATTTTACAATGAAGGAGATCCGATTAGTGAAACGGCAAGGAATAGTGGCGGACGTCTATATGATATATACAATAGTGCGTTAGCAATTGATACTTCGGAAGTTGTTCAGATTCACCACAAATCAAAACTCGTTGTAGGAGCAGAGTCTATGCCTTATAAATCTATTGTAAATATGTTTAAGTTTTTAATTGTAGATTTAGGGGGGACAACTGGAGGGTTAGGAGTTGATTCTGTGCGAAGGGTTTTCACCTCTCCGATTGGAGTGAATCTTGGTACAGCAATATGCTATGAGTCAATATATGGTTCTTATTTTTCAGAGTTTGTCCACAATGGCGCTACTTTAATGAGCGTTATAACTAATGATGGTTGGTGGCGAGATGCGCTCGGCTATAAGCATCACATGAACTACTCTCGATTTAGGGCAGTCGAGACACGTCGATCAATAGTTCGTAGTGCAAATACAGGAATCTCTGCAATTATCAACCAAAGAGGAGAGGTTGTGTCAAAGAGTGAGGGCTGGGTTAAGGACTCTATGAGTGGCACAGTGAAGAGTTGTGATAAAATTACGTTATATACGAAAGCAGGAGATTATGTAGGGCGATTATCTATCTATACTCTATTTTTGAGTCTATTATACTACGTTTCATATAGAGTAAGAAAGAGGTCTCATTTAATTTAACTCCCTTAGGTCTAGCAAACAAATTATATATTAAGATGAACTACAAAGAGACAATAAATTTTCTATTTAACAGTTTTCCGGTATTTGACAGAGAGGGCATCTCTGCCTATAAGCCAGGATTAGAGAGAACGATAGAGTTTAATAAATACCTAGATTCACCAGACTCAACGTTTCAGACAATCCATATAGCAGGGACAAATGGGAAGGGGTCAGTATCTCATATTTTAGCCTCTGTATTACAGAGTGCTGGTTATAGAGTCGGTCTTTTCACTTCGCCACATTTGAAGGATTTTAGAGAGCGAATCAAGGTTGATAATGAGATGATTAGTGAGCAAGAGGTTGTTGATTTTGTTGCTAAGCATAAGATTAAGATGGACTCTATGTCTCTATCTTTTTTCGAGATGAATGTTGGGATTGCTTTTGATCATTTTAGAGATAAGGGGGTAGAGGTTGCGATAATAGAGACAGGACTTGGAGGTAGGTTAGACGCTACAAATATAATCACTCCGATATTGAGTGTAATAACAAATATAGGTTTTGACCATGTGGCTCTTTTAGGTGATACTATAGAGCAAATATCAGCTGAAAAATCTGGTATTATAAAGAGAGGTATTCCCGTTTTAATTGGCGAATATAACTCTGTAAGTTCTCCTGTATTTAAGGCGAAATCAATTGAAGAGAGATCTAAGATTGTATTTGCTGGAGACTTATTTACGGTATCCGATATTGAAGTAGCTGTTGATTCAAATCTATTTAATATAGTATGTAATCGTAACAATAGTTCGTTTAGTGTCCATTTGGATCTTTTGGGAGAGTATCAATCAAAAAATATAATAACTGCACTGGGAGCATTACATCTTTTGAATACAGATACAAATTTAAATATCAGTACTAGAGCTATTTTGGATGGGTGCAGATATGCTGCGCGAAAGACTGGTTTAAATGGGAGGTGGCAAGTACTATCGACTGCACCATTTACGGTTTGCGACACTGGACATAACGGTCATGGATTGAAGATTGTCTGTAACCAGATAAATAATCAAAAGTTTGAAAATTTATATATGGTAGTTGGGTTCGTTAATGATAAAGATTTAAAAGAGGTTCTACCTCTATTGCCTAAGAAGGCTTACTATATATTTACACAGGCAAAGATCGAAAGGGCACTTCCTGCATCAGATTTGTCAGATTTAGCTATGTTGCATGGGCTACAAGGTGAGGTTGTTGCAGATATTCCATCTGCAATATCTAGAGCTAAAGAGATGGCAACAGATTTGGATATGATATTTATAGGAGGTAGCACATTCACAGTTGCAGAAATTGTTTAATTTATGCGACTAGTTCCTTTGCTTTGCAGATATTTGTAATGGTCTGTATTTTAATTATAGTAAGTTTTAATAGTTTTTTCAACACACACACATAACAATTCAATATATGTCAGAGAGTAATATTATACGTAATTTAGATAGTGATTTGGATTATGAGTGCAAGATCAGACCTCAAGAGTTAGATAATTTTAGTGGACAAGATAAGATCGTTGAGAATTTAACTATCTTTATTAAGGCTGCACTAATGCGAGGAGAGTCTTTGGATCACGTTCTTTTGCATGGACCTCCAGGACTTGGGAAGACAACACTTGCAAATATTCTCTGTAATGAGATGGGAACATCCATGAAGGTTACTTCTGGACCTGTTTTGGATAAGCCGGGAGATTTAGCAGGTTTGTTAACAAATCTTAATGAAGGAGATGTTCTTTTTATCGATGAGATTCACCGATTGAGTCCTATTGTTGAAGAGTATTTGTATTCCGCAATGGAGGACTACAAAATTGATATAGTTTTGGATAAAGGTCCGAGTGCTCGCTCTATTCAGATAGATCTTAATCCATTTACGTTGATAGGAGCTACAACCCGAAGTGGATTGCTTACGAGTCCGCTACGAGCGCGTTTTGGGATACAATGCCACTTAGAGTATTATGATTCAAAGACTCTGGCAGGGATAGTAAAACGCTCAGCCTCGATCCTAAATATTGGGATTGAACCTCAAGCTACTTTAGAGATTGCGTTGCGAAGTAGGGGAACACCTCGTATTGCTAATGCACTGTTGAGACGAGTGCGTGATTTTGCGATGGTTAAAGGTAATGGAACAATTGATTTAGATATAACTACATATGCTCTAACGGCACTAAATATTGATGCTCATGGATTGGATCATATGGATAATAAGATCTTAACGACTATTATAAATAAATTTAAAGGTGGCCCCGTTGGAATAACTACGATAGCTACTGCAGTGGGGGAGGATAGTGAGACTATAGAGGAGGTTTATGAGCCATTTTTGATAAAGGAGGGTTTTTTGAAGCGTACCCCTCGTGGTCGAGAGGCGACAGAACTTGCTTATTCACATTTAGGAATCGCAGCTCCAGTAACAGTCCCGACTTTATTTGAATAAAACAGTTGTTATCTGCGTAGTTAATATTTCGTAAAAAAATAGTAGTTGAGTTTTTTTCATGTTTAAAGAATTCGTATCTTTGTAAAACAAAAAATAAAATATATGACAATTATTGATGGTAAGGAGGTTGCGGCAGCTCTCCGAAAAGAGATCTCAATAGAGGTTGCTTCGATGGTGGCAGATGGTAAATCTGCACCACATTTAGTTGCAATACTTGTTGGTGATGATGGAGCGAGTCAAACCTACGTTGGACACAAAGAGAAGTGCTGTAATGAGGTTGGATTTGACTCTACAATTATTCGTCTTCCAGAGTCTACGACAGAAGAGGAGTTGTTAGCAGAGATCGCCAAACTTAATGGTGATGATTCAGTAGATGGATTTATTGTGCAGCTACCGATTCCGAAACATATCTCAGAGCAGAAAGTTATTGAGGCTATAGATCCAAAGAAGGATGTTGATGGGTTTCACCCTGTTAACAGTGGTCGTATGATCTCTTCACTACCTTCGTATCTACCTGCGACACCTGATGGTATTTTGTCATTGTTGAAATATTATAATATTGAGACATCAGGAAAGCATTGTGTTGTTTTGGGTCGAAGTAATATCGTTGGACGCCCAATGGCTAATTTACTATCTCAAAAGGGATGGGATTGTACTGTTACTATTTGTCATTCGCGCACAAAAAACCTTAAAGAGATGGTTGCTTCAGCAGATATTGTCGTTGCAGCGATTGGGATTTCGGAGTTTGTTACGGGAGATATGATAAAGCCAGGAGCTGTAGTTATAGATGTTGGTATTACTCGAGTTAAGAGTGATAAGACAAAGTCAGGTTGGAAACTATTGGGA
Organism: uncultured Rikenellaceae bacterium; assembly: GCA_947038405.1. Taxonomy (GTDB): domain Bacteria; phylum Bacteroidota; class Bacteroidia; order Bacteroidales; family Rikenellaceae; genus CAMQVY01. The sequence goes on along the minus strand of CAMQVY010000002.1, from coordinate 190,260 downwards.
GATGTCAAGTTTGACGAAGTTGCACCTAAGTGTAGTTATATCACACCAGTTCCAGGAGGAGTTGGTCCAATGACGATTATCTCTCTTATGAAAAACACCTTGAAGGCAGCAAAAAAGGAGATATATTAATTTATAGTTCTCTGCGATCCTACTGCGCTATTTATGTAGTGCATTTGTGTCAAATAAATAAAACAAACCGAAGATTTCAATTGATTTGAAGTCTTCGGTTTTTCTGTAATAATAGCTACAAGTTGTTGATTGAGCAATAGAAATGAGTGGATTAACGTTATATTTATATTAAAATTACAGATAATATTGATAAACAGTATTAATCTTAGGATTGATCTATAAATTATTGTGTGTTGTTAATTATTGTTTGCTAATATTTTATATCTTTGTGAATTGAAAGAATATACTTATGAGTGAACAAAAGATAAGGGTTGGTATTACCCTCGGCGATACAAATGGAGTTGGATGTGAAGTTATAATAAAAACACTTGCGGATAACCGTATGTGTGAGTTATGCACACCTATTATTTATGGCTCAGCAAAAGCTATTTCATTTTATAAGAACAAGATGTCTAATATTGGAGATTTCCAGTATAATTTGATTAGTTCTGCGTCAGAAGCAAATGCAAAGAAGATAAATCTTATCAATGTAACAACAGATGAGATAAAGATAGAGCCTGGAGTAATCAGTAAGGCTGGTGGAGAAGTTGCTGTAAAAGCACTCCTTCGTTCAAGTAGCGATTATAAGGCAGGATTAATAGATGTTATTGTCACGGCACCGATTAGCAAGGAGAGTGTACAGAGTGAGAGTTTTAGTTTCACTGGTCATACTGAGTTTTTTGCGCATGAATTTGAAGGTGAGCCATTAATGCTGATGTGTAGTGAGTTGTTAAAGGTTGGTTTGGTTACAATGCACGTTCCTGTATCTCAGGTTAGTTCTCAGATAACGAGTGAAAAGATTGTATCTAAATTAAAGCAGTTAAGAGAGACGTTAATAGCAGATTTTTCTATTATTGAGCCTCGTATAGCTGTGTTGGCACTAAATCCACACTCTGGCGATGGCGGTTTACTTGGAAGCGAGGAGATGACAGTTATCAAACCTGCAATAGAATTGGCCTCTAAAGATGGTATTTTGGCATTTGGACCATTTGCAGCAGACGGATTGTTTGCATCTCGCTCATACACAAAATATGACGCAGTTTTGGCTATGTATCACGATCAAGGTTTAGCTCCATTCAAGGCATTAACGCCAGAGGGAGTGAATGTCACAGGATCTTTACGAGTGATTAGAACTAGTCCTGATCATGGAGTAGCCTATGATATTGCTGGTCGTAACCAAGCAGATGAAAGCTCTATGCGTGAGGCTATATATATGGCGATTGATATTTACAGGAGTAGACAGCGACATAAGGAGATGACAAGAAATCCACTTCGTAGATATGAACGAGATAAAGGTCGAGATGTGTCAGTAAAAGATCTGCCAGATCCAGTGATTAATTTATAAATTAATAAGATCTGAATATTAATATTAGGTCACTTTAAATAAGGAACGATGAGTAACGAAATGATTAAAGTAACATTTCCTGATGGTGGGGTAAGAGAATATCCACAAGGAGTTACAGCAATGCAGGTAGCAGAGAGTATCAGTTCTCGATTGGCATCAGATGTTCTTTGCGCTACAGTAAATGGTACAGTTTGTGATTTGTCACTACCGATAAATGAGTCATGTACTTTAAAGCTACATAAATGGGATGATGCAGAGGCAAAACAGACGTTTTGGCACACTTCATCACATCTTTTAGCTGAAGCACTAGAGTCTTTGTATCCTGGCATCAAATTTGGTATTGGACCAAGTATTGAGACAGGTTTTTACTATGATGTAGATTCACCAACAGTAATAACTGAATCTGATTTAGTTAAGATTGAGAAGAAGATGGAGGAGCTAGCTCGCAATAAAGAGGCGATAGTTAGAACCGAGATCAGTAAGGCAGACGCTCTAAAGATTTTTACAGATAAGGGCGATCAATATAAGATTGAGCTAATTAGTGCATTGGAAGATGGCACTATAAGTTTGTACACCAATGGAGTCTTTACGGATCTATGTCGTGGACCACACTTGCCAAATACGGGTTATATCAAAGCGATAAAACTTATGTCAGTTGCAGGAGCTTATTGGAGAGGTGATGAGAAGAACAAGATGTTAACTCGTATCTATGGAGTAACTTATCCTAAGAAGGCAATGCTAACAGAGTATTTGGCAATGCTAGAAGAGGCAAAGAAGCGTGATCATAGGAAATTGGGTAAAGAGTTAGAACTTTTCGCATTTTCACCTAGAGTTGGACAAGGACTTCCTTTATGGTTACCTAAAGGAGCAGCCCTACGAGAGAGATTGGAAAATTTTCTACGTTCAGTTCAGAAGGAGTATGGTTATGAGCAAGTTATCACTCCTCATATTGGGATGAAGGATTTGTATGTAACGTCGGGTCACTATGCAAAATATGGCAAGGATTCATTTCAACCTATCACTACACCAGATGAGGGAGAGGAGTTTTTATTAAAGCCAATGAATTGTCCACATCACTGTGAGATTTATAAATTAAAGCCACGTTCATATAAGGATCTACCTATTAGATTTGCTGAATTTGGAACAGTTTATAGATATGAGCAGAGTGGAGAGCTTCACGGATTGACAAGGGTACGAGGGTTTACACAGGATGATGCACATCTATTTGTAAGACCAGACCAATTGTTAGAGGAGTTTCAAAAAGTTATTGACATTGTACTATATATCTTCAAGACATTAAGTTTTGAGAACTATACGGCACAAATTTCGCTGCGAGATCCAAGCAATACTGAGAAGTATATTGGAAGTGACGAGAATTGGGAAAAAGCAGAGAGTGCCATTATTGAGGCATCGAAGCAAAAGGGTTTAAACACAGTAATAGAGTATGGAGAGGCTGCATTTTATGGACCGAAACTAGACTTTATGGTAAAGGATGCTTTGGGACGTAAATGGCAACTAGGAACTATCCAAGTTGATTATAATTTACCAGAGAGGTTTGATTTGACCTATACAGGATCAGATGACAAGCCACATAGACCTATTATGATCCATAGAGCACCATTTGGATCAATGGAGCGATTCATTGCAGTTCTATTGGAACATACTGCGGGTAAATTTCCGTTATGGTTAGCACCAGATCAAGTTGTAGTGCTACCAATTAGCGAAAAATACAATGAATATGCAGAAAAAGTTTCAAAGTTGTTAAATAATTGCGATATTCGCAGTCAGGTAGACTTACGAAATGAGAAGATCGGTAGAAAGATTCGTGATAATGAGATGAAACGTATTCCATTTTCACTGATTGTAGGCGAGAAAGAGCAGGAGAATAATGAGGTATCGTTACGAGTACAAGGAGAGGGAGATAAGGGTGCTATGAGTATTGAAGATTTTGCATCTATGGTATCAGAGCTTGTAAAGGGCGAGATTGATGCAGCAAAAATAAATAAATAAAATATAAATTAAACTAACGTTTAGGAGGACAAAGCTATAAACACAACCAGACCAAAACCATTCCCACCAAAGGGAAATAACCGCAAAGGATTTAGAGGAAGAGTCGAGAAAGAGGCTCTACACAAAATCAATGAACTTATAACAGCTCAACAAGTACGACTTGTTGGAGATAATGTTCAAGTTCCATTAGTTCTATCTATCAAGGAGGCTATCAAGTTAGCTAATGAGATGGAACTAGATTTAATTGAGATCTCACCGAAAGCAGAACCGCCTGTATGTCGTATTGCTGATTATCAGAAATACTTGTACCAACAGAAGAAGAAAGCTAAAGAGATCAAGGCAAAAGCTGTAAAAGTTGTTATTAAGGAGATCCGTTTTGGACCACAGACAGATGACCACGATTACAACTTTAAGTTAAAGCACGCAGAGAACTTTTTGAAAGAGGGTGCAAAAGTTAAGGCTTATGTATTTTTCAGGGGACGTTCAATTATCTTTAAGGAGCAAGGAGAGATTCTGTTACTAAGATTTGCAACGGACTTAGAGGATCTAGCTAAGGTTGAGTTGATGCCTAAGTTAGAGGGAAAGAGAATGAGTATCATTCTTACGCCAAAGGCAAAAAAATAAGCATTTAAATATATAATTAGAGGTGAGAATATAAAATATTCTCACCTCTTTTGTATTGCAACTGATATGTTATTGTTATGTAATAATTAGCCCCCCAATTGTAGATGTATGATAAGTTGATCCAGACGCGTTGAATTCAGGGAATGAGTCAGATGCTATAATATGTTCTATTGCGATTTTAATGAGTGTATCAGCATTTTTTTTCAGATTATCCATCACTTCTACGATTTCGCTTTTCGAAGGCTTTGCGTGGTTTATAGGGACAGGAATGGCGACTCCTCCCGCTCCGATTCTCACAGTATGACTATATATTATAGCTCTAGCTATAATTAATGCTAGAGCAGGTTTGATTAATTTCATTGTAAAGTCGCTATATTTACCCTCTACAATTGCATTATAAAGATCAGTTCCTAGAGCAGGTTTAATGTATCTACGTTGATTAACTAATATAATCTGTATAGTAATTCGAGTGTGATCAAATTCTATATTTTCCCCTGATGTCATTTCCACTACTTCATTTGGGGATATAATTGGTTTTGTACTATTCATCATCACTATTATAGTTAGTCAATATTTTTCATTGCATATTTAGTAATCTGCGCAACAAATAGCTGTTGAAGCGGATCTTCGAGGTCGTAATCTAAGCCGTCAGCTTTTCTTGCCTCCCATACCTTCATATAAAGAGGTTTAGATTTTGCTGGGGGTCTATTTATTATCTCAAGTGAACTACAATCCTGTTTTATTATGGACTCAATCGCCTCTTTAATCGGCTCCATAATCTCCTCTTGTTCAGCAAGGATGACAGTGTTAAGTGCGACTTCATACTCATAAATAATTCTTTCGGAATTAAATCCTGCGCCGTAATCCAATCCGCTAAGTGAACGAAACCAAGAGTGAGCTACAATTATATCCGTCGTCGCTTGGTCGTGCAATTTACTCCAATCCCCTTCATTGCTCGCTGTAATAGGAATAAATCGGGAGTTGTCACCTTCGGAACTATCCTTCATCATAAACATTACTTGACCTGGTTTTCCTGCGAATTTCTTCTCGGCTGTTTTCACTATTTGAGTCGCCTCTTCGTCGCTATCTACGGATGCATCAAGTAGCATTACTCCAGATAGTTGAAAAGAGTTATCCAATCTACTGATATTCCATTTATCTGTTTTATATGCAATTGCGGATACATTCATTCCCGCAATGTATGGAGGTACTCCATAATTTTCAAACATTGGTTCATAATCTTTGTAGTGAATTATAGACCTAAGCGTGCCATTACTATATTTTTTAAATATTGGGAATATTGGTAATTTTTCGGCTGTTTTTGTGTTAAAGTTATCCCAATCATGATGAATAATTATGTTTTTAAGGTCTTTAGCTACCCTACATTTTGAAGCGTCTTGGTGAAACATTGCAATGAATGTATTTGCTTCATCAGTAACGACTTCAATAAATGCATTTCCAAATAGTGATTTGTCGAAAGCCACTTTATTAAGTATTTTTCTTAGAGTTTCACCTTCACCATTTGCGTACTCAACAAAACTTTTTAGTATTGGATTAGATGTGTCGTATGTGAATCCTTTCCCCGAAATATAATCAGCTTTATCATTTATAATTCGCCTATGCGTGGTTGATTTTCTGGACATTGCAGCAAGAGCATTTGGGAATAGATTATCATCTCCCCATCTCCAAAAAAGGTTACTATCTATTTTTGCTGCCCCCATTTTAATGAATGGATCGACTCTATTATTAATAATCGCGACTTTTTGTGAATAGACTTTATTTTTCATATTTTCAATAAAAAGAAGTGTTTAAATTTACATACTATTTAGAGGTGACGATTATGATTAAGTATCAGATCTATTTATAGTATAGTGATTTATGATATATAAAAGAGGCAGCTAAATATCTAGCTGCCTCTAACTTATTATATTGTATTTACCAATACTTTAGCTATTTCTCCATCGACATTGGATAATATCCAAGTTTTAGACGGAGATTCGGACATTATTCTAGCCGAATTAAGTTCGGATTTTTTAAATTTAAGTGCCGATTCGGATTTGAGTTTTTTAGAGTATCCAACTAATATCGATAATCCTTGTTTCGTTTTAACAATAGCGGCAACTCCACTGTGACTAACCTTTTCGAGTTCTCCGATGGCCCAAGCTACATCCGATATAATTCCATTGAGAGTAAATTCGAGAGTATGCTCCACCCATAACATACCATCCATATTTTCTATAACTTCCTTATATACATCAGTTTCGCGATCTGATTTGATGTTAATTATATTTGAGTTCGGTTTGAATTTGAGGTTTAAAAAAGTATCATTTACCTTATCGTATTGAACCAGCTCAATATCTTCTACATTGAAAATAGAGATTGACTCAACACCTCCTTTATTAATAGCAGGTTTTAGATCTTTGCCAATCGTCATATTTTCGATAATTAAGCTTTAGCTGCGTATACAACGAGTTCAGGCAGTAGATAATCGCACCCAGCCATAAATATTGCACGTTGTCTATTCTCCATAAGATCGGGATTGTACCACATTTTGACTTCAGTTCCAGGGAAATCATTTGTGTTAACAGCTAGTGCAAGATTTCGTTTATCAGTAAGGATTGCGAGAGATTTAGGCAGGTCAGAGAACTCAGCTAAGTATGAAGAGATTTGAATATCTATAACAGGAATCCCTTTATATGAAAGAGCTGTTCTTCCATTTTGTTTTGCCATGTATGCGCTTTCGAGTAGAACATTGTCTAATCCTTCTTCATAAGATGCGAACACATCAGAGGTTACAAGGAAAACAAGATTATTTTGCGTTTTAAACTCTTTGAGAATTGGTGATGCAGCATTCCACATATTTTTGAGGATCTGTTCACCGGTATTTGTAGGGGTAATAACAACCGAAGTAATTTCACTTTTATCGATAGCTGCATCTGTTTTAATTTTTTTAATGAATCCATCAAAAGTATTAAATTTTGCAGTAGCTCCAACTCTAGTTGTATCACCGAGCCACATTGTAGCTCTAATGCTCTCTGCAATAGCCTCTTTAAATAGTGCAGTCTCAGCCGTTTCTAGTTCACTTCCAGATAGGTCATTCATATTAACATCAGCTCGAGCAGAAATTAATTCATATACCATATTGAAATAGTCATCCGCAGAGTATCCGACTTCTGCTTTTACTCTAGCCATTTCGATTGTTTTTTGGAATTTAGCAGCAGCAGTTCCTCCGAGCCAACCTGATTTTGTATATTTTTGTAGTATATCTCCTGCGCGTTTCCAGAAATGTAGTGTTGTCGGAGTTGGCGTGTTGTACATAATCTTTATGCCAAGTTCACTTGCGTCTGGTCCGCATAACATAGGTCTAAAGAATATGCTTTCAAGGTCTTTACCTGTGTAATCTTTTGTCTGTTCGATTCTACTCATTTTGATATTATTTTAATTGTTTTTATAATAGTGTGCACACACTTTTTACTATTTGAATTGTTTACTATCCGCATCATAAGCGGTAGCATTTGAAGCTAATTGAATCTCATCCATTGATGGATCCTCTTTAGGGGTTGTTTTTGTTTTAGTTGTAGCTCTGATTTTCTCGTTCATCTCTTTAGCAATAAGCTCTTCGCGAGATATTTGAGGTTGCCGTTCGGGCTCTACTTTAAGTTTATTCTTTAATTTTACTTGCTTTAAAGCTTTAATACTATTTGCAATATCCGTCCATTTCTGGTTTAATTTCCCGATAAATTTACTCTGTGATTTTTCATTTTCAGGTATTGGAGGGAGTCCAAGTTTTTGTATAATCTCAGCATTGTTTGTAATTTTGCTATTTGGTTTTATTACCTTATCAACGAGTCCATACTCAACTGCTTCTTTTGGTGCAAGCCAACGTCCTTTACCTCCGTTTTCGTGCATGAGTTCAGTAAATACATTAGACTCTTTACCTGCTCTTTGTGCATATATTTGAGCAATTGTTTCGTCTGTTGTTTTAATTAGGTTAAGAGTTTGCGTAATATCGTCACTGTTACCTTCGATATTTCCGATAGAGTTATGTATTAAATATAGAGCAGAAGATGCAATTTCGCGGCAATTTTCGCTAGCCGCTTGAGCAATAATAGTTGCTGCCGAAGCTACATATCCATAGCATCGAGTTGTAATTTTTGCGGGTAAATTTTTTAGTATTTCGTAAATCAGTATTGCATCGTTTACGTCACCTCCGGCAGATCTAATATTAACTATAATCTCCTTTGTATTGACCTGATACAATTTGGCAATTTCGGTTTTAAACTTCTCGTATGTTGCTACTGCTGTTTCAGGGTTTGCAAATTGATGCTCTTCCAGCACTCCAATAACACCTTCAATATCTATTGTAATAGAATTTTGTTTATTGTTCGTAATTTTTATGTTTGAAATCATGTTTTACATCTCTTTAAATAGTGTACATCTGGTTGAGTCTCCAGAATTAGGGTTGTAATTATGTATATTTTTCATTCTTAGTTTATGTTTTTCACCTCCAATATTAATAATGAATAGAGATCTAAAGTCAGCGCCATCTCTGGTTGTATCTGCGAAAGCCTCTATATCTTGCGGTGTTAGCCATAAGTAGATAGTGACCTCTCTACTATACTCTTCGGTAATAAATTCTTTATCAAAATATTTATGAAGACCTACTATTCTGTCGTCATCAAATCTCAGAGATATATCTCTGTTAATATCGAAGAATGTCACGTATGGATATTTGTTATCGTAAGAAGGGTACCCCCATTTTTCGCCACTTGGTAATGGCATTAATCCGACATAAGATACAATTTTGGGTATGAAGTTCAGCTCTTCATCTAGTAGTGTACTATGTCTAGCTCTGTCCCCTGCATGTATAATTGAAGCAGAGGGAGCTGAGTTTATTTCGTTAGTGATGCTCCTAGTAGCAGTAAATATCGGGTTGTAATCATTGATATTAGTCACATTTGATACAAATTTATTAAATGTTTTCCCCCAGCTAGCATATGTGCATCTATTTGCGATATTATATTTAGCTACTTCGCCGTCACCGATTCTATATAGTTTATCTATTTTTCGAGGTAGTTCTTTTCCGAGTTCAGCCACTGCAATATGCTTTTCGGTATCAACTTTATGCGACCAGTCTATTACCCTGTCGTCTTCGTATATCATATCTCTAGGTTCTATAATTACAATTTTATTAATAAAATCTGTATAGAATCTGAGATTAAATAGGTGATCTATTGCTTCAAACACTTTTATTTGTCTAATTTGGTGAGCAGCAATCTCTTTGAAGTTTAATTTTGCATTTAATCCGGGGTGAGGTAGGAGTATTGGTCTTACGGATGTTTTTCTCCCAATTGTAAAAGACATTCCAGGTTTTGCACCACCAAAGCTAATATCATGAATTAATTTATGTTTAGATGGCTTTAGGTGTTCAAAGTTGGTTCTAAATATAAGTCCTATGTCTATTGTTCCTTTATTAAGGTTTAAGTCTTTGTATAGAGCCCAATCTTCATTATATTCTATACCCTCTTGCGAGTATATTTCGACAGCAATAATGTCTTCATTGCACGTAAATTCAGTTGGTTGCGATTGATTTCCAGAAAAGGATGTTATTAATTTAAAGGCAGTATATTTTACATTTTGTCCGTTTTGTATTTGAGAAGTAGAGTATTTAATGAATACATTGTAGTTATTAACACTTCTTCCGAACAGTTTCACCCAATATTTGTGGCCATTCGTTATGTTATTTTTGTGGTCAGTAAATGAGTTTGGTATTTTGTATTGAAACTGGAGTCCATCCTCCATAATTATAGTATCGAATCCGCAGAGAAATTTTCTGTTAGTAATTTCGTATTCGCTACTAAAGCTAAGGTTGTATTCCATAGCTAGGTCGATTTCGGCATTAGGTGTAAATGTAGGCACACCACCCTCCATTGAGAACGTATTATTAGAGTTGAATACCCCAATTGGTTTATATCCGTCCACTGTTTCATTTGGGTCAGCAGATTCGACTATCGCACCGCAGCTATTTAGTTGATATAAAGGGTTTGCATAAACTTTTCCATATTTGTCAGCAGTTGCTGTTTTGTTAGTGAGTCTAGCAGCACAGAAGTCAATACTTTTTTTCATATTCGCGGTTGTATCGGTTTTTTGGATATAATTTCCGCTTATATGTAGAGAGTTAAATAGTTCTTGGTTTAGGAATTTAGATTTGATTTGATATCCCGACTGGCTTAACATACTTTCGATAATACTTTTCAAGTGTATGAATGGGTGGTAACCGTGAGCAGGAATAATTTGTTCATACTTTACAAAAGTATTAGATGTTTTACTGCTATGAAATCTGTCTCTTCTAACTGGGAGAAACTTGACAACATTCTCTTTTTGCCAGCTATTTTGGATCGTCACGCCACTAAATATGCTATCATATACGATTGGTATTTCATTAAACATATTCTGTTTTATGTGATTGATCCAATTTTCGGGTCTTCTGATCAGGCATTTAAAGTACCCTATGTCTACTTGCGGGAAGCTGTGTATCGTTTCGGTAATAATAATTGTACCTGCATATATAATTGCTTCTTCTTTTTTCAGAGTTACGCTATGTCTCTGATTGTTGAATAGTGTCTCTTCATTAGGATCATATGCGTAACCGAATATTTTAGCATTATTTTCTGTTATTGGTAATGCAATCGGGATTTCAGATATTCCATTAGATATTTTTTTAAGATTAAAATCTGTATCAGAGAAGTTTAGTATTATATCTGTTTTGGGATCTATGTCAGCTTCATTGTTGTCTATGAATATTCTCATTATTGTTATTAGTAATTAAGCAACGAATTGTTCCTCTTGAGAGAGGCTAATTTTCAGTTCTAAGAATGTACATTTGTCCTCTTCAATCGTGATTTCGGAGTCCAGGACTACAACTGGAGTATAGATATTCCCTTCAGCAATCCATACATTAGTTGCATTTGCGACCTCAGCTATTTGATTTATAGCTAATTTGGTTTCAAAATCAGATTGTATTTCGATTATTTTTTCAACTGTAGCTTTTGTTATTCTACCACCATTAGCGGTTTGTACTTTGTCCTTGTCAATTTTAGTTAACCGACGTTTCATGTATGGGAATGTATAGTAGTCAATAGCACCGAGTCTATTTTTCCAGCAGAGTCGTGTACTATTTTTCCTTCGATTAGCGATAGGTATTGAGTATTGTTCAATAGTTTTGCTCTCAGTTTTGTTATATATATTACATTTTATCTCATCATAATCTTCCAATTTTATATTTTGGGTATACATTTCCGTAGCAATTATCGGCATATTTAGATTAAAAATAACTACTCCTTTATGAGGTTTATCCATAGTTAATGTTTTGGTCCATGTCGATATTTCATTTTTGTGAATAAACACTAATTCTGTTTCAATAATAGTTGTTCCATCGGATAAGAGAGCGATTTCGGCGTTATCAATTTTTGCAATTGGGGCGAAGAATTCATTTTGAGCATTCATCACAGTATTGAATTCGATATTTTCTTTAGAGGCTGCAACCATTACTTCGTCTGAGTATATTTCAACAACGTCTCCATTTGTGAGTATCTCGGATGTTTTAATTTTTACTGGGAAGGCTCTATTTTGTGAGAGTATTATGAATTGTTGCTCCTGCTTGATTGGATTAACTTGGAGGTAAGGTGTTAAGTATCCAGTTGTTGCGACCTCTATATTCTCTGCTGGGGAGTATACCTTTGCTCCTATTTTAGAGTTGTCATCAGCCCTAACTATCTCGACTTTAAGAGGTATCTTTTGTGGATTATTTTGGATATTAAATATTAGATTTTTGTTAAGTCCGTGTGGGTTCTGATTTGGGATTTTAATATTCATTCCATTTTAAATTTTATTGTATATTGTATTAACAGTGAAGATTGCTTTAGTCGATATTTCATTATGTATTGTATATTTAGCTCTTTCAGAAGTTAGTTTATCGAGACTTATTTGAGTTATTATATGATGTTTAAGCAACTCTCTTAATGTATCAAATATTATACATTTCAATTTTTCGTTGCTATATTTATCGGGTTCAACGTCATTATCTTTGGCTAGGAGAGTCAGTTCATAATGTAATGTAATGTATCCATTGTCATGTATATTTTGGATAGTACTATTGGTCTCTTTTATAATTGCGCAAGGCAAATTATTTAACTTAATGTTTGTAATTTCATCATTTTGGTCGATAAAATTAAATCCACTAGAGGACAGAGAATTTTTAATAATTTCTATAATTATTAGATTATTCATAGTATTTTATGTTAAATATTGGTTTGCGATTGACTTTATTAACTATTTGGTTGATTAATGTTAATAATCTGAGATATAAAAGCATTAACTATTAATAGTCAATTAGATATGATTATTAACTATTGTTAATAACTGAATGTAATAGATGCAAATTAGAAATAATATCCGTCTTTATATAGTATTATATATCGCTATTAACACGTTTTTAGACATAGTTATTAACAATGTAGGATATCTCTGCTCTAAGTTTGGTACAAGAGTTTATAGAAGTGTTAGTATAATATGCATTATACTGTATATAAGATCTTTATAACATGATATAAATGTTAATAACGAATAAGATATGCTTTTTACAACAATAAGCTTGGATTTATCTCTTTTTCGTCTCCATATTTATGATCATATGGCTTTGACGTTTACAATTAAAGGAGGTCTATGAGTTCTACTAGAGATGGATTATTATTGCATATACCTACGCTTATTGATGGTATATTCTTTTGCTCTTATGTATTTAACTATTGTGATACTATTGATTTACAGTGCCTTTTGTGTGAAATGTTGATTGTCTTAACTGTAAGGCTTCTTAATATAGGTCAAAAAAAACACTGTAGCTGAGAACCAACTACAGTGCAAATATAATACATAAAAATGCGTTTTCCAACTATTTTAGTTAAATAATTTAACTATTTATTTAATTTTTGTACAACATGTTGATATTCAAGCGATTTAAATAAGGTGTATAGATCTCAATTATTATGCGAATTTTTGCATTTCGATTAATCTCTTATATACACCATCTTGATTAATTAGTTTTTGATGAGTTCCCTCTTCGACGATCATCCCTTTATCTATTACAATAATTTTATCTGCATTATATATTGTACTAAGTCTATGTGCAATTACGACAGATGTTCTACCAACGAGAAGCGAATCAAGAGCTTGTTGTACTTGCTTTTCGCTTTCAGCATCTAGTGCAGAGGTTGCTTCGTCCAGTATAAGTATTGTAGGGTTTTTCAGGACAGCTCTGGCAATACTAAGTCTTTGTCTCTGTCCACCAGACAGTTTCATTCCTCTGTCACCGATATTAGCCTCATATCCAAGTTCGCCATCCATAATAAAGTTGTGAGCATTTGCGATTTTGGTTGCGCTTTCGAGTTCCTCTTGAGTAGCGTCTAGTTTTCCGAGTTTAATATTATTTTCTATTGTATCATTGAACAGTACTGTATCTTGCGAAACGACGCCTATTTTATCTCTTAATGAGTCAATCTTATACTCTTTAATATTCACCCCATCAATAAGTATTTCTCCCTCTGACACGTCATAAAATCTAGGTATTAAGTCTGAGATAGTAGATTTTCCTCCACCAGACGTACCAACTAAAGCGACAGTTTCGCCTCTATTTACTTTAAAGTTTATGCCATGGATAACCTCTTTATTATCATAAGCGAACTTAACATTTTTAAATTCGATAGCTTCTTTAAATTGGTCAAATTCGATTGGATTCTCTACCTCTTTAATTGTACTTTCCGTGTCAAGTAATCCTAATACTCTTTCACCCGAAGCTATTCCTTGATTAATATTAGCGAAAGCGTCCGAAAGCGATCTAATTGGTCTCGTAATTTGCGTAAATATAGTTAGGTATGATACGAACTCCGCACCTGTAATTTGACTTGCAAGTACTAATTTACCTCCATATAGCAGAAGTATTGCCGCAGATGTAATACCAAGAAACTCACTAGCAGGCGAAGCTAGTTGTTGTCTTCTCGCCATCATTTTAGAGATAGAAGAGAATTTAAGGTTTACTTTATCAAATTTATCTTTAATAAAGTCAGTAGCATTATATGCTTTAATTATTTTGACCCCAGATAGAGATTCATCTAGTACTCCGGTCATAACTCCGAAATTTTCTTGAGCTTCTTTCGCAGGAGCTCTTAATTTTTTGACGATACTACCTATAACTAGCGATATAATAGGTAGTGTAATTACTGCAAATATAGTTAACTCCCATGATATAACTAGTAGGGCAGTAAGGTAACTAATAATAAGGAACGGTTCTCTGCAAGCTACTTGCAGTGTATTTGTTACACAGAACTGCACTACGCCTACATCCGAGGTTATTTTAGACATTATATCACCTTTACGTTCGTTGCTAAAGAATCCGACATTAAGGTTCATTACGTTATTATATACGCTATTTCGTAGTCTATAAAGAGTTTTAATTTTAAGGTTTTCGATTGTAAGTTGTCCTAAGTATCTAAATAAGTTACTAAGGAATGCTGTCACGACTAATATTCCTGCAAATAGAGCAAGCACACTAATTAGGTCATAATCAGTTCCAAGGTGGGTATATAATTTATAATTAATATAATTCTCAAGGAATTCCATATTGAATGCGAATTCGGGCATTTCGGTCACTAATTTGACTGCACTATCTGGAATAAACAGGATAGTCAATATTGGCATAAGAAGAACAAAGTTGCATACGTTAAATACGGCATAAAACAGAGTGAAGAAGAAATATGGTATTGCATATTTTTCTAATGGTTTAGCAAAGCTTAAAAGTCTAAAATAAATCTTCATATATGATCTGTATTAATTAATTTTGTAAAAGTAGTTTATTTTTCAATATTTAGTATATTTTTGTAGTAAATTTCACTAAATATTGAAGATGGAAACAGTTTTAAGCGGTATTCGCTCCACCGGTCAGTTGCATTTGGGCAACTATTTTGGAGCACTAAAGAACTTTGTTAAGATGCAGCATGATGCTAGATGTTATTTTTTCATAGCAGACTATCACTCATTGACTACACATCCAGATCCGAGTTTGTTGCATGGGAATGTTCACAATGCGTTGGCAGAGTATTTGGCAGCAGGACTAGACCCAAACGTAGCAACAATCTATGTACAGAGTGATGTACCTCAGGTTGCGGAACTTTCGTTGTTATTGAGTATGCACGCATACGTTGGTGAGTTAGAGCGTACAGTATCGTTTAAAGATAAGATAAGGAAGCATCCAGAGAATGTTAATGCAGGATTATTGACATATCCGGTTTTGATGGCTGCAGATATTTTGATGCACCGAGCAACCCGTGTCCCTGTTGGTAAGGATCAAGAGCAGCATTTGGAGATGACTCGTAAATTTGCGAGAAGGTTCAATACTATCTATGGTGTTGAGTATTTCCCTGAGAGTTTGCCCTATAACTTTGGCGATGCTTTGGTGAAAGTACCAGGACTAGATGGTTCAGGCAAGATGGGCAAGAGTGAGGGTAACGGAATCTACTTGGTTGACTCAGATAAAGACATTTCAAAGAAGGTAATGAAGGCAGTGTCAGATGGAGGTCCAACGGAGCCCAATCAGGTAATGGCCGAGCCTATTCAGAATTTATTTTCTATAATGCAGATAGTTTCGACACCAGACACATATGATTACTTTATAGATAAGTATAATTCGTGTGAGATTCGTTACGGTGATATGAAGAAGCAGATAGCAGCAGACATGATTTCAGTAATAAGTCCAATAAGAGAGCGTATTGTTGAGATCAAGTCGAATGATAAGTATATAAAAGAAGTTGTTTCAGATGGAGCCTCTAAAGCGAGAGAGAGTGCAGATGCAACTCTTAGAGATGTTCGTGAGATAATGGGCATAAAGCGATTTTAGTAAATAAATTTAGTTATCAAAATGTTTTTATTTTGGTACAATATTCATCGGTGCATAGAGCACATAAAAATTTAGACATCTATCTTGATTATTTGAGACGTAGTCTAAATTTAGTATAATTATGAAAAAAAATAAAGCTGTCACAACAAAGATTATGTATCATTACGTAATTATGTTAACTAAGCGAATGACAGATAAGCAGTTGATGATGTTGTTAGCCATTATCATCGGTTTAGTTGCAGGATTTGGGACTTATGTATTTGAGGAGTTATTACATACCATTAAGCATTTGTTGGTTAGTTGGTTTCCTGTAACAAATGCGTCATTTTTATTTTTGATCTATCCTGCTATTGGTATAGTATTGGCCTCTTTATTTGTGAAGTATTGGGTAAAGGATAATATTTCGGAGGGAGTTACTCGAGTTCTTTATGCTATGAGCAAGAAGGGTTCAAAGATAAAGTTACATAACACATATTCATCAATTATAGGAGGAGCAACGACAATAGGTTTTGGGGGATCAGTAGGGCCTGAGGCACCGATTGTGCTAACAGGAGCCGCTATTGGATCTAATGTTGCTTCCTTTATGCGAATGAACTATAAGAATACTACTTTATTACTTTGTTGTGGAGCGGCAGCAGCAGTTGCGGCTATTTTCAAAGCTCCGATAACTGGAGTAATCTTTGTGTTAGAGATTTTGATGTTAGACATAACTGTAGCTTCTATCATACCATTGATTATAGCTACAGTAACAGCGACTACATTAGTTTTTTTTCTGAAGGGCTTTGATCCTATTTTGGCAGTGAATGTAAGTGGCACGTTTGCATTGGGCAATATTCCGATGTATATCGTACTTGGTTTGGCTTGTGGTCTAGTTTCATATTACTTCACTTCAGTTAATGGATTGGTTGCAGATTTTTTTGAGAAGATAAATTCTCAATATAAACGTTGGTTAATCGGAGGATCAGTTTTAGGAGTTTTGATATTTGTATTTCCTCCTTTATATGGCGAGGGCTATGAGGCATTTTCGAGTTTAATGAATGGAGAGATCGAGCCACTTTTCAAGAGTTCATTATTTTATGCTTATAAGGATGTTTCGTGGTTTATTGTACTTTACCTTGTAGCGATACTATTTTTCAAGGTAATAGCGATGTCAGCAACGAATGCTTCAGGTGGTGTTGGAGGAACCTTTGCGCCATCTTTATTTGTAGGGGCATTTTCGGGTGCGATAATTGCTTTTGTATCAAATACATTTTTCGGTATGGACTTACCAATAATGTCATTCACGTTAGTTGGTATGGCTGGAGTAATGTCTGGGGTAATGAAAGCTCCGTTGACCTCAATCTTTTTGATTGCAGAGCTCTCTAATGGATATGGTTTATTTATCCCATTGATGTTAGTTTCATCTGTTTCATTTGTTATGGGTTATTATCTTGATCCCCATTCTATTTACACAAAGAAGTTGGCAAAAAGTGGAGAGTTATTGACACATAATAAAGATACGTCAGTGATGGTTTTCTTGGATCTATCTAAATTAATGGAGCGAGATTTTTACACTATAAACGAGCGCAGTACGCTAAGTGATTTGGTGAAATTAATTTCACATGTAAAGCGTAATATTTTCCCTGTAGTTAGTGATTCAGGGATTCTATTAGGTGTTGTTCAGTTGGATGATCTTAGATCAGATATGTTCAACATAAGTAAATATGACAGTAGTATTTTTGACTATATGATTCCACCTCCGGACACTATTTTGCTTAATGAGCAGATTAATAGTGTTTTAGATCGTTTTGATAAGTCGCAAGCATGGATGTTACCAGTTGTAGATAAGGATATGAAGTATGTTGGTTTTATTTCTAAGTCAAAGATTTTGGCAGCATATAGGACTCAACTAAAGAGTATTAGTTAGATTTAGCAGGACAAAGAAAAAATAAATCAGTTGTATATTTTAGTATAACTTCGTACATTTGCTCCTTATGGATATATATATAATTGATATTATACTTGTGATACCTATTTTATGGGCACTTTACCAGGGTTATCAGCAAGGAGTTTGGGTTCAATTGGGAGGCATTGTAGGTGTTATTCTAGGAACATGGATTGGTTTTCATTTTGGAGATAAGATAGGCGAATATTTCAGTTTAACTGGTCAGGCTGCGTATATTGTAGGTTTTGCCTCAGCGATTGTACTAGTTTTGGTTATCGTTGCGTTGATTTCACATTTAATCAAGGGTCTTTTTCGTGTTTCGGGTCTGAGTATGATAGATCATGTTTTGGGAGTTATTTTATCATTGTTTAAGATTGTATTAATATTGTCATTAATTGTAGCGCTTTTCGATTATCTAAACAGTCGGCATAATTGGGTTGAAAGTAAATACATAGATAATTCTACTCTTTATACCCCAATGAAGAGTACTTCAGAAGTGGTTTTTCCTTTTGCTAAGAGTGTAAAAGACCGATTGTTTAATATTGAAAACTAGCAAAAAATGAAAGCTATCGTTATATGTAGTACAGGTATGCTTGTAAGCGTACGTGATTTGGAGACAAATAATCTGTTAGAGTGTAGGATTCGCGGCAAGCTAAGGTTAAAGGGCATTCGGTCAACGAGTCCAGTTGTTGTTGGTGATATTGTCGAGTATGAAGTTGATGATATTGGTCAGCACGTTATTTCAGATATCCACCAGAGGGATAACTATGTAATTAGGAAGTCCTCTAACTTATCAAAGGAGTCTCATATTATCGCGGCAAATGTAGATCAAGCAGCTTTGGTTGTGACACTTTTTTCGCCAAGGACTAATAATGAATTTATAGATAGATTCACGGTAAGTTGTGAGGCATATAAGATCCCTGTAACGATAGTTTTAAATAAGATTGACAGAGCGATTGAGAAGCCCGATGAGTTGGCTGAGTTTAAACATATTTATAATTTAGCAGGATATAATATTTTAGAAGTTTCAGCGACTACAGGTGTTGGGATGGATAATTTACGTTCATTCTTAGGTAGCAAGGTAACTCTTTTATCGGGTAACTCGGGTGTAGGTAAGTCGACTATTATTAATAGTATTATTCCGAGTGCGGATGTGAAGGTTGGAGACATTTCGAGTTCACATTCAAAGGGTAAACATACTACGACATTTTCAAAGATGTTTACGTTGGAAGATGGCGGATATATTATTGACACTCCGGGGATTAAGGGTTTTGGTTTGATCGATATTGATACAACAGAGATATGTCGCTATTACCCTGATTTAATGAAGTACTCTTCAGATTGTCAATATTACAACTGTACTCATACCCATGAGCCAGGGTGTAATGTGATTGAGTCTATAAAGGATGGCTTAATCTCTCTCTCAAGGTATGAGAGTTATCTAAAGCTTATGGAAGAGGATGATAAATATAGGAAATAGTATTTATTTCTATTTCTATTCGTGTTCAGTCATTTCAGTCTATTTACTAAGATCAAAATTTAAGGCATTTCTACAATTGCCTTTTTTTCATATATAATATATTAACCATATAATATTTCCGCATGAGTATTCTTCGCAAACAATTTTTGCAGTATGTTGGTCAAACCTCGCCTTCACCAATGCTTATAGAGGTTTCTAGGGCATCAGGTGTTTTTTTCTATACACCAGAGGGCAAGCGATATTTTGATTTGATATCAGGTGTTTCGGTAAGTAACGTCGGTCACTCTAATCCCAGTGTTATATCTGCAGTAAAGAGTCAGGTTGATGATTATATGCACGTTATGGTCTATGGTGAGATGGTTCAGAAGCCACAAGTAGAGTATGCAAAAGCGATTGTTTCGGAGTTACCAGATTCACTAGAGTCAGTCTATTTTGTTAATTCGGGTAGTGAGTCAGTGGAGGTTGCCCTAAAGTTGTCCAAGAGGTACACAAATAGGCGAGAGCTAATCTCTTTCAAGGATGCTTACCATGGTTCTACGCAGGGCTCTTTAAGTGTTATGGGAGGCGATGAATTGAAGTCAGGATTTCGACCTTTGCTACCAGATGTAAGGCAATTGAGATATAACAATATAGAGGATTTAAAATACATAACAGAGAGAACCGCAGGAGTTATTGTAGAGCCTATCCAGGGAGAGGCAGGAGTAAGGCTTCCGGCTATAGGTTACTTGCAGGCACTTCGAGATAGGTGTACAGAAGTTGGATCACTCTTGATCTTTGATGAGATACAGAGTGGTTTTGGGCGTTGTGGATCATTATTTGCGGCACTAAGGGAGGGAGTTTCCCCCGACATAATGTGTTTGGCTAAGGCTTTGGGTGGTGGTATGCCATTGGGAGCCGTTGTAAGTTCTAATGAAATTTTACACTCATTTACTAACAATCCAGTTTTGGGACACATCACTACTTTTGGAGGTCATCCAGTGTGTTGTGCTGCAGGTAATGCGGCCTTTAAATACATTAAGGAACATGATTTAGTCTCTAATGCTAATAAAATGGGTGAATTATTTGAGCGAATGTTAACTGGCGGTCAACATATTGTCGATATTAGGCGAGCAGGGTTGTTGTTGGCAATAGATTTAGGCAGTTCCGAAAAGTTATTCAAGATTATGTCATTATTTTCAGATAGAGGAATCTTGAGTGATTGGTTTTTGTTTTGTGATACATCGTTTAGGATCTCGCCGCCACTAACTATTTCAGAGAGTGAAGTTATTGAGTGTGTTGGTATTATTGAGGATTGTTTATCTGCTCTATAGTTTCACATATAATAATAGATTAAAGAGCCTCTATGTTACGATTAATAAGTAACTTAGAGGCTCTTCCAAAAACGAAAGGTGAGCTAAACCCACTTTTAGCTGATATTTGAGTTATATTAAGATTCGGTTGCTGCTTCATTAGGAGAATACTATCCTCTATTCTGTATTTTTATAAATTACAGAAGATATAAAAATAAACCTTACACATCAAGATGGTGGTAAGGGTTATTTAAGAGATGTAATTTTGCATATTGTGTAATATGTGTTACAAAAAAATAGAATCTATAATTCAGGAGTCTCCTGCTTTACAATTTGCTTGATGCTACCATAGTGATGTTGAAAGAAATTTCGAACTTGGCTTAATCTGAGGTTGTTAGGGTCATTTTCATGAGCATTAATCATTTCGAGGTTGAACCTTTGAAAGTCATTACACAAACGTCTTCGGAGTGCGACCTCATCATAATCAGGAGTGCAGTCGAATTGATACTGCAATAGAGCGAGCGCAGTATATAGCCGTTTTTTCTCCTCTTGTGCTAGTTTAAATTTTGTAGCTGATTGAAGTTTGATTTTAGTTTCCATTGCCTTAGTTTTTAGGTTATTAAACAATGGGGCAGAGAGAAAAAAGAGGTGATTTCGCCTGTCCCGTTGACTTTCACTCATTAAAGCAGTAGGTGCATTAACACTCCACACGGGGGTACGAAACCACCATATAGAGCACGACACAAGCATATAAGATATGCTTGTGTCCATTTTCAATGGCAGGTTTCCCTGCTTTAATGAGTATTAAAAGTCACCACAAATATAATAAAAAAAGAAACAAGTATCCTAAGAAAACGAAGTTTTCAAAAAAGTTTACTTAATTTTTCCAAAAATTCTCGCCGAAGGCAGTTCCAATCATAATTCCAATTTGGAATAAAATAAGTATATTTGTGCAATATTAATTAAAAAAAAAAGATGAAAAAATTTTTACTCGTATTTGCGTGTGTTTTTATGGTAGTTACTGTTTCGGCACAAACACTTGGAATTAAGGCTGGTTATAACGGATCTAAGATATCTTTCAATTCTAATTCAACGGATTTGTTTGATGATATGTTTGACGATAAAGTTAACAATAAGATTAATTCTGGTTTTTATATTGGAGCCTTTACAACCTTTGAATTATCGGATAAATTTGTCTTACAACCAGAATTGGTGTACTCTTCTCAGGGTGCTACACTAAAAGTTAAGGAAACTTCATATTGGTTGAAGACGAACGTGAATACTCATTACTTGAACATTCCTGTTATTGCTAAGTACGAAGTTATAGATGGATTATATGTAAACGCGGGACCACAATTTGGATTTTTACTTGGAGATGCTTCGGTTAGAGCTAAGTGGAATATTGCTGGAGAAAAAGATTCTTCTGAGAAAGGTAGTATTGATCGTGAGTACTTGAATGCATTTGACTTTGCTATTGCACTTGGTCTTGAGTATGAAATTACAGAATCGATTAATGTTTCTTTACGTTATAACATTGGATTGACAAATACCTACGAAGATGAAAAATCTAAAAGTAATGTATTGCAGATAGGTCTTGAATATAAATTATTCACATTCTAGTTTATCCTCAAATATATTTAAATTGAGTTTACAGAAGCAGTAATTCGCTAATAAGTAGAGCAATAAATTTGAATACTGTTATATAAGTAATTGGTCTCTATGCTGAGATTAAAAAGAAGATAAATCCTTAGAAATTAAACACTTCTAAGGATTTATCTTTTTTTAATTGAGGTTCAAGGCAGTCTTTAATTTTGATAATTGTGACATCTCTTTATACTCGCTGAAACTTACTATAAAAATTATCACTGCTGTGCTGCGTGTCATCGTATATCAAGGTATTGAGACCCAGATTGAGACTTGTTTTCTTCTTTAATAGTTTTGCATTTAGAACTAAAGTCAAATTTAGTTCTCTTGTGTCTCCTGCTTTACAATTTGTTTGATACTACCGTAGTGATGTTGAAAGAAATTTCGAACTTGGCTCAATCTGAGGTTGTTAGGATCATTTTCATGGACATTGATCATTTCGAGGTTGAACCTCTGAAAATCATTACACAAACGTCTTCGGAGGGCGACCTCATCATAATCAGGAGTGCAGTCGAATTGATACTGCAATAGAGCGAGCGCAGTATATAGCCGTTTTTTCTCCTCTTGTGCTAGTTTAAATTTTGTAGCTGATTGAAGTTTGATTTTAGTTTCCATTGCCTTAGTTTTTAGGTTATTAAACAATGGGGCAGAGAGAAAAAAGAGGTGATTTCGCCTGTCCCGTTGACTTTTTCACGACAGTGGCAATGGGTGTATTAACACTCCATACGGGGGTGCGAAACCACCATATAGAGAAAGGCACAAGCATATAAATATGCCTGTCCCCTTTTGTGAGGCAGGTTTCCCTACCACTGTCGTATTTTAAGTCACCACAAATATAGTAAAAAAAAGAAACAAGTATCCTAAGAAAACGAAGTTTTCAAAAAAGTTTACTGAATTTTTCCAAAAATTCTCGCCGAAGGCAGTTCCAAGTCTAATTCCAATCAGTACTTAGCTATAACAGTATTTAGCGAGTATCTAAATACTGTTATAAAACTTATCCTTGTCACATTGCGAGTCACGGTGTATTGCCGTATATCAATGCCTTGAGACCTAGATTGAGACTTGGTTCCTTCTTTAATAGTTTTGCATCTGCTGACATTAAAAATATAATCAGAATAAAGTTTCTTATTCATACATTTGTTAATATCTTTATAGTGTGAATAAAAAGGTATTGGTATAGTAGTACCATTTGTTTGGAGGTACACGACCTCAGCATATTATAATATTGAATTTATCTAGGCACATATAAAACTTTAAACTATAATTGAAATGAAAATAAGCATAAATATTTTAAATAGGTCTTTATCAGTATACTCTAAAACAAAGAACTCGCTCTATACCCCAATGCAAGATAAAATCAAAAAATTTATTCTAAATATACTTGCAATAATTCTAGCTTTTATATCGATACTAGGATTCATATATTTTATATATGTAGCCCTTAGAAACTTAGGGTTGATTCCACAAGAAGAAGGAATACTTATAATCGGAGTCGGAGATGTACTCGTTAGTGCGATTGCAGCTATTGCCGTTGTATATCAATTAGGTCAAGTCCGAGACAACGAGCAAAAAGTGAGAGAAATCGAAGAGGGGAGATTCATTTTACAGTTTAATCAATCTTTTGTTCAGGATGTAAATATATGTAAAATTGAAGAGTTATTAGAGCAGCAAATGCTTAATGAAGTTACTGGTCCAATACTAAATTTGAGCAATAGGCAATCAGTGGTAAATTATTTGGTTTATCTTGAAGGACTAGCTGCTCTTGTTAATAGAAATGTTTTAACAATAGAGAATATTGATGATCTTTTTGCATATAGATTTTTCTTAGCTATGAATAACGAAGAGATTCAGAATACCCAATTACTTACATATCCAGATTATTATAGAGGTTGTTTTAAATTATATGCGCTTTGGAAAAGTTATAGAAAAGAAAAAAATTTACCAATAATACAAAGTGAAACATCTCTTGATAAATGGATAGAATTTGAAAAGTATGTAAATTGCTGTATTACAATCCGAAAGTGTGAAGATAAAGACTCTTCTAAACGCATTGCAAAGATAATTTATGATGTTGATCCATATATTTACCCTACTGCTTTTGGCAGTAAAACTAAAGCTAAAAAAGTTCTTTCGAAACTCATAAAAGAGAAGCATGGTATCTTTTCGAGAGAGAATATTCGACTTGCGATTTATCGAAATAAGATAGTTGGAGTTGGAGTTATTTTGTCAACTAATGGTCTTAAAAAGATTGATAAATCATTTATAGCAACATACAGCAAGATTCTTCCTAATTTTGCAGATGTTTGTACAAGATATTTCGATGTGATATCAGAGAATAATTACGAGACCTCCCCATATTTACTCTGTTTAGGTGTTCATAGTTCCTATAATGGAAAAGGAATTGGTTCGTTATTGCTTAAGAACTTGTTATCAGAATATAAAGATAAGCCAATGTCTCTCCATGTACTTAAAAAATATGATAATAAAGGTGAGTTTAAAAAGAGTTCAGCAATAAAGCTGTATGAAAAATATGGCTTTAAATCTCAAAATGAGACAAAAGGCTATGCTTTAATTGCGGCTTGTGCTCCCGACTGCATTGAAATGGTAAGGGCAAATGGAGAGTGATTTTCTAATATTTCAGATAATAAAGTGCAATAAAAGTGCTATAATTCAAGGCGTATTACCACAAGATAATGTGTACAAAGTAGTAGGGACCCAGTTTTGGGTCCCTATTTTTATAAGTTATTTATTCATTTCTTTAAGATTTTTTAATAGATCATTCATCAGTTTCTTATTGAATACAATGCTAGCAAATACATATTCCTTATCATTAGAACATTTTAAATTGTGAGTTTTCCCATTAGTTGTAATTTTAATAACGAAAGCTTCACTATCCTCTCGTTTAAACATACTCACAATCATCTCAGGAACTATCCCTTTAGGAACAGCTTTATCTCCACAGTCAATTTTCATCCAATCCCCTTTAGAGTTGAATGTGAATTCAGTTCCATTTTTTAATTTAACATCATAACTAGTATTTAAATCATCCTTATCTACTGTTGACGATTTAATCTTTTGCTTTGGGAAATAAAGTTCAATAAACTCTTGTGTGTTTTGAGGTAATTTTTTGAATTTAATTTTCTCTACGTTTGCAAAAAGAGAAGTCGAGGTAAATAATACAGCCAATGTAAATGCAAATAATTTTTTCATAATGAATAAGTTTTTGATTAGCACTTCTCAAAAATAGCAATTTTTTCATAAACAACCTACTATTGTTGGATGGCTAATTTAGAATAATAAACTTTTTTCAATAAAAAAGTGATTATTGTGTCGACTATTCCCATTACTCCCGAACCATATCCACACTATTATATCTTAATATTTGGAATGGCATTAAAATACTTTTGTAGCATATCCTAAAAGCACAGCAGCGTATCGATAATGCCCCAAGTAGTTATTATTTGTAATTATTATTACAAATAATAATATTTTTAATGCTTGCTTAAATCCACAAGGTTTACTCCTCTTGTGTTTCTTGCTTTACAATTTGCTTGATGCTACCGTAGTGATGTTGAAAGAAATTTCGAACTTGGCTCAATCTGAGGTTGTTGGGGTCATTTTCATGAGCGTTGATCATTTCGAGGTTGAACCTCTGAAAATCATTACACAAACGTCTTCGGAGGGCGACCTCATCATAATCAGGAGTGCAGTCGAATTGATACTGCAATAGAGCGAGCGCAGTATATAGCCGTTTTTTCTCCTCTTGTGCTAGTTTAAATTTTGTAGCTGATTGAAGTTTGATTTTAGTTTCCATTGCCTTAGTTTTTAGGTTATTAAACAATGGGGCAGAGAGAAAAAAGAGGTGATTTCGCCTGTCCCGTTGACTTTCACCGACTAAGGCAGTGGGTGCATTAACACTCCACACGGGGGTACGAAACCACCATATGGAGCAAGACGGACATAAAATAATGTCTGTCTCAATTATAGGCAGGTTTCCCTACCTTAGTCGGTATAAAAGTCACCACAAATATAGTAAAAAAAAGAAACAAGTATCCTAAGAAAACGAAGTTTTCAAAAAAGTTTACTGAATTTTTCCAAAAATTCTCGCCGAAGGCAGTTCCAAGTCTCATTCAATCCAGACCTTACCTATAACAGTATTTAAATACTGTTATATAATCGACACTTTGTACTTTGCGAGTCACGGGATATAGTTGTATATCAATGCCTTGATGCTCAGATTGGCACCAAAAAAACAAACCCTTAGAAGTACTTGACTTCTAAGGGTTTTCTTGTTTAAATTGAGGTCCGAAGCGGATTCGAACCGCTGTAGACGGTTTTGCAGACCGTTGCCTAGCCACTCGGCCATCGGACCAATTTCTCATTAAGAGATTGCAAAGATATATATAATTTATGAGAATCCAAATCTCGGAGTATATTTTATATAAAAATAAGGATTTTAATTTAGGTATTTAGGTCAAATAGTTCGAAATTTAGTTATATTTGTATTTAAATATTTATTGATACTGTATAAAATGGATATATATGATTTAGCTCTATCATTAACTCGAAGCATTGGGCCCAAAACGGCAATACATTTAATCGAATGTTTTGGCTCAGCCGCGGGTGTTTTTGCTGCAAGCAAAGAGGATTTACGAATTGTTGCGAAGTTAAATAGTTCTATATCTAGTTCACTATTAAATCGAGATGCTTTTTCCTTAGCAGAAAAGGAGTTACGATTTGCGTCAGCACATGGAGTAGCTATTATCTCGTCGACAGATTCAGATTACCCTCCACTATTAAAGGAGTGTAATGATTATCCTCACGTTTTATATGTGAGGGGTAGTGTATCGTCTCTACACAAGAGGTCATTATCTGTTGTAGGTACTAGAAAGGCTACGGATTATGGTCTTAAAGTGTGTAGTCGTCTCTTATCTGATTTATCAAAGATTACGAATGATATAACGATAGTTAGTGGATTGGCAGGTGGAATTGATGGATGTGCACATAGGGGAGCTATTGCGAATGGTATGAGTACAGTTGCTGTTCTACCGTCTGCAATAAATGTGATTACACCTGTTGAGCACACGGTATTGTCTGAGGAGATTTTGAATCAGGGAGGTTGTTTGGTAACCGAGTATCCTTCTACGTCAGTGACAAAGAGTTATGGATTTGTTGCCCGAAATCGACTTATTGCAGGACTTAGCGAAGGAACCTTAATTGTTGAGTCTCCCTATAATGGCGGGTCTTTATTGACAGCAGGCATGGCAGATGGATATAATCGTAGTGTTATGTCTATTCCGGGACGTATTTTTGACTCTTCATCACAAGGGAATAATAACATTATAAAATCTATGCAAGCAAAGTTGATAACTTCAGCTAGAGATATTGTACATGAATTGGGGTGGAGTGACATTACGAATAAAGAGAGTAAGGTTGAATTAAGATCATCTTTATCCGCCGAATCAAAATTAGTATTATCCTTAATAAAGGATGGCGAGAGCGTCTCAATTGATCTATTAATTCATTTGAGCGGATTAAGTAGTAGTTCATTGGCCTCTATAATTTTAGAATTAGAATTTGAAGGGTATGTAAAACGTTTACCAGGAAATATATATGAAAGAGAATAATCCAATAATTTACACAGATTCACACTCTCACATTTACGAGAGTACATTTGATGGTGAGAGTCCTAATGTTGTAGAGCGATCTATCGCAGCAGGGGTGAGCAGGATCTTCCTTGCGGCAGTAGATTCCAGCAACCATGCGGCACTTATATCATTGGCAAATAAGTATCCGTCCAATTGTTTTCCGATGATTGGCGTCCATCCTACTACGGTTAATGATAATCCTAATTACCGAGATGAGTTGTCGATAGTAGAGGATTATTTGAAGAATCCTCCTGTTTCGCGATTCTATGCAATCGGCGAGGTTGGGCTAGACTTACACTGGAGTAAATCTTTTCTTGCTGAGCAATTAGAGGTTTTCAGGGCACAGATCGAGCTGTCAATAAAGTATGATCTACCCCTTGTTATCCATACAAGAGATGCTTGGGGCGAGATGGTAAAAGTTTTGGCTGATTACAAGAGTCGAGGACTTCGAGGAGTTATCCACTCTTACTCTGGGAGTTTGGAGGTTTATAAGATAATAAAGTCTTATGGAGATTTTGTATTTGGTATGAGTGGCGTTGTTACTTATAAGAATAGTGGGATTTCAAAGGATGTTGTAGACATGTCTATTGACGATTTGGTTTTAGAGACAGACTCCCCTTACTTGCCTCCGACACCTTTTCGAGGCAAGAGAAATGAGAGTTCATATATTCCCTATATATGTTCTAAAATTTCGGAATTAAAGTCACTTTCAGTTGAAGATGTTGCACGTATTACGACGGCGAATACTGTTCGTATATTTGGAGTATAGAACTAGCTGTATTCCCGATATTATATTAAAAAACATCAATAATATGAGTTAATTAGACCTTTATTACTATATTTTATGAGAATAATGTATTGGCATATATTGGAATTATATTTTGCTGTTAATTGATAAAAGCCCAAATTAATTTGGTAATATTTTTTTGAATCATTTTTTTTTTGTACATTTCGCAGTCTTTTAGTGCTACGAGTGTGAGTGTAAGGTTTAAATTGCAAAAATAATTAGCATTAAATTTTGATAAAATACTGTATAGTAATTAATTAAGACACTTGGATACGAAGGAGAAATGACCGAGTGGTTTAAGGTGCACGCCTGGAAAGTGTGTATGCCTCATAAGGGCATCGGGGGTTCGAATCCCTTTTTCTCCGCATTGACGTAACATAATTTAAAAATGAATATAACAAAGTACTAATTAATTTAACAACTAACTATGAAAAAACTATTTATGATTTTGTCAGTTGCGGCTATGTTTAGCTTCGTTACTGTAAATTCTTTCGCTCAAGAATCTGTTGTTGCAGATTCTATTGTTGCTGCAGATTCTATTGTAGCAGATACTCTTGCGGCATCTACAATTGCAATTGAAGATGCTGTTAACCCAGAAGTAGATGTTGAAGGACAACCACTTCACCAAATTATCAAGCAAAAATTTTTAGAGGGTGGCGCTGCATGGATGGCACCAGTTCTATTGTGTCTAGTATTAGGTTTAGCTATTATTATTGAGCGTGTAATCTACCTTAACCTAGCAACAACAAACACAACAAAATTACTTAACAGTGTAGAGGCAGCTCTAGCGTCAGGCGGTATCGCAGCAGCACAGGAGATTTGTCGTAACACAAGAGGTCCAGTAGCGAGTATTTTCTACCAAGGACTAGAGCGTTATGATGAGGGAATCGATGTTGTAGAGAAGACAGTAGTATCTTACGGATCAGTTCAAATGGGACAAATGGAGAGCGGTTTATCATGGATTGCACTTTTCATTTCATTGGCACCGATGTTAGGATTTATGGGAACAGTAGTTGGTATGATTGAGGCATTTGACACTATCCAAGCTATGGGAGACGTTTCTCCGATTGCAGTAGCAGGAGGTATTAAAGTAGCCCTATTAACAACACTAGCAGGACTTTTAGCAGCAGTTGTACTACAATTATTTTACAATTATATCGTTTCTAAAATTGATGGTTTAGTTATCTCTATGGAAGATGCTTCTATCTCTTTAGTTGATATCTTGACAAAATATGGTAAAAAGTAATCTACGAGATGAAAAAAATATTAACAATTCTTAAGTATGTTCTATTAGCAGGTTCGGTAGCATCTATAGCAGGATTATTATTCGTTGAGACAGAGTCAGCGGGTGAGTCATATGTTGTAGGCATAATGCTAACATGGTTATACTGTCTAGTAGGATTTGCAGTGGTAGTAACAGTATTACTACCATTGATAAACATCGTGAAAGACCCAAAGGGAGCAGTAAAATCTCTTATTGGTCTAGGTATTATAGCAGCTGTATTGGCGTTGTGTTACGCGCTATCGGATAGTTCTCCAGTAATCAATTCAGGAGGAGGATTCTTTGAAAATACAGCAGAGCTTAAATTGAGTGACACTGGTCTTTATGCTGCTTATTTCTCATTAGCTGCAGCAATGCTAGCTACTGTGGTAGGTGAATTATGGAATAGTTTTAAATAATAAACATTAATCCATAAAAAGATGGCTAAAAGAAAATTAGAAGAAATTAATGCCGGTTCTATGGCCGATATTGCTTTTTTGCTACTTGTCTTTTTTCTTGTTGCGACAACTATGAATGTCGATAAGGGTATAACAAGGATTTTACCTCCAATGCCAGATCCAAATCAGAAGGCAAATGACGTTAAAGAACGTAATGTAATGGAGATCTTTGTTAGTAAGTTCGACGAAATCATGGTAGACAAGCAGAAGATTGATATCTTAAATCTTAAAGATAAAGCAAAGAAGTTTATTTTAAATCATGGTAATGATGTAACTGCACCAGAGAAAGAGGTTAAGGAGATTGATCTTATTGGTAAATATGCAGTAAGTAAGGGTGTAATTGCTCTTAAAAATGACCGTGCAACTACCTACAATATGTATATAATGGTTCAGAATGAACTAGTTAGAGCATTTAGAGAGGTAAGAGATGAATTATCAATAGTTAAATTTGGTAAAGATTTCATTGAATTAGATGGAGAGCAGCGAGCAGCAATAGCGCGCGCAGTTCCTTTAGCTATATCAGAGTCTGAACCTAATGAGGAGGGCAACTAGTATGGCAGTAATGAAGAAAAAAGGAGAAAAAGGTACACCTCCGATATCTACGGCATCTTTGCCAGACATTATCTTTATGCTATTGTTTTTCTTCATGGTATCTACTACTATGAAGGAGCAAGAGTTGATGGTAAAGTATACGCTACCAGATGCAACTGAGTTGCATAAATTAGAGAAGAAGTCACTTGTAAGTTACATCCATTTTGGAATGCCTATCGAGTCACTTCGTGAAAAATTTGGAACTGCACCACGTATTCAATTGAATGATACTTACAGAACACCAAAAGACATTTTGGAGTTTATCGCTTCAGAGCGAGATAAGTTGAGTGAGGGAGACCGTCCAGCTATGACTGTAAGTTTAAAGGCAGATGGTGAGATTATGATGGGACCAATTACAGACGTAAAGCAAGAGCTTAGACGTGCAAATGCTCTTAAGATAAGCTATGCAGGTGTAAGAATTGAAGGTTACGGATTGTAGTATTTCCAAATCTATAATAAACAATAAAAGAGAAGATGATCCTAGTGGTCATCTTTTTTTTGTTGTTGAGTGCGATCATGCGCCGTCGCCCGCGTAGGGCAGTTAGATCAAAAAAAAATAAAAGATGACAGAAAAAGATAAAATGCTTTCGGGCGAGATGTATAATTCAGGTGATAATGAATTGGTTTTGGAGCGAACTAATTGTAAGGAGATATGTTATGATTATAATCAATTACGACCGTCACAACTAACTGAAAAGGGGATTGTTATTCGTAAGTTATTTGGTAAGGTTGGCAATTCTTTTGTGATTGAGCCAACGCTTTGGTGTGACTATGGGTACAATATAGAGATAGGAGATAATTTCTATTCTAATCATAATATAGTTATTCTTGACTGCTGTAAGGTTACATTTGGTGATAATGTATTTATAGGGCCTAATTGCGGTTTTTATAGTGCAGGGCATCCTATTGATGTTTCGGTACGGAATAGTGAGCTAGAGTACGCCTCTGCGATAACAGTGGGTAATAATGTGTGGATAGGTGGTGGGAGTAGTATTCTTCCTGGGGTTACTATTGGTGACAATTGTACGATTGGTGGTGGTAGTGTTGTTGTTAAATCTATCCCACCTAACTCAATAGCAGTTGGCAATCCATGTAAAGTAATTAGAAGTATATAAGTTAATATTGTTGAGTGCGATCACGCACCGCCGCCTGCGTAGGGCAGTTCATTGCATTTTGCAAACTAAAACTAGACTACGAACTGTCTCCGACGGGAAACTTTAAAAAGTTTCATCAAATTTTTGTGAAAACTTCGTTTTTTGAGGTTTAATTTATTGTTGAGTGCGATCACGCACCGCCGCCTGCGTAGGGCAGTTCATTGCGTTTTGCAAACTAAAACTAGACTACGAACTGTCTCCGACGGGAAACTTTAAAAAGTTTCATCAAATTTTTTTGAAAACTTTGTTTTCTGAGGTTTAGTTTATTGGTCGGTATTGCTTGTGTATATGGGTATAAAAAAAGACCTCTAGAATGAATTTTCTAGAGGTCTTTTTTTAGTGATTAACGATATTCTGTTATTATTCTTTTGGTGCACTTTTTTGCAGTGCCAATTCATTCATTTCTCTCTGTATTTTAACCATTTTAATCACCGTAGCAGCCGCTTCGTCGCCTTTGTTACCATGTATACCACCGCATCTGTCAAGAGCTTGCTGAGTGTCATTAGTTGTCAATACGCCAAAGGCTATAGGTAGATTCCAAGTAATCATTAGTTGAGTAATTCCTTGAGTTACTCCTTGACAAACGAAGTCAAAGTGAGGAGTATCCCCTTGAATAACACAACCAAGAGCAATAACAGCGTCTACTTCAGTGTATTCAGCAAAAAATTGAGCCCCTAAAGTTAGTTCAAATGTTCCAGGAACATGTTTTACTTCAATATTCTTCTCGTCGCATCCACTCTCTGTAAGAGTTTTAATCGCTCCTTCGAGAAGAGCATTTGTAATTTCGTGGTTCCATTCAGCCACAACGATTCCGAACTTCATATCTTTAGCAGAAGGGACTTCAGAGTTGAAAACTGATAGGTTTTTATTTTTAGTAGCCATTATATTACTTTTGTTCTATTTGACCAATAAACTTATCTATATCACGAGCTTCCATGCTAGAAGGGAAGTTGTCCGCAATAGTCTGGAATGCCTCTAGAGCCTCTTTGTACTGGTTTAAGTTAGCATATACAAGACCTGCTTTTTTCAAGTAATATGGAGCAGAGAATGTGTTATCGCTAATAGAAGCAGCTTCCATATAGAATTTTGCAGCGTTCTTTAGATCTCCTTTTTGAGAGTATGCGTCACCGATAAGTCCTTTGTTTTGCGAATTGATAATTTCGTTTGGTACACCTTCAGTTGCTTGATATTTAGATAGATACTCTATCGCGCTATCGAAATTGTTCAGTTTAAGATAGCAAATTCCTGCGTAATGGTTTGCGATGTTACCTTGAGGTGTTGCACCGTACTCAGTTGCAACGTCAATAAAACCTGCATTGTTTCCATCTCCGTTAAGAGCAAGGTTAAATGAGTCAAGAGCGAATTGTTGTTCAGCAACAAACATCATGTTAGAGGCTTGAATCTCTCTTGGAGAGCTCCAAAGATATTTGTAAGCGTAGTAACCTCCAACGATTAATACAATAATTGCTAATGCAATCAGTAGTTTTTTTCCGTTATTCTCAATAAACTGCTCTGATTTACTTAGAGCTGATTCAATGACAACCTCTGCATCTGGGGTTGTCTGATTTTGCTGATGTGGTAACATAACTTTATTATTTTAGATTAATTTTACTCGAACTATCCCACAAAAATAGTTCTTTTTTATTAAAAAAAGAGAAAAATAGGCTTGTTTTTTCACCTATTTTTAACTTTTTTCGTTTAAAATATGGGTTAAAAAGATCTTTTTAGGTTAATTTGATGTAACTTTTTAAAGTTTTGCATTTTATTTTGTTGCGTGAAACGAGCTTGTCAAACTCTGTATGGTGTGTAATATTTTTTGTGTAATTTAAAGGGCAACTTCGTTTTTCTTAGTTGTTAGGAATTTGTATGGTTTTTTACTACTTTTGACTTAAATAGATATTGATTATGTTTTTAGAGAAATTGACACTAATAAATTTTAAAAATATTGCTCAAGAGACATTTAATTTCTCTTCGAGGATTAACTGTTTTGTCGGCGATAACGGTGCAGGCAAAACGAATATTTTGGATGCTATACACTATCTATCGTTGTGTAAAAGTTCATTTCCAATGACTGATGGACAGTGCTTGAAGCATTCTCAAGATTTTTTTGTGATAGAAGGCAATTATCGTTCAGATAGAGCACGATTAGAGCATATCTTTTGCGGATACAAAAAGCAAGTAGGTAAAACCTTAAAACGAAACTCTAAAGAGTATGAGCGTCTATCAGAACACATTGGACTTCTACCTTTAGTTATAATATCACCGACAGACTCATTTCTAATAAGTGATGCGGCTGACGAGAGGCGTAGATATATAAATGCCTTTTTGTCGCAGTTGGATCGAGAGTATCTTTCATCAATCTTAAAATATAACCACATATTAAGTGAGCGAAATAAATTGCTTAAAATGGAGGCGACTAATAGTGATGTACTTCAGATATACGATGAGCAATTGTGTATGTACGGTGAAATTGTATATCGGAAACGAGCTGAGTTAATAGAGAAGTTAGCTCCAATAGTTGCACGATTTTATTCATTTTTGTCTGATGATAAAGATGATGTGGGTCTCTCATATAAGAGTCAGCTACACGATAAGGCGATGAAAGAGTTATTGTTTGAGGCGAGATTAAAGGATTCTATAAATCAACATACAACGTGTGGGATACATAGAGATGACCTTAAAATGAGTATTGGAGGGCATCCTATTCGTAAATATGGTTCTCAAGGACAGCAGAAGTCATTCTTGATTGCACTGAAATTAGCACAATATATTATAGTGGCAAATAGCTTGGAGGAGAAACCTATTTTACTTCTTGATGATCTTTTCGACAAGTTAGATATTAGCCGAGTTGAAAGGCTTATTAAGTTAGTGTCGTCAAGTGATTTTAGCCAAGTATTTATTACAGATTGCAATAAATTACGGTTAGAAAATATTTTAGAACAAAATAAAACAGAGTACTCTATGTGGTTCATTGGAGATGGGGTTATAATTAAATAGATGTGTGTAATATATGAGACGTACTGATCCTATAAGATTTGGTGATGCTTGGAATGAGTTTATAAAATCAACACCATCTGTTGCTCGTAAAATTGCTGCGGCAAAAATACCTCAAACTTGGTCACAGCTTGTGGGTAATAGAATTGCCTATTATACGCGTGATGTGAAGGTGGATAATGGTATTTTGACAATATATATAACTTCAGCTGCATTGAAGAATGAACTATTTATGAAACGTGATGTTATTAGAGATCACATTAACAAGGAGATCGGAATGCGGATTATTAATGTTGTATTGATAAAATAGGAGTTGTATCGTTAGTCGTTTGGCTGAACTGTCCTACGCGGACTACGCTGCGTGATCGCAGATAACAGAATTAGTCTGATTTAACTTAGCTGCGTGATCGCAGAGAACAGATTTAGTTTGATTTAACTTAGTTGCGTGATCGCAGAGAACAGATTTAGTTTGGTTTAGCTGAGTTGCGTGATCGCATAGAACAATATAGTAAAATTAATATTTTTAAAGATATGTTATTTACACCACAGAAGTATAAGATAAAGGATCAACCCGAAGTTCCATTTATTGACAAACAAGAGATATTAGATCTCTTAGAAGAGTTCTCAAACCCTACGACAGAGCAAGTTGAAGAGGTTATTAATCAGAGTCTATCTCTAAATAGACTATCAATGCAACAGGTGGCCGTATTGCTTAATAGCTGCACTGATTATAATCATCGTAAATTAATTACTAATGCCGCTAAGAATCTCAAAAAAGAGGTATACGGTGAGCGTATTGTTATTTTTGCTCCATTATACGTGGGGAATTATTGTATAAATAACTGTTCGTACTGTGGTTTTAAGATCTCGAACAAACAAGCTGTTAGAAAGAGCCTATCGGATGTTGAGTTGCAACAAGAGGTCTCTGAGTTAGAAAAAGAGGGGCAAAAAAGGCTCATTTTAGTCTACGGAGAGCACCCAAAATACTCACCAGAATACATTGCACATACTGTTAAATTAGTTTATAATCAACACAGTAAGAGCGAAGGTTCAGACAGAATTAATAGAGTGAATATAAATGCAGCTCCTCTTGATACTGATGGATTTAGAGTCGTAAAAGAGTCGGGTATCGGTACGTATCAGATATTTCAGGAGACGTATGATACAGAGGTGTATGAGCGTTTTCACCTCTCTGGACAGAAACGTGATTTCAACTATCGACTAACCGCAATGGATAGGGCGATGGAGGCTGGTATTGATGATGTCGGTTTAGGAGTTTTATTTGGTCTTGGAGAGTGGAAGTTCGATGTAATGGCACTCATAAGACATACGAATCACCTTGAGGCTTGTTATAATGTTGGTCCGCATACAATATCATTCCCTAGGATTAAACAAGCATCTAATAATAAAAACTTAGAGCTTCAAAACGTTAGTGATGACGACTTTAAAATGCTAATTGCGATACTGAGACTTGCAGTGCCATATACTGGATTGATTCTTACAGCAAGAGAGCCTATAGCCCTAAGGAATAAATTAATTGAGTTTGGAATATCGCAGATTGATGCTGGAACAAAACTTGAAATCGGTGGATATTCAGATAAAAATGAGGAGCAGGATATAGATAAAGAGCAGTTTGAGTTAGGTGATAATAGAACTCTTGAGCAAACTATATCGGAGCTAATAGAGCAAGGTCAGATACCATCGTTCTGTACGGCTTGTTATCGAAAAGGGAGGACTGGAGAGCACTTTATGGAGTTCTCTACAAAGGGATTTATTAAACGATTCTGTACCCCGAATGCTTTACTTACATTTGCAGAGTATATTGAGAGGTACGCAACTCAAGAGACAAAAGAGAGAGGGTGGTTGTTAATTGAGAGTAAATTGAATGCTTTTGATGAAAAACTACGTGATGATATGGTCAGTAAACTAAATTCTATACGAGACGGTCAATCAGATTTGCTATTGTAGACCCAAAGTTCTTAATATTACATTAACATACGATTGTTTAATGTTAAGATAATGTTTTCTATTACTTGAAAGCTTATTTATTTTTTGAACTTATATGTTAACTGAAAAATGACCTTATAGATGTATGTAGGTGGGTTTTTATCCCAATAGGATTGCGTGGTTTGCCATGATTCAATATTAAGGAATTATTAAATATATTTAATAACTACATCTTACTATTGCGAAATGTATGTTTTAGCCATATCTTTGCAGAGAAGTTTTAAGGTTCATTTTTAAAGTTAGTAGTTTTAAGGTTAGTAGTTTTTTAGGTTAGTAGTTTTTAGGTTAGTAGAGGAAACAGGTAAAGGCGTAAGCTCATATCCTAGTTTCCTTGTTTTTTTTTATATGTTTCTGATTGATGCAGGGAACTGCCCTCCGCGGGCGACGGTGCGTGCTCGCACTGAGCATTAAATTTAGTAGTTTTTTAGGTTAGTAGAGGAGATAGGTAAAGGCGTAAGCTCATATCCTAGTTTCCTTGTTTTTTTTATATGTGTCCGAGAAGGGCAGTTCAAGCAACCTCTTTCCGTAACAAGACTAATAATTAGCCACTCAAAGTATAATTTATTTTAAAAAAATTCATATATTTGCATATTGTGCTGTACTCATTATATGATGGTTACAAGTACCATATAAAAATGTTGTCAAAATAATAGAAATATAATAAAGATGTTTGAAAATTTAACGGACAAACTCGAGAGGTCGTTCAAGGTCTTAAAGGGTGAAGGTAAGATTACGGAGATTAATATTGCGGAGTCGCTTAAAGAGATTAGAAAAGCTCTTATTGATGCCGATGTGAACTATAAAGTTGCTAAAACTTTTACTGATGCGGTAAAAAAACGCGCTATTGGTGAAGAGGTTATTAAGTCTGTTAAACCAGGGCAGATGATTACCAAAATTCTTCGTGATGAGTTAGCTGTGCTTATGGGTGGAACGATGACAGATGTAAATCTGGAAGGTTCTCCTGCAGTTCTTCTTATTGCGGGTCTTCAAGGATCGGGTAAAACAACT
Organism: uncultured Rikenellaceae bacterium; assembly: GCA_947038405.1. Taxonomy (GTDB): domain Bacteria; phylum Bacteroidota; class Bacteroidia; order Bacteroidales; family Rikenellaceae; genus CAMQVY01. Next base: position 151,921 of record CAMQVY010000002.1, on the reverse strand, counting down.
TTCTCAGGAAAATTAGCATCTTTCATTAAAACTAAAAAAAATAAAGGAGTTCTGCTTGTTGCTTGTGACGTTTACCGTCCAGCAGCGATTGATCAACTTAAAATTCTTGGTGAACAGATTGGTGTTGAAGTATATACTGAACTTGATAGCAAGAATCCTGTTCAGATAGCAAAGAATGCAATAGAGTACGCAAAAGGTAAAGGACTTAGTACAGTTATAGTCGATACGGCTGGTCGTTTGGCGGTTGATGAGCAGATGATGCAAGAGATTGCGGCGATCAAACAAGCGGTTAACCCTTCTGAAACTCTATTTGTGGTAGATGCTATGACGGGACAAGATGCCGTTAATACTGCAAAAGAGTTTAATGATAGACTTGACTTTGATGGGGTAGTACTTACTAAACTCGATGGTGATACTCGTGGTGGTGCTGCAATTTCTATACGATCGGTAGTTGATAAACCTCTTAAGTTTATTAGTGATGGAGAAAAAATGGACTCGCTCCAGATTTTCCACCCAGAGCGTATGGCTGATCGTATCCTTGGTATGGGTGACGTCGTTTCTCTTGTGGAGCGTGCTCAAGAGCAATATGACGAAGATGAGGCGCGTAAACTAAAGAAAAAATTGGTTAAAAACCAATTCAACTTTAACGACTTCTTGACGCAGATTAACCAAATTAAAAAAATGGGTAATCTTAAAGATTTAGCATCGATGATACCGGGAGTTGGTAAAGCCCTAAAAGATGTGGAGATCGGTGATGATGTTTTCAAACAGACTGAGGCTATTATACACTCAATGACACCCGCAGAGAGAGAGAATCCTTCAATCATAAACCCTTCTCGTAAGGCTAGGATCGCAAAGGGTAGTGGTGTAACTATTAACGATGTAAACAGATTGTTGAAACAGTTTGAAAGTACTCGTGCAATGATGAAGAGCGTAGCTGGTGGTGGTATGCCTAAGTTCAAAAGACGTTAGATACTGAGAGATTATTAATTATAATATAAAAATTGTGACCATGAATTTAGAAGAGTCAATTAGCGAAGGTATTAAAGAGGCAATGAAGAGTAAAGATGCGATTCGTCGTGATATACTTAGAAGTGTTAAGAAATATATAATAGAGTTTAAAACTTCGGGTACTAACCATGAGGATATCACTGATGCTGATGTGTTGAAGATAATAACTAAACTTGCAAAGCAAGGGATTGATAGCGCAGAGGTTTATAAAACTCAAGGCCGTGAGGATCTTTGTGAATACGAAATGGCTCAAGTTGCTGTACTTAAAGAGTTTCTTCCTGCTCAAATGTCTGACGTAGAGTTGACTGAAGCAGTAAAAGCTATTATCGAAAAAGTAGGTGCTAGCTCAATGAAAGATATGGGTAAAGTGATGGGTATTGCATCTAAAGAGTTGGCTGGTAAGGCTGACGGGAAAGATGTGTCTAATAAAGTAAAAGAACTTCTAGCTTAAATACTAGAGGTCGAATCAAAATATTTTTACACGTTTTGCGTCGTAGTGAGTTTTTAGTCAAATTTGACTGGGAATTTACTGCGACGTAAAACTTTATATTATTAATAACTTTTTTGTAATTTAGTTTCTTGTAAATTATTGTTGTCATGGCTAAGATAATTATAGATAAAGATATACCATATATTAAGGGTATATTTGAACCATTTGCATCCGTTGAGTATCTAAAGGGAGATGAAATATCACCTAAGGATCTCGAAAATACAGTAGCTCTTATTGTTAGGACAAGAACTAAATGTAATGCAAAACTATTAGAAAATAGTAGCGTTAAGATTATTGTAACAGCTACAATCGGAACAGATCATATTGACTTAGAGTGGTGTCGAAACAGTGGAATTATTGTTGAAAGTGCTCAGGGTTGTAATGCAAGAGGAGTTTTGCAATGGGTGTCAGCATCTCTTGTGTTAATGTCTGAAAAGTTTGATTGGAAGCCTGCCGATAAAACTATTGGTGTTGTTGGGGTTGGACACGTTGGGTCTCTGGTTGCTGAATTTGCTGAATCTTGGGGGTTTAATGTGCTAAAGTGTGACCCGCCTAGAGTTAATTCTGAAAAATTAAGTGCAGCTGATGGGTTTGTTGAGTTTGAGATTATCTTAAAATCTTGTGATATAATAACTTTTCATACACCTCTTAGACGTCAGGTTGATTACCCAACATTTCATATGCTAAATATTAATAATGTTGGTAGGATATCTAAAGATACTGTTATATTTAACTCCTCACGGGGTGAAGTGGTGGAGACGCAAGCCCTAATTGCTCACATAGAGCGTGGTGGGTGTTGTTGTGTCGATACATGGGAGTTTGAACCCATGATTAACCTCGAACTACTTAGCTCTGTAGATGTTGCTACGCCGCATATTGCAGGGTACTCAAAGCAAGGGAAAGCTACGGCTACCGCTATGTCAGTAAAAACTATTGCTGAATATTTGGAGATTCCAATTAACGATTGGTTTCCGAGTGATGTGCAAAAAAATAGAGCCAAAACTCACACCGTATGGAGTGATGTTTGTAGCTCTATTATAAAATATTGTGACTTAGTGACTGAAACGGCAACACTAAAAGCTAATTATGAAGACTTTGAAGAGTTGCGAGCTACTTACAACTATAGAGAAGAGTTTTTCTAATATTCTCTGTGAGTAGCGAGTATAGTCCAAGTGCGGTCGTATCATTAAACTAAAATATATACTATGGCATTGTGTCGTAAAATTCAATAATTCCTGATAGGTAATTATTTTCAGAGACCACAATTAAGGAGTGTATTTTATTCTTTATCATCATCTCTTCTGCCTCTGTAATTCGGGAGTTTTCAGAGACGGTTTTTGGACTCTTTGTCATTACGTCATTTACACTTATATCGAAAAAGTTATTCTGATACTTTAGCATCGCGCGTCTAACATCTCCATCTGTTACAATACCTTCAATATTATCTCCATCCAAAACAATCGCAATACCTAATCTTGCGTTGCTTATCTCGATAATAACATCACTTAGTTTCATCGTTGGAGGAACGCATGGAAGATTATCACTTCTCATAACATCCTTTACTTTTGTTAGTAACTTGCGACCTAATGAGCCTCCTGGATGAAATCTTGCGAAATCTTCAGCCTTAAATCCTCGTTCGTGCATCAAAGCCATAGCAAAAGCATCTCCCATTGCAAGGGTTGCAGTTGTTGATGATGTCGGTGCTAGTTGCAACGGACACGCTTCGTCTTGTACTGCTATGTTTAGATGGTATTTCGAGTGCTTTGCAAGAGTCGATTCTGGACGTCCTGTCATCGCAATAACAATGTTCTTATTCTGCTCTAAAAATGGGATAAGTTTCAATATTTCGTCAGTTTGACCTGAGTTAGATATGGCTAAGATAATATCATCGCACGAAATCATTCCCAAATCTCCATGATACGCCTCACCAGGGTGTAAGAAAAATGATGGAGTGCCAGTACTCGCTAATGTCGCAGCAATTTTACTCCCAATTAATCCACTTTTACCCATTCCGATAACAATTAATTTACCCTTGCAATTTAATGTGTCGGTAACTGAATTGTCAAAATCATCTGTTAGTAGATTAGTCAAATTACTGATAGCGGCAGACTCTACTTTAAAGGTGTCAATGGCATATTGCTTTATTTGACTTATCATAATAGTGATTTTATTACTGTTTCTAATTCACTTAAATAGAGCATATTTGGTCCGTCACTTAGAGCACAATCAGGATTAGGATGTACCTCAAAAAAGAAGCCATTTGCTCCAAATGCTTTGGCTGCAAGTGCCATAGCTGGGACAAACTCTCTGTTGCCTCCTGTTGTTCCTCCGGCTCCTCCTGGTCGCTGTACTGAGTGGGTGCAGTCCATAATAACTCGCTCTGTGATTTTAGTCATATCCGATACATTTCTAAAATCTACAACTAAGTTGTTATAGCCATACATATTACCTCGCTCTGTTAGCCATACATCTGAAGTGCAACTCTCTGTTACCTTCTGTACGGGGTATTTCATATCATCTGCCGATAAAAATTGAGCTTTTTTGATATTGACAATCTTACCTGTAGCTGCTGCTGCAAGTAGTAGATCTGTTTGACGACACAAAAAGGCTGGAATCTGAAGTATATCAGCTACCTCAGCAACTTTTGCTACGTGGGTAGATTCATGTACATCGGTAGTTATCGGTAGGTTATATTTCTCTTTGATTCGTGATAACATCTCAACTCCTCGATCAACTCCTGGACCTCTAAATGAGCTGATTGATGTTCTATTTGCCTTGTCAAATGACGCTTTAAAAACTATTTGAATATCAAGTTTGTCGCGTAGTCGGCAAAGCTCTTGAGCTACAACGTCTAGTAGCTCCTCACTCTCTATGACACATGGTCCTGCAATGAATATAGGTTTTTCTATTTTAAACATGGCTTACTCTTTTTCGTATTTTACTCTGTTTTTGAATGACCTTTTGTTAATGTTGATATTTAGGGTTAACAGTTGTTGACAGCCCCATACGTAGCCATCATAGTGGTGGCGAGATGAAACTTTTAGGTCGAATAACTCCCCTTTAAATGGGTGCCAGTAGACCTCTAATTTATTGTAGATTCCAGAATCTGTATTGTAATACGGATCGCCAAAATAGAGACCTGAGCCGTACATACTATTATATGGCATTTGACCCTCACCTAAGTAGAGTGTATTCTCAACTCCGACTCCCCATTTCTCTGCTCGAAGATCTATTTGAACTCCTTCGCACATGTTAAATGAACTCTCATATGTCCTATCTTTGTGGAGACCCTGTACCCAGCCTACCTGTACGTTCAATATATCTAGCGGTACGAATTTAGTGACATTTACTCCAATATAGGGGTAGAATAGAACGTTGTCAACAACTCCAGTAACCTCTTCTGATGCTGCGAAATGGAATATTGAAGCGTTGTAACCAGCAAAAAATAGATCTCCATTAATACCTCCTGAACTGAATATCATAAATCGCTCGCGGGCGGCTCCATGACTCAATCCACACCAATCAATGCCAATCTCAATATATCCCTTATTACCTGAATATTGAAGCATAAAGCCATCAAGATTAGGATCGTAAAACTCTGTTGTCCGACTGAAAAAGAGTGATGAATAGTCTCCTTGCATTTTTGTGCGAGGAAAAACTCCCATGTAAGCGTCAAATTTAGTTGAGTTATATGCGTAGTAGAGGAGTAGTGTTGGGTCTGTGAAGAGTGTGGGTGCTCCGAAATCTGCCATTATATCTGTCCCTATGTTGAGACTGTTATGTCCCCAACCAATACCGACCTGTGGGGTTAATCTCGCCCCAAATAGAGTCTGTGAGTTTGTAAGGGTCGTGTTGTACTCTCTGTTGTCAAATTGACTAGAAAACCTAACGTCCCAAATGAACTCCTGACCAAATAGTGCAGTTGTTGTGAAAATTAATAGTAGTGTCGCTAACGTTTTATGTATTCTCACCGTCTAATTTTATTCATTAATAAATCCTAGCAAATTTACGAAGTAAAACGCAGTTTTCAAAGAAGTTTAATGAAACTTTTTTATTTGCAATCGAAGACAAACAATATTAGTTTGTTCGTTGAAACTTAATTCGCCGAAAACTTAATATAGTTTGTGATATTTAGAGCTACTATTTTGTTAGTGAGGCGATGTAGTTCTCAATGTCCTTCTCTAGTCGTTGGTACAAAAAGCAATCTTTATAATCTTCATTCTCAGTGAGAATGTCGCGTACATTGCGGATGCTATTATTATAGTTGCTTAACTCATTTTTGAGTGCTTGTCCCTGTTTCTTTGATGTGTTTATTCGATAGGTACTGATCTGTTTTAGCTTCTCACATACAGCTTGTAATACAATCATAACAACGTTGTCCATAAGAGTATGCCCCTGCATGAAAAGATAGACGTTGTGGGATGAAACACCTTTCAACTCTAGTCTTTCCCTAAATTTATTAATCTTATTATCCCAATTCGGATAACTGCTCTCTAGGGAGTGTAACCGCTTGTCTACCTGATTGGATAACCATAGTAGAGTCTCGTGACCATTGTTGTCAACATCTAAATAGTTCAGTTTAACGCTACTCTTGAAATCAAGGAGTGAAAAGACACGCTCTGTTGCTTTATTAGCTGAGTAGGCATACCATAAAAATAATGGATAGATGATCGCTGAGTACTCCGCTAAAAACTTCTCAAAATCAAAAATCTTAGTGTCATTTTTTGTTGCTTTAACGCATATGTTGTGCAGTGAGGGGGCATAGCATCGTAAATTCTCCGCTGCATAAGCATAGGTGTGGAGCATATAGGGGGAGTTGTTCAGTAGCTGGGATTCAGTAGTGTCATTCTCAAATAAATAGTCAAAGTCACTGTCGGTACATAGTAATTGCGAACTATTACTATCGTCTAACATGCTCAGGAGCACCTTTTTGCCCTTGGCAAGGTCTGGACGCTGTGGTACATTGATCTCAAACGTAATAGAACTGCTCTCATAACGATTGAAAATATCACGCCAAAATGGAATGTCTCCATAACCTTCAACATATATCTTAACAAGCTTTGTCCCATGGGGAACTGCTAGACGTTGTGGAAGCTGAACAGGTGCATCATACTCTGATAAACCCCATTCTTCCTGATTAGTGCCTCGGCTCCAATCTCGTCGTGTTGACTTCCTTTCTCTCTTTTTAAAGCGTCCACTCATTTTATAATCGAATATTTATTGATGTTGCGAACCCAAATATACTATTTTATTTTTAATAAATACCTAAATAGATACTTATTATCGAAATTATTAATTGGACAATGAACATGGGGAAGATCGTAATAAATACTCTATTTAATCCGATTTTAATCACTCTATTCGCTAAAACTTATGTAGAACTTCTCTTTTTTAATAGTTTCTGTTAACTTTGCACAGAAGATGTATCTTATTAAAATTATTATGAGCAATAACGATTGGAAATCACGCCTAAATGTAGTATATTCAACAAACCCTGACTTCTCTTATGAGGATACGCAGGAGGAGAATCTGGAGCCTTTAGAGCCTAATAAACAAAACCTGAGAGTCTGGTTGGATAAAAAACAACGTGCAGGGAAAAAAGTAACTCTTATTAAAGGGTTTGTTGGTAGTGACGATAGTATTAACGTACTAGCTAAAATGCTGAAAAGTAAGTGTGGTGTCGGTGGTACCGCAAAAGATGGTGAGATTATTATTCAAGGTGACTTCAGAGATCGTGTCGTTGAAATATTGACTAAAGAGGGGTACAAAGCCAAAAAAGCTGGAAATTAAATACTAGTTGTATCGCTCCATACAGTATCGCAGAACAATTCGTGGTGGGTTGTTTCGATAAACTTAAAGCGATGTTGTAATAGAAATAATCAACGATATAAAATGGAAATTAAAAGATTTAAGTACCATATACTAATAATACTCTTAATATTACCCTCAATATTGTCTGCCCAATATTACGACTGGGGGGAGTCGGCTCATTCTATTAAGTGGAAAAGCGCAAATTCGCAACATACTAAATTCGTATATCCTGACTACTATAAGGAGAATGCTTCGCGAGTTATGTCGGTTATGGATCTAGTGCATGACCAGATTGGATATGGATTCCAGTATGGACCTATGAAAATGCCTGTTGTGATGCACACGCAGAATTTCCAAGCCAACGGAATAGTAATTCTAGCCCCTAAAAGAATGGAGTTTATTATGAACCCTAGCGGTGCGCAGAGTGCAACGCCTTGGTTTAAACAACTTGCTGTACATGAATATCGTCATGCGGTACTTTTTAATAATACTGATAAACGTTTCCTTAAAGGTGTTGGGTATGTATTAGGTCAGCAAGGATCACTATTAGGTGGGTTGCTTGTTCCAACGTGGTTTTTGGAGGGGGATGCTGTGCTTACGGAGACACAAATGACTAACTTTGGTAGAGGATTACAACCTAGTTTTACAATCGAATATAGAGCTATGGCGGGTGAGGGTGATACGCTCTATAAACCTGATAAGTATTTTTGTGGCTCATTCGTTGATTTTATTCCAGATCACTACCAACTCGGTTATCAAATGGCTGCATTCGCAGACAATAAATATAAACAAAACATAGGTAATGAACTAACCTATTATGCTTCGAAATATCCATACACAGTATTTACATCTACAATTGCGCTGAAAAAGTATTATAAAACTTCGGAGACGAAGCTATTTAATCAGACCAAAGATGATCTATTTGCTTATTGGGCTGCTATGCCAAAAGAACAAAATACTTCTACCTTTATTAAAACGCCTATAACTTCATATACAACATATGAGTCTCCAACGAAAATTAATGACTCTATTGTTATTGCTCTAAAAAGAGATTTAGATAAGTATAAACGTATAGTTAACATAAACCTAAATACAGGTGAAGAGAGTGTTGTCAAGTATGTCGGAAACACAAACTCTCAACCAATATATAGTGACGGAAAGTTGTATTGGAGTGAGTATCGAAATAGTACTTTATGGCAACAAAGAGTAGGTTCTGTAATTTGCAACTATGATTTTAAAACTAAAAAAATTAAGGTAAATAAAGAGTGCTACAATGCAATATATCCAGCTCCAATGGGGCAAGATGTCGCATATGTTGAGTATAGGTATGATGGACGATATGATATTGTAGCTAAAAATAGAACTTGGGAATTTCCTCTTGACATAGCTATATATGGGTTAGCATACGATAATGTAACTAATTCATTGTATTTCTTAGCTTTAGATCAACAGGGTATGTGGATTGGAAAGTGTAACGACGATCTTACATACACATCTGTTACTAGAGCTACTGCTTCAACCCTTAGTAGATTAAAGGCAAAAGATGGGAAACTATACTTTAACTCAATTCAATCGGGTAAGGATGAGGTGCATATGTATGACCTAGAGTCTGAACAACAGTGGCAGGTTACGACTTCAAAATATGGATCATTTGATGGAACTCCTTCAAATGATGGCAAAGAGTTGACTCTGACAACTTACGCTACGGTAAGGAGTGGATACTTACCTGCAATACAAGAGTTGAATATCGACTCTATGAAGAGGGTAGAGTATGCGTTTTTACCATCGAATAGAGTTAATCCTTATCGTAGAAAATGGGATGTAATGAATGTTGATACAGTCTATATTGATACGGTACAGAGTGATAAAATGGAGGAGAAGCCATATCGTAAAGGGTTACATCTCTTCAAGGTACATAGTTGGGCTCCGATGTCGTTTAGCCCATATGAACTTATTAATAGTAAATTTAATATTCGTGCAGGTGTTACACTATTATCGCAAAATTTACTATCGTCAATGACTTCGTTTTTGAGCTATGGTTGGACAGATAAAGGCTCTATGGTGACAGGTGGTTTTAATTATTTGGGGTTAGCTCCCAAGTTTGAAGTGAGAGCGACGTATGGGGGAGGAGATCAATATGTAAATATGGCGACTCCATCTGTAATTAAACTTAAAAATCACTTCGATATTTCTGGTAGGATGTATCTACCTTTAAGACTTAGTTCGGGATACAATTTGCGCTATCTTACCCCATCTATTGAACTATACCATGATAACACACTTATGGCTAATGAGCAGCTTACTGATTACTCAAAGTCTGGATTGCAAAGCCTTACAGCGTCAATTATGTATATTGACAATGTTCGTATGGCTTTTAGAGATTTTTTACCTAAATTCGGATATGCAGTGAGCGCATCATATACTATTAATCCATTTAGAACCGACTTCGGATCAATATGGAGCTTATATGCTAGAGGATACCTTCCTGGTGTAGCAAAACATCACAGCTTAATGCTTCGAGGAGTTGTGCAGTCTCAAAAGGATGGGCATTATAACTTTAGACGAAACCAATTGTCTCCAAGAGGGGCTAATCTTGATTTTGCAACAAACGAATATGTATCATTTGCAGCAGATTATCAACTGCCATTATGTTACCCTGATGCGGGGATTCCATCTATAATATATTTTAGACGAATACGTTTAAACCTATCTGGTGATTTTGCTAGATATAAAGATATGGTTGGAAGTTTTCATAATGTCTACTCTTATGGTGGAGAGTTGTCGTTTGACTTTAATCCTATTAGGATTCCAGCGTCTCTCAACACTGCAATTTCAATATCTATATACAAGCCTAGTAATAAAAATGGGGTGGTTATAGGTGGGGGAATATCACTGCCTATTTAACTCTTTAGGTTCATTTCGACGTTAGATATAGTCGCAATATCTCTGTTTTAGCAAGATTTGTGCACATTCATAATGCTATATGAATAACTTTTAGCCACTTTATGACTAAATATGCGACTAATAACAATAAAAAAATTAATTTTGTAGCTGAAAATTGATACGATGAAAAAAAGAAATATGTCACTTAAACTAAATAGTTCTAAAACCATTAAATGGTTTTGGATAGTAATATCTACTCCATTCATAATTCTATTTATTATGATCGCTCTTATCGCTATGGGGTTATTCGGAAAATTACCATCATTTGAAGAGCTTGAAAACCCGAAAAGTAATATCGCGACAGAGGTCTACTCTGAGGATGGTAAAGTTATTGGATCGTTTTTTATTCAAAGTAGATATTTGGCTGAATATGACGAACTTAATGAATCTCTTGTTGCTGCTCTCGTCGCAACAGAGGATATGAGATATTATAACCATTCAGGAATAGATTTCATCTCATTAGCTCGTGTCGGGGTCAAAACAATTGCTCTTGGAAAAAAACAAGGTGGTGGTAGTACTATTACACAACAATTGGCTAAAAACCTATTTCCTAGAGATACAACAAGAAATTTGTCGGCACCTGTAAAGGTGGCAAAACTCGTAACGTCAAAGCTTAAAGAGTGGATTACCGCAGTTAAATTAGAACACAATTATACAAAAGAGGAGATTCTTGCAATGTATTTTAATACTGTGGCATACGGAAGTAATGCTTTTGGTATCAAATCGGCGTCGCAAACATTCTTTGGTAAAGCACCAAATGAATTATCTATCAACGAGTCTGCTCTACTTGTCGGAGTTGTAAATGCAACGACAAAATACAACCCTATTAGAAATCCCAAAAATGCACTCCAAAGACGAAATACCGTAATATCCAGAATGGAAGTTATCGGATATATTACTGAGACGGAAAGAGACTCTTTAGTCAAAATACCTATAAAATTAAATTATAGTCCAATTTCTCATATTCAAGGTAGTAGCACATACTTTAGAGAGATGCTGAGGGGCGTAATGACGGCTAAAAAACCATCTCGTAAACAGTTCCTAACGGAGTGGGATTATGAATTTGAACTCAAAAGATGGGAGGAGAACCCTATTTATGGTTGGTGTCATAAAAATAAAAAAGCCGATGGTACTCCATACAATATATACCGAGATGGATTGAAGATATATACTACGATCAACTCTCGTATGCAGAAACACGCGGAAGAGGCTGTCCAACAACAACTGGAAAGTAGCATTCAACCAGCTATGGATAGACAGTATAAAAGAACAAAAGTTACTTTCCTTAAAACTGACAAAAAAGCTATCGAACGCATTATTAAAAATGCAATGAGATACACTGATCGTTATTTTGAACTAAAAAGAGAGGGTGCGACTGATAAAGAGATTGAAAAGGTATTCAATACGAAAGAGAAGACGACGGTATTTACATATAAAGGTGAAGTCGATACTATTATGTCTCCACGTGAGGCAATACTCCATCATAAACGTATTTTGAGAGCTTCTCTTATGGCTATGGATCCTCTAACGGGAGAGATTAGAGCTTATGTTGGAGGTCCTGATTTTAAATATTTTAAATATGATATGGTTAAGCAGGGTAGACGTCAAGCAGGTTCAACTTTTAAACCGTTTGTCTATACGTTCGCAATTGACCATCTTGGATATACACCTTGTACTATGGTTGCTAATTTACCAACTGTTATCGCTACGGATATGGGGGATGTGTGGCAACCTAAAGAGGCGGGTAGTCGTGATGATATATATGACGGAGAACTGAAACCTCTTAAATGGGGGCTTGCTAATAGTCGTAATAATTACTCTGCTTGGATTATGAAACAGGCACAACAACCCGCTGCTGTTGCAGATTTTATATATAAATTAGGTATTACTAGTTATATAGATCCTGTAAATGCTCTCTGCTTAGGAACTCCTACTGTATCTCTTTTTGAGATGGTGAGCGCATACTCAACCTATGTAAATAGAGGTGTATATATTGAACCAAACTTCGTGACTAGGATAGAAGATAGATCTGGAAACCTTATACAATCTTTTGCACCTATTTCTGAAGATGCAATTAGCGAGGAGTCGGCATACACCATGATCGGCATGTTGCAGAATGTGGTAAATGCTGGTACTGCGCGTCGTTTAAGATGGTCGTATAAGCTAGAGGGTGAAATGGGGGGCAAAACAGGTACTTCGCAAGAGAACCGTGACGCATGGTTTATCGGAATTACTCCAAAACTTGTAGCTGGTGTGTGGGTTGGAGGTGAAGATCAAAGTGTTCACCTGAGTTATCGTGGAGAGGGATCGGCATTGGCTTTGCCAATTTATGGCGAGTTTATGAAGAGAGTCTATGCGGATAAATACCTCAATGTGAAAAATACAGATAAATTCCCTAGACCAGCGGACGTTCGTACTTATGAGTGCGAAGAGCAAGTGGATACGCAAGGGCAAAATTATGATAACTCAGTTGAAGATGAATTCTTCGAATAAAATAAATATAATAAAATAAATTTACAATTATGAGAGTGGCAATTGTTGGTGTAAGTGGTGCTGTCGGACAGGAGTTTCTTAGAATCCTTGAAGAGAGAGAGTTTCCAATGGATGAATTATTACTTTTTGGATCGGCAAGAAGTGCTGGTGCAAAATATAAATTCTGTAATAAAGAGATTGAAGTGAAACTCCTTCAACACAATGACGACTTTAAAGGTGTAGATCTTGTATTTGCTTCGGCTGGTGCAGGCGCATCGAAAGAGTTTGAAAAAACAATTACAAAATATGGTGCGTTGATGATTGATAACTCTAGCGCATTCCGTATGGATAGTGATGTGCCGTTGGTGGTGCCTGAAGTTAATCCTAAAGATGCTATTAATCCTTCGAGAAGAGTTATTGCAAACCCAAACTGTACAACTATACAGATGGTCGTTGCTCTGCAAGCTATCGAAAACCTTTCGCATATTAAAACAGTGCACGTCTCTACATACCAATCTGCTAGTGGTGCTGGTGCTGCCGCTATGGATGAGTTGGTAGAGCAAACGAAACAAGTAAATGCTGGAGAACAACCTACTGTCGATAAATTCGCTCATCAGTTAGCTTACAATGTTATTCCGCAAGTTGACGTGTTTACTGAGAACGGATACACTAAAGAAGAGATGAAAATGTATCACGAAACTCGTAAAATTATGCACTCTGATATATTAGTTAGTGCTACTTGTGTGCGTGTTCCTGTTATGAGAGCTCACTCGGAAAGTATCTGGATTGAGACTGAAAAACATATCTCAGTTTGTGAGGCGCGTAAAGCATTCTCAAGAGCTGATGGTATTGTCTTAGTTGATGATCCTGAAGCTAAAAAATATCCAATGCCTCTGTTTGTTGCTGATTGTGACCCAGTTTATGTAGGACGTATTAGAGAGGATCTCTCAAATCCTAATGGTTTGAGCTTTTGGTGTGTAAGTGACCAAATTAAAAAAGGTGCGGCTCTTAATGCTGTGCAAATTGCTGAGTACTTGATCGCAAATAATCATATACATTAGTCAATGATGTAACAATAAAAATAGCCCTTCAGAGATGAAGGGCTATTTTTATTGTTACTTATTAATATAACTTCTACAATTTCTTGCGAATCTCTATTGTGTCGTTTTCGTAGCCTGGCTTCTCAAGTAACGCAAACATATTTTTCTTGTATGCTTCAACTCCAGGTTGATCAAATGGGTTAACGCCCAACATATATCCACTGATGCCACAAGCTCTCTCAAACATATACATCAATGCTCCAAGATAGTACTCGTTTATCTCTGGTAGTGATATTTTTATGTTTGGAACGCCTCCGTCAACGTGTGCAATAGTTGTTCCTAGTTCTGCCATCTTGTTAACATCACTAAGACGCTTGCCTGCTAAGAAGTTTAATCCGTCAAGATCTTCTGATATCTTCTCAATTGTAACAGTGCTATTGGGTTGCCCAACACTTATTACTGTCTCGAAAAGATTACGCTCTCCCTCTTGGATGTATTGTCCCATTGAGTGTAGATCCGCTGTGAAGACAACACTTGCTGGAAATATACCTAAGCCATCTTTTCCTTCACTCTCTCCGTATAACTGCTTCCACCACTCTGCAATGTATTGTAGTTTTGGCTCGTAGCTCGCTAGTATCTCAATCTTGTAACCCTTCTTATACATAGCATTTCTTGCTACTGCATAAATCATAGCAAGATTCTTCTCAAAAGGTACATCCTCGCCAGTTGCAACCTCCATATCTTTTGCTCCCTGAATGAAAGACTCAATGTTTAGTCCCGCTGATGCCAATGGAAATAGACCTACTGGTGTGAAAATTGAAAATCTTCCTCCAACATTGTCTGGAATTACAAATGTACTGTAATTCTCCTGAACTGCTAGTGCTTTTAATGTTCCTCTTGAGCCATCTGTAATCGCTACAATGCGCTTTGATGCCTCTTCCTTACCATATCTTGCCTCAATCTCTGCCTTTATAATACGGAAGGCAATCGCTGGTTCTGTTGTTGTTCCCGATTTTGAAGTCATTATGGCCGCAATAGAGTAATCTTTTATTGCGCTCATCAACTCCGAAATGTAATCTTCACTAATGTTTTGACCCGCAAAAATAATTGTCGGCTCTGTACGGTTCTTATCTAAAAATGCAAAATTATTGCTGACAGCCTCTATGATAGCCTTAGTCCCAAGGTAAGAACCACCAATTCCGATGCAAATAATAATATCGGCTCTGCTCTTTAAATCATTTGCAACTCTGTTAATTGTCTCAATCTCTTCAGTAGATATAGACGTAGGTAGATTTACCCACCCTAAAAATTCACTACCTTTTCCTGTTTTGTCAACTAGCATCTTGTTTGCTGATTCTGCTGCTCCTTTGTATGAATCTAACTCATCTGTTGTGACAAATGTTCCGATTCTTGACAAATCAATTTGAATGTTTTTCATCTTTTTACTTATATTTTATTTTGAAAATTTTATTGCTTGATAATACTATTTAGATCAATTTCTTTGATAGCTCTGTTAATGCTTTCTTTGCATTTTTACCGTTGTACAAAATGTCGTAAACACATGAGGCGATAGGCATATCAACTCCATGTCTCGAATTTATATGATAGATGCAATCACTTGCATAGTAACCCTCTGCAACCATGTTCATCTCTATCTTTACATCATTTACTCGGTATCCTTTACCTATCATAACTCCAAAAGTCCTATTACGACTAAATTTAGAGTAACATGTCACAAGTAGATCTCCTAGATAGGCTGATGCAGAGGTGTTTCTATCTGTTGGATAGCTCTGGTCAAGAAATCTATTTATCTCCATCGAAGCATTTGAAATTAATACTGCATTGAAGTTGTCTCCATAGCCAACACCAACGGCTATACCAACAGCTATTGCATAGATGTTTTTTAATATAGTAGCATACTCGATACCATATATGTCGGTAGAATATGATGTTAAGATATATTTAGATGCAATCTTTTTACTCAATACTTTTGCATTCTCCTCATCCTTGCATACAACAGTTAGGTAGGATAGACGCTCTAGTGCAACCTCCTCTGCATGACAAGGTCCTGTTACCACTCCAAGTCTGTCGAATGGTACATTGTAGTGCTCATTTATGTACTCTGCAACAGTAACAAGTTCGGGTGTAATGATACCTTTGATTGCTGAGATTATAAATTTATCATCTAGTGGTAGAGTTAATCCCTCTAGTGACTGCTTTAAAAAGGCTGAGGGTGAGGCAAGTACAATTACTCCAGCTGAACCAACTGCAAGATTTATGTCATCAGTTGGGGTCAGATAGGGTGACGTAAATTTTACCTCACGAAGATATTTAAGGTTGTAGCCTTGATCTTTTACTGATGCTAGAACATTAGGATTCTTAATATACCAGAATACCTTATTGTCATTCTCAAGTAGTATTTTTACTAACGCAGTTGCCCAACTTCCATAGCCGATAACACAACATGGAGTGGACTTTTCTATTTTACAACTCATTATTTTATATATAAATATTTTTACAAACTTAGTAAATTTTATTCTGTTATGGCAAAATACACATAAAAAAACCTCAATTTTATTACTCAAATGCCTAAAATGTTAAACGAAAATTAATGAGTTATATGATCTGTGAATAAGCGAAATGACCACTTTTTTATCATGTGCATATTTATATGAATATATTATAATTAAATCATCTCTTTTTATTACCTTTGTAGCTGTTATATTAATCATGAAAAAAATTAAAGTTTTGAAAAAAATAAAGAGTGCCCTAATCTCGGTCTTCTACAAGGATGGACTAGAGGAAATCGTTAGAAAATTAACCGCTGATGGAGTTGTTATATACTCTACGGGTGGAACCCTAAATTTTATTGAAGAGCTAGGAATCAAAGCTATTCCTGTTGAAACTTTAACTGGTTATCCTTCAATCTTAGGAGGACGTGTGAAAACACTTCACCCAGGAGTGTTTGGTGGAATACTTGCACGTAGAGAGAATCAATCTGATTTAGTTCAGCTAGAGGAGTATAAAATCCCTGAAATTGACCTTGTTATTGTAGATCTATACCCTTTTGAACAAACTGTTGCATCGGGTGCAGATCACCAAGCTACAATCGAAAAAATAGACATCGGTGGTATATCTCTTATTAGAGCTGGTGCGAAAAATTATAAAGATGTGGTAATTGTTGGTTCGGTTGACCAATATGCTGAACTTTACTCTATTATTTGTGAGCAAGAGTCTGCAACTACGATGGAACAACGTCGCCGTTTTGCTGCTCACGCTTTTAATGTTAGTTCTCACTACGATAGCGCAATTTTTAAATATTTTAACAAAGAGGAGAATATTCCATCTTTCAAACAGAGCTATGGCCAAGGTGTTGAGCTGCGTTATGGTGAAAATCCTCACCAAAAAGCAACTTTCTTTGGTGACTTAGATGCAATGCTTGAGAAAGTAAACGGAAAAGAGATCTCTTATAACAATATGTTAGATATTGATGCGGCAATTAGCCTTATTCAAGAATTTAAAGAGGATCAACCTGCTTTTGCTATACTAAAACATAATAATGCTTGTGGTGTTGCCGTTAGACCTACATTGATTGATGCGTGGAGAACTGCTTTGTCTTGTGACCCTGTTTCTGCTTTTGGTGGTGTGCTAATCGCTAACCGTCAGATTGACCTAGAGAGCGCAGAAGAGATTAATAAACTGTTTTTTGAAGTTATTGTTGCTGAAAGTTACACCCCAGAAGCACTTGAAGTTCTTAAAACTAAGAAAAATAGAATTATTTTAATTCTTAAAAATAGTGCAAGATGCTCGAAGCAGTATCGTAGCCTGCTAAATGGTGTCGCTGTTCAAGAGAGAGATACTAAAGTTGGTGGTGTAGATACTGAGGCAAAAGTAGTGACTAAGGAGTGTGTGTCTAGTGAGCAGATGGCAGATTTAATTTTCGCTAATAAAATTGTTAAAAACTCTAAGAGTAATGCAATAGTATTTGCTAAAGATAATATGCTATACGCTAGTGGTATTGGACAAACTTCAAGAGTTGATGCGCTGCGTCAAGCTATTGAAAAAGCTAAAGGTTTCGGTTTTGACCTAAATGGTGCAGTTATGGCTTCTGACGCATTTTTCCCTTTTGGTGATTGTGTGGAAATTGCAAATAATGAAGGCGTTAAATGTGTTATTCAACCAGGTGGTTCTGTGAGAGATCAAGAAAGTATTGATTTCTGTGACCAAAACGGAATGGCAATGCTATTTACTGGAATGAGACACTTTAAGCACTAGAAATAAAGTTGTTGTAAATACTCAAAATATTTGTTGAAAATTATATTTAGAGGTGGTGGTACAACGTAATATGTGAATTTACACTAGATATAATTATTTTATATAATTTATGGGATTTTTTTCATTAACGCAGGAACTTGCTATTGATCTTGGTACTGCAAATACAATTATTATTCACAACGGAAAAGTTGTAGTGGACGAACCGTCTATTGTAGCTCTCGATTTTCATACCAATAAAGTTGTTGCTATTGGTCAAAAAGCGAGGCAAATGCACGGAAAGACACACCAGAATATTAAAACAATTAGACCTCTGAAAGATGGAGTTATTGCAGATTTTACTGCTGCAGAACTTATGTTACGTGGTATGATTAAAAAGGTAAATATGAGCGGGCATATATTTAGCCCTTCTCTTAAAATGGTTATATGTATACCTTCTGGTTCAACAAATGTAGAGATTAGAGCGGTTACCGACTCTGCTGAAAAAGCAGGTGGACGTGACGTTTATATGATTTATGAACCAATGGCTGCTGCTCTCGGTGCAGGACTTGATGTCGAAGCACCTGAAGGTCACATGATTATTGATATCGGTGGTGGTACTACTGAAGTTGCTTGTATCTCGTTAGGAGGTATTGTGTGTAGCGAAAGTATAAATATTGCAGGAGATATATTTACTGAAGATATTCAAAGCTATGTGAGACAACAACATAATATAAGAATCGGTGAACGTACGGCTGAAAATATTAAAATTGCAGTCGGTTCTGCTGTCTCTGAGTTAGACGAAGAGCCTGAGGATTTTAAAGTTACAGGTCCTAATATATTGACTTCGTTGCCTTCTCATATTACATTGTCGTATCGTGAGATTGCTTACTCTTTGGAGAAATCTCTTGTTAAAATTGATGCTACAATTATGAAAGTACTTGAAATGGTACCGCCTGAATTATATGCTGATATTTGTAAAAATGGTATATACCTAGCGGGTGGTGGTGCACTAATTAAAGGTCTTGATAAACGTTTTAGTGAGAAGACAAATATACCGTTTGTTATTGTTGATGATCCTTTGAGAGCTGTTGCTCGTGGAACGGGAATTGCTCTTAAAAATATTAGTAAATTCTCATTTCTTATTCAGAAGATCTAATCTCTCATGATATAAATAATGTATAGATTCATTCTATTTGTAAAAAAAGTATATGTGCTGTTGCTCTTCATAATTTTGGAGGTAACAGCACTGCATTTCTATACTAATAGCAGTAGTTACACAAAAGCAAATCTGCTCCCACTATCTAATAGTGTCGTTGCTGAGTTTTATGGATACTCTTCTAGTGTAGTATCATATTTTAACCTCAAAAATGAAAATGACATACTTGAAGCCGAAATTATTAACCTCAAGAATCAACTCGAACAAAATCGAGTTATGATCCAAAATTTCGATACGATTGATGTGAAAATAGATAGCTTGGAGTATGTTTATGCAAGCGCGACTATTGTCAATAATACAATAGCAAGACAACGAAACTATATTACAATAGATAAAGGTACTAAAGATGGAATTGAGGTCGATATGGCTATTGTTTCTATTGAGGGCTTTGTTGTGGGATATGTTATTGAGTGTAGTGAAACTTTTGCACTCGGAATATCAATTCTAAATATCGATTTCAAAAGTAGTGGACGAATCGGTAACTCAGATTGGTATGGACCAATTTATTGGGATGGTGTGAGCCATGAAAATATTATGCTTTCTGATATACCTAAATACGCTGAGATCAATCGTGGTGATACAATATATACCACTAGCTTCTCGTCTATTTATCCTCCTGGGGTGATGATAGGTAGTGTTGAGAGTTTTGAAATCAATGAATCAATGCTTTATGATGTGAAGGTTAAACTTTTTGCGCATATGTCTGCTGTCAATAAAGTACTTATCATAAAAAATAATAACCTAGTGGAGAAAAAAACACTAGAAGAGAAATATAACAATATCTAAATTATGTATTACGCTCTAAAATACGGTTTGCTATTTTTAGTCATTATATTATTGCAAGTATTGTTATTCAATAACTTAGATTTGAATATATATACTAGCCCATTTGTATATGTGGCTTTCGTTGCACTATTGCCGATGGAATTAGCTAGTATATATGTTCTATTACTAGGATTCGTGATGGGGGTAACGATGGACGTCTCTATGCTAACTATGGGGATTAATACTATTGCATCACTATTTACTGCATATACTAGATCTTTTATTTTAGAACTTACGGTCGGGAAAGAGATATTGAATGATGGTGGTGTGCCGAGCATTAAAAGACTCGGATTTGTCAAAATGGTGAGGTATATTACACTGTTTTGTCTGATACATTGCATTATATTCTTCTCTTTAGAGACATTATCTTTTCAGTATATGTATTTAACTGTATTGCAGATTATTTGTAGTACATTAATATCTGTTTTATTACTATTTTTTGTCTCAATCGCTTTTCAACATAAACCTATATTACGCTTGTAGTAATGAATAATTTTAGAATTAAAGTTTTACAAATATTCATAATCGTAGCTTTTGCGATTATGGGGATTAGACTGCTTTATTTACAAGTGATTGATAATAGATATAAACGTGAGTCTGCTAGCAATGTGATGAGGTATGAGATGTTGTACCCTCCTCGTGGTGAGGTATTTGACCGAAATGGACAATACATTGTGCAAAGTAAAGAGTCTTACGATTTAATGGCTATACCTATTGATGTAGAGCCTTTTGATACTCTCAAAATGGCTACGCTTATCGGTGTATCTCGAGAAAAACTCGTGAAAGAGTTTAAGAAAGCTGTTAGATACTCAAGAAGAAGACCATCTGTAATTATAAAACAACTTACCAAAGAGGAGAAATTAAGACTTGATGAGCTGAATATAAAGGGCTTCTATACTATATACAGAACTATTAGATCTTATCCTCAAAAAATAGCAGGAAATATGCTCGGTTATGTTGGTGAGGTTAATGACAGAATTATAAATAACAACAACTACTACCGTAGTGGTGACTATATCGGGATGAGTGGTGTCGAAAGTGCTTACGAAGAGGTGTTGAGAGGTGAAAAAGGGGTCAAGATTAATATGGTTGATGTGCACGGTGTGTCTAAGGGATCGTATGCGGAAGGGGCATATGATACTCTACCGAAGTCAGGAACTAGTATAACGTGCTCTATCGATGCTGAATTGCAAAAGTTCGGTGAGGAATTATTAGAGGGTAAAATTGGTAGTATTGTCGCTATTGAACCTGCCACTGGGGAGATACTTATGATGGTGAATACACCAACATATGATCCTGATGAACTCGTTGGTAGACAGCGTGGGAATAATTATATGGATTTGCTCAATAATAAACGTAGACCGCTATTCAATAGGGCTGTTATGGCCAGATACCCGCCAGGATCTATATTTAAAATAGTTAATGGTTTGATAGGACTCCAAGAAGGGGTATTGACTCCTAGCACTAAATATCCTTGTATTGGTGGATATACGGTTGGACGTGGGGTGAAGTGTCATAACCATATATCTCCTGTTGATTTAGATTATGCAGTTAGAACTTCTTGTAACGCATATTTTTGTTACGTAATGAGAGACATTATTGATAATAGAAAGTACGGTAGTGTCAAGAAAGGGTTAGATGTATGGAGTGAATATGTTAAAAGTTTCGGATTCGGTGTAGGACTTAATAGTGACTTCAATGGTGAGCTAAAGGGATATGTACCTGCTGCTGACTTCTATAACAAATATTATGACGGGCGTTGGAACTCTTTAACTGTAATTTCATTGTCGATTGGGCAAGGGGAACTTGGATGTACTCCGCTGCAAATGGCAAATCTTGCTGCTATTATAGCAAATAGAGGTCACTACTTTACACCTCACGTAGTGAGTAGAATACATGATAGAGACTCTATTGATGCCAGGTTTTATGAAAAACACAACACATTAGTCGATGATAAGCATTTTAACCCAATTGTACAAGGGATGTTTGATGCTGTACACAAAAATCAAGGAACGGCTAGAGTCGCTTATATTCCAGGTCTTGATGTTTGTGGGAAAACAGGTACAGCGCAGAATCCTAGAGGTGAGGATCACTCGACATTTATGTGTTTTGCACCAAAAGATAACCCTAAAATTGCAGTGTCGGTTTATGTGGAAAATGGTGGGTTTGGAGCACGAATTGCAGCCCCTGTTGCTAGCCTTATAGTAGAAAAATACTTAAATGACTCAATTAGCTCTAGTAGATTGCCTCTTATTGAGTATGTTAAAGGGCAGAAAATAGACTACTCTGTATATGATGAATAGAAGGGATAACTCTACATTATTAGGTAGCATTGATTGGATAACAATCCTTGTATATGTACTCCTCGTTTTTATGGGGTGGCTTAATATTTATGCCTCTGTTTATGATGACACACAGAGTGGAATATTAGATCTTAGTCAAAGATCTGGTATGCAGGTGGTGTGGATGGGTGTGTGTGCTGTTGTCGCTATGGTAATACTTCTTGTTGATAGCCGATATTACCACATATTCGCATACCCTCTATATGGATTCTCGATAATGTTACTAATCGCTGTACTGCTTTTTGGTGTAGAGGTTAATGGCGCAAAATCGTGGATTATGATTGGTCCTGTTGGTTTTCAACCTACCGAATTAGCTAAGGTTACAACTGCACTCGCAATTGCACGATATATGAGCTATTATGGATTTAGCTTTAATAAATTATCTGACTTTTTTAGAGTCGCTATGATATTAGGATTGCCTTTTCTTATTGTTGTGTTGCAGAATGATATGGGATCGGCTATTGTATACACTTCATTCCTTATCGTGCTATACAGAGAGGGTTTTACTGGATATATATATGTGGCTGTTGCTTTAATAGTTACTCTATTTATTATGTCATTCCTTATAACTCCTGTCAGTATGATAATTCTAATACTCTTGTTCTGTGTAGTTTCTGAAGGGATTATGAATGGAGAGTGGAGAGCGAAAATAATCTATTTAGCATATGTATTACTCATTTCTTTGGTTACTTTCTTTATAAGTAGTATATGTTTAGATAGTGCTATATCTATGGTTACTGCACTTGAAGTATCAATACTATTATCTATGGCACTCGTTGCTATGTACGCTTACAGATATAGATTTAGAAATATATCACTATTTATTGTTTTGTTATTTAGCTCTATTATCTTTGTGGCGGCGATAGATTACCTATTTGAAAATGTAGTGCAAATGCACCAACAGAAACGAATACTCGATTTATTAGGTATCGAAAATGATCTTAGAGGTTGGGGATATAATGTAAACCAATCTAAAATAGCAATCGGATCTGGTGGGGTCTGGGGTAAGGGATTTTTAGAAGGTACGCAGACTAAATATAAATTTGTCCCTGAACAAAGTACGGATTTTATTTTTTGTACTGTCGGTGAAGAGTGGGGGTTTATTGGTACTATGACAGTATTAGCACTTTTCTGTATATTAATTATAAGATTGATGAAGATGGGGGAGAGGCAACTTGACCCTTTTGGTAGGATATATTGTTACTCGGTAGCCTCAATTCTATTTTTTCATATATTTATAAATATTGGAATGACAATTGGATTAATGCCAGTAATCGGAATACCTTTGCCGTTTTTTAGCTACGGGGGATCTTCTCTAGTAGCGTTTACAATACTGCTTTTTATTGCAATTAAAATGGACTTAACAAAACGTGAATCGCAAAATTAATAAATTTAATATAATATGGTGGACAATAAGTTAAATGGTTTAAGTGCCGAGGAGGTACTTAAAAGTAGAGAAACTCATGGGGATAATGTTATTACTCCAGTGAAAAAAGAGTCTGTATGGCAGCTCTTTATTGAGAAGTTTAATGACCCAATTATTAAAGTCCTAATTGTCGCAGCTTGCTTGTCGCTTGTAATCGCAATTATTGATGGAGAGTATTTGGAGACTATCGGAATTTTTAGTGCGATATTCCTTGCTACGGGTGTCGCGTTTTGGTTTGAATATGATGCGAAGCGTAGATTCGATATACTTAATACCGTAAATGATGAAGTTGCGATAACGGTAATTCGTGATGGTGATATTATGACTATTCCTAGACGAGATGTTGTTGTGGGTGATATTGTTGTGTTGGAAAGTGGAGAGGAAGTTGCTGCCGATGGCGTGCTACTTGAGGCTGTGTCTCTACACATTAATGAGTCTACTTTGACGGGTGAGCCAATGATATCAAAAACTATTGACGAAAAGTTATTTGACGACGAAGCAACTTACCCATCTAATATGGTTATGCGTGGAACTTCTGTTATAGAGGGGCACGCTATTATGGAGGTGATGACTGTCGGTGATAATACAGAGTTTGGTAAAGTGGCTGAGCAGAGTACAATTTCTACTGAAGAGAAAACACCTCTAAATAAACAACTAGATAAATTATCTGTTATTATCGGTAAAATCGGTACGGCTCTATCTATACTTATATTTTTAGTGTTGATTATCAAAGGCTTGTTCTTTACTAAAGATTTAATGACGGACGATTGGTTGCATATCTCTAAAACCGTTTTGGAGTACTTTATGATCTCGGTTGCTTTGATGGTAATGGCTATTCCTGAAGGATTGCCTATGAGTATTACGCTTAGTCTTGCAATGAGTATGCGTCGTATGCTTAAAACTAATAACCTTGTACGTAAGATGCACGCTTGCGAAACTATGGGAGCGGTTACTGTTATTTGTACTGATAAGACGGGTACTCTTACTCAAAATCAGATGAGGGTGTACGAAATGAAAGGGTATAATAGCTATTCTCAAGAGTTAATTAATAGTGCAATCTCGGTAAATTCAACTGCTTTTGTTGATAAAGAGGGGGCAGTAATTGGTAATCCTACGGAAGGTGCATTGCTCCTTTGGTTGAAAGATTTAGGTGTAGATTACGCTGAAAATAGAGAGAAAGCTGTGGTTGTAGATCAAATGACATTTACTACAGAGCGTAAGTATATGGCAACTTTGATTAAAGGTGAAACAGATAATATTCTATTTGTAAAAGGTGCGCCAGAGATTGTTAGAGCCCTAGCTAAAGAGGATGGAAATCAATCAGAGATTGAAGAGACTTTAAGAACATTCCAAGGTAAGGCAATGCGTACTCTTGGTTTCGCAATGTGTCACACTAATGCTACTACTTGTGAAGAGGCAATAGAGTCTAAAACATTAGAGTTTTTTGCTGTTGCTGCAATATCGGATCCTGTTAGATTAGATGTTCCTGAAGCGGTGCAAAACTGTATTAACGCGGGTATAAACATTAAAATGGTTACTGGTGATACATCGATTACTGCAAGAGAGATTGCTCGTCAAGTGGGATTGTGGAGTGACGATGTTGATGGTGATAGAAATGAAATAACAGGTGTCGAGTTTGGTCTAATGTCTGATGAAGAGCTGCTTGAAAGAGTTGGTGATCTAAAGATTATGTCTAGAGCAAGACCGCTTGATAAACAACGTCTAGTTAAGTTACTTCAGAAAAAAGGTGAAGTGGTTGCTGTAACGGGTGATGGTACAAATGATGCGCCTGCGCTTAACTATGCTCAAGTGGGATTGTCAATGGGATCGGGAACTTCTGTTGCTAAAGAGGCTAGTGATATAACGCTACTTGATGACTCATTCGCAAGTATCGTTACGGCGATTATGTGGGGAAGATCTCTTTACGTTAATATTCAAAGATTCGTACTATTCCAACTTACAATTAACTTTACTGCACTAATTGTTGTATTCTTTGGATCTATATTCGGATCGGAAATGCCATTAACTGTGACTCAGATTCTTTGGGTCAATATAATAATGGATACGTTTGCTGCAATGGCTTTAGCTTCGCTTCCTCCAAACCCTTTGGTTATGAAGGATAAGCCTAGAAAACCGACTGATTTTATTATTACAAAGTCAATGATGAGATCAATCGTTGGAGTTGGATCTGTATTTGTAATAGTGCTTCTATCTGTATTCTTCGGATATGGACAGAATTTAGAAGGCGAAGAGTTAGCACATTTCTCTGCTATATTCTTCTCTATATTCGTAATGTTTCAGTTCTGGAATATGTTTAATGCTAAAGCGTATGGAACTAAAGAATTAGCGTGTAGTAAACTAAAAGATGCTAAGTGGTTTTTAGTAATTCTTTTGGTAATCCTTGTAGGTCAGATTGTTATTGTCTCATTTGGTGGCAGATTGTTCAGAGTTAACCCACTATCGTTAAATGAATGGTTCATGGTGATTGGTGGTACGTCTCTAGTATTTATTGCTGGTGAAGTATATCGTTTCTTCAAAAAATAGAGCGCAAGAGTAACCTATAAAACGAAGTTTTGAGGTAGATTTGATAGAGAGTGCCGAATAGGCAATCAGTTCTATCAAATCTACCTCAAAACTTCGTTTTATGTTATTTATTTGATTTAATTTAGTAGATCTGTGAAAAAAAACACTGTTTTTTGAATAACAATCAAAAAAATAAACGTAAATTTGTAGCGATTTTTATAATATAATATTTAATCAAAACATAAATAATAAAACTAATGTCTAACATTATTAAACTGAAGAGAGGGCTTGATATTCAACTCCTTGGCGCAGCAGAAAAAACGCTTAGTAAGCTCCCTATGGCGGCTCATTATGCGGTTGTCCCTTCCGACTATATCGGAGTGACTCCTAAACTGCTTGTCAAAGTTGGAGATGTCGTAATGGCTGGAACCCCATTGTTCTTTGATAAGAACAATCCTGAGGTGCTCTTTGTCTCTCCTGTTTCTGGAGTCGTGGACGCCGTGAACAGAGGCGATAAACGTAAAATTTTAGAAATTGTCGTTACTCCTGATGTAAATCAAGAGTATAAGCAATTTGAAATTCAAGATTTGGCTAAAGCTTCGAGACAAGAGGTGATTGACACTATATTGAATAGTGGATTGTGGCCAATGATGATTCAACGCCCATTTGGTGTGATCGCTAGTATGTCGGATATGCCTAAAGCAATATTCGTATCTAGCTTCGAGACTGCACCTCTTGCTGCTGATTTGAACTTTATTCTTGAAGGTCAGAACAAAAATATCCAAAAAGGTATTGACGTTCTGAAGAAATTAACCGAAGGTAAAGTACACCTTTCTCTATTACAGGGAAATGAAGCTGCTTTCAATGAGTTGAATGGTGTAGAAAAACATACATTCGCTGGTGCTCATCCTGCTGGTAATGTAGGTGTTCAAATTCATAATATTGATCCTATCAATAAAGGTGAAGTAGTTTGGACAATTGATATTCAAAATCTTGCTATCTTGGGAAAATTCTTCTCAACAGGTAAGGTGGATATGTCTAAAAAAATCGCTATCGCTGGTAGCGAATTGATAGAGCCTAAGTACGTATCTATTATTACTGGTGCTGCAATTGAGAGCATTGTTAATGATAAGAGTTGTAAACAACAGAATGTGCGTATCATTAATGGTAACCCATTATCTGGTAAATCAGTATCTAAATCAGGTTACTTCGCTCCTTACTCTAATCAAATCTCTGTTATTCCTGAAGGGGATAACTATGAACTATTTGGTTGGGCTATGCCACGTTTACAAAAATTCTCTGTGTCGCGTACATACTTCTCTTGGTTGATGCCTTCTAAAAAGTATGCACTTGATACAAACTTAAATGGTGGAGAGCGTCCGTTCATCCTTTCGGGATTGTACGAGAAATATTTACCAATGGATATATATCCTGTTTACCTTATTAAAGCAATCATTGCCAATGATATCGATAAAATGGAAAACCTCGGAATTTATGAGGTAATCGAAGAAGATTTGGCATTGTGTGAATTTGTGGACCCATCTAAAATCGAAATGCAGCAGATCTTGCGTGACGGTATTACTGCGATGATTAAAGAGCTTAGCTAACAATATGAAAGAATTAAGAAATTTTGTAGATAAGATTAAGCCTAACTTCGAAAAGGGAGGCAAATTTTCTAAACTTCACTCTACATTCGACGCATTTGAAACATTCTTGTTTGTCCCTAAAACAGTGACGAATAAAGGTGCTCATATCCGTGACTGTATAGACATGAAGAGAGTTATGATAGTGGTGGTTGTGGCTCTTATGCCTGCTCTACTATTTGGTATGTATAATGTAGGTTTACAACACTTCAGAGCTTTTGGAGATGTTGCCGCTGCTTCAGATATTTTAGGTTGCTTCTGGTTTGGACTACTTAAAGTACTACCTATTATTATTGTATCTTACGTTGTGGGTCTTGGAATCGAATTTGCATTTGCGCAGAGTCGTGGACATGAACTTAGTGAGGGATTCCTTGTTTCAGGTATGTTGATTCCATTGGTTATGCCAGTAGATGTACCTCTTTGGATGGTCGCTGTCTCTACTGCTTTTGCCGTTATTATCGGTAAAGAGGTATTTGGTGGCTCAGGAATGAATATATTTAACCCTGCTCTATTAGCACGTGCATTCGTGTTCTTTGCTTACACTCCATTTATATCAGGTGAGAAGGTATGGGTTGCTGATATTACTTCATCTAAAGGCGAAGGTCTTGTTGATGGATTCTCTGGTGCAACTCCTCTTACTGCAATATCTGAGGCTGCAACTGCGGGTGCTAAATCGTTTGATTGGGGTACACTTCCTATGGATTCACTAATCGGTACGATCCCTGGTTCTATCGGTGAAACATCTTTTATAGCTATTATGATTGGTGCTGCAATTCTTCTATATACTGGTGTTGCTAGTTGGAAGATTATGCTTAGTGTATTCGCTGGTGGGTACTTAATGGGAGTACTATTCAATCTTATTGGTGGTGACGTTTATATGGATATGCCTGCATATTATCACCTACTTCTTGGTGGTTTCGCTTTTGGTGCTGTCTTTATGGCGACCGACCCCGTTACATCTGCGCAAACTTGTGTAGGTAAATATATTTATGGATTCCTTATTGGTGCAATCGCTGTTCTAACTCGTGTTGTGAACCCTGGTTACCCTGAAGGTATGATGTTATCGATTCTATTATTGAATGCACTTGCTCCTCTTATTGACCATTATGTGGTAGAGGCAAACATTCGTCGTAGAAATCGTCGTGTGAAAATTGCTAAATAGTAGGAGGTAAGTTATGAATAAAAATAGTAATACATATATAATTAGCTATGCAATCATAATGGTTGTCGTAGTTGCTTCGGTGCTTTCTATTGCTGCTCTTTCTCTTCAACCTCTTCAAGAGGCTAATGTGATCATTGAGAAGAAAACGGATATTCTTGTCTCAATCGGTCAAGGAGGTGGTATTGATGATGCTGAAAATAAAACTCAATTTGTTGAGGAGCAGTATACCAAATTCATTACAGATAGTTATGCTGTTAATGTTGATGGAGCTAAAGTTGATGGGGCTGATGCCTTTAAAATTTTAACTAACCTTAAATCTGAGTACGATAAGCCTGTTGCAGAGCGTAATCTACCTGTTTTTGTTAGTAAGTCTGAGACTGGTGAAATGCTTTATGTTCTACCATTATGGGGAAAAGGTCTTTGGGGTCCTGTTTGGGGTTACATCTCTCTTAAAGAGGATTTAACTACAGTTTCTGGTGTGGTGTTCGGTCACAAAAGTGAAACTCCTGGTCTTGGTGCTGAAATCGCAACTCCTGCATTTGAAGATGCATTTAAAAATAAACTTGTGCAGTGGAATGGTAGCGATGTGAAATTTTCAGTGCTTAAAGGTGCAGGATCTTCTAAAGGTAATGATAACGCTGTTGATGCTATCACCGGAGGAACAATTACTTGTCGTGGTGTCGAGAGTATGTTGCAGGTGTGTTTAGATGGATATGAAAAATTTATCCTAGAGCAAAGAGCTGAAACTAAAAATATAAACAACTAAGGCTATGGGTAAGAAAGAAAAAGAGCCGATGTTTTCGGCTAAGAATTTAAAACTATTGACTAGTCCATTTAATCAGGATAACCCAGTCGTAGTGCAGATGTTAGGAATCTGTTCAGCTCTTGCTGTTACAGCTAAACTTAAACCTGCATTCGTAATGGCTCTATCTGTGATTGTGGTTACTGCATTTGCAAATCTTATAATGTCTTTGTTGAGAAATACAATACCGTCTCGTATTCGTATTATCGTACAACTTGTTGTTATTGCTGCACTTGTTATTCTTGTGGATCAAGTATTGAAAGCTTACGTCTATGATGTTAGTAAACAACTATCTGTATTCGTTGGTCTTATTATTACAAACTGTATTATCATGGGACGTGTCGAGGCTTTTGCATTGGCAAACAAACCTTGGCCTTCATTTATTGATGGTATCGGTAATGGTATCGGTTACGGTTTAATTTTAGTCGCTATTGCATTCTTTAGAGAATTGCTTGGTGCGGGTACACTTTGGGGATACCAAGTAATACCTCAAGCACTTTATGATTTGGGATATGCTAATAATGGTTTGATGTTACTTCCTCCAATGGCACTTGTAATTATTGGTGCTATTATTTGGGTACAACGTTCATTCAATAAGAACCTTATTGAAAAATAGAAAAAAGAGAGTATTATGGATAATATTTTAAGTATATTTATTAGGTCGATTTTTATCGACAATATGGTCTTCGCTTTCTTCTTCGGTATGTGTTCTTATATCGCTGTAAGTAAAAGTGTGAAGACGGCTATGGGGCTTGGTATCGCTGTTATTTTTGTATTGACAGTTACTGTTCCTCTTAACTACCTGCTGAACGAATATATGTTGACTAAAGGAGCTTTGAGCTGGTTAGGTGCTGATTTCGCTGATGTAGATCTTAGTTATTTGAGTTTTATCGTCTTTATTGCGGTAATTGCCTCTTTTGTTCAACTTGTTGAGATGGTAGTGGAGAAATTTAGTCCTGCACTTTATAACCAACTTGGTATTTTTCTTCCGCTTATTGCTGTTAACTGTGCAATCATGGGAGGATCTCTATTCATGCAAGAAGCACAATATGCAAACATTGGTGAGGCTACTGCATTCGGATTTGGGTCTGGTATTGGTTGGTGGTTAGCTATCGTTATGATGGCTGCAATTAGAGAAAAAATTTCATATTCAAATGTCCCTGCTCCATTGAGAGGTGTCGGTATTACTTTTATTATTACTGGACTTATGGGTATTGCGTTTATGACTTTCCTTGGTATTCAATTGTAATATTTAAGAGTTTAAAAAAATGGATTTAATGACAATAATTATTGCAGTTGTAGCCTTCTTAGTGGTGACATTATCACTTGTTGCTCTACTGCTATATGCCAAAGCCAAACTTACAAGTTCTGGCGAGGTAGAGATCGATATTAACGGGGGTATGACGGTACTTAAGGTTGAGTCGGGAGATACACTCCTTACAACTCTAAGTAATAACAGTATATTCTTACCATCTGCTTGTGGTGGTGGTGGATCTTGTGGTATGTGTAAATGTCAAGTGCTTGAAGGTGGTGGAGAAATTCTTCCTACTGAAGTTAACTTCTTTACTCGTAAACAACAAAAAGAGAAGTGGCGTTTAGGTTGCCAAGTTAAAGTTAAAGAGAGCATGAAGATTCATGTTGAAGACTCGGTACTTGGTGTGAAGAAATGGGAGTGTGATGTCGTTTCTAACCGTAACGTTGCAACTTTTATCAAGGAGTTTGTTGTGAAACTTCCTGAAGGTGAAAGATTGAACTTCAAATCTGGAGGTTATATCCAGATTGATATTCCTAAGTATGAAGCTATCAAATTTACAGATTTCAATATCGAAGATCAGTATCGTGAGGATTGGGATAGTATGAAACTTTGGGGTTTAATTACTAATAACCCTGAGCCAACTTATAGAGCTTACTCTATGGCTAACCACCCTGCTGAGGGAAATATCATTATGTTGAATATTCGTATCGCTACTCCACCTTGGGATAGAGCTGCGGGTACATTTATGAACATCAACCCAGGTATCTGTTCGTCATACATCTTCTCTCGTAAGCCAGGAGATAAAGTGACTATTTCAGGTCCTTATGGTGAGTTCTTCGTTAGAGATACTCCTAATGAGAAGATGTTTATTGGTGGTGGTGCTGGTATGGCTCCAATGCGTTCACATATATTTAACCTGTTTGAAACAGAGCGTACGGATAAGCCTGTTACTTTCTGGTATGGTGCTCGTAGTTCTCGTGAGATTTTCTATGAAGATCACTTTAGAAAAATTGAGAGCGAGTTCCCTAACTTTAAGTTTAATATAGCGCTTTCTGAACCAAAACCTGAAGATAATTGGGATGGTTACGTTGGGTTTATTCACCAAGTAATTCTTGATAATTATCTTATTAAGCATGAAGCTCCTGAAGATGTTGAGTACTACTTATGTGGACCTCCTATGATGACGGATGCAATTGCTAGAATGCTTGATAATCTTGGAGTACCTTCTGAAAATGTTATGTACGACAATTTCGGATAGGGTTTCAATCGAAAAATAAGAGCTGTTTTATAGCTAAATGTAGAAAAGAGAGTGCTGATTATCAGTGCTCTCTTTCTCTATTTTAGTGGGAGAGGTTCGACTACTTTCTGGTCTAGTTTTTTACATAACAGCTTAGTATTGGGGGGAGTAGATTTGTATAATATACGTTTCATTATCGTATATGTTAGAGAAATATTTTAACACATAAAATAGGTGTTTGATAAGTGAATAGTGATGAGAAAGATTCTAAATTAAGTCTAAAAAAATACTATAATTAGTATAAAAACGAGAAAAGGGAGTTTTTTATTTAGATACTAAAAATAAAATGTATCTTTGTAAATTGAACTTATAATTTTGAGCTCATCTTAAACGGTTATAGAGAGTAGATTATATGGTAATTAAGGAGTGTATTTTAGATGAAATATTTTGTTTTGAGGTAAACACAATTAAAATTATCTAATCTGTAATTAAATAAGATAAAGATTATGCAAACTATAATTAAGCATTCTGATATAGAACTTTTAAAAATTAAACCAACTCAGTACATGGAGTGGGTGCGCTATATGCTACTAAATCAGTACGAAAGTAATATTCCTCCAAAGACAAGTATCCCTTTGCCTGATAATGGCTTCTTCAATACAATGCCTTGTTATATCCCTAAGGCTAATGTTATTGGCTTGAAGACTGTGAGTCGTTATGTCAACAATAACCCCGCTTTAGATGCTACGATTATGTTATACAACTCTTTAAATGGAGAGCTTTTAACAATAATGGATGCGACAATAATAACTGCTATGCGAACAGGTGCGGTAGCGGCAACTTCAATACTTACTCTGAAAAATGATAATGAGATAAATAACCTATCTATAATTGGATTAGGTGTCACCGCTCGTGCATCTCTTTTATGTTTACTCGATTCGTCTAAAAATGAAAAATATAGGATAAAATTGATGAGATACAAAGATCAAGCTGAAGTATTTATTGAAAGATTCATTAGTTATGATAATGTAGAGTTTGAGATCGTTGATACTCATAAAGACTTAATTGTTGGAGCTGATATAATTCTATCTTGTGTCACAAACTCATCTCAGTTAATAGGGGAGGATAGCTGGTTTAAAGAGGGTGTACTGCTTGTACCTGTACATACAAAAGGATTTCAAAATTGTGACTCCTTTTTTGATAAAGTGTATGGAGATTTAACAACACAAATAAGTTCATTTAAGTACTTTGATAAGTTTAAAACGTTTAATGAATTTGCAAAAGTAATAATCGGTGATGATAAAGGTCGTGAAAGTAGAGATCAACGTATATTAGTTTATAATATTGGGATGGCTATTCATGATATATTTATCGGAAATGAAATATACAAATCTATAATAAATAGTGAGGTTGATGTTACTAATATCTACTTTAAAGAGAAAATAGATAAATTCTATATTTAATACTTCATTACAGTCATAGCGTTACAAATTACAAAAAAAATTATTTAATAAAATAGATATATGCAAGCAATTATTTTAGCTGCAGGAATGGGCAGACGCCTTGGAGAGCTTACTGGTGGAAACACAAAATGTATGTTAGAGGTCAATAAAATTAAATTGATTGATAGAATGTTGGGTAACTTAACAAAACTTGATATCAGTAGAATAATTCTTGTTGTTGGCTACAAAGGCGATAATGTTAAAGAGTATGTAGGAGATAAGTATAATGGGGTAGATGTTATTTATGTTGAAAACGACATTTATGATAAAACTAACAATATATACTCTCTATTTCTTGCAGCAAATCACCTCGTTGAAGAGGATACTTTACTCTTGGAGTCTGACCTAATATTCGATGACACAATATTACCCAAAATAGTAAATCATCCATGTCCAAATTTAGCTCTTGTTGACAAGTTTGAAAGTTGGATGGACGGAACCGTTGTGACGATCGACGATGATAATAATATCAAAAATTTTATCGCTAAAGCTCATTTTAAATATGAAGATAGTGCTTCGTACTTTAAAACAGTTAATATATATAAGTTTAGTAAAGAGTTTTCAAAATCTTGCTATGTCCCATTTCTAAAGGCGTATTCATCTGCACTAGGTAATAATGAGTACTACGAACAAGTGTTGCGTGTAATATCAATTGTGGATAATACATCTCTGAAGGCACTACCTTTAGATGGCGAAAAATGGTATGAAATAGATGATATACAAGATTTAGATATTGCAGAGAGTGTATTTACTCCAAATGAAGAGGCTCACTTAGAGGCATACAATAGCCGCTATGGGGGATATTGGCGTTATCCTAAAATGTTAGACTATTGTTATCTTGTTAATCCTTATTTCCCTTGTAAGACTCTACTAGACGAAATGAAGTATAACTTTGAAACATTGATCAGAGAGTATCCTTCGGGTATGGGGGTTAATAGTCTACTTGCGGCGAAATACTTTAGCATAAATAAAAATTATGTCGTTGTTGGTAATGGAGCTGCGGAATTAATTAAAGCATACATAGAGAATTATGTTGATGTATTAGGTGTAACTTGTCCAACTTTTGAGGAGTACCCAAATAGATTGCCTAAAGATAAAGTTATTAGTTTTACGCCAAGTAATAGTGATTTTAGCTATAATGCAGCAGATTTAATATCGTTTTTCGCTAATAAGAAGATCGATACACTACTATTAATCAATCCTGATAATCCATCAGGAAACTATATTCCATTTGATGAACTATTGAAGATTGTTGAGTGGACAAAAGAGAGAGGATTGAAATTGATTGTTGATGAGTCATTTGTCGATTTCGCAAATGTAGATGGTCCATTTTCACTATTAGAAAATAAAATATTAGCAGAAAATAGCCATTTAGTTGTAATTAAAAGCATCTCAAAGTCATATGGAGTTCCTGGTATACGTTTGGGTGTATTAGCTTCTGGTGACGTTAGTCTTATAGCTAAATTGAAAAAAGATGTTGCTATTTGGAATATAAACTCTTTTGCAGAGTTTTATATGCAAATATTTGGTAAATATGAGAGCAATTACAAAGAGGCGTGTAGGTTATTTATTGCAGAGAGAGAGAGATTTTGTAATCTCCTTAATGAGATACCTTTTTTACGTGTTATTCCATCGCAAGCAAACTATTTTCTATGCGAGTTAACTGGTGGTGTAAACTCTAAAGAGCTTGCTATCGAACTGTTAAATAAATATGAAATCTTAATTAAAGATTGCTCTAAGAAGATCTCTTTTGGTGGTGATAAACAGTATATTCGTCTTGCTGTTAGAGATAGTAAAGATAATGATATACTTATAGAGAGATTAAGAACAATTACTTCGATGTAATTTGTAAAATAGCTTTGTATAGATTGCCTATTGACGTAAGGCATATAAACAACGAAGGTGAGTAAATGTTATTTGTAAGTGTAAATTATATAGTATGGTGATTGGAATTGATAAATTGAAAGAGATACAACTCGGTATTTTAGTTGATGTTGTGGACTTTTGTAATCGAAATCAAATTAATTATTTTTTATCCGCAGGAACACTGTTAGGTGCTGTGAGACATCAAGGCTATATTCCTTGGGATGATGATATTGATATATCTATGCCGAGACCCGATTATGATAGATTCTTAAAAGAGTATAATTTAGAAGAGCGAAAATATAGAGCATTGCACCAAACTATTGACCCTGATTTTCCTTGTACTTTTGCAAAAGTGCATTATCCAGCAACTAAGTTAGTAGAGCTTACTGATATAAATTTTGATATTGGTGTTAATATCGATATTTTTCAAATCGATGGCTTGCCTGATGATAAAAATGAGTCTGATACGCATTGTCGAAAAATAAATAAATATAGAAACTGGTTATTAATTAAAACAATAAAGTATAATAAAAATCGTAGTTTAAATAAAAACTTAGTTCTATTTATTGGGAAAATTTTGTTGTCTTTTATATCATACCAATCTTTAATTGCAAAAACAGAGCAGTTAATGAAGAAGTATGATTACTCTAATTCAAATTTTGCTGCTAACCTTAATTTTGGAAGTGCTGATAGGCGTATTGATAAAACAGTTTTTGAGGGAGTTATTAAAGCTAAATTTGAAGAGTATGAATTTAATATACCTGTTGGATACGATCTATGGTTAACTAGTCTATTCGGTGATTATATGAAATTACCTCCTATAGAGCAGAGAGAGACTCATCACTCATTTACAGTATACTTTAGATAATTCATTTGAAATTAAAATTGTGGTGACTTTAAAAAAACAACTATTACATAATACACTATGGGTTTTTATGTCGCAAATGCTTGTCCTAATGATAAGTGTTTTGAGGGCTCTATTGATCCCAGCTTTTCTTACTGTTAATTCTTATGGGTATTGGCAGGTATACCTATTTTACACTGGGTATGTTGGGCTATTTGCTATTGGGTATAATGATGGGATATACCTACAGTATGGTGCTTGTAATTACGATCAATTGCCGCATAAATTAATTAGATCTTCAAATCTATTATTTACTGCGATATTATTAATATTTATAGTAATTAGTGAAGTAATTATATTTTCAACCATAAATGATGTTAACACTAGGGGGGCTATTGCTTTTGCTGCGACAAATATACTAAGTGTTGGGTTGATAGGTGTATTTACTTATATTTATCAAACAACAAACCAGTTTAAAAAATATAGTTTCTTTCTTGTCTTAGATAAAATAATATTGCTACTTGCAGTGTTATTCATTATGATGATTGATAAACCAAATTATAAAATTATAATTGCAGTAGATATTATATCTAAATTAATCGTATTGTCACTTATTTTATTAAAAACTAAAGAGTTATGCTTTGGGAAGTTAGCTCCATTAGCTGATTCATTCAAGTTTTTATCTGCTAATATTAGAGTCGGGATTAAATTAATGGTGGCAAACTTAATGAGTATGCTACTTATAGGTATTGGTCGCTTTATTGTCCAAGCGTATGGAGACATCTCTGAATTTGCGATATACTCTTTTGGAATAACCATTACTGGTTTTGTGTTGATATTTATATCTACATTTAGTATGGTACTTTACCCAACCTTAAAAAGGTTCTCTGAAGATCGATACCAACTACTATTCCAACAAATTAACTTATCCCTTAAACTAATGTCGGGAGTAGTGTTTATATCATACTTCCCGATTTGTCTATTTGTCTCATATTATTACCCTCAGTATTCAGATGTTCTTGTATACCTCAATTTATTTGTCGCAATAGTTTACTTAGAGAGTAAGATAGGTCTATTATATAATACCTTTTATAAAATATTGAGAAAAGAAAAAGTATTGCTTTTTACAAATATGATTTGTGTAGGGCTTTTTATTATAACTGCTTTTACTGCATTTTTTTACAATCGTCATGTATGGATCATTGCACTATCTACGTTTATCGTAATGTTTATTAGATCATGTATATCGGAACATTACCTAAATAAAAAGTTAAATGTATCTTTAGATAGAAATACAGTATTAGAAGTTATATTATTAATCACGTTCTTAATTACAACTACTTTTTGTGATTTTAAAATTGCATTTGCTGTTGTGTCAACTCTGTTTGCAATAAATATAGTAATTAACTATAAGTTCATAAAGAGTACAATCATAAAAATATTACAATGAAAAAACAAAATATCGTTGTATTAGTTGGTAGTTACTATCCTAATTTTTCGGCAGTTGGAATATGTGTTGAGAATATCGTAAATGTATTGAGTAAACAAGCTAATGTAACTGTAGTAGCACAGCAAACTACGTATGCGGAGGAGGCTAAAATCACTCATAATGGATACACTATTTATAGAATATCAACAATGTTACATAAGATATACTTATATGGGCAAATGTTGCAAAAGAGTACTCCTATGAAACAGAAGATAGGTATGATCCTATCTGTTATTATCAGACTCGTTAATTTGTTATCTGCTATATTCTCAATTGTAAATATTAAGCGGGATTGGGTGCGGTCGTATATGTCGGAATTAAATGTAATTCATAAAAAACAGAAGATAGATACTATAATTGCATTCTCATATCCATTTGAATCTTGTGTTGCGGCGTATGAGTTTAAACAAGCAAACAACTCTGTTGAGTATATCCCATATATATATGATAACTTTGTTGAAGGTGCTCTTCATCGATTTAAATTCAATAAATGCTTGAAACGTAGCATACATAGGGAATTACTAGAAAAAGTAATTTTAAATAGTAAAAAAGTGCTAGCTGTACATACTTATAAGCAGCATATAGATACTTATAGTTGTAATGTTGGGGATAAGGTGACTTATGTCGAGCATCCATTATTATTAGAACCGTCTCCTTTTGAACATTTTTCTAACTCTAATGCAAAACTATTTTACGCAGGAGCATTTTTGAAAAATTACGTAGAGCCAACGTTCTTATTAAATACACTAGAGAAGTTAGTTCCGAAAGTTGACTTCTTTGCAACTTTTTTTGTAAAAGGAAATTGCGATGCAGCAATTATGGATTTTAAGAATAGATACAAGGATAATATAGCGGCTAAAATCGATGTCCCTATGGCTGACGTTATAGTCGAAATGAATCGGTCTGATATACTAATATGTGTGGCAGAGTATTCAGGGGTACAGATGTCTAGTAAAATATTTACATACATGTCTTTCGGAAAACCAATAATATTATTCTATTACGCAGATACAGATATTAATCATACAATATTAGAGAAATATCCATTGTATATGGGAATTAAAGAGTCTGATTGTGGAAGTAGTGTGTTGTCCGAATTAGTTGAGTTTGTTAAAACTAATAGGTCAAAGAGATTATCCTTTGATGAGGTGAAAAATATCTATCCCGAAGCATTGCCAGGGGCAACTATAAACCATTTACTTTAATGAAAACCATTAAATCTCCATTATACTTAAAAATAATATCATTTATTATATTGTGGTTCGTATTCGGAACTATTAAATATAATGATGATTGGATTGCTTATGAGACGTTGTTTACAGAGGGAACTTCTTATCGAGAAGGTTTTGACTTCTTATTTATGTATCTCGTGTCGAAATTTAATCAACTTAATCTTGAATACGAGGTGTTATATCAACTACATATTGTATTGATATCAATCTTTTATATATCCTTTTTTGGGAAATTTGTCGGCAAAAAGTTATTATATGTAATATTCCCATTAATACTTATATATTTTGTCCCGCTCTCTTGTCAAATTAGGTACTACTTGGCATTCTCAATAGCTATTAATTCGTTCTATTACCTCTATAAAGGTCGGCTCGTTAAAGCAGGAGTATTTTTCTTATTTGCATTCCTTTCGCATAGTGGAATCCTCTTTTTAGGAGTGTGTTTTGCATTTTTTGTATACCTGAAAAAATATATAAAAATAAACACAAGCCTCATTGTTACAATGTCTTTGTTAGTATACATATTTTATGCCCTTATAGCATCAATACTTATCGCTCAAAGTGCTAGATTCTCAGATTACTCAGACCAACAATCTTCTCTTTTAGGTGGTGTCTATGTTGTATCAATGATATTGATATTTTATATTAAAATTTTCTTAGCAACTAGATATATCAAGAAACATAAGATAGTTATTAATGATGATTGTAAATTCTTATTACTGCTAAGTATAGCCTCAGTTATATTCCTGCTACCTGGAATGGAGATTCATATTTTATATCATCGCTATATTGGGATATTGATTCCGATCTGGATATGTTTGTTCATTTCTTTAAAAGCAAATTCATATGTAACTAGTTTATCTTACTTCTTCTTTATTGCGATTGTATTTTTGCAACTATTATATCAATATGTATTACCTACATTCATAATGGGTGATAATGAGACCATAGTGAAGGCGGCTCTAATGATTGAATCAATGAGTTTGTGATAAAAGGTATGATTTTTGAGTTATTTAGAACCATATAAAAATATATTTTTGTAAGTATGAAAAATATAATCGTAAATGCATATCCATTAAGATTTAGTGGAGCATTAGTTATTCTTAATCAATTTATTGAGAATATGAATACGTATGCTTTACCTAATCATATGTACTATGTGTTTGTTGATAGTTCACTTGAATTTAATTCAAAGTGTCCTAATATTAAGTTTATTAAAGTCCAATATTCGTTTCTGAAGAAAATATTGTTTTATAATAATTTTGTGGGAATAAATAAGTACTTAAAGGATAATAAAATTGAGCCTCATTTCGTATTGTCGTTGGCGAATATAAATACAAGGACTGTGGGTGATATACCTAATTATGTATATTTTCACCAATCGATAACAATATATAAGCATAAGTGGAATATACTTAGTGTTGAGGAGTTTAAATATTTGATCTATAAAGTTTATTATAAATATGCAATAAAGAGAAGCCTGCAAAAAAATACTCAAGTCATAGTGCAGCTTGAGTGTATAAAAGATAGATACTCAAAGGTCTATTCAATTGATAAAGATCGTATAATTACAATTACCCCAAATGTAATCATGCCATTACTGAAAAGTGTAGATGATTCATGTGAAATAGATGAAAGTTATATTAATCTTATATACCCAGCAACACCTTTGAAATATAAAAATCATAAAGTTATTATTGATTCCTTAGGTATAGTTGCAAAAGTATCAGATAGAAAAGTTAGATTGTATCTAACTTGTGAAAAGGATGAGTTGAGAAAAATAGATATACCAAAACTATCTAATAACGTAGAAATTGTATTTATGGGTCATGTTAAGTATGATCATTTAATAAATTTCTATTATAAAATGGATGCTCTTCTGTTTCCAAGTTTTATAGAGAGTTTCGGACTACCTATGATTGAGGCGGCTACATCTGGTATTAAAATATTAGCTGCGGATACTGATTTTGCGAATGAAGTGTTAAGTAATTATGATGGAGTTGAATTTATTGCTACCTTTACTCCCGAAAAATGGGCGACTAAAATTATCGACTTAGAGAAGAATACTCGCTATGAACCACTCGTAATTGAAAATAATAGATCATGGGTGAGATTATTTGAAATAATTAATAAAATATAAAATGTCAATATTTAAAGATAAAGTCCTGTTAATAACAGGAGGTACGGGTTCATTTGGAAATGCGGTCCTTAAAAGATTTTTAGATTCAGATATAAAAGAGGTACGAATTTTCTCTCGTGATGAGAAGAAGCAAGATGATATGCGTCATGCAATTCAAAATCACAAAGTGAAGTTTTATATAGGTGATGTTAGAGATAAAAGCTCTGTTGATGGTGCTATGGTTGGTGTTGATTATGTATTTCATGCCGCTGCACTTAAACAAGTTCCTTCTTGCGAGTTTTTTCCAATGCAAGCTGTTCGTACTAATGTCATTGGAACAGAGAATGTTTTAGACTCTGCAATTAGTCATGGCGTTAAAAATGTTGTGGTCCTTTCAACGGACAAGGCAGCTTACCCAATTAATGCAATGGGTATATCGAAGGCGATGATGGAGAAAGTGGCAATCGCTAAGGGGCGTGCATTGGGACGTAGCGCAACAACTACGATTTGTTGTACGAGATATGGAAATGTAATGGCTAGTCGTGGATCTGTTATTCCTTTGTGGGCAGAGCAGATAAAGGATAATCATGTAATTACAGTCACAGACCCAAATATGACTCGATTTATGATGACACTTGATGATGCTGTTGATTTGGTTATATATGCGTGGCAACATGGAGAAAATGGTGACCTATTTGTTCAGAAAGCTCCCGCTGCAACTCTTGATGTTTTAATTGAGTCACTAAAGCAGTTGTACAAGGCTAATACAGATATTAAAGTCATTGGTACACGTCATGGTGAGAAGCTGTATGAAACATTAGTTACTCGTGAAGAGATGGCTAAGTCTATTGATATGGGTGAATACTATCGTATTCCTTGCGATAAGAGAGATTTAAATTATGATACGTTTTTTGTTGATGGAAATGAAAAAGTGTCAACAGTAGAGGATTATCACTCTCATAACACAGTTCAATTAGATGTTGATAGTATGAAAAAACTACTGTTAAAACTTGAAATGATACAAGAGGATATATGTCAAAGATAGAAGTAATTCAAGGTGAAATTTTTAATGACTATAGAGGGACTATATCTTCGTTGAATAGTTTTGATTTTAAAGGTGTTGAGCGTTTTTACTTCATTCATCATCCCGATAAGAGTGTTATTAGAGGTTGGCATGGACATAAATTTGAAAAGAAATGGTTTTATTGCGTTAAAGGCTCGTTTACTATTGCAATAGTGAAGCCTGATAATTGGGATAGTCCATCTGAAGATTTATCTCCTGAAATATTTGAACTATCTGAAAATGATAGTAAAATAGTTTGCGTGCCTGAAGGGTGCGCAAATTGTATAAAAGCAAGATCTGACGATTCAACTTTAATGGTCTATTCTGGTGCTAAGTTACCTGAGGCTTATAATGACTCTTGGAGATACGACAGTTCATTGTGGGTAGATTGGTCTAAATATTAGACTGTAATGAAAGTTGGAATTACTGGGCAGAATGGGTTTATTGGTAAACATCTATATAGTCTCGTAGAGCTAGACTCTACATTGGAGTCTGTCCCTTTTGAGGGGAGCTTTTTCCAAAATGAAGGGAAACTTCGAGAGTTTGTTTGTCAGTGTGATGTCATTGTTCATCTAGCTGCGGTGAATCGCCATGATGACCCTCAAGTAATATATGATACGAATGTTGAGTTAGTTGCAAAGTTAATTAGTGCAATGAGTTGTGAGTGTGTTACCCCAAGAATTTTATTTAGTTCGTCAACTCAAGAGAGTCAAGATAGCCTTTATGGGCAATCTAAGATGAAAGGACGGGAGATGTTGGAGGCGTGGGCAACTGAAAGTGGAGGGTCATTTGTGGGATTAATTATTCCAAATGTATTCGGAGAGTTTGCTCGTCCCAATTATAACACTTTTGTAGCAACATTTGCGCATAAATTAATTAAAGGAGAGCGTCCAGTTGTGATGGTTGATCGTGATGTGCAACTTATATATGTAGGCTCATTGTGTCGATTTATAATGAGTCAATTTACAATAGATGGAGTTATGAGAGTGGAGGTGCCTTATGATTTCAAAAAAAAAGTAACTGAGATTCTTGCATTGTTTGAGAATTTCAACGACCTTTACGCTAAACAAGGATTGATTCCAGAGCTGAAAGATGTAAATGAAGTAAATTTATTTAATACTTTCTGTTCTTACATGGAACTTTAAATTATAAAATTAAATAACCACTTATCGTGGTTATTTTGTATAAATACTAAGTAATGAA
Organism: uncultured Rikenellaceae bacterium; assembly: GCA_947038405.1. GTDB lineage: Bacteria > Bacteroidota > Bacteroidia > Bacteroidales > Rikenellaceae > CAMQVY01. The sequence continues at coordinate 108,154 of CAMQVY010000002.1, read as the reverse complement.
AGTTATTATATTAGGTTCAATTGGTATGGCTGGTCATACCATTACACTCTATTTTAAAGAGAAAGGGTATGATGTTACAGCATACTCAATGGAGTCATTCCCTTATTGTACAAATATTATTGGTAATGCTTTTGATACAGAAGAGTTTAAAAAAATGTTAATTGATGGTGATTATGATGTAGCCATTAATTGTATCGGATTATTGAACCAAGTTGCTGATAATAACCAATCAATGGCAACGTACCTAAATAGCTATTTGCCACATTTAATTGCAGATACCCTAAAAGATACTAAGACAAAACTCATTCATATGAGTACGGATTGTGTATTTGCGGGTAATACAGGTCCATATTATGAGACTTCATTAAGAGATGGTAGATCATTCTATGATAGATCAAAAGCTCTAGGGGAGGTTGAAGATACAAAAAATTTAACTTTTAGAAATTCTATAATCGGACCTGATATGAATGTTGATGGAATCGGATTGTTTAATTGGTTTATGAAACAAAGTGGTACGATTAATGGATACACTAAAGCCATGTGGACCGGAGTAACAACCTTAACCCTTGCAAAAGCAATGGAACAAGCTGTTACTGAAGATCTATGTGGAATATATAATTTAGTAAATAATGAGAGTATCGCAAAATATGATTTGCTTCTACTATTTAATAAATATTTTTGTGATAACTCTTTGACTATAATGCCAAACGATTCTCTTAATCTTGATAAAACATTAGTGTGTGGAAGAGATGATTTCTCTTTTGTTGTACCTTCTTACGAAGAGCAGGTGGCGCAGATGAGAGATTGGGTTTATACTCATAAAGATTTTTATCCACATTACTTCTAATAGATATGAAAAAATTAAAAGTACTTACTGTAATTGGTACACGTCCTGAGATTATCAGATTGGCGTTAGTGATAAAAAAATTAGATGAATCACCTGCAATAGAGCATATTATAGTTCATACTGGTCAGAATTTCGACTTTGAACTAAATGAAGTGTTTTTTGAGGATTTAGGGATTAGAAAACCTGATTATTTCCTTAACGCAGCGGGACGAAATGCAAATGAAACTATAGCGCAAGTTATTTTAAATATCGATCCAATATTAGAGAAAGAGGCTCCTAGTGCTTTCCTTGTATTAGGTGACACAAATAGTGCTCTTTGTACTATTCCTGCAAAGAAACGTCATATACCTATATTTCATATGGAGGCTGGAAATCGTTGTTTCGATCAAAGAGTTCCAGAAGAGGTAAATCGTAAGATAGTAGATCATATATCTGATATTAACCTTACATATAGTGATATAGCTAGAGATTGTCTTCTTAGAGAGGGGTTGCCTTCGGATAGAGTTATTAAAACGGGTAGTCCAATGTATGAAGTGCTTCATACATATATGCCTAAGATTGAAAAATCAACTATACTAGAGCAATTAAACCTTAAAAAAGGTGAGTATTTTGTCGTTTCAGCTCATAGAGAGGAGAATATTGCTTCGGAGAAAAATTTCTTAAACTTAGTAGAGGTATTGAATTGTATCGCAGAGCACTATAAAATCCCTATCATTGTGAGTACTCATCCTCGTACTCGTAATATGATTGAGAAAAAAGGTGTTAAGTTCTCTGATATGGTTAAGCTTATGAAACCTATGGGACTTAGTGACTACTTATCGTTGCAATTAAACTCTAAAGCTGTATTATCTGATAGTGGTACTATCTCTGAAGAGAGTTCTATCTTGAATTTCAGAGCATTGAATATCAGAGAGGCACATGAGAGACCTGAGGCTATTGAAGAGATGGCTGTAATGATGGTTGGATTGAATCCTGAACGTGTAATGCAAGGTTTGGCACAGCTAGAACAACAAACAATAGGCGATGAGCGTAACTACCGTATAGTAGCTGACTATTCAATGCCTAATGTGTCGGATAAGATTGTACGTATAATTTTATCGTATACTGATTATGTTAAACGTGTTGTTTGGAGAGAATAAGAATGAAGAAAATATTACTTGTAACTCAGGTTTTTTGGCCAGAAAACTTTGTTATAAATGATTTAGTGGAGGAGTTGAAAAAGAGGGGTTATCAAGTTGATATATTAACTCACTACCCATCTTATCCAGAAAGTTATGTATATGACGGATATAAAAACGAGAACCGAAGTGTCGAGATGTGGAGGGGATCAAAGATTTATCGTTTTAAATTTGTCGAAGGCTATAAAAATAGTTTATTGCGAAAACTTGGACATTATTTCTCTTTTGTGCGTGGTGGGTATGCTTATGTAGATAAAATAGATGAGTCTTATGATTACGTGTTGGCTTGCCAGATAGGTACATTAACCATCGCTTTGCCCGCAATTAAAGCTGCTAAAAAATTTAATGCTAAACTAATACTGTGGATCTTTGATCTATGGCCAGACGGAGTGTACGCTTATGGATTTAAAAAAACATATGTGACAAATATATTATTATCTAAGTTCATTAAATATGTATATTCTAAGTGTGATAATATTTTTGTATCAAGTCATATGTTTATCTCCGCAGTAAAAGAGTTAGTGCAAAATAAAGAGATTACATATATTCCAAACTGGGCAATAGATCCTGTGCAAAAAGATTCTGACATTGAGCTTGATAAGAGTAAATTTAACATCACATTTACAGGTAATATTTCAAGATTTCAGAACTTAGAAAACGTTATTAAAGCATTTATATCTATTGATGATTCAATTGTGTTAAATATTGTGGGTAATGGATCAAAATTCAACGATTTAAAATCTCTTATAGAGAGCAATAATATCAAAAATGTTATACTTCATGGATATAAGGAGGCGACTTATATACAAGATATACTCTCAAAAAGTGACGCTCTTCTTTTGTCTTTAATTCCTGATATTGGGGTGCAAAAGACAGAACCATTTAAGATTCAATCGTATTTACGTAGTGGGAAACCAATTTTAGGAGTTATTTCTGGTGCAGGAGAAGAGATTATCACCAGTAATAATATTGGTATATGTGCTAATCCAGACAATATTTCGGATATAATAGATAAAATCAATAAAATAACCGAGATTACAACTCAAGAGAAGCTATTGATTGCTAAAAGATCAAAAGAATTGATAGATAATAGATATAATCGAGATCGTATAATAGACAATATGATTCAGTATCTCAAATAATATCAAGTTATTTTCATAGATAATTTCGATCATTAATAAATATATTACAATAAATCAACTACCTCAAAATAATAGTATCAGTTTTATGAACATATTAATTACTGGCATACATGGCTTTGTTGGATCTAATTTGGTTAACTCTCTGAAAGGAGAGCACTGCATCTTTGGACTTGATATTATTTCACCCGATAAAGATGGTGTAATAAAAACCTTTTCGTATAAAGAGTTAGATGAGAATAAATTGCCAAAAGTGGATGCTATAATCCATCTTGCGGGTAAAGCCCATGACACAAAAAAGCAGACGCAGGCACAAGTATATTTTGATATAAATACCGAATTAACTAAAAAAGTATACAATTATTATCTAAATTCGGATATTAGTAAATTCATTTTCTTTAGCTCGGTGAAGGCTGTTGCAGATAAAGTTATCGGAGATGTGCTAACAGAGGATGTTTGCCCAGTGCCAGTAGGTCCATATGGAGAGAGTAAAGTTGCGGCAGAGAATTATATATTAAGTAATATGCCTAGCGAAAAACAGGTGTATATATTACGTCCTTGTATGATTCATGGACCAGGTAATAAGGGGAATCTAAATCTGCTATATAAATTTGTTGAAAAAGGTATTCCTTGGCCATTAGGAGCATATGAAAACTTACGTTCATTCATAAGTATAGATAATGTAAGCTTTATTATAGCTGAATTATTAAAAAATAATATAAATAGTGGTATATATAACATTGCAGATGATGAACCATTATCAACAAATAAATTAATTGAAATTATTTGCGTATCTTTGGGCCGTCGTTCGCATATTTGGAAATTACCTGTAACTTTGATTAACTATACTGCAAAAATAGGTGGAATATGTAAATTGCCACTAAATCAAGAGAGGTTGGATAAGCTAACAGAAAATTATGTTGTGAGTAATATAAAGTTAAAAAAAGAGTTAGGTATAGAGACATTACCTATTTCTTCACATACTGGTATTTTAGATACTTTAAAGAGTTTTGTAAAATAAATAGAATTCAAGTTAACATAATGTTATTAATGATTGACTAGAATGAATTTTAAATTAATTATATGTATATTTTAATAAAAAGAGCTATTGATATATTAGTATCATTTACGGCACTGTTGTTTTTAACACCAATATTGATTCCGATTATGATTGGATTGCTTTTTACTGGTGAACATTATATATTTTATTTTCAGAAAAGAATAGGGTTGGGAAATAAACCTTTCTCTATTTGGAAATTTGCAACAATGTTAAAGAACTCACCAAACTTAGGTACGGGGACTATTACTCTGCGTAAAGATCCAAGAGTATTACCAATGGGTTCATTTTTGAGAAAGACAAAAATAAATGAATTGCCTCAAATTTTCAACGTATTGTTTGGAGATATGTCGATAGTTGGTCCAAGACCATTGACGCAAAATCACTTTGATCAGTATAGTCAAGAGGTTAAGGATATGTTGTTTAAAGTAAAGCCAGGAATAACAGGTGTTGGGTCTGTTATTTTTAGAGATGAAGAGGCGCTAATTGCAAAATGCAATATGCCTGTTGATGAGTATTACCTTAAATATATATCACCATATAAGGGCGAGCTAGAGGTTTGGTATAATGAAAATAGATCAACAATCATAGACCTTAAAATTATATTTCTAACTGCTTGGGTTATCATTAAGCCAAATAGTAATCTAGTTTATAAATTGTTGAAAAATTTACCTGAGAATCCTTTATTTGAATAATTATGATAGATATAAAAGAGTTTATTTGTGACTTTGTTACCTCACGTAAGGAGAGTATGTTTACTGTTGATATAGAGTCTAATAAAGCTAAATTATCAACAGAAATAGAAGGTAAATCTATACTTGTAATTGGTGGTGCTGGTACAATAGGAGCTTCATATATTCGTGCAGTATTAAAGTTTAAACCAAAGAGCTTAGTCGTTGTTGATGTTAATGAAAATGGACTGACGGAACTGACTCGTGATCTACGTAGTAGAGATGGATATGTTCCTGAAGACTATGTTACATATCCAATGAATTACTCGGATTATGTATTTGAAAAGATGTTTCGCAATAGAGGCGGATTTGATATAGTTGCAAATTTCTCAGCTCATAAACATGTGCGTAGTGAGAAGGATGTATATTCAGTTCAAGCTCTTCTTGAGAATAATGTTATTCGTGCTAGGAAATTATTAGAACTTCTGAAAGAGTATAAGCCACAACACTTCTTCTGTGTATCTACTGATAAAGCAGCTAATCCTGTAAATATTATGGGAGGTTCAAAGAAGATAATGGAAGATATGATTATGGCATACAGTAATGAATTTCCAGTTGTTACTGCGCGATTCGCAAATGTAGCTTTTTCTAATGGTTCACTTCCTGCTGGATTTATTGAGCGAATTGCAAAGCGTCAACCTATATCTGCACCTAGAGATGTTACTAGATACTTTGTTTCTCCTGATGAGAGTGGTGAGATCTGTATGTTAGCTTGTATGTTAGGTAATAGTCGTGAGATATATTTCCCAAAGTTAGGTGAAGAACAAGTAATGACATTCTCTGATATGGCAACTAAATTCCTTAAAGAACAGGGGTATGAAGTTGTTGAGTGTGGATCGGAACATGATGCAATTGAGTTGTCAGAGAACCTTAGAAATGGTTCAAAAGAGTATCCGGTATATTACTTCGGAAGTGATACTACTGGCGAAAAACCGTGTGAAGAGTTTTATACAGAGAATGAAACTATCGAGATGGAGCGTTATGGTGCACTAGGTGTTGTTACTGATATTACTCCTAGACCCATTTTTGAAATTGATACGTTGTTTGAGGATATGAATAACCTTTTCAATGATGCGGAGACTAAAAAAGCGGATATTGTAACTTTAATGAAAAGGTTTTTGAAAAATTTTGATCATGTAGAAAAAGGTAAAAATTTAGATTCTAAAATGTAGAGTATAATATTTTTAACTTTAAATTATATAAAATGTTATAAAAACACATCACAAAAGAGAAAAGCTTTTGTGATGTGTTTTTTTATAAGGGTAAGTATATCTTATTTATCATAGCTATGTTCGTGTATTAGTTATTTATTTTTACTATATTTGAAAATTCGTAAGTTTTTAATATGATATAATTATGCCTATTTTTAAAGATAAAATTTTGTTAATTACTGGGGGTACTGGCTCTTTTGGAAATGCAGTGTTAGAACGATTCTTGTATTCTGATGTGAAAGAGATTCGTGTCTTCTCGAGGGATGAAAAGAAACAAGATGATATGCGTCGTAATTTTAAAAGTTCAAAAGTCAAATTCTATATTGGTGATGTTAGGGATAAACGATCTGTTGATACTGCAATGGTAGGGGTCGACTATGTTTTTCATGCTGCTGCACTTAAACAGGTGCCTTCGTGTGAATTCTTTCCTATGCAAGCCGTTAGAACGAATGTGAGTGGAACAGAAAATGTTTTGGACTCTGCGATATCTAATCGTGTAAAGAGTGTTGTGGTACTTTCAACTGATAAGGCGGCGTATCCTGTTTGTGCTATGGGGATATCAAAGGCTATGATGGAAAAGGTTGCAATATCTAAAGGTCGTCACTTAGGTGATGATGCTGCAACTACTATTTGCTGTACTAGGTATGGGAATGTGATGGCTAGTAGAGGTTCTGTTATACCTCTGTGGTTGGAGCAAATTAATGCGAATAAGGATATTACAGTCACGGATTTAAATATGACTAGATTTATGATGACTCTTGATGAAGCTGTTGATTTAGTTATTTATGCTTGGCAAAATGGTAAAAATGGAGACCTATTTGTCCAAAAAGCTCCAGCCGTTTCGCTTGATGTACTAGTAAAAGCACTTAAAGAGGTGTGTAGTGTGGATACGAACGTTAAAATTATTGGAACTAGACATGGTGAAAAATTATATGAAACATTAGTTACTCGTGAGGAGATGGCAAGGTCTATTGACTCAGATCAATATTATCGTATTCCATGTGATACACGTGATTTAAATTATGATAAATTTTTTGTTGATGGTGATGAAAAAGTTACATTCGCAGAGGATTATAACTCTAATAATACAGTGCAATTAGACGTTGAGCAGATGAAAAAAAGATTAATTGAACTTGAAATAATAAAAAATAGCTATGTCAGAGATTAAAATAATTCAAGGTGAGATATTTAATGATTATAGAGGTACTATCTCTTCGTTAAATAGTTTCGATTTTGAGGGTGTTGAACGATTTTACTTTATTCACCATCCAGATAAAAGTGTCATTAGAGGTTGGCACGGGCATAAATTTGAAAAAAAATGGTTCTATTGCGTGAAGGGCTCATTTACAATCGCTATTGTTGAACCTGATAATTGGGACAAGCCATCTGAAGATCTAGTGCCAGAGATATTCAATATCTCTGAAGGTGATAGTAAAATAATTTGTGTTCCTGAAGGGAGAGCAAACTGTATTAAGGCGAGTACTGATGACTCAACTCTATTGGTATACTCGGGTACAAAGCTACCTGAGGCTTATGAGGACTCTTGGAGGTATGATGCAGCATTATGGATGGACTGGTCTAAGTATTAGGCTTTAATTGATAGTGCTGGCAGTTTATTCCTGTCAACTCTAAAATTTATCTATAATAATAAAACTCCCTAAAAAATTGAATATCACATTCAGCTTTTTAGGGAGTTTTATTATATGTAATTTATTGTTAGAAGCTTAGTTGAATCATCATTTGTGCACAGTTGGCATTGGCCATTGCATTGTTTGCATTTTTTCTTGTTCCATATAGGTACTCTGCTCCAACATTTAATGATGGTGTGATGTTGTAGAGTAGGTTTGCTACGATATATTTAGATAGCTTGTATGTATCTGGTGCTTGTGCAAAGTATGAGTTGTCATTCCATATTTGAACTTGACTATATGCACCATTCATTTGCCATCTTTTTGTAATATTGGCTTTAATACCTACCATCCATCCCATTGTTGGTAATGTTTGTAGTTCACCGCTATAGTTTGGATTTGGAACTAAATCATACCCCTTTCCTGTAATATCTTGAATGTAATTTTCGATACCCTCGCCGTAAACGATCTGGCCAAATGCACAAATTGATCTATGTACCTTGATGTTACTTGTAAGCATTGCTCCCCAGCCTAAAACAGTCTCTGTATTCATATCAGTGTTGTCATAGTAGTTCATTGTGCGAAGTAGTCCAGATGCACGTACGTGACTATTGCCTCCATTCCAGTTGTATTGCGCGTATAATGGTATATCTGGTACTCGTTGCGGAATGATATGTGCCGCAGTGCCAGGAGTAGTGGCACTTACGTCAGGCATCTCTGCCGCAATTGCGAAGTCCCAATGTGGTGTAATACTAAAGTTATAGCGGATAAGGAGATTGCGGCTATATGTATAGGCATTAGGACCCTCGAAATCAATTGTGTTTGGCGCTGCTTTTAAATCAACAAATGTTGTTGCTGTTTGGCCAAGTGTTACTCCCTTGAAAGCTACATAGGCTTCTCGTAGGTGTAAACTATTGCCATTTCCTCTGAAATCTGTCTCGATATATGATTCAATTGGACCTAAAAAACGACTATTAATTATTGTCTTGAAGTATAATCGTGTAGTACTAACATCCATTAGCAGACGTTGTTTGTTCTGCGTAGTGGTTGTCATAGGTATTGCGGATGTGACGAAGTCTTTGCTATCAATAACATTATTCCAGTTGTATGCTGTGCGAAAGTTGACAAAACCTCCAATACCAAATATTGCTTTACCTGAAGGTGAAGAGATTATAAAATTTGGTACGCCAGATTGTTGGAATCCTTCTTTTGTCGTTCTAGCATAGGTGTCAATTATTTTTCCTTTCATCATCCATATTCTATCACTTTCGGGGTCAGCTCCTATAATGAGAACATTATGACGTTTTTTGTAATGATCTTTGTGCTTTTTAGCATTGTTGTGTTCTGCCAACACATCGCTGGATGTGAGACTCATAATGACAATAGCCATTAGTATAGTATTAATTATTTTCATAGCATTAGTTATTAATTAATAATTAGTTTTAACTCCATTTAATAATTAAAACAAGTTTCATGCCATTGAGGTTGGACTTTCTCGTATATTCGGCAATACATTGGAGGTGGTCAATATATTAATTCATTGAATAGCATCTTATAATTAGGTGAAAAATCGATAATATTATCAGTTTTATGGGCTTTTTTATATTATATGAATAAATTTTAATAAAAATTAGCTTATAAATTTGCAAATTACAATTTTATGCCTATCTTTGTGTCATCAATAAGGAATTAGTGATAATAACGGGAGTATAGCTCAGCTGGTTCAGAGCATCTGCCTTACAAGCAGAGGGTCCTTGGTTCGAATCCATGTACTCCCACAGAAAAAGATAGTTACAGTAATGTGACTATCTTTTTTTATGTCTATATATTTGAGTTTCCGAGGTGCTAAGATCCTATAGTAGGGTTGTGTAGACTACATGTAGTGTTTTTAGATGAATGTAAATGACAAAAAAAGGGTATCACTGTATCAATCTAGGCTTCTGATTGATCAAATAATATTAGATGTAGTCATTTTTGTAGAGTAGTTTGATTCGTTATTTAAGTTTATGAACAGTATCATAAATTATATTAGCCCAGACTCTATATCCATCTGCTTTAAGATGTATCATATCGCCTGAGTATAGATCTTTTTTTGGTTGACCGTCTGAATCTGTAAAATATGGAGTAGGGTCTATATAAGTTACTCGTCTATTAAACTTAGTATCTTTTAATTTTGATTGAATCTTATAATAATCCGTTAACTTATTGTTGGCAGAAGTTGGTAGAAGTCCAAAAAGAATGATTTTTGACTCTGGAAACTCTTTTAATGCTGCATCTGTAACTGCAATAATTCCATCGTATGTCGAAGTAACATCATCATTTCCTGATAAGAGGTTATTTACACCAATAGCTATAGTTACATATTTTGGAGTTGCTAAATTGTATCCTCCATTTTGAATGCGCCATAATAAATGTTGAGTTCTATCTCCTGAAATTCCCGCTGATTCCCATGTTAACTCCTTGAATGACTCTGCTAAGATATGAGGGAATTTATGTGTAACTAATTTTCGATCCTTAGAAGCACCTTGCGTTATTGAGTTGCCTAGCATTAGAATGTCTACACTCTTATTTTTAAGTGTAGTTGTAATATCATCAGATACATTATTCCAATCTGAACCCCCAATCCAACCTGCTCCAGATCTATATTCATTGCCTCTAATGGGTTTGATACAGTGGTTTTCATAGAGACCTTCGGCTTTTAAAATAGATCTAACAATAGGTTCAGGAGTCGCCAGTGAATGAGGATGGTGACCTACATTCGGTTTTGAAATAATAGTCATGTCAGAACCGGCCTTACGTAACCTATCAGCAAAGATATCTGTATTCTCCTTGACAGGTACTATATTGTCGGCAGCTCCCACAACGTGAATTATTGAAATTTTAGATTTTGCGATTTTTTTTGCGTGGTCGATGGGGTTACTTTTATATGCTAGCATTTCATCTCTTGATGTCATGTTGTAGCTTTTAAGCATATGTTCCGTGTCAGACTCAGAACCAGCGTACTCACCTTCTCCCATAGGCCAACTTTTTAAGTCTAAAACAGGTGCATCAGCATATATTGCAGAGACTCTTTTGAGATTATCTACTGCCCAATTATAGACAATAAGACCGCCACGACTCATTCCTTCTAATACAACTTTAGAATTTAATCCGTTAGAGGTCATTGTTTTGTAAAATTTAGTCCATCTGTCAACGGCTATTGGAGAGCCATATAAATTCTCAACATCACAATATACTATATGAAATCCTAGCTCCAATAATTTTTTGTCTAACTGAGGCTCGTGTCCCCAAAATCTAGCACGTATAACCCAGGAGTGCTTCTTATTGGCTATCTTAGGTTGAACTACTTTAAATTTAACCCCTTCTTGATCAAACTCTTTTCCTTTGAATCCATAGAAGTTGAAGTCTGTACCACCTTTTAAGTTGTTGAATATATTGAATGACCAATCCCTTTTGGAGGTGATGTATCTATCAAAATTCATAGCCAAAATACCTGCACCTATAGATGATGGGTGTAGCTTGTCTGGCATTAACTCGAATTGATGATCCTTTCCAAATAGAGAGTAACCATCAAAAACTTCTACCCCCTTTTCATACGCTAATTGCTCTATTGCGGGAGTTATCTTAGCTTGTATTCGTGGATCGTAAATGTTTTTCTCATCTGTAAGATAGCACTTTAAGGGTGTGACTAATATAATTCGAGGCTTAGTTGCGAGTGACTTGTACGAATCTATAAGTGTGCCATAGTCGGATTTGAAGTTGCCGTAATTGAGCATATTCACACTCTTAGAGTCATTTGCCCCAAGCTTTATGAAAACTATATCTGGAGCGAAATCAAGTGATTTTTTATAATTTGAAGTCTTGATGTATGGGATACTACTAGTAGAGGTCGCAGTTGCTCCCGATACTCCAAAATTCTCAACAATATAATTACTACCCAAATAGCATTGAAGTTGTGACGGATAGGAGTTCATCTCTCGATTAGCTACACCATAGCCATAAGTTATGCTGTTACCTACGCATGCAATTTTTGTTTGAGCTGTAATTGCCAAAGTACTCATACTTAAAAGTAGTGATAACAAAATTAGTTTACAATTCATTCTATTTTAGTATTCGTAGGTTTTATAAGTTATCAATATAATTAGGCTCGGAACTATTTGGATTTCTTTATAATATCTCTTTTGTGATCTTTAAAACATTTTCTGTTGTAGTGTCTATCTTGAAATCTGAATCAATGCGTCTGCCAACTAACCATGTTATTTGGTCGTTTGAGAGAAGTATGAATTGTCTCCCTTTTTCGGCTATTGATACCTTTGAATTTATAAGGTAGTCGCTAACTTTTTTATGCCCAACCATCCCAATTGGAGTAAATATATCTCCATTGCTCCATTTGCGTAGCTTCAGTGGAAATTTTAATTTATCCCTATCTAGTAGTGCGACATTTTCTGGTTGACGGAGTGTGTCAAGATTGTCTATATTTATATGCTCAATATGTAGTACAAAATTACCGCAATAGACTTTAGTGCTCTTTTCGGTAAGCTCGACTTCGCAATTGTCATCTTCATCAATTTTAGATATGATAATTTTACTCCTATCTATAATTGCAACGTACTTATGCGAATAGAATCTTTTACCAGTGCTGCCTCTCTCAAGACTTTTGCATAGATCTGTTATAACAACCCCTTTGAATCCATATTTGTTCATTAATTCATATATGATAAAATCGGTAGGGTAGCCATCTTCAATTTTACTAGGGTCTATAGTTATAAGATCTCCATCCGTTGACTCAATGTTCTTGCGCATAACCTCAATACTCTTTGTTATGTATAGCTGAGCCGATGTTAGTCGATGGATGTTACCTCCCATTAAATCGGTAAACTTCGGACTTATCTCTTTTATGCGAGGGATTAGACCTAAGCGGATTTTGTTACGTAGGTATTTTGTCGACTTGTTGGATGAATCCTCTCTGTAGCATATTTTGTTCGAGTTTGCATATTCCAATATCTCTTTTCGTGATGAAAAAAGTAGTGGGCGAACTATCTTGCCATTTATTGAGTGGATGCCAGTTAGACCATTTAATCCTGTTCCCCTGAAAAGATTGATGAAAAAGGTCTCGATAGAGTCATCTGCATGGTGGGCAATTGCAATTATATTGTAGCCATGCTCTTTGCTAAGCTCTGCAAACCAATTGTAACGGAGCTCTCTTGCAACGATTTGAACCGAATCACCCGTACGATCCATCACTCCTTGTGTGTTGAACTGTCTGTTAAATAGTGGAACGTTGAGCTTTGAAACCTCTCGCTTTACCATTATCTCATCCTCGTCAGACTCCTCTTTCCTAAGTAGAAAATTGCAGTGTGCAACTCCAATATTATAACCGCATCTTGCGAATAGATGTAGCATTACCATTGAATCTACACCTCCACTTACAGCGAGTAAAATCTTGTCATCTTTACTCAGTAATTGATTTGATTTTATATAATCTTTAAATCTATCTGTCAACATTGTCTGAAAAATACGTTTATTTTCTATTTTTAATCTATCTGTTCTATCCAATTGCTTAATACCACCAAAGTTAGGGGCACTTCATCAAAATTAAAGAGTATTTACCTCCATTTCAATGTTAATACCGAATTTTGATTTTAAATCAGCCTGAATCATGGCCGCAAAATTTAGGATATCCTCTCCTGTTGCTCCTCCGAGATTTATAACAACAAGAGCTTGTCTTGGGTCTATTCCAACACGTCCATCTTTATGACCTTTCCATCCAGCCCTCTCTATTAACCACCCAGCAGGGATTTTTGAGCCTTCATCCGTTATATATACCGGCATATCAGGGTGCTTACTCTTTAACTGCTCTGCAATTTGATGATCAACTATTGGGTTCTTAAAGAAGCTTCCTACATTCCCTGTAACTTTTGGATCTGGTAGTTTAGACTCTCGAATCTCAATTATTGCATTTTGAATGTTTTTAATTGTTGCTCCTCCGAACTCCTCTACTTTGATTTTTAGATCGCCATAGTTAATTTGTGGATTTGCTATCTTAGATAATCTAAAAGTTACTGCAGTTATTATCACAGAGTGTTTTAATACCCCCTTAAATACACTATCTCGGTATCCAAATTGGCAGTGTGATTTGTGTAAGGTCAGAAATTTACGACTATCAACACAAAACATCTCAACAGATTCGATTATGTCTTTGACTTCAGCTCCATATGCTCCAATGTTTTGAACGGGTGCTGCGCCTACATATCCAGGTATTAATGTTAGATTTTCTGCTCCCCAAAGCTCCCTATCTGTACACCAATTCACAAAGTCATCCCACTCTAATGCGCCATCAACCTTGATAACGACATCGGTATCACTCTCTGATATGGGATGTATAGATCTCATCGTTGGGTGTAGGAGTACTCCATCCCAGTTAGCTGAGAATAGGATATTATTACCGCCACTTATTACCTCCCATTTCTTATCTCCTATGGAGTCAAAGATCTCTTTTAGATCCTCTTTGCAGTCGAATTCAATAAATTCACTAGCCTTGGCAGTAACTCCAAAGCTATTAAACTCTTTTAATTCTCTATTTTTTATTATTGTTATCATAGTCAAAGGCAAAAGTATATCATATTTGTCAAAATATCGAAGATTAATCTAATAAACTCAATAAATCCTAATATTTGTTCTCTGCGATTACTAAACTCAATGTGTGTAGGGTAGTTACATTCAATTTAGTTGCAGATATAGCCTCAGTAAAGAATAAATTAAAAACAAGAAACAAATAATATTTTTATTATAATTACGCTATGTATAGTAAAAAGTATTTTAGTTTTATTAACTTGCAAAGTAATTGTATTGTGTAATAGGAAAAGTATTAAATATAAAAAATAATCGAGTTATGGAGAATAAACTTCAGGAGCTTACTCAGAAGTTATACGATGAGGGTCTATCGAAGGGGCGTCAGGAGTCTGATGCTTTAATTGCAGAGTCTCAAGCAACTGCTAGCAAAATTGTTGCAGATGCGAAAGCTGAGGCGGTCAGTATTATTGCAGATGCTAAGGCAAAAGCTGAGGATTTACATAAGAATAGTTTGACGGAGATCGCATTAGCGGGTCGTCAGACGGTAGCGAAACTAAAAGAGACGATTGCGAATATGATCGTTGCAACGAGTGTTTCTGGTGGGATTGCCGCTGCAAATCTTGATCCTAAATTTGTAAAAGATATTTTGGTTGCTGTCGCAACGAATTGGAAAGGATCTTCGAGTGATGTCGTTGAACTTAAAGCTCTCCTGCCTGCTGATAGAGAGGTTGAGTTGGGCACGGCATTTGAAAGTAGCGTTAAGGCAAATGTTGCTGGTGGATTAGAGATTGAATACTCTAGCGGTGTGAAGAGTGGATTTAGAATTGAACCTAAAGGTGGTGGATTCTATATCAGTTTTAGTGATGCCGATTTTGACGCTCTTTTAGGAGAGTATCTTCGCCCAAAGGTGTCGCAAATTCTTTATAAAGAGAAAAAATAGAGTATTATGGCTAAGAACTATTACAGTTTAGTTGCCGGTCTGCGTGAATATGCACTCGAAGGAGAGCATAAAGGATTTGATGCGCACTATATAATCGAGGAGATTTTAGAGGAGTTGTCTAGCTCTGACACTAAGAGCCTTAAACTACTATATACATACTATGATGTTGAGAATATTATTAATCTTAAATCGGGTAGAGGTAAAGGTAGTGGAGTTGGAAATATTCCATATGAGGAGCTTGAAGAGGAGCTTAAATCACCTTCTAAATTGCCAAAAGAGTTGGCCGATTTAATATTAGCCTACGCTGATTCTACTCATAGCGATGATTTCGATCTATCGATAAATTTTGAAAAAGCATTATTGAATCGTTATTATCAGTTGTGTCGCGAGAGTAAATGTCGATTCTTGATAGAGTGGGGCGAGTTTGATCGTAATCTGCGTAATGTTTGTGCAGCATACACCGCTCGTAGATTAGCTCTTCCTATTGCGGACTATGTAGTTGGTGATGGATATATTGTTGATGCTTTAGTGAGAAGTTCTGCCGCAGATTTCGGACTGAAAGGTGAGGTTGAGTATATCGATCTTATTATGACTGCTATTGCTGCTGAGGGTAATATGATTGGGAAGGAGCATAAAATTGACAACATACGTTGGACTATGAGTGACGAACTCACAACATTTGACTACTTTAATATTAATACACTTTTAGCATACTTAGTAAAAGTTAATATTATTCATCGTTGGGTGTCGTTAGATAGAGCTAAAGGGCAGAGTATGCTACGTAAATTAATCGACTCATTTGATGAAATCGAGTTGATTAAAGGTGCTGGCTCAGAGGAGTAGAGGATGTTTGTTCATTGCGGAAACGTAACACTCTTATTACAAGGTGTGAAATGAACTCAGAGTCTGCTGTGATTGATAAAAAAGAAAACTAAAAAAATATATTACTTACTTTGATATGAAAACAACCGGAAAAGTTTCGGGTATAATCTCCAATATTGTAATTGTAAAGGTAGATGGTCCCGTAGGTCAGAACGAGATTTGTCTTGTACACTTAGGAGATGTACAGATGATGGCAGAGGTCATCAAAGTTGTAGGTGACAAGGCGTATGTGCAGGTATTCGACTCAACTAGGGGTCTTAAAATTGGCGATAATGTCGATTTTGAGGGGCATATGTTGGAGGCAACTCTTGCGCCAGGAATTTTAACACGTAGTTATGATGGTCTTCAGAATGATCTTGAAAAAATGGATGGTCTATTTATTCAGAGAGGAACTCGTACAGAACCAGTTGACTATGATAAAAAATGGAGCTTTACTCCCTTGGCTAAGGTTGGGGATAAGGTAACAGCTGGTGATTGGTTGGGTGAAGTTCCCGAATATTGGATTACTCATAAAATTATGGTCCCCTTTATAATGGAGGGAGAGTATATCGTTGAGAGTGTAGCTCCTGCGGGAGATTATACAGTCAAAGAGATAGTTGCTGTTGTGAAGGATTCAGACGGTAACAAATATGACATTACAATGGTTCAAAAATGGGCAGTTAAGCGTACGATTAGGGCGTTTAAAGAGAAACCAAGACCATTTAAAGTTATGGAGACTGGAGTGCGTGCAATTGATACATTTAACCCTTTAGCTGAGGGTGGAACTGGTTTTATTCCTGGACCTTTTGGTGCTGGAAAAACAGTGCTACAACACGCTATATCGAAACAAGCGGATGCGGATATAATTATATTTGTTGCCTGTGGAGAGCGTGCTAATGAGGTTGTTGAGGTATTTACAGAGTTTCCTCACTTAGATGACCCTCGTACGGGACATAAACTTATGGAGCGTACAACAATTATATGTAATACATCTAATATGCCCGTTGCGGCTCGTGAGGCGTCAGTTTATACGGGTATGACAATAGGTGAGTACTATCGTGCAATGGGACTAAAAGTTCTTATTTTGGCAGATTCAACTTCTCGTTGGGCACAAGCCTTACGTGAGATGAGTAATCGTCTTGAGGAGCTTCCAGGGCAGGATGCCTTCCCGATGGACTTATCTGCAATTATCTCGAACTTCTATGCTCGTGCTGGACTCGTATATTTGAATAATGGTGAAACTGGATCTGTTACATTCCTTGGAACGGTATCTCCTGCGGGGGGTAACCTTAAAGAGCCTGTAACGGAGTCTACAAAGAAAGCTGCAAGATGTTTCTATGCTTTAGCTCAAGGACGTGCTGATAGTAAGCGATATCCAGCAATTGACCCACTTGATAGTTACTCTAAGTATCTTGAGTATCCTGAAATTAGAGAATATTTGGATACCAGAATGGAAAAAGGATGGTCTGATTTAGTTGGAAAAGGTAAAACTCTTGTACAACGAGGAAAAGAGGCGTATGAGCAGATTAATATCTTGGGTGATGATGGTGTGCCGATGGAGTACCATGATAGATTCTGGAAAGGTGAACTTATTGACTTTGTAATCCTTCAGCAAGATGCGTTTGACAGTATCGATGCAAACTGTCCTATTGAACGTCAAAAATATATGTATTTATTCATTTTAGAGATCTGTGATAAAAAATTCTCTTTCTCAGATGCAGAGGTTTGCTCTACGTTCTACAAAGGTTTGATAAATCTGTTTAAACAGATGAATTATGCGGAGTGGCAGAGTGAGGCATTCGATCAATATAGAGTAGATATTGATCAATATATTGCAACTAAAGAGTCTAAAAATAAAGAAGACTAAGCTATGGAGACAAAAGCATTTCAAAAGGTATATACTAAAATAGATAATATTACTAAAGCTACTGTGGGTTTAAGAGCTACGGGTGTTGGTAATGATGAGTTGGCAACTGTTGGGGGGAGACTCGCTCAGGTTGTGAAACTTAGTGGTGAGTTGGTTACGTTACAGGTTTTTGCTGGAACAGAGGGTATTGCAACTAATTCAGAGGTTGTGTTTCTTGGAGCACCTCCAAAATTGAATGTAAGTGATGATTTAGCAGGTCGTTTTTTTAACGCCTATGGAGAGCCTCTTGAGGGTGGTAGCCAACTAGATGGAGAGGCGAGAGAGATTGGAGGTCCAACGGTTAATCCGTTTAAGCGTAAGCAACCTTCAGAGTTAATCGCTACGGGTATCGCTGGTATTGACCTAAATAATACAATTGTATCGGGACAAAAGATTCCATTTTTTGCAGACCCAGACCAACCATATAATCAGGTTATGGCAAACGTAGCTCTTAGAGCTAAGGCTGATAAGATTATACTTGGTGGTATGGGTATGACAAATGATGACTTCTTATACTTCAAACACGTGTTTGAAAACGCTGGAGCATTGGATAGAATTGTGAGTTTTGTTAATACTACGGATAATCCACCAGTAGAACGTCTATTAGTTCCTGATATGGCATTGACTGCGGCAGAGTATTTTGCGGCTGATAAGGGTGAGAAGGTTTTGGTATTACTGACAGATATGACGCTATATGCGGATGCTTTGGCGATTGTATCTAACCGTATGGATCAAATTCCATCTAAAGACTCAATGCCAGGTTCGTTGTATTCGGATCTTGCGAAGATATACGAAAAGGCTGTACAATTACCTAATGGTGGTTCGATTACAATTATCGCTGTAACGACACTATCTGGTGGAGATATTACACATGCAGTTCCCGATAATACTGGTTATATTACAGAGGGCCAGTTGTTCTTGCGTAACGATTCTGATACGGGTAAAGTTATTGTAGACCCATTTAGGAGTCTTTCTCGATTGAAACAATTGGTTATCGGAGAGAAGACAAGAGAGGATCATCCTCAGGTGATGAATGCTGCGGTTCGTCTTTATGCGGATGCTGCAAATGCAAAAACTAAACTTGAAAATGGTTTTGATCTATCGGATTACGATCAACGTACGTTGAAGTTTGCGAAGGATTACTCAGAAAAACTTCTGGCGATTGATGTTAATATTGATATTGAATCGATGTTAGATACGGCATGGGGATTGTTCAGTAAGTATTTTAGTAAAAGTGAAGTAGCTATTAAAGTAAATTTAGTAGATAAATATTGGCCTGAGGCTTAAAAAATAGCACTATTATGGCTATAAAATTCCAGTTTAATAAAACATCGCTAGGTGAGTTAGATAAACAACTCAAGATGCGTACAAAAGTTCTCCCTACCATTAAAAGTAAGGAGTCTGCGTTGCGTGTTGAGGTGAAGAGAGCTAAGGATACGGCAACGGATTATCTTCAACAACTTGATACATTGACTGCTAAATATGACTATATGACATCATTGTGGGCGGAGTTTGATGCAAATTTGTTGAAAATAAAGGATATTGAAGTTACTGTAATTAAAATTGCTGGTGTGAAAATTCCTCTTCTAAAGGAGTTGATATTTGAACAGAAAAAGTATGATCTATTCAGTGCTCCAATATGGTTTGCTGATGGAATTGCACTGCTGAAAAATATTGCTCAACTGAGGATAGAGTATGAGGTTTTTAACTATAAGACGGAGCTTCTGGATTCTGCAAGGAAAAAAACTACACAGAAGGTAAATCTATATGAAAAGGTTCAGATTCCTGGATATGAGGATGCGATACGGAAAATTAAACGTTTCCTTGAAGATGAAGAGAACCTTTCTAAGAGTGCCCAGAAAATTGTTAAAACTAGACACCAAGCTGAGGAGGATTAGAGTATGATAATTCCAATGATTAAATATGACTTTGTGCTGTACAGTGGACAGCATAGAGATTTTTTAGATAAATTGCAGAACTTGGGACTTGTGGATGTTACTGTCACAGGTTGGGAGGCGTCGGATGCGGAGAGATCATTGATTAGCAACATTGAGCTACATAAAAAAGCGTTGTCTGAATTTGAGGCAAGTGATGCTATTGGTGCAGCGCAATTTGATACTTATGAGGAGGCATTTTCGACATATGTTGAGGTGACTAAAAAAAGAGATGCACTTAAATTGCAGATCGAAAAAGCAGACAAAGAGTGTGATGAGTTGAGCGTTTGGGGTGAATTCTCTGTAGATGCTATTTCTGAACTGACAAAAAGTGGATTGGATATTCATTTCTTCTCGATGTATGCAAAAGAGTATGATAAGCGTGCAGAAAGGTGGAAGGAGAGCTATATTGTTGAATTCATCAAAGAGTTTGATAGTAAGGCTTATTTTGTCGTTATTGCAAAGAGTGGTGAGGTTGTTGAGATTGATGCTCAAGAACTAAGTGCTCCTAAAACTACTGTAAGTGCAGTTGAGAAAAGTATTGAAGAATCAGAGGCTGAATTAGCTAAATGCACAGAGCAACTATTGAGATGTGCAGCTAGTAGAGCTATGATAGCTGAAGGTTTAGCTAAACTTGAAAGTGAATTGCAATTGAGTAGAGTTGTTGCGACATCTAAAATTGAAGCAGATGGTACGTTGGTAATTCTTGAGGGGTGGGCAACGAAGAGTACTTCTGAGTCGGTTGATACTATGCTTGAGGCGTATCCAAATATGGTATACTTCAAAAATAGACCAACTCCAGAGGATAATACTCCTGTTTTACTTGAGAATAATCGTTTTGCAAAGTTGTTTGAGCTGATTGGTGGTTTCTATTCGTTACCAAAATATGGGACAATGGACTTAACACCATATTTTGCTCCATTCTATATGCTGTTTTTTGGCTTCTGTTTGGCAGATGCTGGATACGGTTTAGTGTTGATGCTTGGTGGACTCATCTTACTTCTTAAAGGGGGTAAAGATATGAATAGTGCTGCTAAATTGACGCTTATATGTGGTGGCGCAACTGTGGTATTCGGATTTTGCGTTGGCTCTTTCTTCGGAATCCAACTCAAAGAGTTGAGTATGTTCTCTGATATTCGTGATCGATTCTTAACTCCTGATAACCTATTTATGTTGGCTATTGGTATTGGTATTTTTCAGATACTATTTGGTATGACACTAAAAGTTATCTCTACGACAATCCAGTTTGGATTTAAATATACACTTTCAACGATTGGATGGATGATTGTCCTTGTCTCATCTTTGGTAGCGTTTTTATCTCCTCAGATGGGAATCGTTGGATTCGATATGAGTTCAATAGCTTTTAAAGTATGTGTGGGTATCGGGATCGCTATGATGCTACTACTTAATACTCCAGGACGTAATCCAATACTAAATATTGGTGCTGGATTATGGAATACTTATAACGATGTTACTGGATTATTGGGTGATGTGTTAAGTTACATACGTCTATTCGCAATCGGATTGTCAGGTGGTATATTAGCAATGGTATTCAATCAGTTAGCTTTTGGTCTTAGCCCAGATGTACCTGTACTGAGAGAGATTGTGATTATACTAATATTATTAGTTGGACACACTATCAATCTATTTATGTCATCACTTAGTTCGTTTGTTCATCCAATGCGTTTGACGTTCGTTGAGTTCTATAAAAATGCTGGGTTTGAGGCTGGACAGAGAGGTTTCAATCCATTAAAGAGAGATAAATAATATTTTTTTACTGCGATAACGTAGTGTCGCCCTATTAGGGTAGTTCAATAAAAACTAAAGAAATAAAATAAATTAATAAACTTAAAAAACAAAAGATTATGAGTCAAGAAACATTGCTTTTAATTGCTTACGTAGGAGTTGCAATTATGGTTGGAGTAACAGGTTTAGCGAGTGCAATTGGAACATCTATTGCAGGTATGGCATCTATCGGTGCGATTAAGAAGAATAGTGGAGCTTTTGGTAACTGTCTTATTTTGGCTGCGATGCCTGGTAGTCAGGGTCTGTATGGTTTTGTAGGGTATTTCATGATTCAAGGTTTCTTAACTCCTGAGATCACTGCGATTCAGGCTATCGGTATCTTTGGTGCTGGTATCCTTATGGCTACTGTAGGTTTGATGAGTAGTATCATGCAGAGTAAGGTTTGTGCTAATGGTATCACTGCTATTGGTAATGGACACAATGTTCTTGGTAATACTCTAATTTTAGCTGCTTATCCTGAGCTATACGCTATCTTGGGTATCGCTTCTGTATATTTGATTAGTGTATCTATTGCATAATAGACCTAAGGTTTAGAGATATTTTAAAAAGTAGCGTCGCAGAGAGTTTTGTCTAATAAGGCATTAAACTCTCTGCGACGCTACTTTTTATAGGGTTTATTCAACTTTTTATTCATTGAGTTAATCAATTATTATTATCTTTGTGGTGTTATGGCAAAAAGTATAAAAGTAGGATTCAAAGAGTCTGTCGCAAGTTATCATAGTATAGTACAGGATATTAGAGCTAGAAAAATAGCTCCGATATATCTTCTTATGGGGGATGAAGAGTTTTTCATAGACAAACTATCTGATGTTTTAGCCGTGGAGGTGTTGAGTGAGGCGGAAAGAGCCTTTAATCAAATTGTTGCATACGGTAAAGATAGCGATAGTGGTGATATTATAAACTTTGCTAGGCAGATGCCTATGATGGGTCGGTATCAGGTCGTTATAGTAAAAGAGGCTCAGCAACTTAAAAAAATTGACCAACTAGCACTCTACACAAAATCTCCATCAAAAACTACTATACTTGTACTGTGCCATAAACAAAAAAGCGTTGATAAACGTGGACAGTTATATAAATCTATAGTAGCTGGAAAAGGTGTAGTTTTGGAATCTGTAAAACCTAGGGATTACGAAATTAGTAGTTGGCTGGATACATTCATTAAGAATAAAGGGTGTAGTATTGCTCCAAAGGCTTTGAGTATGATTGTTGAGCATCTAGGTGCTGATATAACAAAAATATCTAATGAAGTCGATAAATTACTTATATGTTTACCTAAAGATACTAAGTTAATTAGTGCGGATCATATAGAGCAAAATATTGGTATAAGTAAAGACTTTAATAACTTTGAACTTACAAAAGCATTGAGTGAGAAGAATATTGGAAGAGCTCTTATGATTGCGGATTATTTCGCTAAAAATCCAAAGGATAATCCTTTCGTTGTAACTTTGACGATGCTGTTTTCTCACTTTCAACGAATATTTATTTATAATTATCAAAAGTGGCTTACTACGCATCGTAAATTGCCAATGCCTTCGGATATGGAGTTATGTAAGATGTTAAAGCTGCCAACACCATTCTTTTTGACGGAGTATAAACAGGCTGCAATGTTATACCCAAATAGATCAGTATTTGGAATTTTAGGACTTATTCGTGAGTATGATATGAGAAGTAAAGGGATGAATAGTGGTGGACTCAATGATGGTGAGTTATTGAGAGAGTTATTGTTGAAATTTTTTGCAAGCTAATAATATGACATATATAATAATTTTTATTACCGTATTAACCTCTATTTTCGCACTTAATAATAGAGAGTTCTTTTCAAAAACAGCACTTAGACCATACTCTGTCGTTAAGAATAGAGAGTGGTGGAGGGTTATTACCCATGCTCTTGTACATGGAAGTTATCCTCACCTTATTGTTAATATGTTAGTATTTTGGTCGTTCGGGCAGAATGTCGAACATATATTCAAGTTGCAGAGTACAGCAGGTGTGATAGAAAATCCTTCGTTAGCATATTTAGTGTTATATTTCGGAGGGGCTTTATTGGCTGGACTGTTTGATGTGTTCCGCTTTCGTAATAACCCACGTTATAGCTCTATTGGTGCTTCGGCTGCGGTCTCTGCAGTTGTATTCACGTCAATATTTTATAGCCCTATGGATATGATATACCTTTTTGCAATTATCCCAATTCCTGGTATATTGTTTGGTGTGTTATACCTAGCTTTTGAGAGCTATTCAACTAAAAAAACATCAGATGGAGTGAACCATTATGCTCATATAATTGGGGCTGTGTATGGATTTATATTCCCGTTGTTGCTGAACTCTAGCCAAATTGATATATTTCTGAATGCTTTTCACTTTTAGATAGTTTAAACTTCCCTTTGTGGGCGTATCTGCGTTATCGAAGTGAACAATAATATAGTTTGATGCAATGAAAGGTGATTCACTCTCTTTTAACGGAATGTTACTTCGACAACCTAAGCAGTTATCTAATATTGATATGTTGCTGGGGAGTAACTTTATCTATGCTCGAATACATGCCATAGACTATAAAGGGCTATTCCTACGTGATATTATTGAAATTTGTGAGTGGTCGTATAGAGTTCTGTATGGTGTCAGCTTCGGATTAGACGTAAGGTCGATTAGTGAAGAGATCGAAGAGTTGTTGATTGAGAATAACTATCCAATGGGTAGTGCGGTTGTTATGTTGTACCTATTCCCTAACAGAATTGATGTAAATACAAGAAAGCCAATTGATAAATCATATATATTAAGCTGTCGTGAACAACTTCTTTATACAGGTTTTACAAATTGGCATATAGGCGTTGTTGCTGATATTTTGCCATATGATATACCATTCGCATACCATCAAACATCTGCTTCCCTTACGGCTCATAAATATGCCGAAGATTATGTGCAAAGAAGAGGTGCACATATCGTGTTGCGAGAAAATGTAAATAATGTTGTTGTTAGCGCATCGGAGTATCCACTATTTGGAGTTGTTGGACGAGAGGTTAGAATAGCTCCGATGTCATGTGGTATACCAGACTCTATTGAGAGGGTAGTTACAATTAATGCCGCGTATCGTTTGGGGATAAATGTGATAGAGTATCCACATACAAAGGATGATATTGCGAATTATGATGAGCTTTTCTATGTTACGCCGCAGGGTGTTACTAGTATTATTGAGTGTGAGGGTAAGGTATATCCTAATATTATTGGGCGTAAAGTTGGTGATGAACTGCATCGAATTTCTCTTACGCCATCAAACCAATTAAATAACACAACTAATCTTTTTTGATAATTTAATCTGATTTCATAATGTTTACATTTAAACAATTTGCAGTAAAACAGGATCAAACAGCGATGAAAGTTGGGACTGATGGTGTTCTTCTTGGGGCGTGGACAACTCCTCCTATGGGAACGTCTAGTATACTCGATATTGGAACAGGAACGGGCTTGATTGCACTAATGTTGGCACAGCGGTTTAATGATTGTAATATTGATGCTGTTGAGATTGATTCGCAGAGTTGTATTCAGGCTCAAGAAAACTTTAGGGCAACTAGTTGGAGTAGTAGGATTGAGGCGCATAACGTATCAATTCAACAATTTGTGGAGAGTGTTGGTGCAAAGAGGTATGAATGTATTGTAAGTAATCCACCTTATTTCTCAAATTCACTTAAATGTCCAGATAATAAACGAACTGTTGCAAGGCATAATAATTCGCTGTCTCTTGAAGTGCTACTTGAGTGTTCAAGTAAGATTATAAAACTAGATGGGACACTATCGGTTATTCTTCCAGTTCAGGAGGGACGTGAGTTGATAGATTTAGCTGCTAAATTTGGCTTTAAGACAGAGAAACTATGTAGTATATTTCCAACAGAAAATTCAAAAGAACCGAAACGATTATTGATAGAGCTACGTTTTACGACAGATGAAATTGTCTGTACAGAGAGTGATTTGACTATTGAGAAGAGTGAACGATTTGATTATACACAAGAGTATATCAACTTAACAAAAGAATTCTATTTGAAATTTTAGACGCAACCTATCAAACTAATTTTTATTGATTATCTTCCAGATTCACTGAGAAAGGTACTATTTTTTGAAAATATTACCGTTTAATAGAATAAAATAGATATTTTTGTACTAATTACTAACAATTGTCATTTGTTTATTATGCAAAATGACTTCCAAAATATATTATTATGAAGAGATTGATTACACTAGTACTTCTAGCTACATCTGTTATATTTACTAATACATCTAAGGCACAGAGTGCGAAGATGGTAAAGTTGGACGGAATTAATACTGTTCCAACAACAATGGTGACGGCAACTTTTACTGTCAAGAAAGAGTCGATTCGCAGTGGTCCATATGCTCGTTTTTCACAGAAGTTTTTAGGGGTTATTGCTCCATTAACAAACAAAGATATATATACAATTGTAGATTCACAATTAGCATATACTAACGGAGATGAGAGTAATACACTTGGATCTTGTGTTGATTTATCTAATTTTGACAATACAGCAATACCTTCTATCAGTGCTTTTTCTAAAGTTACAGAGGATAGATTGAATAACATAACTAGCTCGCCAGAGGATATGGCTCGCAATGCGGCTAATACTATATTTTCTCTTCGTAAATCAAGAGTTGATCTAATAACTGGAGAGGCTGGAGAGAATGTGTTTAATGAGGGATTACAGTATGCTCTTATTGAGATTGAAAAATTAGAGACAGAGATACTCGCTCTATTTCTTGGTAAACAAATGGTTAGTTATGAGACTAAAGCATTTAATGTAGTGCCTGATAAGGATAAAAGAACAAATATAATCGCTCGTTTCTCAACGACTAGTGGTATCGTTAGTGAGTCTGATATGAGTGGTCAACCGATAGCTCTTAATGTTCAAATAGTTGATGAGGTTGTAGCTGGACCAACGAAACGAAAGAAAAAAAGTCCGAAAAATAGTGAACCATATTTTGTACCAGCGCAAACAGTGTGTCAATTGTTTAATGGAAATGACTTGCTTACAAAGTTAGATGCTCAGATATACCAACTTGGTCACCAAATTATGGTCTCTATTCCTGAAGTTAAGTAGTCGTGGAGGTTAAAAGTAGTACATCATTAATGGCAGAGATTCTTAGAGAGTTGAGAGTCGAGATGAATGGTGCAGTTGTTGGTGCGATGGAAGATAGAGGGTTGATATACCCATTAAACTATGGGGTTAGTCTGCCTACGATTCGTAATATTGCCAAAAAATATGCCCCAAATCATAAATTAGCCAAGTTATTATATCAACAGCAGATTCGAGAACTTCAAATAGCTGCAATTTATATCGCTGATCCAAATTGTATTACAGATGAAGAGTCAGCCTTTTGGATGAAAGGTATATCTAATAGTGAGATTGCTGAAAATGTTGGAACAAATTTAATCGGAAATAGCAACAACTGTCAAGCAATAGTTGATGTATGGATTAAATCAGACTCTTCAAATGTCATTTATTCTGCGCTTATTGCACTGTCGAGAGCTATAAAAAATGGTAGAGTTGTAGAGGTGATAACATATGTTCAATTATGTAAAGAATTGTCACTATCTTCAGATACAATTCTATGGAGAGGTGTTGAACTTGTGTTAGTTGCTATTGCAAAACAAGATGAATATTCTAATAAAATTGTTACAGATACTATTCAAGAAATGCTTACTTTAAAGTTAAATGCTGCTCAATACCTTAATGATGAGGTGTTGTGGCAATTATAATTAAACTAATTATGCAGAATAAAACAGTTATATTACTATTTATATCTATTCTTTTTAATTTATCTATTTTTGCCCAAAATGCACGAGTTGATAACTTGATTCCTATGCCTCAGGTTGTTGAAGTAAAGAGTGATAAGCTTGTTGTGAAGCCAGATAAAATAGTAGTTAATGGTAAATTTACTGAAGTTAAAGGTATTACTTACGTAAACAACCATTAGGAAATAGCATTAATATAATGAAAAAAAATGATTAAAGTGTTTGCCTATATGGCTTATACTTTAATCATTTTTTTGTTTTTTATTTCCCTATGATAAATATTGCAGGGCGTTTGTGGATATCTGGCTTTGGACACTTGCGCCACTCTCGTGCTGAAAGTGTCTTAATATATTCACTAGGCTCAAGGATATCTGCTGCAACTGTTAAGCGTGTCTCATCAAGTAAGGTTGCGATGAACTCTTCAAACAACTTCACATTGCGATATGGTGCTTCAATGAATAGTTGAGACTGATTTTCAGTTATCGCGCGCTTCTCAAAACTGCGTATTGATTTTTTTCTCTCAGGAGGTTTAATGGGTAAGTATCCATTAAATGCAAAAGATTGACCATTCTGTCCCGAAGCCATAAGTGCCAACATCATAGATGATGGTCCAACCATAGGAACAACACGAATACCATGTCGATGGCATAGTGCCGCAATATCTGCACCTGGATCTGCTACACCTGGTAATCCCGCTTCTGAGATCATTCCTGCATTCTCTCCTGCAAGAATCGGCTTCAATAACTCTTCAAGCTCTTGCGGTTTTGTATGCTCATTAAGTTCTGCAAACTTTAATGTATCTATCGGTTTACCAACCTCTGCACGACTTAGAAATCTTCTCGCTGATCGAGTATTCTCAACTATAAAATAGTCAAGGTTTTGAATAATATCACGATTTTTTATCGGTAATACATCATACGGTGGATGTGTATCGCCAATCGGACAGGGAATCATATATAATATACCTTTTTTCATCACTCTTTTGTGTAAATTCGTTTAACTCTTGTTGATATTGATGTCATTATTTCATAAGGGATTGTCCCTAGTACTTTTGCCATATCGGAGACTTTATTATAATCATCGGATCCAAATATGATAACTTCATCCCCTTCATTACAATCGATTCCAGTTATATTTATCATACAAGTATCCATACATATACGTCCTATTATTGGAGCACTCTTTCCGTTGACCCTAACGCTCCACTCTCCACAGCCTAGACGTCGATTCAATCCATCTGCGTAGCCAATAGGGATTGTTGCAATGCGAGAACTGCACTCTATATGTCCAGCTCTTCCATAACCAATAGTTTCATCTTTATCTAGCTCTTTTATCTGGACAATTCTAGTTTTTAGTGTGCTGACATTTGATAGCTTAATGCTTCCACTCGACGAGACACCATAAAGACCAATACCTAAACGTACCATGTCAAACTCTGCATTTGGTTGTCGTTCGATTGCAGCACTATTTGCTATGTGACGAAGTGGATAGTAACCTATTACTTCTGTAATAGTGGTTGTCATACATTCAAATCGGGTGACCTGAGCGGTTGTAAATTCATCTTGAGATTCATCCTCAGATACAGCTAAATGTGAGAATACACTACTGATGTGTATCAACTCTTTTGATCTGTTTAACTCCTCGTACAATCGTGGTAGATCACTCTCGGTAAACCCTAAGCGGTGCATTCCAGTGTCGAGCTTTATATGAATTGGATAATCTCTCTCTCCATATTTTTGGAGTGCAATAATAAAGTTATTTAGTGATGAAAAACTATAGATCTCAGGTTCTAGTCTATGTGTAATCATCACATCGAAACTATCTGCATCAGCATTTAATACAACGATAGGCATTGAAATACCCCTCTCTCGGAGAGTTATTCCCTCGTCTGCAAAAGCAACAGCAAGATAATTTACTCCTTGATGTTGTAGCATATTAGCTAATTCAAATGTGCCATAGCCATAGCCAGACGCCTTTACCATAGCCATTATCTTTGTCGATGATTTAATCTTTGATCTGTAAAAATTAAGATTTTGAATCATTGAGTCTAAATTAACTTCTAGTAGTGTTGTGTGACTCTTCTTCTCTATATAGTGACTTATGCGCTCAAAATGAGATGCTCTGTTACCTTTCAATAATATTACTTTATCGGCGATTCCCTCTCGTTTTATCGTAGATAGATAGGCTTCGGTCGATTGGTAGAACTCACTCGGGCAGAGGAATAGATCTGAATACTCTCTAATCTTATCTCCAATTCCAATAAGTCTTGATACCTTACTTCTGTTTATTAGCTCTGCAACTTTTATATATAACTCACTATCCGAATACCCACTCTGTAGAATGTCTGATAGTATGAGTATGCGCTCACGATTGCCTGAAACATTGCTTAGGTGGTCCAAAGCTATTGATAGTGAATTTATATCAGAATTGTATGAGTCGTTAATTACCAAAGAGTTATTAACTCCCTCTTTTAACTCTAGTCGCATAGCGATAGGTTGTAGTATATTTAAGAACTCATCCATATCAGCATAGCCTAGTGATCTGCATATTGCAAGTGCTGTTAGCGAATTCTCTTGTGATGACTTATCTGTGAAAATTGATACGTCAGATATATTTATACTACAATCTATTAACTCTTTATCTTTATATGTTGAGATAATAACTTGCTCAATACTCTTATATGTTCCGTTATATATTATAGTTTTACACCCCTTAAAAAGCGCTGTCTTCTCTTTGATTTTACTCTCAACTGAGACGAAATTCTCTTGATGTGCATCCCCAATTGTAGTAATTACTCCAATGGTTGGTTTTATTACACTCTCAAGTCTCACCATCTCTCCATATTTGGAGATTCCAGCCTCTATAATTGCTATATCTTCATCTCCTTTTATCATAAGGATAGATAATGGAACACCTATTTGTGAATTATAACTCCTTGGGCTGCGAAAAACTTTTACTCTCTTAGAGAGTAGTGTCGTTGTCCACTCTTTTACTATTGTTTTACCATTACTACCTGTTATTGCGATGACTTCACCCTTGAACTCTTCTCTGTATGAGGAGGCTAAAGATTGAAGTGCAGAAATGGTGTCATCTACAAAAATGAAACCAGCATCTCGATAGATTGATGTGTCAACATCGTTCTCTACCATAAACGCTCTCATTCCCTTAGAGTATAACTCGTCAATGTAGGAGTGACCATCGTGATTGCAACCTGAAATCGCTATGAAAAGAGGGGTGTCGCTTATGGGCATATTTCTACTATCGGTGTAGACCTCGTTTACAATAGAGTCGTTGCCTAATAATTTACCGCTACAAATTGTTGCAATTTGACTAAGTGAGTAGTTCATTGTAGTATCCTTTTACTGTCTAAATTTAACTAAAGTTATGCCTGATCCCCCAAATTCAACACGTTCATCCTCCGCACTCTCAATATCATTTATTCCTTTTAAATAGCTTCGTATTTCATTTTTCAGTGCTCCAGTACCTTTTCCATGTAGTATCGTTACTTGGCTAACTCCAACCATTATCGCATCATCTATGAGACTCTCAACTGCTTCAAGCGCATCTACTGCTCGCATTCCTCGAACATCAATATGTTGCTTGAAGTTGAGTTTCCTTTGCGAGATATCAACACTCATATTTGTTGATGTGTGTCTTTGGCGTTGTTGTTTCTTAAATTCATTATTTGAAACAATGGTTAGTCTATCTATATGTACAGTTGTGAGTATATGCCCAAATGATATGGTTATTTTACTCCCCTTGATCGATTGAACAACTCCAACGGTATCTTGATCTTCAACTTTAACCTTACACCCAACCTCTATTTTACTTGGTTTTATAAGGTCAACTTTTGGCACAATAACATCATCCTCCTGTGGTTGATTTTGCTTCCTCTCTGCACGCTTCTGCTGGCGACTCTGCAACCTCTCCATCTCTCGCTCAATACGATCACTCTTGTCTATATCGTCAATGCTGTTATCATCTA
The DNA here is from genome assembly GCA_947038405.1 of uncultured Rikenellaceae bacterium. GTDB lineage: Bacteria > Bacteroidota > Bacteroidia > Bacteroidales > Rikenellaceae > CAMQVY01. Next base: position 76,564 of record CAMQVY010000002.1, on the reverse strand, counting down.
ATTTATCTTTGAATTGCTCCAGCTCTTTACGTATAAATCGTGTCTTCTCTTTATCTGCTTGAGACTCCTTTATAGTCTTAATTGTACTCTCTATATGTTTGTTCGCATCGGATAGTAGGCGTTGTGCCTCCTCTTTCGCAGACTTCAAAATGATTGAACGCTCCTCTTTTATCTTTGCTAACTGCTCTGAATATCGCTCTTCAAGACTCTCTATCTTCTTGTCTGCAATACGTATTTTATTTCGTTTAAGCTCCCAGTATCGCTTGTCGCGAGCAATCTCTCTTAGTTGTCTCTCAATGCTTATATGATCCGAACCAGCCTTCTCAGATGCAGATTTTATTATCTCTTCAGGTAACCCAATTTTTCTCGCAATTTCAATCGCAAATGAACTTCCAGGCATTCCCATCTCCAATTGAAAGAGGGGACGAATATTCTGAACGTCAAATGTCATCGCTCCATTGGCGATACCTTCTGCATTACTAGCATAATATTTTAAATTTGAGTAGTGAGTAGTGATTACTCCATAAGAACCCCTATACTCCAACTTCTCAAGTATAGACTCTGCGATAGATCCTCCAATTATTGGCTCTGTTCCAGTTCCAAACTCATCTATTAATATTAATGACTTAGATGTTGCGTGTTGCAACATATTTTTCATGTTTTGTAGATGTGAACTATATGTACTTAGATCATTATCGATAGATTGCTCATCTCCAATGTCTATAAATATACTGTCAAAAATAGGGATCTCACTATTATGTCCCGCGGGAATCAATATCCCACATTGAAACATGTACTGAAGTAGACCCACACTCTTTAAACATACAGATTTACCTCCAGCATTTGGACCAGAGATAACTAATATGTGTTTATCTTTTGTTAGTGTAATGTCTAGTGGAACAATATCTTTATCCTCTCTCTTTAATGCTTGCATCAAGAGTGGATGTCTCGCTTTACGAAGGTTTAGAACGCCTTCGGTAGATATAATAGGCTTTACACACTCATTCTTATACGCATAACGAGACTTTGCTCTAATCATGTCAATATGTATAAGATAGTCTGCACTAACCTCAATCTCATCAACCTCTGGTCGTAGTAGATCGGTAAATTCAGTCAAGATCCTAAGAATCTCTCTCCTCTCTCGGTACTCTAACTCTCGAAGTTCATTGTTAAGTTCAACAATTTCAACTGGTTCGATATAGAATGTCTTTCCAGTCGCAGATTCATCATGTATAAGACCTTTGATTTTTCTTTTATGTACAGCCGAAACGGGGATAACTGCTCTACCTTCACGTATTGATATAGAGGCATCTCCGTCGACATATCCAGCACTCTGTGCTTGACCCATAATCTGTTGTAGTCGTTTAGATACCTGTCCCTCTCTCGATCTTATCGCTCTCCTTACGTCATATAACTCAACAGATGCACTATCTTTTAGCTTTCCGTATTTGTCTATGATAGAGTCAATGTGCCCCATTATTCTAGGAAAACTATCTATCTCTCGGCTCATCGAAACAAGGTCGGGATATAGCTCCTCTGAACAATTCATAAAGAATCGTACTAACTCTCCAATTGAATTTAGTGCTCGTTTAATAGCCAAGATCTCTTCAACGTCAAGAAAGATACCTTCAACTCTATTTTTTTGAAGTATGTGGCTTATGTCTGTGTACTCCCCATTTGGGAAGTCATGTTCCATCATAAGAATATTGAGCATCTGTTCTGATAGATGCAGTCTTAATGATAGAGTTTTGTAGTCACAACAAAATTTCTCAGATAGAAGTTTCTCAGCTCCACCAGCTGTTGTACATAGCTCTGTTATCTGCTTACGAACACGGTCGAAACCAATTTTGGTCTCGAAATTTGAAGGGTATATCACAATTCTATTATATATATAATATTTGCTCTCCGCGATGCTGAATGATCGCAGAGAACAAATGTTTTTTTACTCTTTGTTCTTCTTTCCAAAAAGAGAGAAGTGTACATATCTATTCGGACGAGCCTTCATATCTTCCAATAGAAGTCCTAATTTACCTGTTGTCATAGTAAGTGAGTCATATAATGCTTCATCTTGCATTAACCTACCTACTGTTCCCTCGCCACTATTAACCTGCTCTAGTGTAGTGTTTAGACTCGCTAGAACACTACTTAAATTATCTACTAATAGAGGTACGTTGGCTGTGTTCAGTGAATCTGTAATGCCCTCTACGTTTCCAATAATCTTATCTATCTGACTCGCATTACCCTCAAGTGAGGTTGCTAAAGAGTTTAAACTGCTGATAATATTACGTATGTTATCTTTCTCGTTTAGAATCACATTATTCACAGAGTTAGATATAGATGCAACATTCGCCATCGTAGTATTTACGTTAGCGTTGTTATCTGTTACTAACTTATTAACACTTTTAAGTGTCGCTGTTAACTCTTTTGTAATTTCTAATGCCATCTGTTTCAGTTGCTCAAACTCTGACCCTGCTAATTCTAATAGATCTTTATCTATACTTGTATGTAGAGTATCGCCATTTTGAAGATATGTCATAGAATTTCCACGTTGAATCTCAATCGCTTTGCTTCCCATTATACCATCGTTAAATACTCGTGCATATGAATTTGTAGGTATGTCATAACTTGAGTTAACAATGAACTCCATGATAATCCTCTCTGATGAGTTAGGATCGTAAGATATGTCATTAACAATACCAACTTTGAATCCCTTTATTAATATAGGTGCGGATGTTTGGATGCCACTTACTTGATCGTATGTAGCATAATATGTATTGTGCTTCTTAAAAACATCTTTTCCTTTTAAAAAATTTACTCCCCAATAGAGTGAAATTAGCATTAGAGTTACAAAAAAGCCAATACGAACCTCTTTTTTAATCTTAATTTTCATAATATATTTTTTTGTTTTTTTATTCAATTAAAGCTCTTGCCTTAGCTATGGTTGTTTGTTGTCCATCTACATATGCAGTTACGAACGCATCCTTGACGTCTCTTCGTACTGCCTTCTGCAATTTTAGTACCTCATTGTATGATGAGCACTTGCCTACAGAGTATTTGTACATTCTTACTGACTTATATTCAGTAACTTTCCCTTTGTACGTTTTGAATTTAGAACTATTTACACTTATCTTTACGGGAGAACTGCTGATCTGAACTCTAAATTCAACTCTGTTATTTTTACTATCATTTTGTTTAGGTGTTACTCTCACTGGCTCGGCAATGGGGGAGTCGTTACCAATTTGTAATGGTGTTAGAGTTCCCTCTATGTTGGCTTTGTACTCACTAAATGCATTGAATAGTGATCTTGCAGATCTGTCTTGTCCACTTTGAGATGTTATAAACTTTCTATCCTCGGCATTGGATAGGAATGCTACCTCAGTTAAAACACTTGGCATGGTTGTTTTCCATAAAACCAAAAAGGGTGCTTGCTTTGCACCTCTGTCTTGCATTGGTGTATTTTTATTATAGTGCTTTTGTATGATTGATGCAAATAACATACTTTGGTCTGTGTTTGCATACTGCATTAGTGTGAAAATAATTAAACTTTCAGTCGATCCAGGAATATAACCCTCATATTTAGCCGTATAGTCATCTTCATAACTAATAACGTCATTCTCTCTCATTGTTACATCTAGATTTTTAGCACTTTTATCAATACCCATAACAAAAGTACTAGAACCTTTTGCAGATTTATTTGGTGAGGCATCAATATGAATTGATAGGAATAGGTCTGCTTTTAGTCTATTTGCTAACTGTTCCCTCTCTCCTAAAGTAACATATTTGTCTGTTGTTCGTGTGTAGACAACCTTTACATCAGAAAAATTACTTTTAATTAATTTTCCTAATTTTAGTGCTACGCTTAGTACAATGTTTTTCTCGTATGTTTTACCAAATGTTGTGCCAGGATCTTTCCCGCCATGACCAGGGTCTATGACTATTGTTGTAACTTTACCTTCATTATTTTGTGCAAATAAAGGAGTGTTGGTTAAACACAATAAGAGTACAATTAAACCTGTAAAAATACGAAATCTGTTAATTTTCATCAATATAAATGTTAAGTAATGCTTTTTTTTAATTACTTTTGGGAGATTAAAATAAACTTTAAATACCCCTTGTGGTTGCGTTTAAGCCCTTTTGCCGACACGTCGGCAAAGGTATAAAATTTTTTGGTAGTTTGAATAGAAAAATAAAAAAACATATATTTTCGATCGTTGTAACTCTTCTTTTTGTGCAGGTGTTTTTCTCCTGTGCATCTAATAGGACGAGTGGTTCTGCTGTGTCGAATAGTAGCTCGTTAAGGGACTCAATTACTCAAATAGTTGGACTTGCTGAGGTAGTGATTAAGGACTCTGTAATTTCGGAGTTAGATGGAAGGAAACTTTTGAGAGATGAAATCGATGATGCCGCTTTAGACTCAATAATCGAAGTTATTGGAGCTTCGGATGACTCTACTGCATTGACTGTGATCGATGTAGAGTCAACGGTATTAGACTCAATTGTTGAGACTGGTTCGTTAGTTGTCGACTCTATAGCTGTCGATTCGCTGCCGAATAGAGGTAAGGTTGTTGTTTCAGAAGTCTCTTTCTTAGAGGAGGTTATCTCTGGAAGCAATAAGGATTCTATGGTGGTTGATTTGAAGAATAATATGATCTTCGTATATCGTGAAGGTGATGTTACGTATGAGGATATGAACCTGAAATCTGACTTTATGGAGATTAATATGGCGACTAAGAATATATATGCGCATGGGTATGATATTGAATCTGAAACGGATATTATTGATAGTCTAGCTGTTGTTGACAGTGTTGGAAAACCTAAAGGAACTCAACCAGAGTTTATTCAAGGTGGAACTAGCTATATTATGGATACTATTACTTATAATATAGAGACTGAGAAGGCTATAATTAAAGGTGTTACCACGCAGGAGGGAGATGGATTTTTGATCGGAAGTAAGATTAAAAAAATGCCTGACAATAGTTTCAATATTAAAGATGGAGTCTACACCACGTGTGATAATCCTGAACCACACTTTTGTATCAAAATTACGAAAGGAAAGATGGTGCCAGGTAAGAAAATAATTACAGGTCCCGCATACCTTCACATTGAAGGTGTTGATATTCCTTTTTTAGGGCTTCCGTTTGCATTCTTTCCTGTTATGGGGGGGCGACAATCTGGATTTGTTGTGCCAGAGTATGGTGAGGAGTCTGTTAAGGGTTTCTTCTTACGTAATGGTGGTTACTACTTCGCTCTTAATGACTATGTTGATGTTACGGCTCTCGGTGGTTTCTACACGCTTGGATCTTGGGAGGCGTCTGTATCTTCAAGATACATGAAGAGATATAAGTATAGCGGTGGTTTGAATTTAAGGTACTCTAAAGATATAATCGGCGAAAAGGATGATCCAGACTATGTTAATACAGGTAACTTTAGTATGACTTGGAGCCACTCGCAAGACCCTAAATTTAAGCCTAATTCAACTTTCTCTGCAAGTGTAAACTTCTCTAGTAGTGGTTACTCTAAGTATGGATCGACAAATATGGATGACTATTTGAATACTCAAACTAACTCATCTATTGCATACTCTAAATCTTGGGCTGGAACTCCATTCTCATTATCTACTAATATGCAGCACTCGCAGAACTCAAGAGATACTACAATATCTCTTAGTTTCCCAAATTTAGTGTTTAATATGTCTAGTATATCTCCGTTTAAGCGTAAAGAGGCTGTAGGTAAGGAGCGTTGGTATGAGAAAATTACTCTTAGATATACGGGTAACTTTGCAAATAATGTAACGGTTAAAGAGGATGAGCTATTCACTGAAGATATGCTTAAAAAGATGAAGAATGGTGTGCAGCACAGTATTCCAATCTCAACATCATTCAACTTGTTTAAATACATTAATATTACTCCAAATGCTAACTACAACGAAAAATGGTACTTTAGTAAGATTGATAAGAAGTGGGACGAGGAGCAGAATCGTGTTGTAAATTCAGATACAACGTATGGATTTTATCGTGTATTCAACTACAATTACAATGTTGCAGCATCGACTAAGATGTATGGAACATATCAATTCGGACCTAAATTCCCAATTCAAGCAATTCGCCATGTTATAACACCAAATATTAGCTTTGGATATACGCCAGATTTTGGTGACGATAAATTCGGTTACTATAAACCTGTTCAGAGTAACGCAAATGGTGATGTATCATACTACTCTCCTTATGAGGGATCTTTGTATGGAGTTCCTGGTAGGGGTGAGTCGGCTGCGATATCTTTTGGGTTGTCACAAACTCTGGAGATGAAAGTTAAGAGTGATAGTGATACATCGGGAATGAAGAAAATTAAGATTATTGAGAATTTGAGTGCAACTAGTTCATATAACTTCCTTGCAGACTCATTGAATTTAGCTCCAATTAGTCTGAGTTTACGTACGACACTATTCAAAAACTTTGGACTTAATGTGTCTGCAACTTTAGACCCTTATGTTGTGGATCCTGCTACGGGGAGACGTATTAATAAGTTTATGGTTAGTGAAGGTAAGATTGGGCGAATATCTAGTGCATCGTGGTCATTTGGATATACTTTCAACTCAAGAAAGAGTGATGCCCCAGCTATAAATGATATAAATAGTGGAGCAGAGATGGATGCTAATCAAAATGATTTCTTTTCTGATCCGCAAAATAAAGATATTGATGCCAATACTCGTCGTGTAATGATGACTGCTAAGTATTATGACTTTGATGTTCCTTGGAATTTAGGATTTAACTACTCGCTTAGGTATAGCAATGATGGTGTGCGTCAAAATGTAGATCAAACATTAGGATTTACAGGAAGTGTTACACTATCTAAGAAGTGGGGGGCAACATTTAATGGTGGTTATGACTTTGAAGCGAAGGAACTTACTCCAGGAACAATAACTATATCAAGAGATCTACACTGTTGGCAGATGGGATTCACTTGGGTGCCTATTGGTTATAGAAAGAGCTGGAGCTTTAATATTGGAGTTAGATCTGCAATGTTACAAGATATAAAGTACGATAAACGAAGTTCGTTCTACGACAATCTATATGATTAATTATATTCAAATAGTTCGATGCAATTGTATAAAATCACTCGAGTAGAGTCGTTGCACCAAACTGACACTAGCTCGTTGCTATCATGTAGCGTGGGGTGTATAATAACTATATTCCGAAACAACATAATTAACAATATGCCATATGACACTTACATCAATTAAGAAAGGTTGCGATGATAGCAACCCTTTGTTAAATATATATAACACTCCATTCAATACACCTCCTTTCAATCTTATCGAGGTTAAGCACTATACACCAGCCTTTGAAGTTGCAATTAAGGAGGCTAGAGATGGTGTTGATGAGATTGTATTGAGTGATGAAACTCCTACATTTGAGAATACGATTGAGGCTCTTGCACAGAATGAGGTGAGATTGAGTGAGGTTGTTGGAGTCTTTTTTGCGCTTAATAGTGCTGAGACAAGTGACGAAATGGAGGAGATTGCAACTATAGTTCAACCTTTATTAACGGAGTATAGTAATGATATATCTCTTAATGATAAGTTGTTTGAGCGTGTAAAGTGTGTGTATGAGAGTCGTGGAGCTTTGAAACTCGATGGAGAGCAAGAGATGTTGCTAGAGAATACATACAAGGGTTTTGCTAGAAGTGGAGCTGCTTTGAGTGTTGAAGATAAAGATATATATCGAGAACTAACAACAGAGTTATCTTCGCTGACACTTAAATTCCAACAAAACTTATTGGCAGCTACAAACTCTTATGTTTTAAATATACCTAAGGAAGAGTCTGAAAAGGTTGCTGAACTACCTCAATTTGTTATCGAGTCAATGGAGGTTGAGGCTAAGGAGCGAGGATTAGAGGGCTGGTGTGTAACGTTACAGTTTCCAAGTTTTTATCCATTTCTTACATATTCGTCTCAGCGTGATTTAAAAGAGCAGGTATGGAGAGCTTATAATTCAAGATGTTTTGCTGATGATAAATACTCTAATGTTGAGATTGTAAAACGAATCTCAGAACTTAGATTAAAAGTTGCAAATCTATTAGGATATAAGACTTATGCGGATTATGTGCTTGAAGAGAGGATGGCCGAGAGCGTTGAGGTGGTAGATAGTTTCTTAGATAATCTATTAGATGCAGCGCAAAAGTATGCGGTAGAAGATTTCAATACACTAAAGGAGTATGCTACTAGTAAAGATAGTTCTTTAGGTGAGTTTATGCCTTGGGATTTTCCATACTTTGAAGAGAAATACAAAAATGACAAATATGCTCTCAATGAAGAGGAGATAAAGCCATATTTACAGTTGGAAAATGCTGAAAAAGGTATCTTTTTACTCGCAGAAAGATTGTTTAATCTGCGCTTTGTTGAGAATGGTAGTGTGCCAAAATATCACCAAGATGTAAAAGTCTATGAGGTGTATGGTGACAATGATAAATATATGGGACTTCTTTATATGGATTTCTTCCCTCGTGCTGGTAAGCGTGGAGGGGCATGGATGACAACATTTAGAGAGATGTTTGTTGATAAGAAGGGGGACGAGATAAGACCACTTGTTAGTGTGTGTTGTAACTTTACCAAACCAACAGCAAATGAGCCATCATTATTGACATTTGATGAGTTTACAACTCTACTACATGAGTTTGGGCATGCGCTACATGGGTTATTTGCGGAGGGAAAATACTCTTCAATAACAGGAACTAATGTATATCGAGATTTTGTTGAGTTACCGTCTCAATTGCTCGAGAATTGGGCTACGGAGAGAGAATTCTTGGATCTGTGGGCTGTGCATTATAAGAGTGGTGAAAGAATGCCTGCGGTGTTGATTGATAAAATCGTAGCAGCTAAAAGATTTAATGCGGCGTATGCAAATAGTCGACAGGTATCTTTTGGATTGAATGATATGGCATGGCACTCAATAACAGCTCCTATTACAGATTCTATTGATGTTTTTGAGCAGAAAGCTACTGAGAAAAGTAGACTATTTCCTATTATAAATGGTACGTGTATGTCAACAGCATTTGCACATATTTTTGCAGGCGGATATGCTGCTGGATACTATAGTTATAAGTGGGCTGAAGTACTAGAAGCGGATGCTTTTTCGTTGTTTAAACAGAGAGGAATATTTAATAAAGAGGTTGCTGAGGCTTATAAAAATAATATTTTGACAAAAGGGGGAACTTTGCACCCAATGGAGCTATATGTAAACTTTAGAGGAGCGAAGCCAGATGTTACGGCTTTATTAGATAAGATGGGAGTTACGGCTAAGGAGCTAGTTTAGTTTGCTAGACGCAGGGAACTGCCCTACGCTGGCTGCGGTGCGTGATCGCACTGAACAGATTATCACAGAAAACGAAGTTTTCAAGAGAGTTTGAATAAACTTTTTAAAGTTTATTGCCAAAGGCAGTTTATATACTAGTTTGCTAGACGCAGGGAACTGCCCTACGCGGGCTGCGGTGCGTGATCGCACTGAACAATAACGTAGAACTGGTAAGAGAGAGATTTTTAATATTATCGCAAAAAATATGTGTGTATGAAAAAAGTAATTTTATTTAGTATAATATTAGTCACAATATTTAGCTGTAATAGCAGTATTGATGATAGTTTAGATCTTCCACAATACCACTACTTTAGTGGAGGGTATGTACTACTCTCTGATTCATCTAAAATTGATAGTGTGAAGTTTGTTGATTGTGCGACAAATGTTTCATATGGAGTTAAAAATACGAAAATATCTCGAAGAATAAAACGCTCTTACTTGATGCTCACATCTACACCAAAGCAACCTCTATTCGTAGAGTTTCTTGGTGAGAGAACTAAAGATTCAGTGACTAATTTAGATGTAATTGAGGTAGATTCATTAATTGGATTTAATATCGAGGGGCGATGCACTGAGGAGAAGTTAATTGTTGGTGTATATGAGTCAACGGCAGCGAATGGTGAGCGAACTATTTTACGTATGAAGTCTAATTACACTTACACTAAAGATCTTTTTGCTTCTGATGGTACGGAGGTAAAGAGTAGTGGGGTATGGTACAAAAGTGCTAAGTTAGAGCTTATACTTCAAGATGACTCTGAAGAGAAGAGTCTCTTGTATTTTGAACTTATTCCAGCTCAAAGTTCTCTTGTTGAGAATGGAGGCGATAAACCTTTAGTATATAAAAAAGTCTATTTGTAGACTTAAAGAAGAGAAAAATATATGCAAAAAATATCAAATAGTGATTTAGGTAGACCAACAGTTGAAGAGTTTGCCTCAATGGAAAAGATGCCAGTTACGGTTGTTCTCGATGGGATTAGAAGCTCAAATAATGTGGGAACTTTCTTCAGAACAGGAGATGCCTTTGGTGTTGAAAGGATTGAACTATGTGGGATTTGTGCAACACCCCCAAATAAAGATATTCATAAAACAGCCTTAGGTGCAGAAAATACTGTACCTTGGAGGTATCATAAAAGCTGTATTGAGGCTATTCAACTCTTGAAAAGTGAAGGGTATAAAGTATTCGCTGTTGAGCAGGTAGAAGATTCAGTTATGTTACATCAATTTAATGTTGAGAGTGATGTTAAATATGCTCTAGTATTTGGTAATGAGGTGTTTGGAGTGTCTCAAGAGGTTGTAGATATATGTGATGGATATGTTGAAATCCCTCAGGTTGGAACAAAACATTCGCTAAATGTATCTGTATCAGCAGGTATTGTTCTATGGAGTATGTTTTCACAATCAAAATTCGTTAAATAATAACGTACCTCTAATTAGGGTATAGTTGGTAGTATCGGGGAGTTCAATTTGTTATTCTGATAAAAACTCCGTTACTTTGCCGCTCATATATAAGGTGCATTTTTATGCACCTATTTTAATATTAAAATTTATTATGTCAATCGAATCTAAAGTAAAAGCTGTTACAACATATCGTCTTTCGGAGATGAAACAGAGAGGAGAGAAGATTTCAATGTTAACATCGTATGACTACTCAATGGCTCGTATTGTAGACAGAGCGGGTATAGATGTGATACTTGTTGGGGACTCTGCCGCAAATGTAATGGCGGGTTATGAAACAACTCTTCCTATCACACTTGATGATATGATATATCATGCTCGTTCAGTGCGTAGAGCGGTAAAAAGAGCCCTTATTGTTGTAGACCTTCCGTTTGGAACATACCAAGGGAACTCAAAAGAGGCTCTATCTTCTGCGATCAGAATTATGAAAGAGGCGGAGACTGATGCCGTAAAACTTGAGGGTGGAGAGGAGATACTAGAGTCTGTACATAGGATTCTTTGCTCTGGAATTCCAGTGATGGGCCATCTTGGGTTGACTCCTCAATCTATCCATAAATATGGAACATATAATGTTAGAGCAAGAGAGGAAGAAGAGGCTGACAAACTTATTAAAGATGCAAAACTCTTAGAAGAGGCTGGTTGTTTTGGACTAGTATTGGAAAAAATCCCAGCTGAACTTGGAGCTAGAGTTGCGAAGGAGCTTAAAATTCCAGTTATTGGGATCGGAGCAGGTGGAGGTGTTGATGGTCAAGTTCTAGTTGTACACGATATGTTAGGTATAAATAAGGAGTTTTCTCCACGTTTTTTAAGACGTTATGCAGACTTGGATACTATAATTACAGATGCAGTTGCAAACTATGTAAGTGATGTTAAAGGGGCAATATTCCCTAACGAATCAGAGCAGTATTAAGTAGTAATATCGCTATAATCATACAGCGCCGCCCACGTAGGTAAGTTCAAGAAACTACTTTACGTGGGCGGTGCTATTTTATTACATATAATAGATTGTTTATTCAGCCTTTTTTACTGCACTTTTTAGTCCCATTCTTGGAGCTCTTTTAAACTCTCTTGTTGGATCAAAGAGTAGTCTATATGTGGTGTGCATCTTATGGCGTTTAGCACAAACATAACTCTCAACCATTCTCATCATTACAGGGTTAAAATCTCCAACCCAAGCTAATTCAAGAGTTTTATATTTGAGATCTCCTTTTGCCATCTCTTTTTCAAAGCAATTCATCAAGCCAGACTCAATGCCCTTTCCATGAAATTCAGGGATTACTCCAAATATTACTCCGAATACTCTATCTAATTTTTTGCTAAATTTAAGGCTATACAGAAGTCTCAATTTATTAAACCAGTTAAGTTTGCCATTGAATGGTTCAATCGCTCTGTTTAGGTCGGGAACCATTATAAAGAAGCCGATTGGTTGGTCGTTGAAGTATGCAAAGTGCATCAATCTCTCGTCAATTATAGGCTTGAGTTTTCGCATTAATCCTTTGGCTTGGTCACTATCAATTGGTTTAACGCCAGTAAATAGGGCCCATGCTTTGTTGTATATAAATCGGAAATCTTGAGTAACTTTATCAAGATTACTTTTAGATATGTGTTCAAATCGATACCCTGGAGTCTCTTCTAATCTCTTAGCTCTATCGTATACAGCTTGGTTAAGTTCTCCAGCTTTAATATTCTTAAAATATGAGTGTTGGTTGAAGTAATTTTGGAAACCATAGTTCTCAAATAACTCTTTATAGTATGGTGGATTGTAGTTATTTGCATATAGAGGTTGGTATTCATATCCTTGGACTAGCAGACCCCACCAATCAGCTCTGTCTCCAAAGTTTATTGGTCCATCCATAGCCTCCATGCCATGGTCCGAGAGCCATTTTTTTGAGTAGTCAAATAGAAGGTTGGCAATTTGCGGATCGTTTTCACACTCAAAAAAACCACAACCTCCCGTTGGAACTTCATTTGCGGCAGCTAGTTCTCTATTGTAGAACGCTGCAATTCGTCCAACGACTTTGCCATCACTGTCAATTGCAATCCATCTGATAGCCTCTCCGTTGTTGAAAAGATGATTCTTTTTTGGGTTAAAGGCTTTTAATATATCATTGTCAAGAGGGCATACCCAATTGCGATTACCTTTGTATAGTCTCTTAGGCAGATTTAGAAACTCGATCTCTCTCTTTGTATCTACAACCTCTTCTAAAGTGTATTTTTTCATGTTTTCAAATAAAAATAAAACAGTTTATAACATATATTATGCAAATATATGCAAAAAAAACTTATTTTTGTTATGTATATCGACAGTTTCGATAGGTCTAATAAGATAGAATAGGTATGAAAGTAGTTGATTCACAAGAAAATGTAAATGTCGTTACAGACTACCATAATTTAATGCAGAAACGTATTCGGAAGATACTTCTAATATGTAGTAGCTACGACGCATACATTTTGGAGGAGGATGGTCATTTGGAGTCTCAAATTAATAAGGAGTATTTAGATCTAAATTTAAGTAACCCACCTGCATTTAAGCGAGTGTCCTCAGCTTCGGAGGCAATGAATGCACTTGATACTGAAAAAGAGATAGATCTTGTAATCTCAATGTATAATATTGGGGAGCTAGATGTGTTTGCATTCTCAAAAATAATTAAGGATAAGTACCCGAATATACCATTTGTTTTAATGACTGGTATCTCGAAACATATATACAAAAGGCTCGATTCCGAGGATAAAAGTCACATCGATTATATCTTTAATTGGCATGGAAATGCAGATTTAATGCTTGCTATTATCAAGACAATTGAGGATAAAATGAATGCTGATACTGATATATTGGAGAATGGTGTTCAATCAATTTTACTTGTGGAGGATTCAATACGATATTACTCGACATACCTACCTGCAATATATAAATTAGTGTTACATCAAAGTGATGAGTTTCTCCAAGATGCTCTCAATGAGCAGCAACAAACACTAAGAAAGAGATCAAGACCTAAGATATTGTTAGCTACAAATTATAGTGATGCCGTAGAGTTATATGAAAAATATAAGGAGAATCTACTGGGAGTAATATCTGATGTTGGGTTTGTAATAAACAAAAATGATCCGAGTTCTTCAGAGAAGTTGGATGCGGGGATAGATCTTTGTAAATTAATCAAAAAAGATAACCCTTTGATGCCATTTCTACTGCAATCTTCGCAAGAGAGTATACGTAAGGTCGCAGAAGAGTTGGGAGTTGGGTTTATTGTAAAATATTCTAAAACGCTCCTTCTAGAGCTTTCGGAGTATATTGCTGAAGAGTTTGCTTTTGGGGATTTTGTCTCAAAAGATACAAAAACTGGGGCTATAATTGCAAGAGCTAAAGATTTAAAAGAGCTACAACAACTAATATTGACGCTGCCCGAAGAGAATCTATTAATACACTCTTCTCAAAACCACCTCTCAAAGTGGTTGTATTCCAGGGGACTATTCTCGATTGCAACATCAATAAAAATATTGACTAATACTAATTTTGAGTCGACCAGCGAGATGAGACATTTCCTTGTGAATAAGATACAAGATTATCGTATTCTCTTAGGTCAAGGAGTTGTTGCTAAATTTTCATCTCAAAATTATAATGATACAATCTGGTTTGCTAGATTAGGCGAGGGTTCGTTAGGGGGAAAAGGTAGAGGATTGGCATTTGTAAATAGTATGTTACAGAGGTATAATTACTATGATAAATACCCCTCTGTAAGGGTTATGATTCCACGTACAGTTATCGTGGCTACAGATTATTTCGATCAATTTATAAAGAGCAATGGATTAAAATATGTTATTAAATCGGATATATCTGACGAAGAGATATTGTCTGAGTTTGTAAGCTCTCGTTTGCCTGAACAGTTGGTGGAGGAGTTACATGACTATATTAAGCATGTTAAGGGTCCTTTGGCTATTCGCTCTAGCTCTAAATTAGAAGATTCGCATTACCAACCATTTGCAGGTGTATATTCTACATACATGATCCCTCTGACAACGAATACGGATCAGATGCTGAGATTGTTAGGTAAAGCGATTAAAAGTGTCTACGCTTCGGTGTATTTTGCGGAGAGTAGAGCATATATATCTGCAACATCGAATCTTCTTAGTGAGGAGAAGATGGCCGTTATTATACAAGAGGTTTGTGGAACAGAAGATAATGGATATTTCTTCCCAACTATATCTGGTGTTGCAAGGTCTCTTAATTTTTATCCTATTGGAGATGAAACTGTTGAAGATGGAGTTGTTAATATCGCTCTTGGCTTAGGAAAGTTAGTTGTCGATGGAGGCCAAACTTTGAGATTCTCTCCATTATACCCTAAAAAAGCGTTGCAACTCTCAACTCCTGAGCTTGCTTTGAGAGATACTCAGAGGGAGATGTATGCTCTAAGTCTCAAGCCTGAAGAGTTTAAAACCTCAATTAATGACGCTATAAATCTTCAGCGTTTTGAGATAAATTCTCCAACGGCAAAGAAATTCAGAAATATGAAAAATGTCGCTTCGACATGGGATATACAGAACCAATCAATAAGTGATAGTACGTATGAAGAGGGGAGAAGAATAATAACTTTTGCTCATATATTAAAGTATGATACATTTCCTCTTGCTGAGATTGTACGAGATCTTTTGGTGATGGGGCAAAACGAGATGAAATGTCCTGTCGAGATTGAATTCGCAGCAAATTTAGATACTCCATATGGAGAGCAAAAAATATTTAATTTCTTGCAAATTCGCCCAATTGTAGATAATCAAGAGAATGTTTCACTCAATTGGAATGAGGTTAATTGTGATGACTCATTAATTTATGCTGAGAGTGCTCTTGGTGTTGGTATTGTAGAGGATGTAAAGAGTATTGTCTATATTAAACACTCTACATTTGATACAAAACATACTGAGAAAATGGCCGAAGAGATACTTAAAATTAATTCGCAGTTTAAAGCTGATTCAGATTCATATGTTCTTGTTGGACCAGGACGATGGGGCTCAAGTGATCCATGGTTGGGTATTCCAGTGAAGTGGAATCACATCTCAGAGGCAAAAGTTATTGTTGAGTGTGGACTAGAGAATTTTAGGGTTGAACCGAGCCAAGGAACTCACTTTTTTCAAAATTTAACTTCTTTTGGTATTGGATACCTAACAATTAATCCATTTATGAATGATGGAAAGTTTGATGTTGATAGGTTAAATGAGATGCCCGCGAAGTATGAGGGAGAATTTATACGCGTTGTGGAGTTCTCTCAACCATTATATATATTTGTTGATGGACGAAAGAATCGAGCTATAATTAAATGAGTTTGATGTAACTGCATCAGCTAAGGGATGTTTAATCAATCTAATCACAAAAAGTTAAAATAAAATTTATTTTTCGTATATTTGTACCATTAATCTATTTACTGCAATTATGAATATAGAAGATTTTGACCCAAATGGAACAGGTCATGATAATGGATGTTATTTTGGTTTGCCATTTACGGCAGAGGATTCTCAATTAGTTCTTATATCTGCACCTTGGGATGTAACAGCATCTTATGGAGGGGGAACTTGCTATGGACCAGACTCTATTATTGGAGCATCGACTCAATTAGACTTATACGACGAAACATATCCAGATCAGTGGAAAAGAGGTATCGGAACTGCGCCGATTGACTATACTATACAAGATATGAGTGGTATGTTAAGAGAGGATGCGAAGAAAGTAATTAAGAGACTAGAAGCAGGTAAAAGCCTAGAGTCGGATACATTACATAGACGATTAGATAAGATAAATAATGGTTCAGAAATTTTGAATCAAAAGATTTATAACTCTGCAAAAGAGTGGTTAGATAGAGGTAAATTAGTTGGACTTGTTGGCGGTGACCACAGTACTCCATATGGATTGATCAAGGCTGTTGCAGAAAAAGAGGGTAGTATTGGTATTCTTCATATTGATGCTCATGCAGACCTTCGAGTTGCTTATGAAGGTTTTACTCACTCTCATGCCTCAATAATGTATAATGTATCAAAAATTGAGGGGGTAGAGAAGATTGTTCAAGTTGCATTGAGAGATATGTGTGATGCAGAGGTGGAGTATGCAAAGTCTAGTGGTAAGATTACACAATTTACAGATAATAAACTATATGAAAATAGTGCATTAGGTATTAATTGGCATGAGCAGTGTTGTCAAATAATAGATCAACTACCCGATAAGGTCTATATTAGTTTTGATATCGATGGTTTGAGTCCAGATAATTGCCCAAATACTGGAACTCCAGTTCCTGGTGGGTTGTCGTTCAATCAAGCGGCATATCTATTAAAAGAGTTACATGAAAAAGGTAAACAAATAGTAGGGTTCGATATATGTGAAGTATCACCATCTCCAAATAATGAGTGGGATGCTAACGTCGGAGCGCGAATTTTATATAAATTATCAAACATAACACTTATAACAAATTAAAGTATGAAGAGCAATTACTCTTATAAACAAAAACGGAATTGGTATTTAATGAGACGTCGTAGTCTTAGTTTTTTTGGAAGTCAATGGGCTGGTGGAATAATGCTTATAGCTTTTGCTGCAATAGCAATGATTCTTGCTAATTTAGATGCAACGAAACATATATACCATCAGATATTATCCTCTGATTTCGGGTTGAAAATAGGCGAACTATCGTTAACGCTAAGTGTAGAGCATTGGATAAATGATGCACTTATGGTTATCTTCTTTTTTGTGGTTGGATTAGAGATTAAGAGTGAGGTGATTGCGGGGAAGCTATCAACATTAAAACAAGCATCTCTACCTATCGCAGCTGCAATTGGTGGTATGGTAGTGCCTGCTTTGATATACTTCTTCTTCAATATGAATACTGATTACGCAAATGGATGGGGAGTCCCTATGGCTACTGATATAGCATTTGCAATCGGAATATTATCTTTGATGGGAAATAAAGTACCACTATCACTGAAGATTTTCTTGACGGCTTTGGCTATTGTTGATGATCTGGGTGCAATTCTTCTTATTGCAATATTCTACACTTCACAGATAAATATTTGGTTATTAGTCGTTGCTTTTATACTACTTGCTGTATTATACTGGATGAGTAAAAGAGGGGTTAAAACTACTAGCTTCTATATTATACCAGGTATTGCAATATGGATTTTATTTCTAAATTCTGGGGTGCATGCTACAATTTCAGGTGTTCTTCTTGCAATGGTTATTCCTTCAAAACCAAAATTCTCTAAGAAATATTTTAGTTATAAAGTTAGATATTTCCTATCTAATTTCAATCAACGAGATAAAGAGGGGGTTGAGGTGTTGTCGAATGAGAGTCAATTACATTCACTTGAAAACGTGAAGAGTATCGCTCAAAACACAGTGAGTGTATCTCAACGATTAGAGCACTCTCTACACCCTTTAATCGCTTTTTTTATTATGCCTATATTCGCATTGGCAAATGCTGGTGTGGAGGTTAAGGATTTAAGTGACCTTCAATTTTTTAATAATACACAGGGATTAGGTATATTCTTAGGCTTAGTAGTTGGTAAACCTATTGGTATTGCTATATTTAGTTGGTTGGCAATTAAGCTAAAGTTAGCTGTTATGCCTACGGGAGCTAACATGAGTATGTTATGGGCGGTATCTTGTCTTGGTGGTATTGGATTCACAATGTCTATATTTATTACAAACTTAGCTTTCAATGATTCCAGTGTAGTTGACATGGGTAAGATTGCTGTATTGATTGCGTCTGTTGTTGCTGCAACTGTTGGGATTGTCGCAATTAATATCGTGTCAAGAAAAAAAGTATTGTAGAGTTTATTGAAAAGATTAGAGGTAAATCAATAATAATTGAAAAGTATATGCGTTTTTATAAAAGCATTGGTATTATTCTTGTAGAAACTATATTATCTTGATTATAGAGATGTCAAATATTGATGGTAATCACATAACTGAAATAGTTAAATTCAAGATTTAAATTATTGTAAAAGTAAAAAAATGTGTATATTTGTAGCCATAACAAACTTAAAGTAATATTATTAAATAATTTAACTAAAGACAATTACGAAATGAAAAAATTAATTCTTACAGTTGCTATTGCTTCTGTATTTGCAGCTTGTGGAAGTACTGGTGGTGCTGGAAGCATCAAAACAGACAACGACTCTTTGGCTTACGCTATTGGAGTAGATCTAGGTAGAAATATCGCTCCAGGTATTAAGCAAGTTGATAGTACTTTGAATGTTGATATCCTTGTTGCTGCATTTAGAGACGCAATTGATGGCAAAGCTCAAATGGATGAAGAGGCTACTACTGCTTTCCTTCGTGATTACTTTATGGTACGTGTTCCTGCAAAAGCTAAAGCAGCTTCTGAGGAGTTCTTAGCTGAAGTTGAGGCTAAAGGTGGAAACATTAAGAAAACTGAAAGTGGTTTATTATATGAGGTTATCCTTGAAGGTGACAAATCTTTAACTCCAAAAATTACTGACCGTGTTAAGGCTGTTTATGAAGGTAAATTAAGTAATGGTGATGTATTTGATTCTTCAAAAGGTGAGGCTATTGAATTTGCTCTTAACGGTGTTATTGCTGGTTGGGGTGAAGGTCTTCAACTTATTGGTAAAGGTGGTAAAATCAAACTTTGGATCCCATCTGATATCGCTTACGGACCTCAAGGAAGAGCTCCTAAAATCGGACCTAACGCAGCTCTTGAATTTGAAGTTGAGTTAGTAGATGTAATTCCTACTACTGAGAAGTAATAGAAATTATAATTAAAATATGAGTTGCCCAGAATAGAGATATTCTGGGCAACTTTTTTTTGTAGTCTACGAACTCCCTTCGGCGATAAACTTTAAAAAGTTTAATCAAACTTTCGTGAAAACTTTGTTTTCTGTGTTATTTTGTTGAGTGCGATCACGCACCGCCGCCTGCGTAGGGCAGTTCCCTGCTTCATGCAATCTTTAGTTTTGGCATAATAATCGTTTTAAGCGACTTTTAGTTAGGTATTGTGGCTGATTGCTTGCATCTCAGTCTTGATGGCTGTAATCAAGCTATTTCAAGCCTTTAAACTTACTTGTACTATATGACTCTATAGTAATTTAGCATAGGAACAAAACATACATAAAAAAGGAGATCGAGTAAAACTCGATCTCCTTTTTTATGTATGAATCTATATAGATTAAACGATTACTCCTCGCCTCTATCTTTTTTATTCATCAATTCGTAAGCAACTGGAGTTGCAACGAAAATAGATGAGAATGTTCCAACAACAACACCGAAGATAAGAGCAAATACAAATCCTCTAATAACGTCACCTCCAAATAGGAAGATAGCTAATAATGTTACGAATGTTGAACCAGCAGTATTCACTGTACGTGCAAGAGTACTATTAATCGCATGATTAATATTTACTTTTAGAGAACGTTTTGGGAATAATTCATGGTTTTCACGAATTCTATCAAAGATAATTACGGTGTCATTGATAGAGTAACCAATGATAGTAAGAATCGCAGCAATGAATGCTTGGTTTACCTCAAGACTAAAAGGAAGAACTTTGTAGAATATTGAGAATACACCGATTGTAAGTAACGCATCATGTGCAACCGACACAACACCACCAATACCCCATTGCCATTTTTTAAATCTAAGGAAGATATATAGACCAATTGCAATTAAACTAAATAGAGTTGCAATCATAGATGCTACCTTAATGTCATTTGCAACACTAGCACCTACTTTTTCAGAAGATATAATTCCGTAAGGGTTTGTTTCAGTTGTAACAAACTCTTGCTCATTGATTGTTGTTTTAAATAGAGGCATTAATGCTTCGTAGATCATAGCCTCAATCTCTGAAGATACGCCATCAGTATCATCGTTATATTTGTATTGAGTAACAATACGCATTTGCTCGTCATTACCAAATTGTTTTACCTCAAAACTTTGACTAGCACTACCAGTCTCAAATGTCACATCTAGTGCATCACGAACATCTGTAGCAGTCACCGGTTTGTCAAAACGAACTACGTATGATCTACCTCCAGTGAACTCAACACCATAGTTGAAGCCTTGGAATGCAAACGAAGCTATAGAGATAAGGATAAGAGCTCCAGAGATTATATAAGTATATTTTCTAGCGCCTACAAAGTCAAAATTAGTATTGCCAAGGAAATTTTCTGTGTATTTGTTAGAGAACTTAACTTTCTTGTCTTTTTCAAGTAGAGTAGCAAAGATCATTCTTGTGATGAATACAGCAGAGAACATTGAAGTAAGGATACCAATGATAAGTGTTGTAGCAAAACCTTGAACTGGACCTGTTCCGAATGAGAATAGAACGATACCTGTAATCAGAGTTGTTACGTTACCATCAATAATTGCAGAGTATGCGTTTCTGTAACCATCTGCGATAGCAAGGCTAACATTTTTTCCAGAACGAAGTTCCTCTTTAATACGCTCATATATAATAACGTTTGCATCAACCGCCATACCCATTGTAAGTACGATACCCGCAATACCAGGAAGAGTAAGAACTGCTCCAAAAGATACAAGTACTCCAAATAGGAAGAAGACGTTAGATACAAGTGCGATATTTGCAACTAAACCAGCAGTACTATAGAAGAACCACATGTAGATCAGAACTAATACGAATGCGATTATAAATGACATCATACCTGCGTCAATTGACTCTTGACCCAATGATGGACCAACAACGATATCTTGAATAATTCTAGCAGGAGCAGGTAGTTTACCTGATTCTAGAACATTTGCAAGGTCTTGTGCTTCAACAATTGTAAAGTCTCCACTAATAGATGATCTACCTCCAGTAATCTCTTCTTTTACAGTCGGAGCAGAGTAGACATATCCATCAAGAACAATCGCAACATTTCCACCACTAGGGTTGCTTTTTGCGTTGTCTGCAGTAAGTCTTGCCCATGTTCTAGCACCACTTGCGTTCATTACCATACTAACCTCTGCAGATGAACCTTTTTCTGCATAGTTTTCTTGAGCGTCAACGATAGAACCTCCATCTAAAGGAGCTTTTCCGTCACGTGTGTTAGCTTTAATTGCATATAGAGCGAAAACATTGTTCTCTTCATCCATTGCTTTGATGCCCCAGTAAAGTTTCATATCTCTAGGTAAAAGAGCTTTAACTTGTGGATATGCAAAGTATGTGTTGATAATTGAAGTGTCACTTGCTACGGCACGACCAACTACTGCTCCAGGAGCAATTTGACCTTGACCTGACATTAGTGGTGTTAATTTAGAGAATAGAGGGAATTGCTTTGCAAGATCTTCTTGACTTGCAGATTCTGTTGTCACTTCAAGTTCATCAAGAATATCATCTCCTTTAACAGAACCGGTATCTTCTGTAATTACCTCATCTACAACAACCTCTTCTGTTGGAGTAGTTTCTACAACTTTTGCAGCCTCTAACTCTTTGATAATGTCGTTAGCTTGAGCAAAAATAGGGTAAACCTCTTGGTTGTTATAAGTTGACCAAAACTCTAGTGAAGCTGTACCTTGAAGAAGTTTACGAACACGCTCTGGATCTTTAACTCCTGGAAGTTCAATTAGGATACGGTCAGAGTTCTCTAGGCGTTGGATATTTGGTTGTGTTACACCAAATCTGTCAATACGATTACGTAATACATAGAAAGAGTTTTCAATTGCACTTTCTGTCTGCTTACGAAGAACTTTTGTAACCTCTTCATTGCTACTTGTTGATGAAACAAGCTCTTTAAGTTCAGGTGTGTTGAAGATCTGAGCTAAAGGAGCATCTCCAGATACAGTTTTATATGACTCAACGAATAGAGTGATAAAGTCGTCTGCACTGCTTTTTTGTTTATCAATAGCTTGAGTTAATGCTTGTGTAAAGTTTGGATCTTGGCTATCATTAGATAGAGCACGAACAACGTCAACAACTGAAATCTCAAGTGTTACGTTCATTCCTCCTTTTAGGTCAAGACCTAAATTAATCTCTTTATCTTGACACTCTTTGTAAGTGTACTCAATAAAACCAAGATTGTAAACTACCTGAGATCTCATTGAATCTAGGTATTTTGCCTCCATATTCGCATCTCCTGCGGCATATTCGGCTGCTTTGTTTTCAATTCTTTTGGTTACAAAAGTAAATGAAAGCTGGTAAGCACAAGCAATTGCAAATACAATTGCCAGTAGTTTTAGTGCTCCTTTGTTCTGCATTTTGAATTATTTTTATGTTTTTATTTGATAATTTTATTAACTGTACTCCAAAAAAACGACGGAATGCAAAGTTATAATTTTTTTTTTAAAAATATAACAGAATAACACTTAATGGCGCTTATTTTAAGGCGATATATCAATTAATACCACATTTAATCCTATTAATATTGGATTATAACTACACTATGGACTCACTATAATGCTAAATTCATAATAAATTTGGTATTATTTCGTTCTTTGCAACTCTCTAATCCTTTGCTATCATAGGTTTAGTGCGTAGACTCACAACTATAATTGTAAGCGTCGAGAGCGGAAGTGCAAACAAAATAGGGTCAATAGCGTACCATGGATATACGTCTATCAAGACATCCTGCCCAAATATCATTTGGCAAAAACCTAATGGTGCAGCTTCTGCCTTGTGTAGAAATGCCATGGCGAATAGACTTGTGACAACACCTACCCATAAACTAGCTAATGCACCTTGACGAGTCGCTCGTTTCCAGTATAGTGCACAAAAATAGGTCGGTAGAAACGTAGCTGCACAAACTCCCATAAATAGTGCTGTTCCTCGTGCAATTATACTATCGCTCAAGATATAACAGATCATGTAGCTGAGAATAATAGCACATAGCACGCCGAAACGAACTCCCATTGTTGAATTTGGATTTTTTTTCTTGCCTAATTTTGGAAAAGCATCTGCCCCAAAAGCAGCTCCCATAGTGTGAAATTGTGCGCTTAGTGTAGACATACTTGCTGATAAAATACATAGCATAAATACAGCTCCAAACCAATCGGGCATAGCTCGTTTGATAAATAGAGGGATAATTTTATCCATATCTTTAACCGCTTCAGATGCAACAACTCCATCTGCTTTCAAGAAGAAGAGATTCGATAGTGCTCCAACATGATAGATTGCTCCGACGGTTACAATCAGGAATAAACAGCCGATTAGAACCCCTCTATTTAGCTGCTTGGTGCTATCTACCATCATAAAACGAACAACTAATTGAGGTTGAGCCAAGCATCCAATACCAACGCCAAGAATAAGTGAAGTTACTAGCGTGTACCACTGAGGAGAACCTGTAATTGGCATTGCTGTCCAGCCTTGATGTCCCAATTCACGTAGACGTTCTGGTACTAGTGGAGCTATTGATGTTAGTTTTTCATTAGCCTCTACAAAACCTAAATCCATTACGTTGTAGAACCAAAAGAGCATAAATAGCATACATGCAAACATGATTATTGCTTGCATTGCATCGGTGTACATTACACCCTTAATACCTCCTGTAATCACATATGTTGCGACAACAACAGTAAAGAGTAGAAGCGCAAGATCGAGATCTATGTCAAACATCTGTTCAATAAAGACAGCTCCACCTTTCATAACAACTGAGGCGTATATAGGCATACCGATGAAAATCACAACAGCTACAAAGACTTGAATAGTTCGAGATCCATAGTGAGTCCCTAGTAGTTGTGCAAAAGTTCGTGAATTATATGTTGCTCCAAGTTTACGTGTTCGTCTACCAAAGAATATAAATGCGATTACAACACCAACTAGCATATTCAATAGACAAAGCCATTGAATACCCATTCCATATGTTGCAGCAACTCCTCCAAAACCTACAATTGCTGAGGCTGATATAAATGTGGCTCCATATGAAAGTGCCATTATGATTGGATTTGTTTTCCCTCCTCCTAAAAGATAGTCACTTGCACTATTGGTCTTTTTATAACCTAAGTAACCTAAGTATGCGATTAGAAAGATGTATATTATGACGATAATACCAAGGGTTAAAGTACTCATATTTTATCAGATTTTGAGGAATTTGATGACTCTTCGTCATAGTTCCAGTATTTAATACCAAACCAAATAGAGAAACCTAGGCACAAAAATGCTAATAGGTAGATTATCCAAATTCCTGGGTCGTTTATTCCAAACATAAAGTAAAATGATTAAATTCGTTTACTCAGATAACCTAAAGTAGCCTGCGAAGATTAGTTCGTAGGCTACTCTGCTAAGTGCAGAAAACAAATTAAATTTATAATTTAATTAAGTCGCTCTCAATAATATACTGAAGACCTTTTTTCTCAATTACATCTCGTGTTAAATCTTGATCATTGGTTCTCAAAATAATAATTGACTTCTCTTTTAGAGAGAAACAATACATATATTCGATACTCAAACCTACAGTCGTAAATGACTCCATAGCTCTGGATAAACTATCCGTTTCTGAGTTGATTGTCAATGCAAATACCTCTGTAAGGTTTGCGCTTACATTATTATCTTTTAATATTTTATAAGCCTTTTGTGGCTCACTAACAATTATACGTAATATGCCATAGTCAGATGTATCTGCGATAGTGGCTGCTATTATACGAATATTTTGGTCTGTTATTAGAGCCATTATTTCGCTCAACTTGCCATATTTATTCTCTAGGAATATTGAAATTTGGTTGACTGTCATATTTTAAGGGGGTTATAAAAACTAAAAGAGTAATGCGCAGTTTACAGAGCATTTTTTTATGAACATTTTTTGAAAACGTTCTTTTTCTCTTTGAGCTTTATATACATAATTTAAAATTATCGTTAATTAAATTTACGCAAATCTTTGACTCTAACTGCTTTCCCCTCTTGAACGGGTAGAGAGCCTTTTGCTACTAATTTAAGACGTGGAGTCAATAATAGCTCATCTTTCAACTGGCGAGTTATATTTTTACTTAATGACTGTAGAACACTGTAGTCGTCAGTAAATAGATCACTCAACTCAACTTCGATAAACATCTCATCACTATTATTGATTGTATCAATTGTAATTAGATAGTTATTTCCTAACTCTTTAAATTGCATAAGAACAGTCTCAATTTGTATCGGAAATAAGTTTACCCCTTTAAGTATAATCATATCGTCACTACGACCTTGGAAACGTGCCAATCTACGGTGTGTACGTCCGCATGGGCAATCACCTGAAATAATAGACGTCAAGTCTCTAGTGCGATAACGAACTAAAGGCATAGCTTCTCTATTTAGTGTAGTAAGTACTAACTCTCCAACTTCGCCATCTGGAACTGGTTGAAGTGTAACTGGATTTATGATCTCAACAATTGTATAATCTTCCCAAATATGTAGCCCATTTTGCTCTTTACACTCGAAGGCAACACCTGGACCATTCATCTCAGACATTCCAAAACAGTTGTAAGCCTTAACTCCAAGTAGCTTCTCGATACGTTTACGTTGCTCTTCACTATGTGGCTCAGCTCCGATACATATTGTGTGAAGTTTAGTCTCTTTTAGTGGATCCATTCCCTCCGCAGTCATAACTTCAGCTAAACGAGTAGCGTAGCTAGGTATAATATGAAGGCAAGTGGTGCCAAAATCTTTAATGAATTTTAGTTGACGTCTACTGTTTCCAGCAGCAGCAGGAACTGTTAATGCCCCTAACTTTTCTGCTCCATATTGGAAGCCTAAGCCTCCAGTAAACATACCATAACCACTCGTGTTCTGAAATATGTCCTCATCTCTAATTCCAACCATGTACATACACCTTGCAACTTGATTTGCCCACTGATCTAAATCCTTTGCAGAGTGTAGAACAACTGTTGGGTCTCCTGTTGTGCCACTACTTGAGTGTAGTCTTGTACACTGGCGTAGTGGAATCGCTGCCATATCAAATGGGTAGTTAGCGCGTAGGTCTTCTTTAGTCGTAAATGGTAGCTTTTGTAAATCTTCTAGTGAGTTTATCTCATCTATAGATATATTGTTATCCGAAAATACTCTCTTGTAGAAAGGAGAGTTACTTGCTGAACATAAAGTCTCTTTTAAGCGTTTTAGCTGAAATTCTGCTAGCTCATTTTGAGGCATTGTTTCAATGTCTTTTTGCCAATATTGCATAAAATTATTTTTAGTATTGTTATCGATACAAGTCGTTTTAAATCAATTATTATAACCAACAAAATTAGATATAAAAATCGACTCATGCAAACTAATAGCAGAAAACGAAGTTTTCACAAAAGGTTATCGTCGAAGGAAGTTCAAATGTAAGTAGGGAACTGCCGTGTGTTGGTCTCGGTGTATGATCTCACAGAGCTAAATGAAATAAGGCTCTCTTCATAGCGAAGAGAGCCTTATTTATTGTAATATCAAATTTTTAGCTTATAGTGCAAGCTTCAATCCGTCTATTTTATCCCATGATCCACGAGTGAAATCAGGAACCTCTACAGGAGCTGATTGATTCTCGATAGAAATTTTAGATAACTCGATAAGTGAACACCACTCAGCAAGGTCATAAACGTCCATGTCTAATGGAAGACCGTTTTGTAGACAGTAGATAAGTCTGTAATCCATGATGTAGTCCATACCACCATGTCCACCAACTTTCTTAGCAGTCTCCTCTAGTTGCTCATTTACGATAGGGTGCTTGTATTTCTTCATAAGCTCAGCTTTCATCTCTCCAGAAACGAAGTCATGTCCGCTAAGGTTCTCATGGTTTGTTATGATTGTAGAATCAACTTGAGAAGCCTCAAGAGCATAACCTTCAACAGGGTATTTGTTTGCAAAACCTTTAGTTCCAGTTAGTTGGTACATACGATCGTATGGTCTTGGAGTTGCAACGTTGTGTTGAATGTTGATTGTTTTACCTTTTTCAGTGTTGATAAGTGTTGTTGTGTGGTCTCCATTTCTGAAATCCTTTGATACATCACGACCAGTTGTTTTTTCGATAAACTCAGGGATACATACAGTTTTTGTCTGCATAGATACTAGAGTATTCATTTTATCACCTCTGTGCATGTTAAGAACTTGACAAACAGGTCCGATTCCGTGAGTAGGATAAAGGTCACCGTAGTGCTCGATATTGTACTCTAGTCTCCAGTTGTTCCAGTAGCTATTCCAGAAAGGCTCTAGGTTGTGGATATATGCTCCCTCTGTGTGAAGAACTTCTCCAAATAGACCTTGTTGAGCCATGTTAAGAGTTGTTAGTTCGTAGAAGTCATATACACAGTTCTCTAGTTGCATACAGTGCTTACGAGTAGCCTCTGAAGTGTTAACAAGATCCCAGATCTCTTGAAGGTTCATTGCAGCAGGAACCTCAATTGCTACGTGCTTACCATCTTTCATAGCTTGAACACCCATTGTTGCGTGAGAAGCCCATGGAGTTGCAACGTAAACTAAGTCTACATTAGGAAGTTTTGTTACTTCTCTCCAAATTGCTGTATCTCCAAAAAATTCTTGAGCTTCAGGTTTTCCTGATGCTACAAGTGAAGCGTTTACTCTTTTTGTATTACTTTCTAATACGTCACAAAGAGCGACAACTTCTACTCCTGGGATATTCGCGAAACGGTGAGCAGCACCTGGTCCACGCATACCTAGTCCGATAATAGCAACACGTACGTTAGGGATAGGATCACATGTTAATTGTAGTACGTCTGTTTGTCCAACTGGTCTTACAGGTACTTCTGTTTTGATTACTCTGTCTTCTGCTGATTGTGCAGGAGTACATCCTACTAATACTAGTAGGGCAATCATAAATGACAATGATAAGTGCAGTACTTTTTTCATTTTAGGTAGTGATTGGTTTAAGATTATTGATTATTTGTAATTTAGTTTTTTGTTATATATTGTTTTTACACAATACTCTGCAAATTTAAATAAAAAAAAACTAATTCACAATAATTATTAATTTATTATGAATTAGTTACTTATTTTAATATAATCAAATGACAGTAAGCTACTTTATTTTATATGGTGGACATAAAATAGTAGTTATATATGAACAACGAACTCTAGTCAATTTTCTTATTGTTCTTTATTGAGTTATTAGCATTAACTCCCATTTTATTTATCTTTTTTACAATGTCGGGATGCTGATCTGCAATATTATTCTTTTCTCCTAAATCTACTTCTAGGTTGTATAATTCAAATGGCTTCTCTTTACTATTTGAGTAGACTAGTTTCCAATTCTCATATCTTACACTTCGGATGCCTCCTTTGGGAGCGAATCCGTAGATCGCTTTATGAGGAGATTTTGCCCCCTCTTCTCCCTTTATAAGTGGCATAATATCTCGTCCGTCTATAACTATATTAGAAGGAACTTCGACACCTGCAACTTGGGCGAATAGATCAAAAAGGTCAAATGACGCAACTAGCTCGTTACATTCGCTATTTGCAGGTGTAACTCCGGGCCAAACAACAATACATGGTACTCTTATACCTCCATCATACTTCTCCTGATACTTTCCTCCACGTAGCACATGTTCTCTATCTGGGTCTGTCTCACCAAATCTACCATAGCACTTCTCTAACTCCATATCTTTATGAATTAATGGTCCGTTATCGGAAGTGAAGACTATAATTGTATTATTCTCTATTTTTAGACGTTTAACCATATCCATTATGATACCTACGCAAACATCCATATATTCAACTGCATCTCCAAAAGCTCCAGCTTCACTTTTACCTTCAAATCCTCTAGGGATAAAATATGGGGTATGAGTCTCGATGTTTGAATATTGAAGATAGAATGGTTTTTTGTTTTGAACTGCATCATACATGAATCTACATGATTCACGAACAAACATTGGTGGAAGTTCTCCTAGGTCATTATTATCGCACTCTTTAACTACCTCTTTTTGTCTTATAAGTGGTATTGGTGGATCAATTACACCTGAAGGTCTGATTCCTGTGCCTCCCAATCTTTCGGGACCATGGTCGTTGGGGTAGGGGATGCCTACAAATTTATCTATTCCAAACTCTGTTGGTAGATATTGAGGTAGGTGTCCCAAATGCCACTTACCAAATAGTGCCGTAGAGTAGCCTTTTGTCTTTAGTAGTTGAGTTATTGTAACCTCTTGTTTGGGGTCTAAACCAGTTGTCGAACTTGGAAATAGAACATATAATCCCGTCCCATTGTTAACTCTAGGTGCGTAACGTCCCGTAAGAAGTGTTGCACGAGAGGGGGTACTTGTTCCATGTGGAGCATAGAAGTCTGTAAATCGCATCCCTTTGCTCGCTAACAGATCAAGGTTTGGTGTCTTAATATCTTTAGACCCAAAGCAACTTATATCGTCATAGCCAACATCATCAACTAGAATGTGTATTATATTAGGTGCTGAAGTTGGAGGGTTCTCTGCGTGAGCCCCCATTGTTGGGACTAAAAGTGAAGATGCTAAAATCCCCGTTTTAAATTTGAAAAGATTTTCAATCATATATTTATTATTTTTATTTGACCAAAGCAACTTGCATCGCCATAACCAAGATTTTCAATTAACATGTATATAACATAGAGGTTTATTAGTATATACAATGTTTGTCATAAATTATATTACAAATTTAAAATATATTTTATTTACTGTGCTCTTTGGTCGTAGTCAATAATATTATTAGTTACGCAACCTATTAGTCGAGATAATGCCTCCTTTGTTGACCATGAGGAGTGTGGTGTTAATATTATTTTCTTAGGGTCATTAAGGTGTAGTAGTGGATTGCATGACTCTATCGGTTCTCTGCTATATACGTCGCTATATGCCCCTGCAATCAACCCATTGTTAAGTGCATCAGCTAAGGCTTGTTCGTTGATGATTTTTCCACGTGCAACATTAACAATGATGCTATTTTTCTTCATCAATTTAAACTCTTTCTCAGAGATTAAGTCTCTAGTTTGTGCATTCAGTGGGGAGTGAATGGATATAATATCGGAACTCTGAAGGAGCTCTTCTAACGATACACACTGAATCTTTTCATCTCTAATGACTCCTGATGTTGAGGTGTAGCAGAGATCGCAACCGAATGCCTCTGCAAGTGTGGCAACACGACGACCAATATTTCCAAGGCCAATTATCCCCCAACGTTTCCCATCTAATTCAGAAGTTGAGCGTCCAAAATCGAAGAGAAAAGATGAGTTGGCATAACTCCCACTCTTTACGAAATCGTCATAATAGGCTATCTGTTTCATAAGTGACAGTACTCCGCAAATTGTCGACTCAGCAACAGATGATGTTGAGTAGTTTATTGCGTTGCGAACTTCGATACCAAACTCTTTAGCTGCTTCAAGATCTATGTTATTCATACCTGTAGCCGCAATGCAGACTAATTTTAATTTAGGTAGTTGTGATAGTATGTCTCTTTTTAATGGTGCTTTATTGGTGATTATAATATCAGCATCTTTACATCTATCCACAATCTCAGAATCTTCTGTGTAATGGTATTCAGTATAGTCTCCTAATTGCTCAATTGAACTCGTATCTACATTGTCGACTGAGTATTTGTCTAAGAAAATAATATTATGTCTCATGTTTTTTGTGATTTAAAGAATTAACCTTTGTGGGTTGCAGTATTTACATTTCGTTTAATAGACCTCTGATTACTACGGAGGCACAGGCACAGCCAAATATTGCTGGCATATATGATATTGTTCCGACGTTAGATTGTTTATGCTCCTCATCGCACAGTATCATTGAACCCTCTCTGACTGGCTCGGGAGAAAATACAGCGTGGAACCCTTTACGAATACCAATTCTATATAATCTCTTACGTAGCATATGCGCTAATGGGCAGTGGTGGCTTTTAGAGATATCTTTAATCTCTAATAGTGTTGGATCTGTTTTTGCCCCTGCCCCCATAGAGCTAACCAATGGGATCTCTCTTTCGAGACTTCCTTTTATAAGATTTACCTTTGGCGAGAGTGTATCTATCGCATCAACAACGTAGTCATACTTTGCAAGGTCTAGTAGGTTTGTGATCTCAACATCTCTGATATATTGTTTTATAACGACAAGTTCTATGTCTGGATTTATATCTTTCAGACGACTCTCAAGTATATTCGCTTTTACCTCGCCAACAGTGGAGTGAAGAGCTACTAATTGACGATTAATATTGCTTGTTGATACTGTATCTGCATCTACAATTGTCATTCTGCCAACGCCACTACGGGCGATCATCTCTGCTGCATAAGCCCCAACACCTCCTAAGCCAACAACCAATACGTGTGAATTACGAAGTTTATTTAATTTGTCATCTCCAAGGAGTAAGTTTGTTCTTTCTAACCATTCGGCCATAATTGAGTTTCTATTTATTTATTATATAAGATAAAATATTTGTTCTCTGAGACCACGCAACACTCTCCGCTTAGGTCAGTGACCTTAAAGACTTCTTAGATAGGCGAATTTAGAGGACTTATTAATGAAAAAGTATTAACTTTACATTGTTAATACAAAAATAGGAAAAAACATTTAATAATGTACACGAAACAAGATATTATAGAGATGCTCAATAGTCAATCTACGGATATGGATAGATTATTTGAGAAGGGTGTTGAGGTGAGAAATAGTGCTATTGGAGATGGCGTTTACCTGAGAGGATTGATTGAGTATAGTAATATATGTTCAAAGGATTGTTTGTATTGTGGAATTCGACATAGTAATCGGTCTGTAGAGCGATATGCCCTCTCAGAGCAGGAGGTGTTAGATGCTGCGGAGTTTGCGTATAAGTCAAATTATGGTTCTGTTGTTTTGCAGTGTGGGGAGGTCAAGAGTGAAAAACATATTCGTAAGATAGAGTATTTGGTAAAGGAGATAAAAAAACTATCTAACGATAATCTTGGAATAACCCTATCTATGGGGGAGCAGACTTTGGATAGCTATAAACGCTGGTTTGATGCGGGAGCACATCGGTACTTGTTGCGTATAGAGAGTTCTAATATAGATCTATATAATAAAATACACCCCAATAATAAACAACATAGCTATGACGATAGGATAGTTGCTCTGGAGAATTTAAGAATTGCTGGGTTTCAAGTTGGATCTGGTGTTATGATCGGTTTGCCATACCAAACCATTGAAGATTTGGCTGATGATCTACTTTGGATGAAGCGTATGGATATAGATATGTGTGGAATGGGACCATATCTGATTAGTGAGGGAGCTCCTTTGGGTGCAGAAACTGCGAATATTCTGCAATCGGAACAGTGGAGGTTTGAGATGTCGCTAAAAATGATAGCAACTTTGAGAATCATTATGCCTAAAATAAATATTGCTGCATCGACGGCACTTCAAGCAATTAACCCTATGGGGAGGATAAAAGCAATCGAGTGTGGAGCAAATATTATAATGCCTAACATTTCACCCGATAATATACGCGCTAACTATAATTTATACAATAATAAACCACGCTCATTTGATAGTAAGATAATTGAAGATAGAGTACATTATGGAGAGTGGGGTGACTCTTCTCATTTTAAATCAAAGAAAAATAATTTAGTTTAACTTATAGATTATACTAATATTCATTATTAATATATTTAGCTTACAGACTATTATGTAGAGCCGTTTTATAAAACTTTGTTAAAAATATAGGCAGCTCCTCAAAAGGAGCTGCCTATATTAAAAAACTCATTTACGTGTGATTACGTAGCACTACCACATAGGGTAGGTAAGTTTTATAAGGTTTTTAAATTAATGTTTATTTTCATTTAAAATCTTCATTGCACAATCAAGTATAATTGTGTCATTCAGAGTTACTATACCACCATCAGGACCTTTTTCATAGTGAGCGCCAACTGGAGTTCCAAGATCTAGCTGCTGACTTCCAAAATAATTCCTTACAGTATTAACATCCATGTTTAATTCATCTGCGATGCGTTTTGAACTACCACTTGGCAGTTTGTCCTTGATACGACGCAACTCGTTAAATGTAATAATCATAATCAACTAATTTTATGGTTAATAATATATTTATTATATATAGTGTTTGTTTTTACGTTATATTGTTATGTCAAGTTTGAAACCTAAATTATCTACCAAGAGCCCTTTCTTTTTGAGAATCTCGTCGACTATAAAGATAGGGAATAACTTTTATATTACAAATAAAAAACAAAGTTTAATTATTAAATGTCATTTATGTGGCAGTCAATATGTCATGTTGTCTGACAAAATTTCTATTTTGGCAGAGTATTTATGTTAATACGTCGCATAATTAGGGTTGGCATAATGATTGATATTTGTAGTACGTGAATTCAGAAATGAATATACACTTTGAAAAAATATAATTAATATAAACTAAATAAAATAAAATTTTAAAATTATGGGAAAAATTATTGGTATCGACTTAGGTACAACAAACTCATGTGTTTCAGTAATGGAGGGAAATGAGCCTGTTGTTATTCCAAACAGTGAAGGTCACCGCACAACACCTTCAATTGTTGCATTTACATCAGATGGTGAGCGTAAAGTTGGGGAGCCAGCTAAACGTCAAGCTATCACTAACCCAAAGAACACAATCTTTTCTATTAAAAGATTTATGGGTGAGACTTACTCTGATGTAGAGAAAGATATTAAGCGTGTTTCGTATAGCGTTGTTCGTGGAGAGAATAATACTCCTCGTGTTGACATCGATTCTCGTCAATATACTGCACAAGAGATCTCTGCAATGGTTCTTCAGAAGATGAAGAAAACTGCTGAAGATTACCTTGGAACTGAGGTTACTGAGGCTGTTGTTACTGTACCTGCATACTTCTCTGACTCTCAGCGTCAAGCTACAAAAGAGGCGGGTGAAATTGCTGGTCTTAAAGTTAGTCGTATCATCAATGAGCCTACTGCTGCGGCATTAGCTTATGGATTAGATAAGAAGAATAGTGATATGAAAATCGCTGTTTATGACCTTGGTGGTGGTACTTTTGATATCTCTATTCTTGAACTTGGAGATGGAGTATTTGAGGTTAAATCAACAAATGGTGATACTCACTTAGGTGGTGATGACTTTGATCACGTTATTATTGACTGGTTGGCTGAAGAGTTCAAAAGTCAACATAATATCGATCTAAGAAGAGATCCTATGGCTCTTCAGCGTTTGAAAGAGGCTGCTGAGAAGGCTAAAGTTGAGTTGTCAAGTGCTACTAGTACTGAGATTAACTTACCTTACATCATGCCTGTTGATGGAATTCCACAACACCTTGTTGTAACATTAACTCGTGCGAAATTTGAGCAGTTAGCTGACTCTTTAATTCGCGCTACAATTGAGCCTTGTCGTCAAGCTCTTAAAGATTCAGGTTTCTCGGCAGGTCAAATCGATGAGATTATTCTTGTTGGTGGATCTACTCGTATCCCTGCAATCCAAAAGGTTGTTGAAGATTTCTTTGGTAAAGCTCCATCTAAGGGTGTTAATCCTGATGAGGTTGTTGCAGTTGGTGCAGCTATTCAAGGAGGTGTTCTTACAGGAGAGGTTAAAGATGTATTACTTCTTGACGTTACTCCTCTTAGCTTAGGTATTGAGACTATGGGTGGTGTGTTTACTCGTTTGATTGAGTCTAACACTACTATTCCTTCTCGTAAGAGTGAGGTATTCTCTACAGCGGCAGATAATCAACCTTCAGTTGAGATTCATATCCTACAAGGAGAGCGTCAGCTTGCTAGAGACAATAAGACTATTGGACGTTTCCACCTTGACGGATTGCCACCTGCACAACGTGGAGTTCCTCAAATTGAAGTAACTTTTGATATTGATGCAAATGGTATTTTAAATGTATCAGCAAAAGATAAAGGAACTGGACGTGAGCAAAATATCCGTATCGAGGCATCTTCTGGTTTGACAGATCAAGAGATTCAACGTATGCGTGATGAGGCGAAAGCAAATGAGGCGAAAGATAATGAAGAGCGTGAGCGTATCGACAAGGTAAATGCTGCTGATTCATTGATCTTCTCTACTGAGAAACAATTGACTGAGTATGGTGATAAAGTTCCTGCGGATAAGAGAGCTGTAATTGATACTGCTTTGGCTAAACTTAAAGAGGCTCATAAGAGTGCTGTTCTTGCTGATATTGAGAGTGCAACAAAAGAGCTGAACGATGCTTGGCAAGCTGCTTCTCAAGATATCTACGCTGCTCAACAACAAGATCAAGGAGCTGCAAACCCTGAGGCTGGACAACAGCAACAAGGTGCGCCTAATCCTGGAGCTGGACAGAAGGGATCAGATGCTAACGTTACTGACGTTGAGTTTGAAGAGGTTAAGTAATTTATATAATATATACAAAATAGAGTGCCCTGAAATTAATTTTTCAGGGCACTCTATTTTTATTAGTTAGTTAATTAGTTTGTCTACACTAGACTGCGAAGGTCCCTTCGCGGGTGGCGCTGCGGGAGCGCATGGAACTATTTCTTAAATAACTTTTCCATATCTTCTAGTGATTTGCCCTTAGTTTCGGGAACAAATTTCCACATGAACAGTGCCGATAAGATACCCATTGCAGCATAGACCCAGTATGAAAACCCACCATGGAACATTTCGGTTAAGTATGAAGATTTATCCATCATTGGGAATGTCCAAGAGACAAGGTAGTTTGCAACCCATTGGGATGCAACAGCAATAGCCATGGCTTTACCTCTAATTTTATTCGGGAATATTTCAGATAGAAGAACCCAACAAACAGGACCCCAACTCATTGCAAAAGATGCAACATAACAAAGCATTGCAACTAACGATAAGGCTCCTTTACTCTCCAAAAAGAATGTTGATCCCAAAGTGAACATGCTTACAGTCATACCAATACTACCAATAATCATTAGTGGTTTACGTCCAAACTTATCTACCGTAAATATTGCAAGTGTGGTGAATGATAGATTTATAAGACCAACAATTATTGTCTGTAAAAGAGCTGCATCTGTCCCCATTCCCATGTTACGGAATATTTCAGGTGCATAGTACAATACAACATTAATACCTACAAATTGTTGTAATATAGAGAGTGTAATACCTATTAATATCACTGTAATACCATAAGTTGTGAGTTTTGAACTGCCACTACCTTTAAGTGATGCTTTGATATTTGAAACCTCCTCTGATACGCCAACTCCACAATTTACTTTTTCAATTATAGATGTAGCCTCTTTCTCTCTATTATTCATCATTAGCCAGCGCGGGCTTTCGGGAATAAAGAAGAGTAGAGATAGAAGAGATATTGCGGGTATCGTTTCGGATAGGAACATCAATCTCCATCCAGTTGTACTTAGCCACTCTTCACTACCTTGAAGTGATATGAAATAGTTGACAAAATATACGATCAACATACCAAATATGATTGCAAATTGATTCCAAGATACTAGACTTCCTCTTCGTTCTGCGGGAGCCATTTCGGCAATATACATTGGAGAGAGCATGGATGCTAATCCTACGCCAATTCCTCCGATAATTCTATATATTATAAATTGAGTTATAAATTCATCTGTACTGCCATCTCCAAAACCAAACTCAGGATAACTAGATCCAATTGCAGATATAATAAATAGAATTGATGCAATCATAAGACTTTTTCGCCGTCCAAATTTAGATGCCATATACCCTCCAAGCATCCCTCCAATAACACACCCTATGAGTGCACTAGAGACAAGAAACCCGAGTAGTGAATTTGCGGCGGCCTCCCCAAGTCCAAGAGGAGTTACAAAACTAAGCTCTAAATATTTTACTGTCCCAGATATAACGGCTGTGTCATATCCGAACAGTAGCCCACCTAGTGTTGCCACCAAAGTGAGAAACATTAAATAACTACTATTTTTTTTCATTGTAATAGATTTTAGTTTGGGAAGACTACCCTGCGCATTAGGCTGTGGTGCGATATAGCACTTAACTTTGAACTAGGCCTCAAAAACTATCTCTTTACATTTTTATGTTATTTGTAGAGTTTGTTGTTTAGTTCTATAACGCGCAGGGAGTAATTCCATTAAATATACATATTTACAATAGCTTCGTAAAGCTCTTGCTTTCCACTTATAGTTGCAGGTTCGCCTGTCTCTTTAGAGTATGTCGCAAGATCTTCTAAGCTTAAAGTACCAGCCTCAAACTCGGCCCCTTTACCTCCGTCGAATGAAGAGTAACGCTCAGTAATCATTTTGTTATATGGAGACTCTTCAAGAATTGCCGCTGCTGTTTCAAGTGCACGTGCAAAGATATCCATACCACTAATATGAGCGATAAATATATCTTCCACATCCGTAGAGTTACGGCGAGTTCTTGCATCAAAGTTTGTTCCACCACCTTGGATTCCGCCCCCCTTAATGATCACCATCATCGCTTGAGTCAACTCATAGATGTCTATTGGGAATTGGTCTGTGTCCCATCCATTTTGATAATCCCCGCGGTTGGCATCAATAGATCCGAGCATACCTGCATCGACAGCACATTGTAGTTCATGTTCAAATGTATGTCCTGCAAGTGTCGCGTGGTTAACTTCAATGTTTACTTTAAAATCTTTCTCAAGACCATGCTCCTTTAGGAATCCAATCACCGTCTCTGTGTCAACATCATATTGATGTTTCATTGGCTCCATAGGCTTCGGTTCGATAAGAAAATTACCCTTGAATCCTTTTGAACGAGCATAGTCACGTGCTTGCGTAAGTATCATTGCAAGGTGCTGTTTTTCTCGTTTCATATCACTATTCAGTAGAGTCATATAGCCCTCACGACCTCCCCAGAATACATAGTTTTCACCTCCGAGCTCTATTGTTGCATCAATTGCACATTTGATTTGAACTGCGGCGCGTGCTACTGTATCAAAGTTCGGATTTGTTGCTGCACCGTTCATGTATCGTCCATTGCTAAACACATTGGCTGTTCCCCAAAGTAGTTTAATTCCACTCTCTGCTTGACGTTGTTTTGCATAAGCGATCATCGCTCTCATGTTTGACTCATACTCCTCAATCGAGTTACCTTCATCAACTAAATCAATGTCATGGAAACAGTAGTATTCAATGCCGCATTTTTGCATAAATTCAAACCCTGCATCAAGTTTTGCTTTTGCAGCTTCGATTGGATCTGCGGAGCTGTTCCAATCAAACTGTTTTGTACTTGTTCCAAATTGATCACCACCCTCAGCACATAGTGTATGCCAATATGCCATTGAAAACTTAAACCAATCTTTCATTTTGCGACCGTATACAACTTTTTCGGGGTTGTAATAACGGAATGCCATTGGATTCCGACTCTCTTTACCTTCAAATTTCACCTTTGAAATTCCTGGAAAATTCTCTCTCTTTGTCATAATTTAAATTTTTATGAATTATTTTTTGAACTGCCTTCGATGATAGACTCTAATCAAACTTTTTTGAAAATTTCATTTTATTGATTTAGTTTTGACTGCAGCTCTTTTTTCCACTCTTGGTATCTCTCTTCGAGTACCTCTTTTATATCTATATTGGGCTCTATAACCTCTAATTTGCGAAGCGATTTAAAAGCCTCTTCTCTATTTTTGTATATACCTGCACCAAGTGCTGCGCCACGTGCCGCACCTAATGCGCCATCTGTATTGTATAGCTCAATTTTAACTCCACATATAGTAGCTAAAGTCTCTCTAAAGAGAGGACTTAAAAATAGATTTGCCTTACCTGCTCTAATCAACTCTGGAGCAAGACCAACTTCTCTCATAATCTCAATACCATATTTGAATGCGAAAGCTATTCCCTCTTGTGCCGCTCTTAATAGGTGAGCCTTACCATGTCTATTGAGATCAATACCCGAAATCAAAGTTCCTGTATAACGATTCTTCAACATACGTTCTGCACCGTTCCCAAAAGGTAAAATAGTGACCCCCTCACTCCCTGCGGGTACATCTTTACACATATCGTTGACCTGGTCGTAACTAAGTTCTGAAGCTAGCACTCTTTTCATCCAAGCATTAAGGATTCCTGTCCCATTTATGCACAACAGAACACCATATCTATGCGCTTGAGGTGTGTGGTTTACGTGAAGGAATGTATTTACTCTTGAGTGTATGTCCGCTTTTGGAAGCTCTGTTACTCCGTATACGGTTCCAGAAGTTCCTCCAGTTGCTGCAATCTCACCTGGATTCATAACATTTAATGAGAATGCGTTGTTTGGTTGATCGCCTGCTCTATAACATATCGGAGTTCCTGCATTGAGTCCTAATTCAGATGCAACACTCTCACAAACTCTTGATTGTATTCCAATTGATGGCTCTGCATTAGGTATTTTATCCATAGATATGCCGTAGTACTCCGCAACAAACTTAGCCAGTTTTTCCTCCTTGAAATCCCATAGTATCTGCTCTGAAAGTCCACTTTGTGTAGTCGACATATCTCCAGATAATTTGTACATGATATAGTCCCCAGGTAGCATGAATTTATAAGTTTTCTCATATATCAAAGGCTCATTCTCTTTTACCCACGCTAATTTTGATGTAGTGAAATTTCCTGGAGAGTTTAAAAGTGATTCCAAACACCTCTCTCTGCCAATATCTTCGAGAGCTTTCTCTCCAATCTCAACAGCACGACTATCGCACCATATAATAGATTTGCGTAGAGGATGACCATTGATATCCAAGCAGACTAAACCGTGCATTTGGTATGTAATACCTATTGCGCCAATCTCATTGCTATTAATTTTAGATGTAAGCATTTTTATCCCTTGTGATGCGTATTCCCACCACATGTCGGGATCTTGCTCTGCCCAGCCACCTTGGGGAGCATCAATCGGCATCTCCTTACTCGGGAGTGTTACGCTTCCTGCACACTCTCCGCTTGTGGTATCTAAGATTGAGACCTTTACCGATGAGCTACCTATGTCAATTCCTATTGTTTTCATCTTATATTTTTTTTAACTAAAATGCTTCGTTCATTGTTATAATATACCACCCTTAGTAGGGTCACTTCTCTAAACTAAGCGTAATAAAAATACCCTACCAACTCCTTAAACTTAATTTAAACCTCCTTTTAATCTCTTGTTCATATAATTTTTTGTCGAACTTATAGTAGAGTGCGGGTTTGTGTGATACATCAACCTCCTTCTCCTCCGTAGGTATTACATACCCTGATGACAAAACTTTCTTACGAAAATTTCTGCTGTCAAGTTCAAATCCTATTATTGCTTCACATAGAGTTCTTAGAGCTCTAATTGTAAATTTTTTAGGGAGTAGCTCAAATGCTATTGGCTCTTGTTGTAGCTGTCTAGCTATGTGATTCAGTGCCTTGATTAATATATTATTATGGTCTAGTGCCAACCGTTTTACACTATCGATATCTATCCACTCAGCTCCATTTTTCAACGCAAAAGATACCATTTGATTATTAAGCTTTACCAATGATATATATGTTACAGTTATAATGCGAGTAAGATCTGCATTGTAGTGTTTGTTTACCAATCTTAAATCCTCACCTTGTATTCGTTTAGGGTCGGAAAATACATCCATTTGGCGCATATATATATTGCGCATTCCGATTCTCTTCTCCATCACTCGAGCAACGGCAGAGTCTAAATCCTCATTGTTTGCTATTAGACTTCCAGGTAGTTTGTAATTTCCAATGGAAGAGCCCTCTGACGAGAAGTGTTTACAGCGAACCAATAAAACTTTTAACGATTGCCCGTCAAAGCCAAAAACAACACAGTCTAATGAGATTGCTTGTTTGTCATATTGATAGTTTGTTTGCATAATTTATTATTTATTGTCAATAATTCAAAAGTAGATACTTGATAAGTAACTTCCAATCTTAGCGTAAATACTACACTAAGTGTGTAGTCAAGTAGCATATTAGCCTTAGCTACATATATTATTTAACTACCTATGTAACGTTTGTTTAACTCTAAGTATTGGAGCAATAAAAGGTCTTCGGATATCGTTCAGACCCTTTTTTTTATAGGTTTAATTCTAAATAGATTGTGAATTCAGCATATTATATATATTTTATTTATTATTTATGTCAATAAGCGACCAACTTAGAGTTGATATTACATTAAGCATTTGAGTATATAATATATGTTAATGCGATCTGTTATGAGTCTGCTAGAGTAACGTGTAGTTAGCTCTACTTATTGAGACAATAAAATATATCTATATGTCGTTCAGCTCTTTGTTATTCAGTTGATTAGAGATATGTATCTTTGTTTGA
Source organism: uncultured Rikenellaceae bacterium (assembly GCA_947038405.1). Classification (GTDB taxonomy): domain Bacteria; phylum Bacteroidota; class Bacteroidia; order Bacteroidales; family Rikenellaceae; genus CAMQVY01. The sequence continues at coordinate 34,702 of CAMQVY010000002.1, read as the reverse complement.
ACCTATGTATATAAGTAGTAGATAATTTTATTTGTCAAAAAATAGTTTCTCTATTTTGTTATAGGTGCATAACAGAATAGAGAAACTATCTATTAAGATAATCTCTCTATTTATTATAACTATGTATTGTTACTCCTTGCTTCTTTTATATAGCTTACTCTTGTACACCTAAGTCCTCACAAACTAAGATACGTCCGCAATATTCACAAACAATAATTTTCTTATTTTGCTTAATGTCAGCTTGTCTTTGTGGCGGGATACGGTTGAAACATCCACCACACGCATGACGTTTGATTGTTACAACAGCCATTCCATTGTTTGCATTAGAACGTATACGAGTGTATGCAACTAGTAAACGAGCCTCAATTTTCTCTTGAGCAACTGCAAGTTCCTTAGTCAATACTTCCATCTCAGAGTGAGTCTCTTGATCGATTGTGTCAAGTTCACTCTTCTTACCTTGAAGGTCAATACGTCTATCTGTAACGATAACTGTTGCCTCTTCTAGTTGAAGTTTTTTAATTTTGAGCTCAACGCTATACTCTTTAAGTCGTTTTTCACACAACTCAATCTCAAGTTTTTGATACTCAATCTCTTTTGAAAGAGAGTCAAATTCACGGTTGTTTCTAACATTGTTCTGCTGCTCAGTGTATCTGATAGTCAGAGCTTTTGACTCTTCGATCTCCTCTTTACGCTGCTTTGTTAACAGTGTTAACTCCTCAAGTTCTGCATTTATCTTTTCAATTCTGGTTTGCAAACCTGCCACCTCATCTTCAAGATCTTGAACCTCTAAAGGTAATTCACCTTTAAGTTTGTTTATCTCGTCAATTTTAGAATCAATCTTTTGAAGTTCATATAATGCAAGAATCTTCTCTTCCATTGAATAATCGATGTTGTCACCTTTTTTGCCTACTATTGTCATATTCTGATAAGTCTCTTAAACTAAATAATTTATCGGATTCTTTGTTTTCTCACTCTTGTGAACTACAAAAGTAGATATTTTTTTTCTAATTATATCAAATAAAAGATCAATTACGCAATATTCGCTCTCAAAATGACCAATATCTGCAATTATTATGCGTGATTTTGCATCAAGATAGCTATTATATTTAAAATCTGCTGATAAATATAGCTCTGCACCCGAATTAATGGCCTTGTCTAGTAGCGATCCTCCAGACCCTGTACATAGCGCAACTTTGCGAACTTTAGTATGGCATAAGTCGCTATATTTTATAGCTCCAATATTTAATCTGCTCTTTACTATTTTTAGAAACTCTAAAACTTCAATTTCTTTCTCAAGTTCACCAACTATGCCAAAGCCACGCATAGTTGACAAGTCGCCATCTAATAGTGTGCAGTTGCTAAGAGATAGCTCATTAGCTAACTTCCAACTCATACCTCCATAGATACTATCTAAATTTGTGTGACAGGCATATAGGGCTATGTTATTCTTTATCGCTTTTATGAGTACGCGGTCTATATAGCTTCTATTTGTGATTGTCTTGATTGGGCTGAATATTATTGGATGATGTGCAATTATCACTCCACACCCTTTTGTAATTGCTTCGTCAACCACATCCTCGGTTATATCAACACACAGTAGTGCGCTATCGATCTCTTCGTTATCATCTCCAACGATTAATCCTGCATTATCGTACTTCTCTTGTGCAGATAGAGGAGCGAAATCCTCTATGATTGAGATTAGATCTTTTATTATCATAACTCTTTTTAAATAAGTTTATCTTCGAAGGCTACTTCTATATCTATCTCATCATCTTCTATTATTACGTCAAATAGAGGTGTTTGAGTATCAGTATGTAGTGGTGGCTCGGGTATTTCATCCTCCAGGGTATCTGTCGGAAATAGATCTAAACTTGAGCTAGTGTTAACTATCGTGGCATCGTCACTTAACTCTTGTCTTATCTCCATTAGCATTGACTTAATATTCATTAGCTTCTCCACAATCTCCATGTCTCGTCTAACTCCATCTCGATTATCTTTGATCTGCCTCTGAGCTCCATCGAGTGTCATCCCCTTGTCTTTAACTAAGCGATATATAATTTTAAGGTTGTCAATATCTGCAATGGTAAATACTCTATGATCTCTTGAGTTTCTTTTTGGAGTTAGTATGTCGAATGAATCGCACCAAAATCGGATGAGAGATGTATTAACATCAAACATCTCTGCAACTTCCCCCATTGAGTAGAATATTTTCCCTTTTTTGAGTGTCATTTTTTATTATATATTTATTTTCAACTATACTATGATCAACTAAAACTAGGAAAATAAAGTTTTCAAAGAAATCGCGTGAAACTTTTTTTAATTTTCCGTCGGAAATTATTTGTAAATTGCACCTCAAATCTCCTTGTAGACACTATTTTTTTGTAGAGTTTACAATACAAAAGTAATAAATTTTTGATAAGATTCTTAGAACGAAATAATTCTTCATACATTTGTAGACATTTTTAGTTTTTTATAGTATATGTGTAGTGTAATTAAAGGTAAGGTTATTGAGGGGAAGAAGTTAGGACGAAAGTTAGGCTTTCCAACTGCCAACATAGAGTTAGAGCTGACGGACAATACCCCAAATGGGATATATGCTGTTGAGATTGACTTGGATAATACCAAATACTTTGGAGTTGCAAATGTAGGTATTAGACCATCAATTAAAGATAGTGACGTAAAGTTGTTAGAGGTTTATATCTTTGACTTGGCACAAGATATATATGGAAAAGAGTTGAGTGTAGTGTTAAAGTTTTGGTTGCGAGATGAGTGTAGATTTGATGATTTAGAGGGTCTTCAGAGGCAAATCGCAACAGATGTAGAGAGTGCAAAAAAATATTTTAAATTATAAAAATTATGTATTTAGATTACACAATGCCATATAAGGTGGCAGATATTTCTCTTGCCGATTGGGGTAGAAAAGAGATTGAAATTGCAGAAAAAGAGATGCCAGGCTTAATGTCTGTAAGACGTAAGTATAGCGCAGTAAAGCCACTTGCAGGTGCAAGAGTTATGGGTTCACTGCATATGACTATTCAAACTGCTGTACTTATCGAAACTCTTGTAGAGCTAGGTGCTGATGTGCGTTGGTGTAGTTGTAATGTATTCTCTACGCAAGATCACGCTGCTGCTGCAATTGCAGAGAGTGGAGTTCCTGTGTTTGCTTGGAAAGGTGAGACATTAGAGGAGTACTGGTGGTGTACTGCAATGGCATTGAGTTTTGAAGGTGGATTTGGTCCAAACTTAATTGTTGATGATGGTGGAGACGCTACACTTCTTATTCATAAAGGAGTTGATGCCGAGAAGGATGCGACAACATTAGATTACGAGGCTTCTTCACATGAGGAGAGTATAATCCTTCAGACATTAAAGGTGCTACTTAACGAAGAGCCTACTAAATGGACAAAAACAATTAAAGATCTAAAGGGAGTATCTGAAGAGACTACTACTGGTGTTCATAGATTGTATCAGATGATGGAGCAAGGTAAGCTACTTGTCCCTGCTATTAATGTAAATGATTCTGTTACAAAGAGTAAATTTGATAACCTGTACGGATGTAGAGAGTCTCTAGCTGACGGTATTAAGCGTGCTACAGATGTTATGATTGCAGGTAAAGTTGTTGTTGTTTGCGGATATGGTGATGTTGGTAAAGGTTGTGCTCACAGTATGAAGAGCTACGGTGCAAGAGTTATCGTAACTGAAATTGATCCAATATGTGCACTTCAAGCTGTAATGGAGGGATATGAAGTTAAGCAGGTTGAGGATGCACTTGCTGAGGGAAATATATATGTTACAACAACTGGAAACAAAGATGTTATAACAATTGAGCATATGGCAGCGATGAAAGATCAAGCTATTGTATGTAATATTGGTCACTTTGACAATGAGATTCAGATGGCTCAATTAGAGGCTTTTGAAGGGGTTGTTAAGATGAATATTAAACCTCAGGTAGATAAATATACATTCCCTCATAATGGAAACTCAATATTTATTCTTGCAGAGGGTAGATTAGTAAACCTTGGATGTGCAACAGGTCATCCTTCATTTGTGATGAGTAATTCATTTACAAATCAGGTTCTAGCTCAATTGGAGTTGTGGGCTAAGAGAGATAATAACCCAGTTAATGTTACTTGTCTTCCAAAGGCATTGGATGAGGAGGTTGCAAGACTTCACTTAGAGACTCTTGGTGTTAAGCTAACTCGTCTATCAAGTGTTCAAGCAGAGTATTTGGGAGTAGATGTTGACGGTCCATATAAGGCAGAGATATACAGATACTAAAATCTGTAAATAAATAAAAAGAGAGATCGGTAAACTTAGTTTACCGATCTCTCTTTTTTTAGAACATTAGTTTTGCTCCGAAGAATATTGAGCGTGGAAGAAGTGGACCGTAGAAAAACTTAGAGTCTTTCGTCATGCCAACATCTAAATCATCTTGATAGTGATCCAATAGATTTTTAGCCGCAACAGATAGTTGTATCTTAGTACTCTTCGTGATATTAAAGTCGTATGCAGCTCTAAGGTCTAGTTCAAAGAATGTTGGAGTAATTACATCTTCATCAGGGTTTGAACCAGTATCTACGTGTTGCACTAACATTTTACCCGTATAGATTCCATTTGCAGATAGTGTCCAGTTTTTTACTGGCTTGTAGTCTACTGTTATATAGCTATAATTATCTGGAGTTCTGTACATTTTTTTCTGAGGAGTTACCGTTGGGCTCCAATCTACAGCTTCGTCATAACGGCTCTTTTGATATGTGTATCCTGTTTGGATGTTTATCTTGTCAAGGTATGCCAATCTTAATTCAGCATTAACCCCTGCAACATATGCTCCAGACTCATTAACTCTTTGGAATGTTATAATTTCAGGCTCGTTGTTTTTAGTCTCTTCTTGCGTTGTGTCTCCAAGTTTTTTTAATCCAAACACATCTTTTAGATCAGTGTAGAATCCTTCAACAAGAAAATTAACTTGCCATGCTCCAAATGTTTTCCAATAATCCATAGATAAATTGAAACTATTTGAGTGCTCTGCTTTAAGATCTGGTGATAATTCAATGATAGAGATACTTCCACCAACGGCTGTTACGTGTAGGTCTTCGTCGTAGATTTGCGGTGCTCTATATCCTCTAGCATAGCTTGTTCTAAATGTGAAGTTCTCATTAGGAGCGTAACGGATGCTTGCTCTAGGAGAGAAGACTGGATTTTTTAACATATTAGTTTTATCTAATCTACCCCCTATAAGTAGGCTGAACTTATCAACTTTCCACTCATTTTGGGCATATGCTCCAATGACTCTCGTTGTTTGATTGATCTCTCTATTGTATCCAAGCATCTGATCTGAGAGGTCATTGTTTGAGACTTCAACACCAGTAGTCAATATAGATGGCATAAAAATTAACTTATCTATTTTATGTATCCACTGCGCTCCAAATGCAAGCGATAGGTCGTCACTTTTGCCATAAGCATGTAAGTTCTTTTCAGTGCCGAAGTATGATTTACGATCAATTTTTTGTGCAGATAGATATGTGTTTATAGAGTTTTTTTCATCAGGAGAGTTGAACTCAAAAGCTAAACTACCTCCATTGATATTATGGTCTAAGTCCTCAGCAAGGTTTGACTCATGTGGCGGAAGGTCAACTAAATCGCCTCCTCTTCTGTTCTCGTGTATGTAGTGATATTCCGCTGTTAACTCAGAGTAGTAACCAATCTTTTGGAAAGCTCTAAAGCCTAATGTTTGGCTACTAAGTGCTGGGATCTCTGAATATCCATCATCGTTACGATCATACTCATCACGATTTCTAACCATAGAGAATATGTATGCTCCAGTTCTCCTATCTTCAGACAGGATAGAACCGTTGATTGAGGTGTTAACATCTGTTGCATTGCCTCCAATGATACCAGTAAGGTTTGATAATTGTAGTAGATTGCTTGTAGGTTCTTTGGTAATTATATTCACAATACCTGCAATGGCATTAGATCCATATAGAGCAGATCCTCCACCTCTAATAACTTCTACTTTCTCTATCATTGAACTTGGAAGTTGCTCTAACCCGTAGACCATACCTAGAGAGCTAAACATTGGCTTACTATCTAAAAGTACTTGAGAATATTGTCCAGAAAGACCATTGATTCTAAGTTGAGGGGTTCCGCAGTTTCCACAACTCGCTTCAACTCTTGATCCAGGTTGAAAGTTTAGAACTCCAACAGGACTAACAGCAGATGTGGTCTCGAATAGTTTGTGGCTTAGTACATTTACAATAGAGTTAGTCTCCCTCTTTTTTGTTGCATATCTGTTTCCAGTGACAACAACCTCATCAACTATATTGATGCTCTCTGTAAGTTCAAAATTTACAGTGTGATTAGTATTAACCTTAGCTGTAAGCTCAACCTCTTGATTGCTGTATCCAACACAAGTAGCTAGAATGGTTTGTGCTCCATCGGGTATGTCATTTAACATATAGTGACCAGTAATGTCTGTTACGACACCCATAGTCGTACCTTTTACTGTTACAGTTACATATGGAATGTGCTTCTTTGTTTTACTGTCGATAACGTGTCCGGATATAGATATATCTGTTTTTTCTCGTGCAAATAGAGCAGATGATGTTATGATTAGTAATAAAATAGTTGAAAGTAATTTTGACCTCATAATTATTATTAGTTTTACATTTATTTCTGATGCAAAATTAATATTCGGAGAGGGGCTTCACAATACCTAATATTAGGTATATTGTCCATGCTAAACCACTACTGAAACTATTGTTTAGTCAAAAGATTGCATTCCAGTTTGGGCTATTCTAATGATTCTATTGTATTCGTCAGGTGTTAGCTCGTTGGAAAAGTAGTGTATAGGGTCAATATGCTCACCATTATATGTGATCTCATAGTGTAGGTGTGGAGATAGAGATAGACCCGAATTACCTGTTAATGCAATGATATCCCCTCGTCTAACTTTTTGTCCCTTTCTAACCGTAATCTTACTAAGATGATTGTATATGGTTTGATACCCATTTTTATGATCTATCGTTATACTTAAACCTGATGATGAGGTCTTTTTAGATATAGCCTTTTTAACGACTCCATCAGCCGTTACAAAAACTCTTGTACCCTCAGGTACAGTGTAGTCAACTCCGTTGTGTTGTACGAGACTCTTGTAAAACGGGTGTATGCGCAGACCAAATGATGCTGTGAGAAGAGTCAGCTTTTTATTTATTATTGGTTGTATAGATGGAATATTGTTAGCTTCATCTTCTTTTACTTTAGTTGAGTCAACAAGACTCTGTCTCGTTATGTTAAGATGCGTTAAGCTACTATCTAAGTCTGCTGTTTTTGATAGGAAAATTTCGCTTAACTCTTTATTTGTCATGGTTAGTAATAGTTCATTACTCTTCATGTGATCACTCTCCTCACTAACATATAGGTCTATTGGTTCAGATTCGAAAAGAGCGTTGAAAACATTTAAATCTCGCTCTTCAAGGTTACGGAGAACTGTCTCTACGCTGTCGTATCTGTTACTCAATTTGGAGTACTCTTCGTCAAGAACTTTATATGACACCTTTAATTCATGTTCTAATTGAGTGTCAAAGAAGTTAGAGAACCCAATATAAAAAAAGATAGTAATCCCTGTCCAGCTTATAATGATAAGAAGAAAATTTAGTAATCGTTGTCTAAAACTAGATTTTCGATTTAACCATGGTGGAGTATTTTTTATGCGTTCTCTTCTATCTCTCATTTTGATTCTCTTCTAAAAGTTCATAAGTTGTAGCTTTTGCAGACTTAACGATCTTCTCAAACTCCTCTTCAGTCATATCTCTACGGAAATAGTTTAGAGCGTCTACGTGTTTCCCTTTGTATCTCACTTCGTAGTGTAGATGTGGACCTGTTGTACCTCCAGTTCTACCAGCCTTCCCAATAATTTCACCTCGTTTCACTTTTTGTCCTTCTTTCACAAGAATAGAGTCAAGATGTGCATATTGAGTTTTGTATCCAAACCCATGTTCAAGAATAATTTCATTGCCGTAACCTCTACGACTTCTCGAATGTCTTGTGAAGTCGACCACTCCATCTCCAGTTGCATATATTGGAGTACCCTTTGGAACAGTTAGGTCAATGCCATTATGGTGTATGTACCTCCTATATATAGGGTGCATTCTCATTCCATATGCGCCAATAACATTTGTTAATTTACTCTTGTCAAGAGGCCATATCGCAGGGATGGACATAGCCATTAACCCTTTGTTTTGTGTTAGTTCTTGCAGTTGGTCAAAAGACTTAGACTCCAGATAGAGTAGTTTTGTTATTGCATCTAGTTTTTTCCAACTACTCAATACTATCTCTTCAGAGTCTATAGTTTTGAATGATTCATATTTGGATTCTGGGTACTCTTCATATACTTGAGGAATTTCCAATGTATCTACAACAAATAGTTGTCGGTAAACATTGTTGTCTCGATGTTTAATGCTCTTGATTTTGAGATTAGAGGCTTCGATTTTATCGTTTAGTATTTTATACTTCAAGAGTAGTTCCCTTCTATGACCTATAATATTAGACATTTTAGGCGTGAGGTAAAGATGTGAAAATATAAAATTTACAACAGATGCAAGTAGAAATCCAATAAGGACTCTCCTCAAGACTCGGTAAAGACGAATCTTTGAAGGCGTAGATACTACATCATAAGATAGAGTCTGTGGATTAAATTTATACTCTTTTTTAGCCATTATATAAAATACTTCAATATTAGAGGGCAAAATTAGACTAAATTGATTAATTTTACAACCTCATTTTTACGCATATAATAGGATAACGAACAAAAAAGATATAAAAGTATGGAATCAAAAGAGATTAGAGAGGCATTTTTTGAATTTTTTCGCAATAAAGAGCATATGATTGTCCCATCTGCACCTATGGTAGTGAAGGGCGATCCGACGCTTATGTTTACGAACGCAGGTATGAATCAGTTTAAAGATATGTTTTTAGGGAACACTCCTATAAAACATAAACGTATTGCTGATAGTCAAAAGTGTCTTAGGGTTTCGGGTAAGCATAACGATCTTGAAGAGGTTGGACATGATACTTATCACCATACGATGTTTGAGATGTTGGGTAATTGGTCTTTTGGTGACTTCTTTAAAAAAGAGGCTATTGAGTGGGCATGGGAGTTATTCACTGAGGTGTATAAGTTACCTAAGGATAGGATATATGCATCTATCTTTGAGGGTAGTGACTCTGATGGAGTACCTCAAGATACTGAAGCATATGACTTTTGGAGAAAATTTTTGCCTGAAGATCAAATTATATTAGGTAATAAACATGATAACTTCTGGGAGATGGGAGATACAGGTCCATGTGGTCCATGTAGTGAGATCCATTTCGACCTTAGAAGTGACGAGGAGCGTGCTAAAGTTAGTGGACGTGACCTTGTTAATAATGACCATCCACATGTTATTGAGGTTTGGAATCTTGTATTTATACAGTTCAATAGAAAAGCAAACGGATCTCTTGAAGCATTGCCTAAGCAGCATGTAGATACTGGTATGGGCTTTGAACGTCTATGTATGGTTATTCAGGGTAAGAAAAGTAACTATGATACAGATATTTTCCAACCTACAATACAAAAAATATCAAGCCTTTCTGGAATCAAATATGGTGTAACAGAGAAGCATGATATAGCTATGCGTGTTATTGCAGACCACTTGAGAGCGATTACATTCTCTATTGCTGATGGTCAATTGCCATCTAATGTAAAGGCTGGTTATGTGATTCGTAGAATCTTGCGTAGAGCTGTACGTTATGGATATACATATCTTGGTTTTAATGAGCCTACTATATGTAAATTGGTAGATATGCTTGCGGCACAGATGGGAGAGCAGTTCCCTGAGTTGATAGCACAAAAAGAGTTGGTTAAGAGTGTTATATATGAAGAGGAAGCATCTTTCCTTAAAACATTGGCAACAGGAATAAATCTACTTGACAATGTAATTAAAAAGTCAAAAGTAGCGAATAGTGGCAAAATAAGTGGGCAAGATGCCTTCTTACTATATGATACATATGGTTTCCCGATAGACTTGACTGAGCTTATTGCTAAGGAGCAGGATATGGAGATTGACTTAGAGCAGTTTAACAAGGAGTTACAAGGGCAGAAAGATCGTTCGAGAAATGCAGCATCAATTGATGCTGATGACTGGATTGAGGTTATGCCTATTGATGAGAGTCTATTTGTTGGTTATGACTACCTTACAACTGAGGTTAAGATTGCTCGTTACAGAAAAATGACAACAAAAGGTAAAACTTTTTATCAACTTGTATTTGACCAGACACCATTTTATGGTAATTCAGGAGGTCAAGTTGGAGATATTGGATATATTGAGTGTGGTGGTGTGAAGTGTACTATTACAGATACGCAAAAGGAGAACAATCTGATTATTCATATTGTGTCTCAGTTACCTGCTGATCTTAACTCTACATTTACTGCTGTTGTAAACGAAGAGAAGAGAGACGCTTCAGCAAATAATCATACGGCAACTCACATTATGCACGAGGCACTGAGAGAGGTTCTTGGTACACACGTAGAGCAGAAGGGTTCTATGGTAACACCTAATTCATTACGTTTTGACTTTTCTCATTTCCATAAAGTATCTAGTGAAGAGATCCGTCAAGTTGAAAGGATTGTAAATGCAAAAATTCGTGCAAACTTCCCTCTAGTTGAGGTTCGTGATTGTCCTATCGAAGAGGCAAGAGAGTCGGGAGCGATGATGTTATTTGGAGAAAAGTATGGTGATGCGGTGAGAACAATAAAGTATGGCACATCTATTGAACTATGTGGAGGTACTCACGTATCGGCAACTGGAAATATTGGAATGTTTAAAATAACTTCTGAAGGTGCAATAGCTGCGGGAATTAGACGTATTGAAGCTGTCACTGGAATGGTTGCTGAGAATCTTATGTACGGATTTGAAGATACTATTAAAGAGGTTCAAGGTTGTGTAAATAATCCAGCAGTTGCGCAGGCTGTAAAAAAACTTATCGAAGAGAATACTCTTTTGAGTAAGGATATTGAGTCTATGCAGAAGGAGAAGATTGATAGGTTAAAAGATAAATTTATCTCTGAGTTAGTTGAGGAGGATGGAATTAAATTCCTTACTCAGGAGTTAGACTTATCAACAGAGATGGTTAAGAACTTGGCATTTGGAATCAAAGCTAAAGTATCAAATGTAGTCTTTATTGCGGGAACTAAAGCTGATGGTAAGGTTACACTATCTATCATGCTTGGAGATGATATTATTGCTAAAGGAGTTAATGCTTCAGAGGTTGTGAGAGCTGCGGCAAAAGAGATTAATGGTGGCGGCGGTGGGCAGCCATTCTTTGCAACAGCGGGTGGTAAGAAACCTGAGGGGCTAGAGAAGGCAATTGCTACGGCTAAAGAGATAATTTTAAGTAAATTTAAATAAATATAAAATAGATATTATGAGTAATAAAGTTTTATTGATGATTTTAGATGGATGGGGTAAAGGCGACCATTCAAAAGGAGACGTAATCTACTCCGCACAACCAGCATATATGAACTCTCTTGAGGCTAAATATCCTAATGCGGATATTTTAACTGATGGTGAGAATGTTGGACTTCCAGAGGGACAGATGGGTAACTCAGAGGTAGGGCATCTTAATATTGGTGCAGGTAGAGTTGTATATCAAGACTTAGTTAAGATCAATATCGCTTGTAGAGAGAATACTATTCTAAAAAATGCAGAGATTGTAAAGGCATTTGAGTATGCGCAGAGCAATAATAAGCAGGTTCACTTTATGGGATTAGTTTCAAACGGTGGAGTTCACAGTTCAATGGAGCATCTATTGAAATTATGTGATATCTCTAAAGAATATGGAATTGAGAATACATTTGTTCACTGTTTTATGGATGGTCGTGATACTGATCCTCAAAGTGGAAAAGGTTTCATTGAGACACTTCAACAACACCTAGATAAATCTACAGGTAAAATCGCATCTCTTATCGGTCGTTACTATGCAATGGATAGAGATAACCGTTGGGATCGTGTGAAAACAGCATATGACTTACTTGTAAAAGGTGAAGGCGAGAAGATTGTAGATCCAATTGATGCGATTGCAAAATCGTATGCAGAGGGTGTTACAGATGAGTTCATCAAGCCAATGGCTGTTGTTGATGAGGCAGGAGCTCCTGTTGGAACTATTCAAGAGGGTGATGTTGTGATATTCTTTAACTATCGTAATGATAGAGCTAAGGAGCTTACAATTGCTCTTACACAAGAGGATATGACAGCAGAGGGTATGAAGACTTTGCCTTTGTACTATTGCACTATGACTCCTTATGACGCTAAGTTTAAGGGGCTACACATATTGTTTGATAAGGATAATGTTCAAAATACTCTTGGAGAGTATATCGCTAGTAAAGGTTTATCTCAACTACGTATTGCGGAGACTGAGAAGTATGCGCACGTTACCTTCTTTATGAATGGTGGTCGTGAAGAGAAGTTTGAGAATGAGGAGCGTATTTTAGTTGCATCTCCTAAGGTTGCTACATATGATCTTCAACCAGAGATGAGTGCTTATGAGGTTAAGGATAAGCTTGTTGAGGCTTTAGATTCTCAGAAATTTGACTTCGTTGCATTGAATTTTGCTAACTGTGATATGGTTGGACATACAGGTGTTTACGATGCAATTGTGAAGGCTGTAAAGACTATTGACGAGTGTGTTGAGGCTGTTGTTGAGACTGCAAAGAAGAATGGATATGAGGTTGTAATTATTGCTGACCATGGAAATGCTGATCACTCAGTTAATACTTCAGGTACACCTAATACTGCTCACTCATTAAATCCTGTACCTATTATTGTTGTATCGGATAGAGTTAAGAGTGTTGAGAGTGGAGTTCTTGCAGATATTGCACCTACAGTTTTGGCTCTTATGGGTATTGGACAGCCAGAGGATATGAATGGAAAGAATCTTGTTAAATTATAAGATTTCATCTGTTCTCTGCGATCATGTAGATTTGTCCGATTAGGGTAGTTTATAATTTTAACGCAGAATATAAAAAAAGGAGATTTTCAATTAATTTTGAAAATCTCCTTTCCCTTGTTAATGAGCATATTATAGCAATAAAGTTAAATATATTACTTGGAATCTTCAATTTTTTAATTATCTTACATCGCTTAATTTATAAATTATTATTTTGAATAAACTAAAAACTATTTTATTGGCTCTTTTCGCTGTTGGTGTATCAATATCGGCAGGTGCGAAAGAGCAAGGAATTGAATCACTAAGTCCTGAGCACGAAGTTAAATTTATGATAGGTGCATTTCCTATACTTTTTAATGGATGGGCAAAAGATGGTTGTGGTATGATATATCCGAATTTTTCTAATGAAAATTATGAACAACTTTTAATGTTTAAAGAGAGCTCTGTTTCGGCAGCATACTCTCTTGGTTATAGTTATCAGGTATTGAAATGGCTCTCTGTTGGGGCTACGTTGTCATATGTAAAGGAGAGTGAAGATTATTATAATCGTATAGATAGTAAAATTATTGAGGAGTCTAGTATCTCTAATTTTGCAATCGTTCCGACAATTCGCTTCACATATCTAAATCGACCAATGGTGCGTCTATACTCTCAATTGGGTCTGGGTGTTAGGCTTAGATACCACAACTCTGAAATTTACTCAACTAAAACCCCTGCTAGAGTATCTGGAAATATAACCTATTTTGGTGTCTCTGTTGGTAAAAAGTTTTTTGGATCTATGGAGTTTGCAAGTGGAATACAAGGAGTCATTGTTTTTGGTGGTGGATACCGTTTTTAATTATAAAATAGAGAAATTATGAAATTAATAAAAAATAGTTTAATTCTGTTATTTATAATAGGTTGTCTCTCTTCTTGTACTAGTGGGCACTATTTTGGAGATGAAATAAAATTAGAAGCACCACGATTGGTATATGTTAAAGTGAATAGGACTATTGAAAGCTATATTGAGACTTTCGACTTTGCTCGTAAAATAGATGCATACCTTCAGTCTGATGGTGCAAAAAGAGATAGTCTTAAATATTATACATTAACTGGATATGATATTTTAGAGAGACATGACTCAGTATTCGTTAAGCATGCTGATGGTGAAGAGTGGCAGATCTACCGAGCATCAACAGATTCACTTACTTCAGAAGGTGTGGAGTGGAATGTCGTTAAGTATAAGAGTATCAATTATGGAGGTGACCCATGGTATTCAGGTGTAGAAAGTATCGAGAGTAATAGCTTTCGTATAAAAAATCAAGTGAATAATAGTCAATGGAGTATTAAGATTGAGAACTATGGTTTTGGAGCAATTAGCAATGCGTCTATTAATATTAAACTCTTACCTAGTCTTGATCCTAATAAATGGGGTTCATACTCAGTAACAACAGATGAAGGTACTGTAAATGAGGTTAAAGCCTACCCTGGATTGGATATGTTTGTAGCATCATACAATATTATAGAACCATTAATTTATAAGAAAATAAACTCTTACCCGCTTGTTAGTGGAGAGATCGATATTGATCTCCATAGAGGAGCGAATGCAGAAGTAGATAATATAAGGGTTAAGGTTTTGCCTTTTGGAGCGATTCAGGTTACATTTAAAGGTTATACTGGGATCTGTATGGGCTATTAGATTCAGTATGTTTCGTTAATATTTAAGGCTAAATTTCAAGAGATACTATTAAATTAGTTGTTATGGATTTTTGGTACGTAAATTGCACAAAGTAAATTATGTATCAAAAATCCATTGTAGTTTGAAGAGACGTATCACATCGCACTTAGATCTTATATTCTCCAATTTACTATATGGGGTCAATTTTTCGTATTTCATCTCTCTGGTTAAAAATTGGGGCTCATTTCAAGATATATTATTCTATCAGATACTATTTGCTTCAATATTCTTTATCCCGCTCTCGATAATATATTATAAAAATAGATTTACGTGGCGTGAGATTATTCGCATTGTTATTGTCTCTACTCTTGTAACATACGGAAGTATGTATATGCTTCTTTGGGGTGCAAAATATACAACGCCAATCAGTGCATCAATAATTGCGACACTTGGTCCTGTATTTACACTATTTGTGAGTCGTATAGTCTCAAAAACTAAAATTGCATTGCCCCGAAAAATAGGAATGGTATTGGCTTTTGTCGGTGCAGGAATACTGATGGTAGATCACCGAGGGGTTATTGTCCATGGTTCAGAAGCTTTCGGTAATCTCTTAATATTTATAAGTGTCTTTTGTATCGCAATTCAGACTATTATTATTAAGCCAGTGTTGAGCCGACATGGTACAGTTGTGGTGATTGGATGTTACTATTTTGTTGGCTTGCTTATAACAGCCCCATTTTTTGCAAAAGATGCTTTTACTGTTGATTTTATGAATATGCCCGTTATGATACAACTAGAGATGTTCTATATACTTATATTTGGAACAATAATTCCATCTTTTCTGTTGTATCGAGGTGTTGAGAAGTTAACCGCAATACATACGGCACTATACAGATATATTCAGCCCGTCATGACTATTATCGTTGCAACTATTCGTGGGCAAGAGAGATTTGATAATGCGGATTTAGTATCTGCTATTTTTATATTTTCAGGTGTACTACTAACCGTATCTATATATATTCCCTTTTTCAATAAAGGGAAAGCAGAGTAAAAAAATTGTTCACTGCGATCACGTAGCCCATCCGCGTAGGGCAGTTCTATAGATCGCAGTGAACACTTATTTTTTTAGGGCATCTCTCCAATTATCTGGAATTACTATTGACTCTTGATCCTTAAAGTTAAATGCGACAAAAACACTTCTGCTTTCGGCTTTAATCTCTTCTGTTTCAATGCTCAATATCTTTTGGAACATAGTTAAACTCTTATTTCCAATACTCTCAATTGTTGTCTCGACACACACATCCTCAAAAAACTTAGTTTGTATAAGATAGTTTGTGGTTGTAGATGCCGTAATAAATCCCTTAGAGTCGTGTAGAACATCAATTTTAAGTGTTTTTGTCATAAAATCTACCTTTCCAACATCAAAATAGTGTTGAAGATTTACGTTGTTCACATGACCCAGTATGTCTGAGTCTGCGAAACGTTTTTGGATGTCAACTCTAAGAACCTTCATTACTCTCTTATTATGTTAACAACGCCACTATTGTTCAATGAAATTATTGAACTTGGTGCTTTTGTTCCCTTACCCTCAAATTGAGGACTCACAATGAAATCTACTCCATCGCAGATCACTTTAGGTATAGTTCTAAACGTAAGAGGTGTTGGCTCTCCAGATAGATTAGGAGATGTCGATACAAGAGGTCTTCCGAGTCTCTGTATTAGTTTTGTACAGAACTCATGGTCAGGAACTCTAACACCTACTGATCCATCTTCAGGGATTAGACTTGTAGATATTCCATGTGCTCCAGGTAGAATTAGAGTTAATGGTTTGTCTGTCATCTCCAATAGATCCCACGCAACCGATGGAACATTGCCCACATATCTAACCAGATTGTCAATCTTGTCAACAAGAATCAACATACTTTTCTTATCTATTGATCCTTTTAATTTATAAACTTTCTCAACTGCATCACTGTTAGTTGCATCGCAACCTATTCCCCAAATTGTATCCGTTGGATATAGTATTATGCCTCCTGCACGAAGGACTTCAACTGCTTTGTCTATATGCTCTTTCATCTCTTTATAATGTAAAAATTATTATTATTACTCCTGTTAAATATTAATCTTAAATAATATTATGCAACAAAGTTATGATTTTTTTGTAGGTTCACTAAAAAGTAAGTAATTTTGTGAGTAAATTTATGCACATATTGTACTAATTTGGTATGTATGTAGCTAATTTTAGATAAATCAAACTAATTAATTACAATATAAGCGATATGGGAAGAGCATATGAATACCGAAAAGCACGTAAAATGAAACGCTGGG
This sequence comes from uncultured Rikenellaceae bacterium, assembly GCA_947038405.1. GTDB lineage: Bacteria > Bacteroidota > Bacteroidia > Bacteroidales > Rikenellaceae > CAMQVY01. The sequence continues at coordinate 17,736 of CAMQVY010000002.1, read as the reverse complement.
GCAATATGGCCAGAGTGTTTACAAAGTTAGGAAAAGAGATTGAGATTGCAGTGAAGTCTGGCGGTCCAGATCCAGGCATTAACACAAGACTTAGAGTGTTGATTCAGAATTCAAAGGCTGAAAATATGCCTAAAGATAATGTTGATAGGGCAATCAAGCGCGCAATATCTAAAGATACAACGGCATATAAAGAGATGATATATGAGGGTTATGGACCATTCGGAATTGCAGTACTTGTAGAGACTGCAACGGATAACACAACTCGTACTGTTGCAAATGTTCGTTGTGCATTCAATAAATTGGGTGGTTCTTTGGGTACAAGTGGTTGTTTAGGATTTATGTTTGACCATAAGTGTGTTTTTAAGATCGCAATGGCTGAGGGCGTAGATATTGAGGAGCTCGAGCTAGAGTTAATTGATCTTGGTGTTGATGAGTTGTTTGAGTTTGAGGGGCAGATCCATATTTATGGTACATTTGAATCTTATGGAGCAATCCAAAAATACTTTGAAGATCAAAGTGTTGAGATTATTAGTGGTGAGTTTGTACGTATTCCTACCGAAACAAAAGATATTACACCAGAGCAGAGAGTTACTCTAGAGAAGTTAATTGACAAACTAGAGGATGATGACGATGTTGTGAACGTCTTCACAAACATGAAGGAAGAAGAGGGAGAAGAGTAGATTCAAAGTAACTGCTCTATATGGGCAGTTACTTTATTTTTAAGTTACAAACAAAGTTATTAACAATTTTATCAACAAAGTTATTAACATAATTACTAACACCTCAATCAACAATACTGTTGGCAAAATTATGGTGCAACTGAAAAAATGCACTATTAATAGGTAGGTTAACTCTAATTATAAAAAGCTAAAGATATGAGATTATTACTAATTAGTAACTCAACTAATGCAGGTGAGGAGTATTTGAAATACCCAATAGATGAGATTAAATCATTTTTAAATGGAGTCTCTGAGGTGCTTTTTGTCCCTTATGCGGCAGTTACGTTCTCATATGATATTTATGAATCTAAGGTTCAATCACGTTTTGATGAGATAGGCATTAAAGTTGTATCGACTCATAGATTAGATAACCCTGCAGAGGCTATTGCCAATGCAAAGGCGGTAGTTGTTGGTGGTGGTAACACTTTTGCTCTAGTTAAACGTATGCAGGAGGAGGGACTTATGGAGGCTATTAAGAGTCGTATCAACGAAGGTATGCCTTTTGTAGGTTGGAGTGCTGGAAGTAATGTTTGTTGTCCGACATTGTGTACAACTAATGATATGCCAATTGTGCAACCTCAATCATTTAATACAATAGGCGCGATTAAGTTTCAAATTAATCCCCACTATCTCGATCATAATCCCGAAGGTCATGCTGGAGAGACGAGAGAGCAGCGTATTGAAGAGTATATTGCAGCAAATAAAGATATGTATGTTGCAGGTTTGAGAGAGGGCTGTATGTTGAAGGTTGAAGGGGTTCAGTTATCTCTTATCGGGAAGAGACCTGTAAGAGTATTTAAATATGGACAAGAGCCTATTGAGATAGGTGAAGGGGGCAATTTTAGCTTCTTAATGTAGATTTATGTCTACTTCATCGGATATCGGTACAAGAGGAGAGGTTGTCGCTGCTAAGTGGCTGTTGAATAATGGTTATGAGCTTCTTCATGCTAATTGGCGAAAAGGGCGATATGAACTCGATATTGTAGCTGTAAAGGGTGATGAGGTGCATTTTATTGAAGTTAAAACAAGAGCTAAAGAGTCACTCACAACTCCCAAGGAGGCTATTACAAAAGGAAAGTTTAATGCTCTAAGATGTGCCGCAGAGGCGTATGTGTTTGAGTATGACATAGATTTAGACCCTCAGTTTGACCTAATTACTATCGTGTATGACAATGATAGGTGTGCATTGGAATTTACTCCTAATGCTATGTATTGTCGTTGGTAGTATGTGTTGAGTTTGAGTTTGGTTAGTTGCCCCTATGGGGCAGGGATATGTGATAGAAAAAAACAGATATTTTTTTACTAAAATAAGAATTTGTTATGTATGATATTTTAACGCAATGTCCACTATTTATGGGTTTAGGTAGTGAGACGATTAGTGAACTTATTGGTGATAACTCACAGTACACTATCGATAAGTATAAAAAAGGAGATGTCATCGCTAGTAAGGATAGTGCATATTCTGGCTTGATGATTATATTAAAAGGGTGTGTTAGTGGTGAATTTACATACACCTCTGGACAGAGTTTGTTGGTAGATGTTCTTGAGGCTCCACAACTAATTGCACCAGCATTCCTATTCGGAGGGTGCAATAGACTACCTGTTGATGTTATTGCTCAGTGTGATGATGTTGAGATATTAACCCTTCATAGGGGTTTGATTTTTGAAATTATGCAAGAAGAGATGGTTGTACTATCTAATTTTATTGATATAATCTCAAATCGTGCAAATGCTTGGTCGAAAAAAATATATGTGCTTTCGTTAAAGACTTTAGAGGCTAAATTCGCACACTATCTATTGGAGCAGTCGTCAAGTGTTATAATTATTCCTGACGTTGCACACATTGCTGAGTATTTCGGAGCAACAAGAAGTTCATTGCAGACTGTAATGGAAACTTTGATGCGTAAGCGTATTATTGATTGTGTTGGGGGTAAGATTGAGGTGTTGAACCGTGTTGCACTAGAAGATATTGAGAAGTAAAAATAGAGTCATAAATATGTTACTATATAATTTGGGTATAGATCTTCTTGTTATATTAATGAAGATTGTTTCTCCTTTCAACTCAAAAGCTAAACTTTGGGTCGAAGGACGTAAGAATATTTTTAAACGTATAGCTCAGAGTGTAAATCCTGGTGATCGAATTGTTTGGATTCATGCAGCATCTTTAGGTGAGTTTGAGCAAGGGAGACCTGTGATCGAGAGGATTAAAAAGGAGTTTCCTGAGAGGAAAATATTACTTACATTCTTCTCTCCCTCAGGTTATGAGGTGAGAAAGGGGTATGAGGGGGTGGACTATATCTTTTATCTACCTGCTGACACACTCTCTAATGCGAAACGATTCGTAGGGTTAGTTCGCCCTGAGGTGGCTATAATTATTAAATACGAATTTTGGTTGAATATACTAAATCAGCTGCATAGGGTAGGGTGTAAGACATATCTTATATCTGCAATATTTAGAGATGATCAGATTTTCTTCAAGAAACATGGTGAGATGTTCAGAGAGGCTTTAAGAGGCTTTAAGATGATATTCGTACAGAATAATCACTCTAAAGAGCTTCTTAATAGTATTGATATTGATAATGTTCAAGTGGCTGGTGATACACGATTTGATCGAGTTGCATCCATTGCTAATAACTCTCCTATGAATGAGGTTGTTGAACGTTTCAAGAACGGGTCTAAAATATTTATTGCGGGTAGTACTTGGGGGTTAGATGAAGAGGTGATTAAGCCTATGATGGAGAAGTATAAAAACCTAAAGTTTATAATTGCTCCACATGAGATGGAGCAAGATCGAATTAAGGGGATAATTTCAGACTCTTCGCGAAAAGTTATTAGATATACTGAGTGTGTTGGGAGTGATGTTAACCTTGAGGAGTATGATGTTTTAATTATAGATACTATTGGTATCTTATCTTCTGTTTACAGATATGCTCATTACGCGTATATTGGAGGTGGGTTTGGTGTTGGAATACATAATACTCTTGAGGCTGCGACCTTTGGATTGCCATTAGTTTTTGGAACTAATTACTCTAAATTTAAAGAGGCTAGAGATATGATTGAATCTGGTGCGGCAACAAGTATATCTTGTTCTGAGGGTTTAGATCTTTGGTTGTCTGAAATGGAGGCTAATGAAGACCTATACGATAAACGACATCTTTTGGCTCAGGCATACGTTCAAGACAATGTAGGAGCAACAGACAAAATTATGAAATATATATTTAAGTAGTTTTATGTTGAGTGCGATCACGCACCGCCGCCCGCGAAGGGCAGTTTCCTGCGTTTATCAAGCTAAAACTACTCTATGAGCTGTCTCCAACGGAAAACTTTAAAAAGTTTCATCAAACTTTTGTGAAAACTTTGCTTTCTGTGGTTCAATTTTATGTTGAGTGCGATCACGTACCGCCGCCCGCTAAGGGCAGTTCCCTGCGTTTATCAAACTAAAACTACTCTACGAACTGTCTCCGACGGAAAACTTTAAAAAGTTTCATCAAACTTTCTTGAAAACTTTGTTTTCTGTGGTTTAGTTTTTTTTGCAGAGTTTTTCTATGACTTTTGGGAAGTGCGCTTGCTCTAGTGCTTGTACTTTTGCCGCAACTATGTCGGGAGTGTCATTTGGCTCAATGTCAACTTTTGTTTGGAATATTATCCCTCCATTATCATAAACGTCATCTACATGGTGGATTGTAATTCCAGTTTCACTCTCCCCAGCTTCGACAATAGCTCTATGTACATTCATTCCGTGCATACCTTTACCCCCATATTTGGGAAGTAGAGCAGGGTGGATGTTTATTATGTGTCCAGCCCATCTATTTGTTATTGATTGAGGTACAAACCATAAAAATCCAGCTAAAATTATATAATCAATCTTAGCATCTATAAGTACATTATATATATCATCACTCTCCCTAAATTCCGTTTTGCTAAATATACGACACTTTACACCCAGTTCTTTACACTTATCAATGATTCCAGCTGTAGGATTATTTGTAAGTACTAGTGCAATATTTATCTCATTTGATGAATTGAAATATTTAATTATGTTTTCTGCGTTGGTTCCGCTACCAGATGCGAATATAGCTAATTCTTTCATTGTAAGTGTTTTAGGTATTGATGGTGTTAATTTTTTTGTAAAAAAATGCATTTATTTGTCAAAAGTAATAGAAAATGTATTAGATTTGCACAAAATAGACTTTGAAATAAGTAAATTTATATATAAAAAACATTGTTAAATTAAAAAGAAAAAGATTATGTCAGAAGTTTCTTCAAAAGTTGCCGAGATTATCGTTGATAAGTTAGGTGTAGATATCGCAGAAGTTGTACCTGCTGCAAGTTTCACAAATGATCTAGGAGCTGATTCTCTAGATACAGTTGAATTGATCATGGAATTTGAAAAAGAATTTGGTATCTCTATTCCAGATGAGGATGCAGAGAAAATCACTACAGTAGGAGAGGCTACTACTTACATTGAAGCTAAGAAATAGTATTCTTAATTAAAACCGCAATTACAAAATTTGTCAAACAAAACAAAAATTATTATGTCGTTAAAAAGGGTCGTTGTAACAGGTATCGGAACTATAAATCCTTTAGGAAATAGTATTCAAGAGTACTTTACTAATTTGGAAAATGGAGTTAGCGGAGCTGCTCCGATTACTCGCTTTGATGCTACTAATTTTAAGACAAAATTTGCTTGTGAGGTTAAAGATTACAACCCGAATGACCATTTTGAGCGCAAGGAGTTACGTAAGTATGATTTATTTACGCAATTTGCGCTTATCGCTGCCGAGCAAGCTGTTAGTGACTCAGATTTAGACCTAGAGAAAGTTGACCTTGAGCGTGTAGGTGTTATTTGGGGTTCAGGTATTGGTGGATTGCAAACTTTCTACGAAGAAGTTAAGGGTTATGTAGAAGGGGGATTTATTCCTCGCTACAGCCCCTTCTTTATACCTAAAATGATTGCAGATATCGCAGCAGGTCATATTTCAATAAAGTATGGCTTCATGGGACCGAACTACTGTACTGTCTCAGCTTGCGCATCTTCTAATCACGCAATGATTGATGCAATGAATCACATCCGTTATGGTAAAGTAGACATAATGGTTACTGGAGGTTCTGAAGCATCTATAAATCCTCCAGGAGTAGGTGGATTTAACTCAATGCAAGCCTTATCTACAAGAAATGATAGCCCAACCACTGCATCTCGACCATTCGATGTAAATCGTGATGGATTCGTAATTGGAGAGGGTGCTGGAGCTTTGATTTTCGAGGAGTATGAGCATGCAATTGCTCGTGGAGCAAAAATTTATGCAGAAATTGTAGGTGGAGGAATGAGCGCAGATGCTTATCACCTTACATCACCACATCCAGAAGGATTGGGCGCAAGAAAAGCTATGCTTGATGCGGTTAGCGATGCGGGTATCAGTATTACTGATATTGATTACGTTAATACTCATGGTACGTCAACACCAGTTGGAGACGTTGCTGAGATTAATGGACTTAAAGCTGCATTCGGAGACCATGTCTACAATATGAATATAAGCTCAACTAAGAGTATGACTGGTCACCTTCTTGGTGCTGCAGCAGCTATTGAGGCATTAGCTTGTATTTTTACACTTAATTCAGGAATTATACCTCCAACAATAAATGTTGAAGAGGTAGATCCAAAGATCGATGCAAAGTTAAACCTTACTTTAGGTACTGCGCAGAAAAGAGATGTTAAATATGCGTTGAGTAACACGTTCGGTTTTGGCGGACATAACTCATCTGTAGTATTTAAGAAAATATAATAATACATGGAGCATTAGTGCTCATTATCTACTAAGGAGGTTTAAAAATGTTTGAAAAACTTTTAAAAATTTATTATAAGCACTTTGGTGTAGATAAGCATTATTACCAAATTTTGGATCAAATATTCGGAATCTATCCGAACAATATAGAACTATATAAGCTGGCCTTGATACACAGGTCAGCTTCTTTACATTTAGAAGATGGGACATTAATTAATAATGAACGATTAGAGTTTCTTGGTGATTCTATACTTGAATCTGTCGTTTCGGACTATCTTTATATTGAGTATCCTACTGAAGCAGAGGGTTTTTTAACTCAGATGCGATCAAAAATTGTTAGTAGAACATCTTTGAATGCGTTGTGTTTGAGTCTTGGACTAGACCAGTATGTGATATATCAAACTAATGGTAATTATACTCAGAAACATATCTGGGGTGATGCTATGGAGGCGATGCTTGGTGCTATTTACCTTGATAAGGGGTATGAGTTTATAAATAGACTTATAATTAATGATCTAATACTTAATCATATGGACATAGATGAGGTTTCGACTACTGAGACCGATTTTAAGAGTCGTATTATTGAGTGGTGTCAAAAGAGTCGTAGGGTTATCGTCTTTAATACAAATCATGCTGATGGTTCAACAGCAAAAAGTCCACTATTCCACTCTATTATAGTTGTAGATGGTTTAGAGATAGGATTTGGTACGGGATCTTCTAAAAAAGAAGCAGAACAGAATGCCTCGTTCTCTGTTTCGGAGATTATGGTTAGCGATGAAGCTGGAGATAATATTCTTGAGATGTTCGACCAATCAATGAAAGAGGATCAAAATTTATGATGTTAACCGACAAAGAGATTAGATCAAAATTAATCTCCAGAGGCTTTTCGGCACTTGATGATACTGAATTATTGAGTATTATTATCGGTGAAGCGACTAATGGTATGTCGGCACATAATCTAGCAATAAATATAATAAATTCTTTAGGAGGCTCGTTGAGTGAACTCTCTAACTGCTCTATTTCAAAGTTACGTATGGTGGAGAGTCTTGGTGTTAAGAGAGCTGTACATATTGCTAGTGCTATTGAGCTTGGAGTTAGAGTAAATAATTCAGAAAAGGATAAGATAAGAGTCATAACATCAAATGAGGATATTATAACTATATTTAGACCTCTTATTGGACGTCTTCTACACGAGGAGATGTGGGTTGTTTACCTCAGCTCTGCAAATACGATTCTTGATAAAGTCAAGGTGAGTCAAGGTGGAGTTAATGGTGTATTTGTTGACCATAAAATTGTTATAAAGCGTGCTATCGAATTACTTGCTTGTTCTATGGTACTTGTACACAATCACCCTTCAGGAGGATTGATACCGAGTTCTGAGGATATTAATCTTACAAAAAGAATTACTCAAGGAGCTGCATTCTTTGACATTGCTCTTATCGATCACATGATTATAACCGCAGAGTCAAGTTTTAGTTTCAGAAACTCATCGATGTTATAGAACGTAAATTATACTAGCAGTGGTTTTGTTTTTTGCGTAGTATATACTTTAAACCTTATCTATTATGACGCAGGGAACAATATTATACATATAGCCCCCTACGTATTTTTATTTGATCTTATAGCTTTTTCATTAGTGAGGTAAACCAAACAATCTTTTCACCGAAAACAGGGGTTGTGATTGCGCTGTACTCCACTAAAACTCTCTCCATAAAGATATTATACTGTTCCATATCACTAATTCCAACTTGGATAGAGTAGGTAAACTCTCTTGTTGGTTCTGTTGATATTATTCTTGTAAATGTTATGTCATTAAATCCATTCGATTGAATAAAAGGGATATACATGTTTCTAATGATGTTTAGCCATGAATCTTGAGCCGTTGACTCTACAATAAAGGTTGTATTTACGATATACATTTTTCTTTTTTTTTATAATTCGCACTAAGGTAGTAATTTTTTATTACTCTTCAATATTTTTATTGTCTGTAATTGCGTAGTTATGGCATTAGCAAGTAGTTAGTGTACTGGTTTGATATATTCCTGCAATTATATTGTGGGGGAGGTGCTTAGTAGATGAAGAGAACAAAAATTCACATAATACGATAATATTAATTGTATTATTTGCAAATTAAAAAATAATACCTATCTTTGCATAAATGTATTCACTAAAATCAACATTTTAATTAATGTACGTAATAGTAGAAATCGCAGGTCAGCAATTTAAAGCTGAGAAAGGTCGTAAACTCTATGTTAACCGTCTTAAAGGAGATGAAAATTCTCTTTTGAGTTTCGACAAAGTACTGCTAATAGACAATGACGGTCAGGTAAAAGTAGGTTCACCTGTAGTAGAAGGAGCCTCAGTCAATGTAAAGATTCTTAGACATCTTAAGGACGATAAAGTTATCGTATTTAAGAAGAAGAGAAGAAAAGGATACAAAGTTAAAAACGGTCATAGACAGTATTTAACTCAGATCCTCATTGAAGATATTATTGCATAACCAAAAACTGAAAAAAAATGGCACACAAGAAAGGGGCAGGTAGCTCAAAGAATGGTCGTGAATCAGAAAGTAAGCGATTAGGTGTAAAGCTTTTTGGTGGTCAGTTTGCGAAAGCTGGCAATATTATCGTACGCCAAAGAGGTACTGTACACAATCCAGGTGAGAATGTAGGTATTGGTAAAGACCATACACTTTTTGCTTTGACTCATGGAACAGTAAGCTTCTGCAAGAAAGCTTCAGGTAGATCATTTGTTAACATTACTCCAATTGCGGAGTAATCTTAACTTGTAGATTGTAGATAGAAAGCGCCTTTTATAGGCGCTTTTTTCTGTTTAGATACATTTGTTGAGTGCGACCACGCACCGCTGTCCGCGTAGGACAGTGCCCTGCGTTTAGTGAATTAAGCTAGACTGCAAACTGCCTTTGGCGATAAACTTTAAAAAGTTTAATCAAACTTTCGTGAAAACTTTGTTTTCTGTGATTGTTTGTTGAGTGCGACCACGCACCGCCGTCCGCGTAGGACAGTTCCCTGCGTTTAGTGAACTAAACTAGACTGCAAACTGCCTTTGGCGATAAACTTTAAAAAGTTTAATCAAACTTTCATGAAAACTTTGTTTTCTGTGTTTATTTGTTGAAGATAAATTTATATAATTAATTATAAGCTCATGGCAAAAGTAAAAAAAGCATTTTTTTGTAAAAATTGTGGATACGAATCCCCTAAGTGGCTAGGTAAATGCACTGCGTGTGGGGAGTGGAACACATTTGCGGAGGAGGTAATCCAAAAAGAGGGTAGAGTAAACTCAGTTGTTAAATTTACTGCTGCTAAGCCTCAAAGAGTGAGTGAAATTGCTGATAGTGTGCACACACGTGTCCCTATGGGTAATAAAGAGATTGATCGAGTGCTTGGAGGAGGTTTGGTTAGAGGGTCTCTTATTTTGCTAGGTGGAGAGCCTGGGATTGGAAAATCAACGTTGAGTTTGCAATTAGCTCTAGCAGATAATGGACTTAAAACATTATATGTCTCTGGCGAGGAGTCTCCCCAGCAGATAAAGATGAGAGCTACTAGAATTGGTGTTACTAATACTGATTGTTTTATATATGGTGAGACATTAATCGAAAATATATTGCTGCAAATTGAAGAGGTTAAACCCGATCTTGTTGTGGTTGATTCTATTCAGACTATATATTCAGATATATTAGATTCATCTCCAGGTAGTGTATCGCAAATTAGAGAGTGTTCGGCTATGTTTTTGAAGTATGCCAAACAAAATAATACCTCAATCATTATAATTGGTCACATCACAAAGGATGGGACGATTGCAGGTCCTAAAATTTTAGAACATATTGTTGATGTTGTACTTCAGTTTGAGGGGGATAATAACAATATATATCGTATTGTTAGAGGTATTAAGAATCGATTTGGTGCGACATTTGAGATTGGAGTTTTTGAGATGCTTAATGAAGGGTTGAGAGAGGTTGAGAATCCATCGGAGATACTACTTTCTCACTATGATGAGCCATTGAGCGGTATTTCTGTAGGAGCTGCGGTAGACGGCATAAGACCTTACTTAATTGAGACGCAAGCGTTAGTTTGCAATGCTGCGTATGGAACACCTCAGCGAAGCTCTACTGGCTTTGATACGAAGCGATTAAATATGCTTTTAGCTGTTTTGGAGAAGAGGGTAGGAATGAAGATGTTTGCAAAGGATGTATTTTTAAACTTTGCGGGCGGTTTTAAGGTTGCAGATACGGGATTAGATCTATCTGTGGTAGCAGCTATTGTTTCTTCCTATTATGATAGACCAATACAAGAGGGTGTTTGTTGCGCAGGTGAGGTTGGTTTGTCTGGTGAGGTTCGACCAGCTCCGAGAACAGAGCAGCGAATTAGTGAAGCAGCTAGGTTAGGATTTAAACGAATTATCGTTTCTGGGTATGTTCGCAATAGTGGATTGAAAAAATTATCAGAAAATATTGAGATACTTTATATTAATAGAGTGGATGAGCTTCCGAGGAGCCTATTTAACGATTAATCAATGTGTTGTATTTATATTTAGCTTGTGTTTCCATCGTATTTTTTCATAAATAATACTTGCGTACAATATTTTTTATGAAAAAATATGATGAAATATTTGCAAATTACAAAACTAATGCGTAGTTTTGTCACGCTTTAAAAAAGATGTTCAGATACAATGTAAACATTATTATTATCGCCGATGTAGCTCAGTTGGTCAGAGCAGCTGATTTGTAATCAGCAGGTCGTGGGTTCGAATCCCTCCATCGGCTCAAAGTAAAAGAGTAAAATCTTAATACTTTATTTAATAATTATCTGGGGGAATACCAGAGTGGCCAAATGGGGCAGACTGTAAATCTGCTGACTTCGTCTTCGGTGGTTCGAATCCATCTTCCCCCACGAATTTTTTTTATAAGCGGAAGTAGCTCAGTTGATAGAGCATTAGCCTTCCAAGCTAAGGGTCGCGAGTTTGAGCCTCGTCTTCCGCTCCAAATTGTACCGCTGTTGTAGCTCAGTGGTAGAGCACTTCCTTGGTAAGGAAGAGGTCACGAGTTCAATCCTCGTCAACAGCTCACACAAATTATTAAGACTTACAGTGATGTAGGTCTTTTTTGTACGTATATATTAAAAAGAACAGTAATAAAATCAGTATGTGATTAATGCAAACACTGGTTATGTTACTGTTCTTTTTTTATGTTGTTATACGATCTCTGTAAACCCATCTTTTTCTTCTCCACATAGAGGACAAGCCCAATCTTCTGGAAGGTCTGCAAATGATGTCCCTGGAGCTATATTATTATCCGGATCTCCTACTTCGGGGTCGTAAATATATGGACAAGCCCCACATTGATACTTTTTCATAATTGGAATAATTTTGAGTTAGTAATTTTTAAGAATATTAAAAATATGAGTCCAACAATCATGCCATTGCAATAATCAGAATATACTCCATTATGACTAATAAAAGAGGATTATTTTCGTCTCTATTAGATGGATGGTCTATTGTATGTTTCGCTCTATTTTTAGCTATACTCTAAAAGTTTATTTAATCAATCTTAATGATTTTGTTGTAATAAAAGAAAAAACTACCTTTGCCTTGATAGGCAAATAATTTATAGCTTTATAAAATAATAAGCTATAATATAATAAGTGACTGTAAATGGATTTTAAAACGATACGCCCAATTTTGGGTAATGGAAAGAAGCTACATATTGAGACATATGGTTGCCAAATGAATTTTGGTGATAGTGAAATTGTAGTGTCAATTATGCAAAAAGAGGGCTTTTTTTACACAGATAAGATAGAAGAAGCTGATATTATACTTATAAATACCTGTTCAATTAGAGATAATGCAGAGAAGCGTATTTGGGGTCGATTAAAAGAGTTCAATAAATACAAGAAATTAAATAGAAAACTTATAGTCGGAGTTATTGGATGTATGGCTAAGAGATTAAACGAGGAGTTAATCGAAAAGTCTAAAATTGTCGATGTCGTTGTTGGTCCAGATTCGTATAGAGATCTGCCTGATTTAGTGAGGAGTATCCGCAAAGGTGTCAAAGGAGTGAGTGTTGTTCTATCTCAGGAGGAGACATATGCAGATATAGATCCTGTTAGACTTGATAAGAATGGGGTGAGTGCATTTATTGCAATCATGCGTGGGTGTAATAATATGTGTTCTTACTGTGTTGTTCCATATACGAGAGGCATTGAGCGAAGTCGTAATCCGCAAACTATTATCGATGAGGCAAAGACTCTATTTGAGTCGGGGTATAAAGAGGTGACTCTTCTCGGCCAGAACGTGAACTCATATGGTTGGACTAAGACTGAGGGTGGTGTGATGGGTTTTCCTGATCTATTGAAGCGAGTAGCTGATATTAGTCCACAATTAAGGGTTCGATTTTCTACGTCTCATCCAAAGGATTTGAGTGATGAGGTTTTAAAGATCATGGTTTCGATGCCTAATATATGTCGAGCTATACACTTGCCTGCACAATCAGGGAGTAGTCATATGCTCGAGTTGATGAATCGAAAGTATAGTCGTGAGTGGTATTTAGATAGGATGTATTCAATTCGTAAATACCTTCCTGATTGCTCAATAACAACAGATGTAATAGCTGGGTTCTGTGGCGAGACTGAGGAAGATCATAAAGAGACGATTTCATTGATGAATGAGGTAGGATATGATTTTGCATATATGTATAAGTACTCTGAGCGACCAAATACAAAGGCACAACGTACTATGGTAGATGATGTGCCAGAGGATGTGAAGACGGCTCGTCTGTCGGAGATAATTGATCTTCAACAGAAGCTATCATTAGAGAGTAATAAGAAGGATATAGGAAAGTGTTTTGAAGTTTTAGTAGAGGGTGTTTCAAAGCGTAGTGATACGAAACTTTACGGTAGGACTTCCCAGAATAAGGTTCTTATATTTGATAGGAAAGATTATAAAATTGGAGACTACGTTATGGTTAATGTGACAGAGTGTAGTTCAGCAACTTTAAAAGGAGAGAGCATATAAATAGATAAAAGCAGAAGACTAAGTTTTCTGCTTTTTGATTGTGATAATATATTATAAAAATATGAAAGCACGAATAATTACCATTGGAGATGAGATTCTGATTGGTCAGATTGTAGATACTAACACTGCGTGGATTGCATCAAGGTTAAATGATATAGGGGTTACTATTGATACGACAATATCTATCGGAGATAGAGAAGATGCGATTATAGATTGCGTTGAATCTGCGCTTAGAGATGTTGATATCACAATCATTACAGGTGGGATTGGTCCGACAAAGGATGATATTACAAAACATACTTTAGCTAAGATATTTTCATCAGAGTTGGTTCGAGACGAAGCTACGTACCAATTCTTAAAAGATATGTTGAAGACTAGGGGAGTTGAATTTAATGAACTAAATCAATCACAAGCAATGGTCCCTAAGGTTTGTACTGTTTTGCCTAATAGAAACGGGACAGCACCATGTATGTGGTTTGAGAGAGGTGATCGAGTTGTCGTATCACTTCCTGGAGTCCCTTTTGAGATGAAGTCTCTAATGACAGAGCTAGTTATCCCAAAATTAGAAGATAGGTTTGAATTTACTTCAAATGTACACAAGACTGTGATGACATTTGGATTGGCAGAGTCGGTGTTGGCTACTACTATTTCCGAGTGGGAGGATTGTTTAGATGATTCACTTCATTTGGCATATTTGCCAAATCCCTCAGGTATAAGGTTAAGACTCTCCGCGTATAATGTTTCTCAAGATGTTGCAGTAGGTGTTATTGATCGAGCATTCGATGAGTTGAAGGCTATTATCCCAAAATACTTTATTGGATATGGAGATATTACGGTTGCAGATGTTGTTGCAAAGATATTAATAGAAAAGGGTGCGACACTATCTATTGCAGAGTCATGTACTGGAGGTGCGTTGAGTAGTCGTTTTACGATTAATAGTGGTGCATCTAAATATTTTGTAGGAAGTGTGGTAAGTTACAGTAATGAGATAAAACACAAAGTTTTAGGCGTCAGCAATGAGACTCTTATGAAGTATGGAGCTGTTAGTGAGCAGGTGGCAAGAGAGATGTCTGAAGGGGTTAGGCGTTTGTGTGGAAGTGACTACTCTATATCTACAACGGGTATTGCAGGTCCAGATGGAGGAACGGATGATAAACCAGTAGGTACTGTTTGGATTTCAGTATCTAGTCCGAGTGGTACTGTTGCCGAGAAGATAACCTTTGTTTCGTTGAGAGAGCAGAATATTATGCGTTCAAGTGCTGCTGCGATTAATCTACTTCGATTAATATTAATAAATTAAAAAAACGAAGTGTTCAAAGAGTATTTATATAGCTTCTTTGGACACTTCGTTTTTTTTTGTTTTAGTCTACGTCTATTGTGACTATCTTACTGTTTGGAAGGTCTGGTATGTAGAGTTTACCATCATCGTACGTCATATCCGCAGGACCTGCAAAAGTGTAATTTATATCCATTATTACTACCTCTTTGGTATCTAATACGATATATCCAACCTCGCCGTCGATCCAATTAGTAAAGTATAATCTATCTTTTTTATCCGATAGTGCAAGTCCATCATATTGACCTTGGCGAGAGATTAGCTTCTCAACTTTAGGATTATCTATATTTTTTATAATATAGATTGTATTTTTATCTGTTGTTACTCCATCCGCAGGGTATGATGCAATATACATTGTTTTGTCTTCAATTACGATTCCGTTAGCACCCGATACAGTTGCATACTCTACTATCATATCTTTAGATAGATTTGCAGGATTAGATATGTCAAGTTTAAATACTTTACCGCTATTTGTTACTGATATATAGGCGTTATTATCTTCAATTGCTATATCATTTACAAATAAATTACCTTCAGGAAGTTCAAGTTTTAGTGGAGGGGTTGTATCCTTTAGGTTGTAGACCATCACGCATCCAACATCAGCAATATATAGAAAATTATCCTCTATATTCATCCCTTTAGGTGCATTTAAGTCGCCGTTTGCAGGTATTAGTACTTCAGGATTATTATCAACAATTTTCATAATGTATCCCTTCCCATCTGTATTTAATGGATTAAGATTCTCTCCACCAAAGTTAGAGAAATAAATTTTATCGTTACTCTCGGTTGTTCCCTCGCAGAATTTAGCACCATTATCAATGGTAGATACTTCATATACTCTAGGGGTAGAGTTGTTGCAAGCAGATATACTTATAAGTAGTGAGGTTGCAAACAAAACATGTGTTAATTTTTTCATTTTTATTTAGTATTTAATTTATTATAATCTCTCTATATTTACTTCGATCATGGCTATTTATCTTATCTGTAAAATGATAAAAGTAATACTATATGGTTAGTTATTATTGAACTCTTTGTTGCAAGATTTGCAGTAGTTGACACTTCGTATGTAGCCAGGAGTTGACCCAGATAATAGAGCTATAAAAATAAGAAAATATCTCATTATAACATTTCTTTTTTTGTCAGATGGTAAACGAGAACTTATATCTGAAGATCCACATTCAGGGCAATGTATATCTTTTAAATTTGCATCCGAACATTTAAGTATCTCAATAGCTCGATCAAAATCTTTTTCATCCACTACTACTTGTACTTGAAGTGAGTCAATTGCAGCTGAATAGGGTAGTACAGAGCTAATGGTTTCATTTATCACTTGAGATTTAATCTCATGATTTGCTAATGTTCCGCATATTAGGTGTGCAGAATATACACTATCACAATATTTTACAGTTCTCATATAATATCTTTTAGTGTTAGTTATTTTATATATAAAATATGTACTGATTGGTTGGATCTGTGCGATCGTAGTGAATTTTTTATTCTGGAAGTTTGTAGGCTATTAGAGTTGTTCCTCCCCATTGATTCACTTCATGGTCACTTTGTTCCGCAATTTCTCCATTTATTTCGACTTGTAATGTCATTTTGAATGGTGGCCACTCTCTAATAATCGGAGTTTGTGGGTATGTGTTTGTTATTACGTATAGGTATAATTCAGCTCTATATGCTAAATCAGAGCAGTTTAATTCAATTAATCTCTCACCTTCAAGCGGGTTGCTTCGATATTCGTCGTCTCCAGTGATTTCATATGGTCTATCAGTTATGCTCTTGTAGAATATGACTTGATCCATCTCGTCATAGCCTACAGTAGTTAAAAATATGTTATATCTCCACCACTCTTCATAGTTAGAGCTAATTTTTATTTTATATTGTTTTGTGCAATCCATATTGATAAGGAGTGTAATATCAAGAACTATATTTGATTCTCGATTGGTTGTAGTGCAAATGTACATTTAAAATTTATCGGAATCAATATAAATTGATTATTTTTGGAAGTCAAAATTTATGAAAGATAATTTTATTACAATACGTTCCTTCGGATGCACTTTGTGATTAGATATAATCAGAGTTAAATTACATTTTATTCATTAATAATTGCTATTAATAGATATATTACTTTACTTTGAGCGTAAATAATCAGTCTCAATAAGTTAAATGTTCATAAAACTTTGCAAAATTAGTATTATTGTGTAACTTTGTGCACAATTTTAGAGTAAATAATGAATACGTTGGATAGATATACTATTGCCTATAAGGATCTTAGCATTGGAGTGCATCGCATCTCCATGCAGGTAGATGATGCTTTTTTTAAGGCATTTGACAATTCGCAAATAACTTCAGGAACAGGAAGTGTTGAAATTGAGTTGACAAAAAGTGAATCTATGTTGCATCTTTCGATTGAAATCGACTCAAAAATAGGTGTGGAGTGTGATCGCTGTTTAGAAGAGGTCATTATACCTGTAGAGTATGAAGCGACATTGATCGTAAGATTTTCAGATGTAAGTGAAGAGTTTGATGGCGATATAATGTGGTTGACCCCAGCAGAAGATCAGTTGGAACTAGCGCAGTATATATATGAAAGTATCTACTTGGAACTGCCTTATCAACGAGTCCATGAAGAGGATGAGAATGGTAATTTAAGTTGTAATACCGAAATGCTAGAGCACTTTAAAATAGTAACAGAAGAGGAGTTTGAAACAATCGCAACAAAAGGAGATACATCTTCAATTGATGGCAACGATTGGTCTAAGCTTCAAGGATTAAAAGATAAAATGACACAAAAATAAATTTATACTAATAATAATAATTTTTTAAATGGCACATCCAAAACATAAGATCTCTTCTACTAGAAGAG
>CAMQVY010000001.1 GCA_947038405.1 uncultured Rikenellaceae bacterium | reverse complement strand
ACATGTGTTGAACTTCGTGTGAATAAATCATCTTTTTTGAGAATTTTGCGTTAATAAACTTATATCTCTATAATTGTTCTTACGTTGTACAATACCCTAAAGTAGTGATAATATTGTCCTTTAAATGATATATCACCCTTAATTTAACGTATTTCAGCTACAAAGATACGATTTTTTTTATAATCTTTGAAACTGTAAAGAGGAAAACGCTATTTTCATAGAGATTTGATGAAACTTTTTAAAACTTAACGGCGAAAAAATCATTTTTATTATTTAAAATACATGCACTTCTTTTAAAAGTCCACATTCAACTCATACAATAGGCACATTTTTGACATATCAATGGATACTTAATAACTTATTACAGTAATATTTTTAACAAAAAACTGTTAGTAATATATATTTAATCATTAAATTTGTTCATCAACTAAAAAACTAAAATTCCTATGAACGTACAAAATTTAATAGCCGATCTTGAACGTAAACATCCAGGGGAGAGCGAATACATACAAGCAATAAAAGAAGTACTGGTTACAGTAGAAGAGATATATAATAGACATCCAGAATTTGAAGCGAATAAAATCGCAGAACGAATCGTTGAGCCCGATAGAATCATTACATTTAAAGTTTCTTGGCTAGATGACAACGGTAATGTCCAGGTAAATATCGGACATAGAGTACAATTCAATAACACAATAGGGGCATACAAGGGAGGACTAAGATTCCACCCAAGTGTAAATTTAAGTATCTTGAAGTTTCTTGGATTCGAGCAAACATTCAAAAATGCTCTAACAACTCTTCCTATGGGAGGAGCTAAAGGGGGTTCGGACTTTAATCCAAAGGGTAAGTCCGACAGAGAAATAATGAGATTCTGCCAAGCATTCATGTTAGAGTTATGGCATAATATTGGTGCTCAAACAGATATTCCTGCTGGCGACATTGGCGTTGGAGGTAGAGAGATTGGATACCTTTACGGAATGTATAGAAAATTAGCAAGAGAAAATACAGGTGTCTTAACAGGTAAAGGCATGAGTTATGGTGGCTCGCTAATAAGACCTGAAGCGACTGGGTTTGGTGCTGTATATTTTGTAAAACATATGTTAGAGAGTGCTGGATATGAACTAAAGGGTAAGATTATTTCAATTTCTGGTTTTGGCAATGTCGCATGGGGTGCAGCAACAAAAGCAACTGAACTAGGTGCGAAAGTCGTGACAATATCTGGTCCCGATGGATATATATATGATCCCGAAGGGCTAAATTCAGAAAAACTAGAGTATATGCTAGAGCTTAGAGCCTCAAATAATGATATTGTTGAACCATACGCCACCAAGTTTAAGAGTGCAACATTCTTCGCAGGCGAAAGACCTTGGGGTGTAAAAGTCGATATTGCAATGCCATGTGCAATACAGAACGAATTGAATGGCGATGATGCAAAAAGTTTGATTAAAAATGGAGCAATATGTATTGCAGAAGCATCAAACATGGGGTGTACACCTCAAGCAATCGACACATTAATACATAACAAAATCATGTACGGTCCTGGGAAAGCTGTAAATGCTGGTGGTGTTGCAACATCAGGATTAGAGATTACACAAAATGCGATGAAAATCAATTGGACTGCTGAAGAGGTAGATGCAAAACTTCACCAAATAATGTCATCAATCCACACTGCGTGCGTTGAGTACGGCACAGAAAATGATGGATACATCAACTACATGAAAGGGGCAAATATTGCTGGATTTATGAAAGTTGCAAAAAGTATGGTAGAACAAGGTGTTATCTAAATTATAGATGTAAAAAAGAGGGGGCTTTCAATAAATGAAAGCCCCCTCTTTTTTTATAAATTAATCTTCATCTATCTCAACGACCTCAAGTTTTTTATTAAACTCCAAGTCTGTTCCATCAGACAGCTCTAACTTATAAGAACCCTTTTCTCGCTCTATCTCGCGAATTTCTTTTCCCTTGAAATTGCTCTTAACATATTTTGAAACCTTATCTGGAATTAGATCCTTTGGGACTTCATTCAACGCACAATCAACCTTAGTCCATATCCCTTTAGAGTTGAAATCAACTTCCGAACCATTCTTCAACTTAACACCATACTCTCGATAGATACTTTTACCCTCTGTTACAACATTTTTTACTGTCTCATTTGCAAAGTACTTCTTAATAAATGCCTGAGCTTTTACTGGCAACTTATCAAATTTAACCAACTTTTCATCTGCGGAAACAGACGTTGTAGCGAACAATAAAGCCACTACGAATACAATTAATCTTTTCATGTTATTATTTTTTAGTTATATAATAATTACTTCATTTGATGAAACTATACTTCGTAATCGTAGGCAGCGAATATATCCTATATCAAACCATCCATATATTTTTCAAACTCCTAATCTATATTTAGTATATATCAAAATTCATTCCTAAATGAATAATAAGAGAGTAATTGATAGAAAAAAATAGTAATTATACTACCTTTGTTATACTTAATATTAACTTACTTATAATTAATTGCCATGACAATAAAAGAGGCGCAAGAACTAGTTGAAGCGTGGGCTCACAAACATCCAACACAAGATAGCTGTGACCTCAAGACAATGACGCAAATCAGCGAAAATATCTATGGTTTAATGAGCAAAACAGATGTAAATAGTAGCGAAATATCAAAAGAAGTATCACAAATGATATGGCTAATGATTGATATCGCAAATAGAGCTAACATAGATGTAACGGCTGCAATTATTGACAATTTGGAGCAGAAAAATAGCTCTATATAATAAACAAAAATAACCCCCTACTCTACAACAACAAAAACAATAAAACTTCTCGCATACTATGAATCTTGACAAGCTCTACCTAAAAGCAATTAACAAAGAGATGTTAAATTTAGACGAAATTTGCTTCCTATACGACAATGCTCCACTTAACGAATTAGGTATCATTGCAGATAAATTGAGACGCAAAGCAACTTTTGATCCTAATGTGGTTACTTGGCAGATTGATCGCAATGTAAACATTACAAATGTTTGTGTGTCAGGATGTAAATTTTGCAACTTCCACTGCAAACCTCACCAAACAGAGAAAGCATACGTAACGACAATAGAAGAGTACGACAAGAAAATTGCAGAGACACTAGAGAGAGGTGGAGATCAACTCCTTTTACAAGGAGGAATGCACCCTAACTTAGGAGTTGAATTTTATGAAGAGTTATTCATATCAATAAAAAACATATACCCTCAGATAAAATTACACGCTCTTGGTGCTCCCGAAATTGTGCACATTGCAAAAGTTAGCAAACTGGAATACAAAGAGGTTTTAGAGCGATTAATTAATGCTGGTTTAGACTCTCTTCCTGGGGCTGGAGCTGAAATACTAAATGATATTGTAAGAGCTAAAATATCTCCTAATAAAGCAACAGCAAAGCAGTGGTGTGAAGTTATGAGAATTGCACACCAAATGAACATACCAACCTCTGCAACAATGATGTATGGGCATATTGAAACTGCTAGAGATCGAATGGAACACCTCGTTACAATAAGAGATATTCAAGCTGACTGCCCAAAAGAAAATTACGGATTTATCGCGTTTATCCCTTGGATATATAGAGGGACAGGAACTCAACTTGAAAAGCAAGGAGTCGTCACAAAATTCTCACCATTAGAGTATCTTCGACTAATAGCAATGAGCCGTATCGTACTTAACAATATAGCAAATATTCAAGCATCTTGGTTAACAGTTGGAAAAGATACCGCACAACTAGCTCTCCACTATGGAGCTAATGACCTCGGCTCGATTATGATTGAGGAAAACGTTGTCTCTGCTGCTGGCGCAAACAACCAATTCAATGCAGAAGGTATTCAACAAGCAATACAAAACGCAGGATTTAACCCTAAGCTAAGAGACCAACTATATCGAATGAGAGATTTATATTAATCTAAATCTTAACTTACGATACAAAACAGAATAAAACAACCCTACACAGGTAGTACTGCATGATTGGCAAGAACAAATACTATACATCCGCAATTATAGAACTAAAAATTAACCCATTTCGTAGTATAACTATTTAAAATTTTAGTATATTTGTCTCAATTGGAAAATAATAAACTTTTAAACGCTTAAAGCATTGAAGATATAACAACTAATAGAGAATCTAGAGTGGGTAAAAAGAGGAGCAACCTCATATACACATGTGTGTGTGCTGATTGCGTAGTAAAAAGCATTAACTAACCTCTTATAAAGATGAGTTCAGACGTAAATATCTATTTGTTTAAGCACAAGTAATATTCCTGTGACAAATCGGGTGAGAACATATACCACCCATGCTGATATAATACCTTTTTAACTGCAATTCTATGCAGCTGAATCCGTATTTATAGATACCTCTATAAATATCTGAATTATTTTCCTGAAAATAAATAACCCTTTGATGTGCCAATTATTTGGCATCAAAGTGATATGTGAATGTGCTCTCTTTTTATAAAAAGAGTAACACTATACAGTAATTTACAGCTATCACATATACGTTATGTTTAGAGGCTAGTTAAATTGGGAGTAAATTAACATCCCGAAAAAACAAACCCCTTTAAAGAGAGAAATAAATATTAAAATAAAATAAATAATTATGCCAGTAGCAAAAAGATGGGTAATCAAGGAGCAAGGTAATCCACAACAGGTGGATATGCTATCTGCATCACTTGGTATATCCAAAGTGCTAGCAAATCTGCTAGTTCAGCGTGGCATAGGAACACACGAAGAAGCTAATAAATTCTTCAATCCGAGTCTTGAAGACCTACATGATCCATTCCTTATGAAGGATATGGATAAAGCAGTCGAAAGAGTCGTAAAAGCTGTCGAAACAAAAGAGACAATTATGATCTATGGAGACTACGATGTCGACGGAACAACTGCCGTTGCATTAGTTTATGGTTTCCTTAGACACATTGGACACGAAGAACTTCTCTTTTATATCCCAGATAGATATACCGAAGGATATGGTATATCAATCAAAGGAATCGACCATGCTGTGCGTAAAGGGGTGACCCTTATTATTACGCTAGATTGTGGAATAAAAGCTATCGAAAAGGTATCCTATGCAAAAGAGAGTGGTATTGATGTCATTATTGGTGATCACCACCTCCCAGGAGAGGTTATCCCAGATGCAGTAGCTGTACTCGACCCAAAAAGAGTAGATTGTAACTACCCATTCAAAGAGTTATCGGGGTGTGGTGTCGGTTTTAAATTTGTTCAAGGATATTGCCAACAACAAAAGATCCCATTCAGTACAATAGAACGATTCCTTGACCTTGTAGTTGTGAGTATAGCTGCGGATATTGTCCCTCTAATAGAGGAGAATCGAATACTTGCCTACTATGGACTCAAACGATTAAACAGTAAACCAAACAAGGGATTACTGTCGATTATGAAAATTTGTGGTCTTGAAGAGCAAATAATTACAATAGATGATATTGTATTCAAAATAGGGCCGCGAATAAACGCAGCTGGCAGAATGGCTGTCGATAAAGAGGATGAAAATGCAGCCCCTTCAGGTGGACACTCTGCAGTAAATCTAATGATCGAAAGAGATGAAATTACTGCCGAAGGGTTTGGTAACTTCATTGATATATGCAACCAAGATAGAAAAAGTATAGACAGAAGTGTTACTATCGAGGCACACAGTTTGATCGAGAATAACCAAGATCTCAAAAATAAAAAAAGCACCGTACTATACAACCCGAAATGGATGAAAGGTATTGTGGGTATTGTCGCTTCAAGATTGATAGAGACTTATTATAAACCTACCGTAGTGCTTACTATGAGTAATGGATTTGTTACGGGATCAGCACGTAGTGTGCCAGGATTCGACCTGTATCAAGCTGTTGAGTCTTGTTCGGATCTTCTTGAAAACTTCGGAGGACATATGTATGCCGCAGGTTTGACGATGAAACCATCAAACGTGGAGACATTCATCAAACGATTCAACGACTATGTCGAAGAGAATATAGATCCCAAAATGTTAGTCCCTCAAGTGGAGATTGATGCGAATCTACTATTCAGCGACATTACACCAAAATTTAGAAAAGATCTATGCAATTTCCAACCATTCGGACCTGGAAATGCAGCTCCTGCATTCATATCTCTTGGTGTGAGTAATGGTGGTGACGCAAGATTAGTTGGCGCAGAGTGTGAACACCTTAGAATGGGGTTAGCGCAGCGTGAAAAACCTAATACTACAATCTCAGCAATCGCATTTCAACAACCAAACTATTATGACTACATAAAAGGAGGAAGACCTGTTAATGTATGCTATTGTATTGTAGAAAATAACTACCGAGGAAATATTACACCTCAATTAAGAATTAAAGATATTAAAATTCCTGGAATTTAAATCAATGTACAGGAGTAAGATGAGTTGTAGGGTATACCCCAACCAACGCATATTATACACATTAAAAGAACTTAATAAAAATAGTCGGAAGGAGATCTCTGTCGACTATTTTTATTAAGTTCTTTTTTCAATACAAAAACTTGAACCAAATACAAACATCTTAGTTACAATTAATAGACTACTACCCTTTATAAGGTAACTAAGAAGTATCATCTATGAGCAAAATATACAAATTAATTCTCCCAACTAAGATCTTAATCGCTCATTTAGAGCCGAAAACAAACCATTAAAACAACAAAATACTACACAAAAACAACTAAATACACATAAAATAAACCTTTTATTACTATAATGTATAATAAAATGTAAAAAGAATAGTATATTTGTCAATATAGAGACATTGAATACGTATGTTAGATAATTGGCAAAGAATAGAAAAAATATTTGAATGGAGTAGAGTTACTTCAATCAACGCCTTCGCAAGAAGCATAGGTCTAAATAGAGGTGAAAATCTATATCAGATCAAAAAGGGAAATAATGGCATTAGCCAAGAACTCGCAAAACAAATCACTCAAAAATATCCAGAAATAAGCAAAGGGTGGTTATTGTCGGGCGAAGGGAGTATGCTCCAAAATGAAACAGATAAAAATAGACGTGTAGAGGGGTCAATCCCATTCTTTGAGAAGGATGTTATTGAAGTCATAACATCTCCTGTGACAATAACTCCTTCTGACTTTATAATATTACCATCGTTTAAAGATTGTGAAATTGCTGCATTTTCATACGGAGAAGCGATGGCAGATTCAATACCTAGTGGCTCAACAGTACTTTTGAAGAGAAGTTCTGCTGATAAAATATGTCCCGGTGAGGTTTATCTTATTTTAAGTACTATCTTTGTAGGAATTCGGACTGTAAGGCGTGAGTGCGGTAGCAACACTCTCAGACTCGAAGCCGATAAAAAAGATAAATATGATGATATACTCTTAGATATTAACGATATAACTGAGATATTTATCGTAAAAGGGATAATAACAAAAAAAACTATGTAATTATGTTTTCTGGAATCGTAGAGAGTGTCGCTAAAGTAGTAAAAATCAAAGAAGATCTTGGTAATAAACACATTACTCTTTCTTGTGATTTTACAAATGAATTGAAAATCGATCAAAGTATCGCTCATAACGGAGTCTGCCTAACAGTCGTTGAACTTAATGAAAGTGAATATACAGTAACGGCAATTAAAGAGACTCTCCTTAAATCAAACCTCGGCCTACTAAAAGAAGGTAGCCTTGTTAACTTGGAGAGGAGTATGAGACCTGATGCGCTTCTTGATGGACATATCGTTCAAGGACATGTAGACCAAACTGCTGTTTGTACTGATGTTACAGATAGTGAAGGGAGCTGGTACTTTACATTTGTATTTGAACCTCAAGGAGATAATACAACAGTTGAAAAAGGTTCTGTTACTGTAAATGGTGTAAGTTTAACCGTAGTTAACTCTACTGATAACTCATTCCAAGTAGCAATTATTCCATACACATATGAGAACACTAACTTTTGTAAAATTCAAAAAGATAGCATAGTTAATATCGAATTCGATATAATTGGAAAGTATATTGCTAAACTTATGAAAAATTATCACAAATAGTGAAAATTAGAAACGTAGGTACTGCTGCAACAGTTATATGCACTGGTGTACTAATAGTACAAGTGGCAATTATGGCAATACTAAGAGTTCCTATCATGGAACTCTCTATTATAGCAATCAGCATCGTCGTATGCTGCTACTTCTTCTCTAAGTATATTATCAAAAAATTTGTAATATATAGGATAAAACCCATATATCAAATTGTATCATCTAAAGATTTTAACACTCGTGATCTCGAACAAGAACTTGCTCATAAACAAAATATGATTAGTAGTGTCGAAGGCGAATTGACGAATTGGGCGGAGAGAAACCGTAAAGAGATTCATAGACTAAAGGAGAATGAAAAGTATAGAAAAGAGTTTATCGGAAACATTGCTCACGAGATAAAAACACCTATATTCAACATTCAAGGTTATGTATTAACTCTGCTAGATGGTGCGCTTGAAGATGAAAAAATAAATAGAAAATACTTAGAACGTACAGAAAAAAGTATTGATAGATTAATCAATATCGTAACTGACTTAGACCAAATTTCAAAATTAGAGTCTGGAGTTCTACTACTTGCAAAAGAGAGATTTGATATAGTTGGACTAGCGAAAGAGATTATCGAAACTACTGAGTTAGAGGCTAATAAAAGAGCTATTAACGTGTCAATTAAATACTACCAAGGGAATCAAACGCTGCCAATTATGATTATGGCAGATAAAAGATACATTGGACAAATTTTTGTTAACCTACTAACAAACTCTATTAAGTATGGGAAATATGGCGGGTCTACTAAAATATCTTTTATTGACCTGTTTGATAAGATTATGATAGAGGTATCTGACGATGGAGTCGGAATATCAAAAGAGGATATCCCTAGAGTGTTTGAACGATTTTTTAGAACAGATAAAAGTCGTTCGAGAGAACAAGGAGGTACTGGTCTAGGACTATCTATCGTTAAACATATAATCGAAGCTCATAAGGAGAATATAACACTTAGAAGCCAGCTCGGGAAAGGGAGTACGTTCTCTTTTACCCTTAGTAAGGATCAAAAAAATATAGATAACAATAAACGTACAGTTTAAATATTTACAACATATTTGCGTCGCAGAGAGTTTGTAGCACTATTTTTAACGAAATAATGCTTAACATTAAAACTCCCTGCGACGCAAAACTTTAAAAGTTTCTCTAAACTACTTTGAAAACTACGTTTTCTTGAGTAAGTTTGTAGAAACTTAGTAAAATTACTATTATGGGAGATTTTTTAGCAGTTATATGGGATATAGATCCTACAATATTTAGTCTTGGGCCAATTCAAGTTAGATACTATGGCTTAACTTGGGCCATTACATTTGGTCTAGGAATCTTATTCTTCACTGATTTCTTTAAACGCGAAGGGTACGACGAAAAATTATTTGACTCTATATTTTGGTATGGAACCCTATCTACAATAATTGGCGCAAGATTTGGACACTGTCTTTTCTATGACACGGACTACTATCTTACAAACCCTGTCGAAATGCTATACATCTGGCAAGGGGGACTTGCTAGCCATGGCGCGGCGATTGGTCTGCTAATAGGACTAGGTATGTTCTCTAAAAAGTATAAAATGCCATATATATGGTCTTTAGATAGGATAATGGTTCCTGTAACAATTGGTGGTGCTGCTGTAAGAATTGGAAACTTAATGAACTCTGAAATTTACGGAGTCGAAACCGACCTTCCTTGGGGATTTATATTCCAAAGAGCAGGTGAAGTAGTACCTAAACACCCTACTCAGATATATGAAGCCCTATGTTATGTCGTTTTGTTTGCAATACTTATTCTATTCTATTACGGCAAAGATTACGGACGAAAGAGACCAGGTCTTATGTTTGGAGTTAGTTTAACTGGCGTATTTGCATCTCGATTCTTCATTGAATATATCAAAAATCCACAAGAGTTATTTGAACAAGATATGTCTCTTTTTATGGGGCAATGGCTTAGTGTGCCTTTTGTTATTCTTGGGATAACTATGATTATATACTCTCTAAGAAAAAAAACTGACGTAAAAGTTAAATAAAATAGTCTTATGGAGATGGTTGATAAAATAATATTTAACAAATTATTGGCGAGAGAGAGCATATTCCTTCCAAATATAGGAACGCTGATCCTTAAACAATATCCCGCTAAATTAATTGACAAAAAAGTATTAACTCCACCTCAATGGAGAGTCATATTCTCAAAGAAAAATGATAATATAGTATCAATTATTGATCTAATTTCGCTTGAGATGGGAGTGAACTCATTTCAAGCACTAGAGATATATAACAAATGGTTGAAGAGTGTGAACCATGGAGGTAATTACGTTATTCCTGAAGTTGGAACTATTAGCCAAGACTTCTTTACACTAGACAAATCTATTGCATTAATAATTAACCCTCTTGCGGGAAAAGATATAGTTATCACGAAAACAAAAGGCAACTCGCTACGTAATATTGCAGCTATTGCTGCCATTGTTGGACTACTCGTACTTGGATATGTATTTTGGAATGATATCATACCTGAGAAGGAGAAAGTTGCCGAAATTCATACGATTGCTTGGGTAGACTCAAAAGAGAGTAATGATAAGATAGTTGATGTTAATGTAACTGATACAACTAATAGTGATAGTATTAAATTCATATCAGAAGAGAGTAGCTCAATAGAGACGCAACAAAAGGTAACTAATAAAGATATATCTAAATTAGAGACCTACAACTCATCTGATAAGAAGAGTAAGGTAACAACATACTATCTAGCAGTAGGAATATACAGTACCACAGAGAATGCAGATGAGTTTATAGCTGACTTAAAAAAAGAGAGCGATTCTCTTACTTTAAATAAAGTACCATTTAAAAATAATAAAGTTTTAGTGAGTGCGTACTCTTCTAAAAAATTCGATATCATTGAAAAGCATAAGAAGAGATTAATTACACGTTTCCCTGGAATCTGGGTATACAGAGAGGTTAAATAGAGATGTTTATTTACTTTAAGTAATAGTAAACAGCCCCTATATCGAGTGTTTACTATTACCTTGATTATCTTTATGCGTATATTTATCTACATCACCCTCGGTCACTGTTGCACCGCTAAATATAACAAATCGCTCAACAACGTTACGCAACTCCCTAATGTTTCCTGTCCAATTTTTATTGCATAGAGCTTTCATCGCTTTTGAGTCGATAGTCTTAACTGCA
The DNA here is from genome assembly GCA_947038405.1 of uncultured Rikenellaceae bacterium. Lineage (GTDB taxonomy): Bacteria > Bacteroidota > Bacteroidia > Bacteroidales > Rikenellaceae > CAMQVY01. The sequence continues at coordinate 200,364 of CAMQVY010000001.1, read as the reverse complement.
ATCGAGTATTTTTGACATAGCTTATCCATAAAATAGTGCGATAAGAGAGGAATGTCTCCTAATCGCTCATTTAACGTAGGCACTAGAATTACTACAACACTTAGCCTATGGTATAAGTCCTCTCTAAAATTACCCTTTGAAATCTCATCAATAATATTCTTATTAGTCGCAGCAATAACACGAACATCTACAGAAATATCTTTATCACTACCAACTCTGCTTAACTTTCCCTCTTGAAGTACTCGTAAAACTTTTGCTTGTGCAGATAGACTCATATCTCCAATTTCATCCAAAAAGAGAGTCCCTCCATCAGCTTGCTCAAACTTACCTTTTCGAGTCTTTACAGCTGTGGTAAATGATCCCTTCTCATGACCAAACAACTCACTTTCAATTAACTCTGAAGGGATTGCAGCACAATTAACCTCTACAAAAAGGTTATTAGATCTTGTACTCTTTGCATGTAACTGACGGGCAACTAGCTCTTTACCAGTGCCATTTGCACCTTCAATAAGAACACGTACATCTATCGGAGCAACCTTATCAATCATCCATCTAACCCTCTCAATCTCTTTTGACTCTCCAACGATTAATCGATTAGACTTATTATCTCGTTTGGGTGTGACTAACTGCTTCCCTGATTCTAAATTACACTTGGAAATAATATCCCTTAACCTACCCATATCAAAAGGTTTACGAGGAACAACCTCATAAACACCTAGTTCCATTAGATATGATAAACTATTCAAATTACTTAACTCTGATAATACAATTACATTAACATCTGAAGATGCCTTTACATTATGCTTAACTGCATTATCAATAGTATTATCATCACACAATACAGTTTTATATGTAGTATTTTGCTCAGTTATCTGCGAACAATCATACTTTTCCATTATATCTACACAATATCCCTCATGCTCTAAACGTTCCTTCAAAGAGTAGCGCATAGCTCTGCTCTGATCGATAATTAATATTCTATTCATAATTCAATTTTTTATATACTGAGTTTAGTACCTACAACTATAAAACCATAATAATTTGGCTTTATTAAATATATTGTATAACTTTGTACTAAAGTTAATAAGTTTTTGCATATAAATGAAATACAGAATTCTCTGTTATTATCTCATCAACTTCCTAAACTACACCTAATTAGTATATCCCAAAAGACTACAGTTATTTAATTATAGCCTATTTGTATTATTCTGATTATTCCTTTTTGTTTCGCCCCAATATTATTATGAGAAAAAATTACAATAACCAAAGAAAAAAATTACAATTACCTGAGTACGGTAGACACATACACGAAATGGTAGATCATCTGATGACAATCCAAGACAGAGATGATAGAAACCGACAGGTTAAATCGGTTATTGCTGTTATGGGGAATCTTAATCCTCTATTGAGAGATAGTAGCGAATTTGCGCATAAAATTTGGGATCACCTATTTATAATGTCTGATTTTCAACTAGATATAGATTCACCATACCCTATTCCAACTGCAAAAACACTAGCTCCGATCCCAAATAAACTCCAATATCCAACCAAAAAAGTAAAGATAAAACATTACGGTAAAAATATTGAAAAAGTTTTACTAGAACTCCAAAATAGCGAAAATGTAAACAGCGTGGAGGTTGTGGTTGGCAATATAGCAAAATATATGCGTACAAAAAGTTACGAATATAACCAAGAACACCCTAGTAATGAAGTTATTATTAAAGATATTAAGAAATTATCTAATAATATGATTTATGTGGATGAAGAGGCTATTAGCAATCTCAAAAGTGAGTATAAAAACACCCAAAATAGCTATTTAAAAGTAAACCAGAACAGAGGTAAAGTCAATAAAAACCAAAGAAGTACAAATAAACCACAATATCGACAACGACCAACAATGAGTAAATAGAGTACTATCTAACCCTTAGTCTTTTGAAAATTACGCTTTATCCACCTTGGTAAAATAATTGCTCCAATGAATAGGTATGGATAGTAGGTAATCACTCGCCATAGAGTAGCTATAAGAAGTGCTGCTCCAACTTGCTGGTCTAGTGGCACCGAGATTAAATCACTGCAATAATCAGTAAAAATATACTCTGCGAAGCCGCTTCCTCCTGGAGTAGGCATAATCAACATCATTATCCACATTACGAGCTGGCGTGCAAAAAGGATGAACTGATCACTAACTGAAAAAAAAGCCATAATTAGTGCATTCGCAACGAGGTATCTTGAACTCCACGACAAAAAGGTTGCTGCGAAGGATTGACTCCAAAATTTTAAGCCTTTACGCTTCAAATCTTGCGAGCTTAATATTATATCCGAACCAACGCTATTTGCCGAATTATACCACCGTTTTAACGGTCTGAATTTAAATACCTTTAGCAGTAACCACTTTATTCCTCTAGGGTTTACAAAAAGGCCGTAAGATAGGAGTATCACATACAATAACTTTATTATATAGCCTACAACCGCAAAGATTGCAAAACCAGTAGCAACAGAAGAGGCGCCAGTAACATCAAATATAGTATCCACCCCAACAATCGCAATCAGTAGAGGAAACATTATTATAAAATATATCTCATCTAAAAAGGAGGTGAGAAGTACCATAGCAGAACTCTTACCAAGACCTATACCCTCTTTATGTACATAGAGAATAGCAACACTTGTACCTCCAACTGCGGAGGGTGTGACGGCAGAGGTGAACTCCCACAACATTATAATACGGAAAGATTGTAACCACGTTAGCTTATTATCACTCAGGAGTTTAATCCTAATAATATAACCAATATCACGACCAAACATACATAAAATTGCAATAAAGAGCCAAAAGATACTCCACCCAGTGAAATTTATATCGCTAAATACACTAGGATTAAAATCTTTGTAGAAAAGGTAACACACGACACAAAGACCTATAATAACTGGATATAGCGCTCTTTGCGGTGTTATGCCTGCTAACGGGCTTTTATCTGATTTAGTTTTCAATATATCGTTATTTCTTCTTTGATGTACCTTTAGTATATAAAAATCGCTTAATTTTATGTGTAGGTGTCTTCTCAAACTTATCCTTCTGCTCTACAACATTTGTAATGCGAGAAAACTTACCTACTCTAGCGTTTACGTAACTTAATATATCGGCTTTAATCTCCTCCATTCGATAGCCCAAGCCATCTTTAATTCCTTGATAACGCTTCTCTAGCTCCTCCGTGTTAAAGTTTATTAATGCAACTAATTTACCCTTTTGCTGCGTAACAATAGCATCTGTAATAAAAAGATGGCTATTTAAAACACCCTCAATCTCCTCTGGATATATATTCTCTCCACTTGGTCCTACTATCATATTATTAAGACGCCCTTTTATGAAAAGGTTACCTTTTGAGTCTACATATCCCAAATCTTTTGTCCTAAACCATCCATCTGCAGTAAAAACATCTTTAGTCGCTTCCTGATTTTTAAAGTAACCAATCATTGTGCTAGGACTCTTTACTACAATCTCACCCTCACCACTCTCGATATTTATATTATCCAGACGTAGATCAACACCATTAAGAACTGGACCTGTTGATCCAACCACTGTTTTACCCGGAATTGCCCCCGCTATTAGTGGTGCAGTCTCGGTCAACCCATATCCAATAGCATAAGGGAAATTACTCTCCTTCAGAAACGTTTCAGTCGAGATGTCTAACTTTGCTCCTCCAATACCAAAAAAACGTAAGTTCCCACCAAATGTATCTTTAAGTTTTTTACCTGCAATCTTATGTATTAATTTTCGAGTAGGTGCAAAATCATAAATAACCTGCTTAAACTTGCTCTTATTGAATTTACTTAGAACTTGAGATCTATACAACTTCTCAATTATCAATGGCACACTAAGGATAAATGTTGGGCGAACCTCCTTTAATGCAGGAATAAGTGTCGATGGCGTAGGTGCTTTGTCTAAATAAACCATCGAAACACCCTTCATAAATGGATAAATCATACCTACTGAACACTCATACGTATGCGATAAAGGGAGTAAAGACAACAACGTATCTTGAGTACTTAATGGAAACAATGAGTATAACATCGTCATCTGTGAACATAGATTGTAATGCGATAGCATTACTCCTTTTGGCGCAGATGTAGTTCCTGAAGTGTAAATAATCACTGCTACATCTTCTGATTTTGGCTCAGAGAAGACTGTCTTTGTATCAACTATCTGGTGTATAATTCCAAGGTTCTTGGTTCTTACAACTAGATTTAATGAATCAATTACATCTTTTGATATCTTTGAAAATAACTTATCTGATACAAAAAGTGCCTTAGCCTCAGAGTGTATAATAATTTTATCTGTCTCCTCGCCTGAAAAATCAGGCAAAATAGGCACGATTACGACACCTGATGCAACAGCTGCAAAATAACATACATTCCAATTCGGCATATTATTACTTAACAAAGCAACCTTATCCCCTGAATTGATTCCAGCATTTGACATAATATCCATTACAGACTCAACTCTCGATGCAAAGTCGAGGTAGCTCAATTGCTCCCCTCCAAACAGTGACATTGCATCTTTTGAACCATAAGAATTTATACTATTTAAGTATAAATCACGCAGTGTTTTAAATTCCATAATAATTTATTACTTTATCTTATATAAGGCAAATTTACTCATTATTATTTTTTTATACTATTTTTGACAAAAGTAATATCGATATGACATTAGATTTTATACAAAAAAGCGCACTTTCATGTGGATTTAACCTCTGTGGCTCAGCTAGTTGCAGAGAAAAAACTGAACATAAAAAGTTTTTACAAAATTATCTTGACAATAGTTACAATGCTGGATTAGGCTATCTTGAACGCAATTTTGAGAAAAGATTAGATCCTCGGTTACTTATTCCAGGGGCTAAATCTATAATAGTTTGTGCCGTTAGCCATAATAATATGGCATGGAAAGAGCAAAAAAATAGTAATTATAAAATTGCATCATATGCTCTGGCTAAAGATTATCATATCTCGATAAAAAAGATGCTTAATGAGCTACTTACAATCCTAAAAAGTGAAAATCCTGAGATTAAAGCTAGAGTATTTGTTGATACAGCTCCAATATTAGAAAAAGCTTGGGCTGTAGAGGCAGGGCTCGGATGGATAGGGAAAAATTCACTCCTTATTACACCCGAATTTGGATCGTTTATTAACCTGGGGGAGATTGTATTGGACATTGAACTTGAGGAGTACAGCGAGCCTTATATCAACAGCCACTGCGGTAATTGCACCCGATGTATAGACAACTGCCCTAACAGCGCAATTAGAGCGCCTAAAATAGTAGATGCACGTAGATGTATATCAAGGCTAACAGTAGAGCGTAATGTTGGTGACTGCGAAGCAGACTACCCTACTCACGACTGGCTATTCGGATGCGATATGTGTCAATGCGTATGCCCATTTAATGAGAAAGCAAAAACATACACAAACATAGAGTTTGCACCAGTTATTGAGCCAACTAAATTATCAACACAATACATCGAATCAATGAATAACGATGACTTTATTGAGATATTTAAAGATACACCAATGAACCAGAAACGCTAATCATAAACTACCCGACACAAGCAATTCTACACCACAAAAAAAAAGCACCGCTTTCAATAAAAACTGAAAGCGGTGCTTTTTTTACTTATATATCACTACTCCATGTAACTAGAGTTATCCCAACAGTGTGTACATAAACACTCCTTAGGCAGACCTATCGAATCAATAAGATCATCTAGTCTCTGAAACTTTAATGTATCTGCACCAATTGCCTTACACATAACATCAAGCATCTTATTATACTTCTCAGAGTCTGGATTTGCATACTCCTTCAAAATATCTTCAGTGAAATTTTCTGCACCCTCTAAATCTCTTATAATCCTACGAGTAAATAGATCAAATGTTGAACGAGAAGATGAAAAATTCAAGAAATTACATGGGTAAACCAATGGAGGGCAAGCAATACGAATATTAATACTCTTAGCTCCTGCATCAACAAGCTTGACTATATTATCTTTTAATTGTGTTCCCCTTACAATCGAATCATCCAACAAAACCATACTTGATCCCTTAGTAAAAGTCTCATTAGGTAATAACTTCATCTTTGCAACCAAATCACGCATATTTTGATTCTGCGGCATGAAACTTCGAGGCCAAGTAGGTGTGTATTTTACAAATGCACGCTTATAAGGAATCTTTTTCTCATTTGAATAACCAATAGCATGACCAATACCTGAGTCAGGAACGCCTGCGGCAAAATCAACATCGGTCAAATCAATATCCTGATTAGCCAAAGCACATCCACTTCTATATCTTGAATCTTCAACATTAATACCCTCATATGTCGATGATGGGTAACCGTAATAGATCCACATAAAAGAACAGATCTGAAGACGCTTTCCTGCTGGTGTAACCTCTGTATAGCTATCTGCCGTAACAAATAGTGTCTGTGCAGGTTTTACTTCACACTCAAAGATATAATCAAGATTCGCAAACGATGAACTTTCCGTTGCAATAGCATAACCATTCTTATTCTTTCCTAACACAATCGGTGTTCTTCCAAACTTATCTCGTGAAGCGTAAATTCCAGTATCCGTCATGATTAACATAGAACAAGACCCCTTTACCTTACGTTGAACGATCTCAATTCCCTCTTTAAAGCTATCTCCCTGTGCAATAAGAATCGCGATTAACTCTGTTGGGTTGATTTGACCACTAGAAAGCTCAGCAAAATTGACCTTAGAACTCAACATCTCTTCGATCAACTCCTCAAGATTATCAATGCGACCAATAACCAGAGTAGAAAATCGTCCCAAATGTGACGTTAATATAACTGGTTGCGATTGAGCATCACTAATGACACCAATTCCGATATTTGAATTCTCAAATTTTGGCAAATCTGGTTCAAACTTATTCCTAAAATAGGCATTCTCCAATGAATGGATCGCACGAACTATCTGATCTCCATTAACGAAAGCCATTCCGCCACGTTTTGTTCCCAAATGAGAATGGTAGTCTGTACCATAAAATACATCAACTACACAATCCTTGCGTGATACGCAACCAAAAAATCCACTCATAAATTTATATCGTAATATTCATAATTAAATAACTATATATGCACTCTCAAAAATAATTATTAGATATCTCGTATCTATAATCGTAAAGTGTTTGTTCGCTCCTTTACAAAAAAAATACGACAATTCAACTCCTCGTCAAATTATCGTAAATTAGAACCAATAAGCTGCATGAACTCATCTCTTGTCTGTAATTGCGTCATAAAAATACCCGTAAAGGCTGATGTAGTTGTCGCTGAATTCTGCTTTTGAACTCCGCGCATCTGCATACACATATGACTTGCCTCAATTACGACTGCAACTCCTAATGGATTTAGAGCCTCTTGAATACAGTCTCTAATCTGAACTGTAAGCCTCTCTTGAACCTGTAAACGACGTGAATAAGCATCTACAACTCTCGCTATCTTTGACAAACCTGTGATATACCCATTAGGGATATAAGCAATATGTGCCTTTCCATAAAAAGGTAACATATGATGCTCACACATTGAGTATAACTCAATATCCTTTACTAATACCATTTGCTTATACTCCTCCTGAAACTTCGCTGATAGCAATATTTCATGTGGATTTTGATCGTAGCCCTGAAGCATGAAAGACATTGCTTTAGCGACTCGCTCTGGAGTCTTCTCTAACCCCTCTCTAGTAGGATCTTCTCCTACAATAGATAAAATATCTCGATAATGAACCGATAGCTCATCTATGACTTGCTCAGAGAAATGCTCCTCTTTGCGATACAGTTTACTCATAAAAACCTTATTAGTTTTGCGATACAAAGATATATATTTTACATTGATATTCAAAAATAATCTAAATAATACGCCTTGATGTAGTATTACTAGTTAATTTCATAGCCCGTAAGTCGACACCTTCAAGCAATACCAATCCACACCTCTTTCCAACTTCTATCCTACCATAACGAGCACCAACTCCTAGTGCTTCAGCACCATACTCTGTTGCCCACTTTAATTGAGTTGCCAAAGGTACAGATTCAATCAACTTCAGCTCCTCTATCAATGAAAGGGAACTATTAGATGCCATTGAGTCTGTGCCAAGTGCAATGCGACACCCCGAATCCAAAAACAATTCAAAAGGGGGCTTATGTCCTGTTATATGAACATTTGACCGAGGACACAATACAAACGTTAGATTATCTCCAAAATGAACCTTCAATGACATAATATCAGACTCAGTAATCATCGTATTATGAATAAATAAAACTCGCCTCGATGATGGAATCGTTGATATAACCCTATCTACTGGCGAAGAGTATTTATCAAAATCGATCTGCATTCCACACTCAAGATACCAACTATGAAGCTCTCCTCGTCCATCATACAACTTCAACTCACCCTCACTCTCCATGAAATGGATAGATAAAATACCGTCACATTCATTCTGAACAACAGCATCAAAATCTATACAATTTAATGAATATGTAGAGTGAACTGTTAGACTATTTGAAAGTGATAAATCAGTTGCAACTTCACATAGATTATCCAATCGAGATCTATCACAATTTTTAAGCCCAAAAAGCTCTAAAAAAGTGTGATACTTTATCTTACTGCACTGCTTTGTTGCGAATGAACTCAAGCCATTACTTATATCACCTACAACTCCTATCCCCTCACTCCACATCTTTGCATCATAGAATGCCATAGCATTTAGGGTCTGCTGCTCCGAAAAGATACCTCGAGAAGCTGAAATACTCTGTGCAAATTTTGAAAAACCACACTGCTGTGGAACAACTCCACCCAAATGACTAAGCTCTAAATGTGTATGAGCATTTACCATCGATGGAGTTAAAATTCCACTATAAAACTCTAAGCCTTGAATATTATCAAGACTATTACACTGTTCAATGTCCTCAATAACCCCACTCTCACTGAGAGTTATCACCACCCTCGGGACTAAGCCCTGAGGTAGGAAGGTGTAATGAGACGCTATCTTGCGTATACTTTGCCCACTCCGTTCCATCAATAAATATTCGTTTTATAAATACACTATGAATAGAATCAATAGCTTGTTTTCCAGGAAGTTCATAAATAATTCTCAATGAGTCAATTACCAAAGAGGGTTTCTTCATCTTCTTTGTATAGTTACCTAAATTCAAAACTAACTTCCTTGCATTTGAATCGGCAACAATCTCTGTACTATATCGTTTACGCTCGCCACTAAACCAAAAATTATCATAATTCAAATTGTTATCTGAAGAGTCTCTTAAATAATGAGTTCCTCTATATGCTTTTTTTGAATCGATAGAATCTACATCAGCGATATACGTGATGAAATAACTACCCGGCTTAACATCAAGTTCTATTACTAATTTGGTTGTGTCCTCAATACTCCGAACCTCAATACGCCTATTCTCAATCAAAACTGATTGGAGCATACGCTTGGAACGAGCCTCAATTGAATCCAACTGCTCAATACCTCCCTCTAAACTATAAAATTTTGTATCTATTTGGCGAATAGCATCCTCTATTATTAAAGATAATTTTGCATTTTTACGCTTGGTGAAGCCAAGCATAGTCCCCTTGAAATCATTAATATCATAACCATAGCCATCCAAAATAGGTCCATATAGATCTATTGTGTCAACTCCTTTATAATTTATTGACTGATACGCATTAGCTATATATATATCACGAAATATGTCTCCTAACTCATCATCAGGAATCACTTTTGTACGACCACAACCACTTGAAAATAGCAATAGTACAACTAAAAGCGAAATGCAATCTATACGAAATAACAATTTTCTCATATCTGATTATTGAATTTTTGAAATCATTTTAACAACCGTCAATCGGCAAATTATATAAGTAACTGCAATAAAGGATATGACAATACTTATTATATCTAAAAACTTGACAATTACGGGGTAGCTACTAACAAGAAATGTCCCTGCTGGAAGTTGTATAAATCCAAATGTTATCTGCAACCAACAAAATAAAAGACCAATAGTAAGTCCAATAAATGCTCCGATAAATGAGATTAACATACCTTCATTCACAAATACACTTCGCACGAAACTTACATCTGCACCCAATGCCCTAAGCGTTTGGATATCCCTATTTTTCTCAATAATTAACATGACCATAGAGCCAATAACAGAGAATGACGAAATTATCAAGACTAATAATATTATAAAAAATAGTGCCCACTTCTCATAGACAATAATCTTATACAGAGAGGCCTTCATCTGGTGTCGTGTCTGAACGATAAATTTATCACCCAATTCCTGCGCCAATAAATTACGAACATCGTCATGGTTGAATCCACTCTTTACCTTTATCATAGCTCCAGTATATCGACCATCATAGTCGAAAATCCGTTGCGCAAAATCAAGAGACGAGATAACATACTTACCGTCTGTGTCTGCATCCAACACATATACACCTACGGGAAATAACTTATCTACATTATAATTCGCTGATGGAATCATAGCGTTATATCTACCTCTTTTGGGATAGTACACCTTTACTGGGTCGTAAAAAGCAGTCCGAATGCCTAGCGTATAAGCAATACCTTGTCCTACAACTATTTGATCAATATCCCCAAAAACAAGATCATATTCACCCTGCTTTATCATGCCATCTATCGGAACCACATGCTGATAGAAACTATCAACACCCCGCAGAGTTGCAATACTCTGACGACCTCTATACTCCAACAATGCACTCTCTTCAACAACCATAGAGACCTGCTCAATAGAAGAGAATTCTAATATACGAGAACGGTCAAGAGAGAGACTATCAAAGACACGACCTTCAGATGACGAAATTAATATATCTGGATCGAAATCCTTATACAAACCCTTTATTAAATCCCCAAACCCATTAGTTACAGAGAGTAGAATCACCATCGCGGCGACAGGGATAGATATAGCAATAGCACTCACACTCGAGATAATATTTATCACTGAGTGTGATTTGCTCGAAAACAAATAACGTTTAGCTAATAAACGAGATAGTTTACTCATATTGCTAAATTTACAACTCCTTCAGAATACTATCAATATTCTCAATGTACTCCAATGAATCATCCAAGTAAAAAGCAATCTCTGGAATCTGCTTCAATTGATGCTTCATCTTACTACCTAAACTCTTACGAATAACCCAGTTATTCTTTGTTAATGATTCCATTACAATAGAACTCTTATCAAATGGAAATACACTCAAATAGATCTTTGCAAAACTTAAATCAGGACTCACACGAACCATCGTTACTGATGTCATCGTGCCACATAGAAGTGCCTGAGACTCCTTTATGAAAATATTACTAATATCTTTTTGTATCTGCTTAGATACCTTTTGTTGTCTTGTTGTCTCCATTTTCTTTAAAATATTTTATTTTTTTTACTCTTTTATCTGCCTCACTACGGCCTAGTCGATAATGCAATGTCATTGAGATATTGATATTATCAAGTGGTGAACGTAGTGGATTACTACTATACTTATTACGATTCCTTAATACATCGTTGTAGCCATAATAGTAACGACCCTCTGCTCCGATCTCAAATCGCCCTGCTAATACAACATTAAATCCTACTCCGCCACAAAGACCATAACCCCAACGATTATCACGAACTAGCAACATCGGATACTCTCCTGACGCTATAAATCCATTCTGCTCCGATTCAACCTCAAATGTAGAGTTTATATTATAGGAAAAGGCAACTCCTAAATTAATGAAAACCCTCATATTACCATTGAACAAATTAATATGTGGTTGCCAAAAAATAGGTAGCATCAGTGAATTTACCTTACGATTAAAAGTTCGTGTCGTATCTTCAATACTATAATCTGGAATCTCCTCTGTATAACCCTGCTGAAGAAAAATTAAATCAGAACCAATACCTCCAACATACTTCATACCTCCATGATACTTATACGAGAATCCGCCTGAACCTAATCCCCAAATACCTCCAGTCTCCGTATGAGGAAACATCCTGACACTCCCTAGCCCTGCTCCGCCACTAACACCAATATAGTGCTGGGCATGACCCTTAAAAAACAAACAGCTAAAAGATAGAATTAATATTATTCTTAAAATCTTCATCATAATTATTTAACCTATTTACCTTTGATTGAAATTTGAATTGGAATCATCATTACGATCATTTCCGATTGCCCCTTCAAACGCAGGATTGTAATCATCTTCAGGATCACTCTTTAATGGCTTACGAACCTTAATCTTACTATCTTCTAAAGCCTTTTTACGCAACCTTACCTCCTCTTTCAATCTCAATTCTCGCTGCATACGCTCCATGGTCTTTGGTGCGAATAGTTCTCTCATATCAATCGTAAGTTCATTTGTCCAATTGACTTTAGTTACAATCTCCTCATCACCATTGTCTGCCATCCAAACTTCAACCTTCTCTGGCTGTAATCGATTCAACAAATCACCTCTATCCCACAAACCATTGCCATTGACATCTGCAACAATACGAATCTTTGCTGTTCCTGCATCAATATATTTGAACGTATACTCACCACTCTTTGCATAAGGGATATACTGCTCCATATTCCCACTTGAACCCAACAACTGTATAATATAATTACTCTCTGGGGTCTCGCCCTTTATATCTAGAACCAAAGTTGCAAAGTCAGATGGATTATAGATCGTAAACTCCGATTTTAACGTATCATTCTCATATCCCTTGACATTCCTAAATACTCCACTCGGAATCAACAAATCATACTTCTTACCATCAAGCCACTTTGCCTTTATTCTCCATGTCCTAATATCAATACTATCTTGTTCCAACTTATAATCAACAATGAAACGTTTATCATCATCACCCAAACGTAAAACTCGAATCCTCGAAGAATCAATAGAGACCAATGGTGAGTCAAACTTAATCTCAATATGTTTTAATGGATTAAGCGTTGCCCCACCCTCGACAACATTGTACTTAAATAGATTGGGCTTCGGAATTGTATCTTGTAGTGAATCTTTACCATCTTCTAATGCAGATTCTAACTCTTTTTCCCTCTTCTCTCGCTCTTTCTTCTCCTCTTTACTCTCAATATGCTTCCAAAATAGATTCAAATCCTTGTACTCTAACTGTAATACCCCTACGGAATCATGCTTCATATATTTAATATGCCCCTTGATTGTATCCGGTAGTGACTCTGCTGGAACATTCAACCACAAATTCATAGTGTCTCGCCCAGTAGTTACATACTCACGAATAATATCACTTGAATCGATACCATCTAATACCAACTCCTCTATTATCGGATATGCTGCTCCAAACATAAACTCTATACGATGCTGCTCCGGACGCTTAAAACTAGTTAAATTTTGTCGCTTATTTTGTCGCTCTAAAAAGAGCCTAATCTGAACTTGTGGGTCAGATATCAAATAGTTTCTTATAGTGTCATACCAAACATTAAAACCCGGAAGCTCGCTAGGATTAACAATACTATCCAAAAATCCAACATAGTCTACCCCTGGTTCGTACGTTTGATTACCATTCTTATCTGAAAGTGCATAAACCCAATAATCTACTGGTTTAAGATTCCTAGTAAAGAAAAGTCCATTACCTTCACTTCGACCAACAACACTCGGAGATCCAATAAACATCAATGAATCGTGCTGATTAAAGTTTGAATCAACCAAGATAGAGTCTGGAAGAGTGTCAATCACTACAGGGAAAAAATAGACATAAGCCTTACCAATACTATCTTTTGAGTATCCATCAACTGTCATCCCCGACATAACTAATGAATCAATCTCATCTCCAGTAGAGAAGACATATCTTAAATTATTTAACGGATTACCCTCATTATTATCACTTACACTACTCCCAAAATTCAAAGCATAGGTAGTATTCTCAAGAAGTGTATCCTTAATATCTATCTGAATACTCTTTCCCTTAATCATCAAAGAGGGTTTCCTCTTCATTAAAGGTGAGGTATAGAACTCCTTTTGCTGATCCTTTAACTTAATATACTCATCAAACTCAATAATTATACGCTTTGATGTGAAATTTTTTGTCCCAAAACTAGGGGTCATTAAGACAACTGTAGGTGCTATTGAATCTCTTGGGCCCCCTCCTGGTGCCATAGTATTCGCACAACGAACAAAGAACAACCCACTACAGAACATAAGTAGTACCAATAGAGTTGAAGCGTATGAAGAGATTGATCGACTAATAAAAACCATATGTTAATAATATTGTAAAGCGTGTTATAAATAGTGTAGGGTATCTCTGAAAAACACCTAAATCTAACTTAATAGATAAACGACTCGGCAAAGGTAGTTATTTTTTATAACTTATATGACTACTATTAAGGCACAGGAGCGATATCGGGTCTTTCTGATGCAATTTCATCTACCATTAACCAACCATCTTGTAGATACTTAGCTTCTCGCCTCCATAATTGGTAAGTAACTGCGGTTTCTCGCCATTTATTCTCCTCAGCTAGAGAAATCCAGCCATAACGCTTATCTGAATCACTCGAAACAATTATCGCAGGTGTCTTTGCAATATATAGTATACCTAAACCCTCTGTATCACTAAGAACCGAAACATCAGCACTCATCGTCTCTCCACTTCCATCTCTCTTGCTAATAGTTCCTGAAACTGCATCTGCATAGTTTTTAACCTCCCACAATAATGTATCGGCATAGAATACGTGCATCGAAATACCTGCTGTAGCTAATCTATCTCCACCCTTAGTACTCTCGGTAAAGGCATTTACTTCATACTTCCTTGGGCGTTCGCTTACAAAATCATCAACAAGAACCCATCGACCCTGGAAATCCAAATTATTTCTATCCCATAGTTTAAACGTTAAAGAGACACTTACTTTATCAAGACCCTTAAATACCTCTGATACTCTCCAAGCATAACGCTTAGAAGCCTCATCACACGCAATCATAACAACGCCCTCCTGATTTAATGATCTAAAGACTGCAACTCCATTAACATCACTATGTAATGTAGCATCAGCCAGCTTTGTCTCACCTAGCTTTGCATTTTTCCCTGTAAGGCGACCTGCAACAGCATCGGTATAGCTCTTAATCTCCCACAACGATGTGTCTGCATAAAACGAGTGTAAAAGAACTCCCTCTCGTGCAACTTTAACTCCGTTCTGAACACTCTCCGTATAACTCGTTATTGTGTAATCACTATCAAAATCTACTTTTTCACAAGCGAAAAGTGATAACACAAGCGATAGAATCAAAAATTTATAAACTATGTTTCTCATATCTATATTTTATATCATTAATACTCATTTCTAATATTGGATGAACAAAATCACCCATAACTTCACTCAACGGATTTAATACAAACGTGCGTAGATGTAATCTTGGATGCGGAATAACCAACCGATCACTATCAATTACAACATCATCATAAAACAAAATATCTATATCCATCTCGCGCGAGTGGTAGACCCTATTGCCTGATTCATCAAACTCAACAGCCCCAACTATTTTGCCAAACTCTCGCTCTATATTTTGCGTAACAGACAGAACCTCTAAAGGGTCTAAATCCGTATATACGACTAAAACTTGATTCTGAAAGATATCAATAGAGTCAAAGCCCCAAGACTCACTCTCATATATCTTTGATGCCAACTTGATATCCCCTAATTGATTAGAGATTAACGCAAAAACTCGAGACATATTACGCGAAACATCTCCCAAATTTCCTCCCGTTAGCAAAGTTACTTTTGCCATTACTTCTTTACTATTTGTTTACTTATTACAAGTGCCATGTGTGCCATAATCATCTTCGGATTTCCATTCTGGGCTATTTGAGCTCTAGCCAACTCCAACTCTGTAACTAAGTTCTCAATATTATGATTGCCAATAAATGGAGAGAACTTATTACAAAAAGCTCGCTCCTCACCATACAAATATGTTATACTACTCAACCCCGCATTCATCATATAACTCTCCCTTAAAAGGCGAATACTATAAGAAAAAAAACTCCTCTTCTCCTCTCGCCCAAGAGCTGCAACAACCTCTGCCCACTCAAGTAACTCCATATGTTTGTCATTGTAACTATGTCGCATCAGTTGAGTAAACAACTCAAAATTCTCACCCTCACTACTATTATCACCAAACTTTGAACTCTCTTTTGCTCTAATTATATTTCCACAACTAATATGCGCAATCTCTTCTACCCTAGAGCTACTCACTCCACAAAGTTTAAGATTAGCAATGATCGCACTATCATCTATTCGTGGAACAGCAATCTCTTGTGCCCTTGAGTTGATAGTCTTCAGTAGCTTTGAAGAAGAACTACTTATAAGCAAAAATAGTGTCTTATCCCAAGGCTCCTCTAACAGTTTCAATAACGCATTTGATGCCGCTATATTCATCTTCTCTGGCATCCATATAAACATAACTTTATACTCAGCTTCAAACGATTTAAACGACAAAGTCTTGATTATTTCATCCGCCTCTAATCGAGATATCATACCCTGCTTATTACCGATCTCTATCTTATCGTACCAATCCTGCTCCGTAAAATATCCGCCACTCTTCTTTATTATAGACCTCCACTGAGGTAGGAAGTTTACACTTGTAGCTTTATTCGCTGAACTCTTCTCCGCACTATTAACAGGGAAAACAAAGTGAATATCTGGATGTACCAAATCTTTCATCTTAATACATGAAGGACAGCTCCCACAAGAGTCTCCGTTAGATTTAGCAGTACAATTTATATATTGAGCATATGCAATTGCCAAAGGTAGCACACCATAACCACTCTCCCCACTAAAGAGTTGAGCATGGCTAATACGCCCACTATCAACCGCCTTAACAAGCATCTCCTTCAAATAATCTTGACCTATAATATCCTTAAATTGCATCTCTTTATATATATTTCTTAAAAATTACTCTACTGGTGTTACACTATATCCCTGCTCACGAAGAAGATTCAACATACCATCATAATATGACAGATAATACTTACTTTACACCTGTATGTCCAAAGCCACCACTTCCTCGCTCAGTATCTCCAAGCTCCGAAACTTCAGTCCAATCTATTCGTGTAAACTGTGCGATAACCATCTGTGCAACACGCTCTCCAGGCTTCAACTCATAATCCACAGAGGATACATTTGCTAAAATAACCTTTATTTCTCCTCTATAATCAGGATCAATAGTACCAGGAGAATTTAACACTGTCAAACCAAATTTTGCTGCCATGCCACTACGCGGACGGATCTGCATCTCATACCCCTCTGGTAGCTCCACAAAAATACCCGTAGGAACAATAACCCTCTCTAATGGCTTAATTAATATACTATCCTCAATATTAGCCTTTATATCCAAACCTGCTGCCAACTCAGTCTCATAACGAGGTAGCTCATATGCAGACTTATTAATAACTTTAACTTTCATCTATTTTTTTATTATCGATTTTACTAATCCAAATACATCAATACGCTCTCTCCTAACGGCATAGACCACAAAGATAATTAAGAGTGCTAAGTTACACAAATATTTTAAAACTAGAGGCAACTCTGCCGTCAAATAGCCAAAACAATAGAGCATAGCTCCAAGTAGAACATACTCTCCTACCCGTTTAAAATCATATGGGGTCGGGAAATATTTCCGATTCAAGTAGTAACTAAGTACAACCATAGCAACCTCACATATAAGACGTGCAATTGCAGATCCATAGTACCCGAACCTGGGTATAAGAAGTATATTAAATACAACCGTAAACAATAGCCCAAAACAAGTTACATACAACGCAAATTTTGTTCTGCCAGTCTGCTTATACCAAAACGAGAGATTCAGAACAACTCCAGACAGAATATTAGCAACCAAAACAACCGGCAAGATATACATTCCCTCTCTATAAGACTTATCTACAATACAAGCAAAAAAATCAAGGAAAAGTGTTATCGTTAAGAAAATAGCGATAGAGATAATCATAAAGTACTTTAATGCCTGAGCATTAATATTAACAAAATCCTCTCGCTTGAAGTTAGATAAGAAAAAAGGCTCTGCTGCCATGCGATACATCTGTGTAAAAAGAAGAAGTATAACTCCAATCTTAACCGTGGCTCCATATATACCGACCGCACTCATTGCCAGATCTTCAGGCATCATATACTTCAACATCTGCCTATCAATAAACTCATTTGCCGTACCTGCGATACCACTCAAAAGAAGTGGTAGTGAATATATAAGTATCAACTTTAGCATGCTAGGTGAGAACTTAGAAAACGATACTCTACTCTGGGTCAATAACACAAAGAGAACCACAAAACTCGCAATAAGATTAGAGACAAAGACATAACCAGCTCCAAAGTCTTCACTAAACATTGAGCTGTCAATATAAGGTAATACGGAGTAGAATAGACCACACATAGCCATATTAACAACTACGGACAGAACACGAACAAAAACAAACATCCCTGCTCGCCCCTCCTCCCTTAACTTCGCAAATGGAATTGCAGTTATAGCATCTAATGCAATAATAGATGCTATTATCCATACAAAAGAGCTATTGTCTTCATAACCCTGAGCATATGCAATATCATTATTAAACAGCAAAATGAGACTCAGGAAAAATAGTGTAACAGAGATAACTGCACCCCAAGTTGTGGCAAATACACGCTCTTTCTCCTCTCGTCCCTCGGCTTTGCCTGCAAACCTAAAGTAACCAGACTCCATACCCATAGTAAGAAGAACTAATGCAAAAGGTATAATAGCATACATTTCGGTAACACTTCCGTACTCTGACGTTGATAAAATTCGTGTCAAGTATGGTGTTAATAGATAATTCAGTAATCTCGCTACGATACTACTTATTCCATATATAGCAGTCTGTCCTGCTAGTTTCTTTAAAAGCATAATTATTTTAATTTATAGTCTGCTTGACGCAGGGAAATGCCCTACGCAGGCGGCGGCGCGTAATAGCACTGAACATAATTTTACTTCGGGGACACTGTCGAAATTAATAAAACGTTCCTTTTTTATTGAAAATAGCATAACCAAAATTAAAGGTCATAAACCAATTATCTCGCTTTACATCATACTTGGAGATAGATAAACTCAATGGACCAACCAATGTCTGGTAAACTAAAGAGGCGTCGAATATATAACGTACTCGCTGTTTTATATCAACCTTTATCTCATTCAAGTTATTCGGAACAAATGCATAAGCACTAGTTTTAAGATATAGATTATTCTTAAACTCAAAAGTCGGCATTAATCCCGCAGCAATAAATGACCCACTCCTAAACTCCTTCATATATACAATCTTACTATGAGGGGTAGGGGTAAAGGCTGGAGATGAGATATTCGTAGCCATAGCCGTATGTAAATCCCTATGCGTTGTCACGCAAGCATCAATAAGATAACCCCATGAAAACCAATCTATCTTAGGCATAGAGTAGTACTCTTCTCGCTTAAGCCTAGCGCCAAACCAAGATAAATCACTCGATTTACCACTCTGCCCCAGTGCCATACTAGATGCCCCAGGCAGAAAAGTATCCTCTCCACTAACAAATATAGCAGTTATATTTTGAGACACACCTCGAGTTGTGTATAGAGGATAGTTTATACTCTTTCTATCGATCTCAAACTTCACTCCCAAAAATCTTAACTTTGTTTCATCTAACTCATCCTGGTCCGTATAGGTCGCTCGCTGGTGGTACTTGTAAGAATCCTCTCCAGTATTAACTTTTAAATTCATTACTGTGTGTCGACCTATTGGCTTCCCAACGAAAAAAGATGCGTAAAAATCACCATACTTAGAGTAGGTCAAATTTGAACCCTTACTCAAAACACCGTAGTTACTCCTAAAATAGTTGTAGTAATTATAATTTAACCCATACCCATAATAGTACGGCGAGTTAATGAAAAAATCAGTTCGACCTCCAAAAGATGCACTACTATAAAACGGACTCAAGTACAGATCTAAATTGTAACTCTGGGATGTATAACCAATCTGCTTGTACTCTAAACCAATATATGCCTGATTTAACGCTGTTGATGAGACATTACCACCAAATTTAATCTGAAAACTTGGCTTAGCCTTCATCTTCATCCTTAATGAATAACGTGAAGTAGTATCGTTATATGTGACAATTGGGTACTCCCCAACAATCTCTCCCTCTGCTAGTAACTTATTATATTCTGAGCGAAACTCATTAAACGTAAATTCACTCTTATCGTCCAGCTTCAATAATCGACGAACGTATTCGCGCTGACGTATATATATGCCATGAACATCATAATCACTAAAAATCAACTTCGGAACTCTCTTTTTAAAATTTGCCCGACGCTCCACGATCTCTAATCGATCACTTCGTCGCTTAATCACAGCTTCAATTTTTGGCATCTGTGCTATTGCATCCTCATAACCTCGATCTATTATTTTCTGGACATTGCTGAAGTCTAACATCGAAACATCATCGAATATCCGCTCTATAACAATGTCATCAGAATGGGGCAGTTGGTAGTCGGTGTGCATCATAGTAAGTGCAAACATCTGATCTAAGATACTATTATCAGAGGGGTTGTCATGCCCTTCAACACACTTACTCCCAATCAAAATATCAGGATTAAAATCCTCTTCAATTACTTGCCATGGAAAATTATTAAATATACCTCCATCATAATATACTGTCGAATCATCTCTAATCGGAGTATATATTATGGGAAGTGTCATTGAAGTACGTATTGCCCGACCGAGATCACCTTTACGATGGATAACCTCCCGCTTACGTACAGCATCCGTTGCAATACATCGGAAAGGGACAAAAAGACTATCAAAATCACTTTTACAAGCAACCGTAGCTCCCGAAAAATACTCAATGAATGCCAAATCTATCTGGTTCGTTGGAACAATACTAGATGTGAATTTAGCAAACAATCCTCGATCCTGACTATTCTTATCCAATCGGACACTCAACATCGTAGCATCACCTCGCATCTGCTTAAAATAGTACTTGTATTTAGGCTCTATCTTACCTGTCATCCAGTAATTAATATGCTCTGCAAGAAACTCCTTCTCAATCTCAGACGGCGAGAGGCCAATTGAGTATAATCCACCAATAATTGCCCCCATAGATGTCCCCGACACATAATCTATCGGAATATCATGCTCCTCAAGAGCCTTTAAGACTCCAATGTGATATAAACCCTTAGCTCCACCTCCACTAAGCACAAGTCCAACCTTTTGAGCATTGGAATAATGTGTAAAAAATAAAAACAGAGCTATAAATAATATTTTAATGTACTTCATCCTCAAAAAAATTCGTAACTTTGCTCGTTGATAAGGTTTTATAACGTCAAAAGTAGATATAAACAGCTTGAAATCAAAATATAACTAAATAAAATAACAAAACATATATGATACAGAAAATTAATGATCTCCTTAAACGTGTAGAGGAGTTTAAGCCAAATGTCGCAACGGAAGTTGAAGAGTTTAGAATTAAAATTCTAGGTAAAAAAGGAGAACTTACTCAACTAATGGATGAGTTCAAAGTTATTGCTCCAGAGTTAAAACGAGAAATGGGTCAGAAAATTAATGAACTGAAAAATTTTACCCAAAACCGTATCAACGAAATGAAAGAGGAGGTAGAGTCTAAAAATAGCTCTAACGAATCTACAATAGAGGATATGACTAGACCTGGATCTAATGATAAGCTAGGTAGTAGACACCCTATTTCTATCGTCAAAAATGAAATAATTGAGATTTTTGCACGTTTAGGTTATACTGTCGCTGACGGTCCTGAAATTGAAGATGACTGGCATGTATTTTCGGCTCTAAACTTTCCACCAGAACACCCTGCTAGAGATATGCAAGATACTTTCTTTATTGAGAAAAATCCTGATATACTGCTAAGAACGCACACTAGTTCAATCCAAGTGAGAACCATGGAGACACAGAAACCTCCAATCAGAGTGATCTGTCCAGGTAGAGTATTCAGAAATGAGGCTATATCTTATAGAGCACACTGTATCTTTCACCAGATTGAAGGGCTATACATAGATGAAAATGTTTCATTTGCTGACATGAAGCAATCTATTCTTTACTTCGCAAAAGAGTGCTTTGGGGATAGCTCTAAAATCAGACTTAGACCATCATACTTCCCATTTACAGAACCTTCTGCGGAAGTAGATGTATCTTGTAACCTATGTAACGGTAAAGGATGTAATGTATGTAAAGGTACTGGATGGCTTGAAATTATGGGATGTGGAATGGTAGACCCTAATGTACTTGAAGCGTCAGGAATAGATAGTAAGAAATATAGTGGATTTGCTTTTGGAATGGGTGTAGAGCGTATCGCAATGTTAAAGTTTGGAGTCAAAGACCTTAGACTATACTTTGAAAATGATGTTAGATTCCTACAACAATTTGAATCTTCACTATAAACTTATCTTTACACCACTCTGCACAAAACATGCAGAGTGGTGTAAGAGTAAGAGACAAATATTATATGCAAAAAAACTAATGGCTATGAAAAAAGGAGGGGTAATATATATAGTAATTATAACGATGTTACTCTCCGCGTGCGGTGCGATAACTAAATTACACACTCCTCCAAAACCATTACAGCCTACAGATGTTGGATACAACGGCGATGATGAAGCTCTATTTTACTATACGGAGGCTCTAAAACGTTCGTATACTGGTCATAAAGAGGAGACAACTCTCAAATTGCTACATAAAGCAATTGAAATTGATTCAAATCATGTCCCATCACTATACCAACTAGCAAATATATACTCGAAGAGCGATATCAACAAAGCAACTGGGTACAGTAAACGTGCAATGGAGATAGACAGCTCTAATTTATGGATAAAAGGGCAATTAGGGCAACTATTAATCTCCGCACACAACTACAGCGAGGCTACGGATATTTACGAAGAGTTAATTGTAGAACTTCCTGAACCCAATAATTATAGAGTATTGGCTGCTCTATATCACCAAGATAACAAACCGTTTACGGCAATTACAACACTAGAGTCTGCCGAAAAGAAATTCGGACGAATCGAAGAGCTTTCTGCATTCAAAAGCTACCTCCTTCGAGAGTTAAGATTACATGACAAAGCGATTGCTGAGACTAAAGAACGGATCAATAGCTACCCATATAACTACAAAAATTATCTAACTCTCGCAGAACTATATGCAGAGACTAAAAAGGACTCTTTAGCTTATGTTAATTACGAAAAAGCTCTAAGCATTAATCCAAATGCAATTGAGATTCTTCTTTCATTGACTAAATACTATAAGGGAATAGGTAATAATAATCAACTACTTATAACAGTAAAAACTATATTTGAAACAGACAAACTAACTGTTCCAAATATGATTAGTATGTATAATGAGATGATTGCAGATAAAACATTTTATCGTAAAAATATTTTTCAAATCAATGACCTTGCATTGACATTGATTATGAAGTATCCAAACAATCCTGACATACTAAAATTATACACAAGCAATCTGATTGCACAAGGAAATCTTGATCAAGCACTAACTCTATACAAGGAGCAAACGAAAAGAGACTCTGTCCCAATTGAGTATCTGAATGCGGTGATTGACATCGAAGCATACAAGAAAAATATAGACTCTGTAGAGGTATACTCTGCATTAGCAATCTCAATGTATCCTGAAAATATAGATTTAAGACTACGACGTGCAGGGATATTCTCATACCTTAAAAAGTTTGACAAAGCTCGTGATGAGTATAAATTTGCACTTAAACATACTGAAAATGACTCTATCCGCAGTAGTATCGAAGGTATGTTGGGCGATATTTACCACGAATTAGGTGAACCAAAAAAAACATACAAACAATACGATAAAGCACTAAAACTAGATACTAATAATATCGTAGTGCTAAATAACTACGCTTATTTTCTAAGCGAAGATAATACGGAACTAGAACAAGCTCTAGAGATGGCAAAACGTGTGATAGTACTAAGCCCTGGCAACGCAACGTATTTAGATACATATGGGTGGATTCTCTACAAATTGGGCGATAAGGAGCAAGCTAAAAAGATAATACAACAAGCAATCTCTCTGGATAGTCACAATAGTAGTGAAATACTTCTACATTATGGTGATGTCCTACAAAGTTTAGGGGATACATTTATGGCTAAGATCTACTGGAAAAAAGCACTAGAAGCTGGTCATGATAAGATCGAAATTGATAAAAGAGTTGAAATACAAAATAAATAATGAAAACACCAACTATTTTAAAAGGAGTTATAACAATACTCCTAGTTAGCTCATCTATATTTGTGAGCGGTCAAACTGTAGAACAACTACAAGAAGATATAAAAAAAGCTGAACGAGAGATCAAAATCAATACTGCTCTTCTAAACTCTGCAAAAAAAGATGAGAGTGTAACCCTTAATCAGCTTAAAATAACTCGATCAAGCATTAACAATCGAAAATCAATAATCAAAACTCTAGATAGACAAGCAGATGTCATAAATCGAGATATTACTAGTGAAAATAGAAAAATATCTGACCTGAACAAAGAGGTTACAACACTGAAATCTGACTACTCTAAGATGATAGTTACAGCATATAAAAACTATAAACTTAATAACTATCTGCTATTTTTGTTCGCATCAAAAGATTTTAATGACGCAACAAAAAGAATTGCATATATGAAGAGATATAACGATATGCGAGAGGCTAAGGCTGATCAAATAGAGAAAATACGTCTTGAAATTGAGTCTAAAATTAAAGGGTTGAACAAAAAACACATAACCCTTAGCAACACAACTGATAGTAGAAAAAAGGAGCTGGCAACGCTAAATAAAGATGAATCAAAATTCAAAGCTAATGTAAAGATCCATCAAAATAAACAGAGCGGGATTAATCGTAAATTGATAGCCAAAGAGAGAGAGATTCAAAAAGCCAACAAAAAATTAGAGCAGATAATCGCCGAAGATAATCGCAAAAATAAAAATGCAGATAAAAGCGATACGGAAAAGAGATATGATATCGAACTATCTGGACGATTTGATCAAAATATTGGAAAACTTCCATACCCACTTAGAGAGGGAGTTGTTATTGATAAGTTTGGAATACATGCACACACAACTATAAAAGGACTAAAAGTAAACAATCCAGGAATTAATATCGCAGGTACAAAAGGGGCACCTATATATTGCGTATTTGAAGGTGTTGTCACTCAAATTGTATTCATTCGAGGCAAAAATAACTGTGTCCTAGTGCGTCATGGTAACTACCTAACCTTATACACAAACCTAACATCTGTCGATGTTAAAACAGGGCAAAAGGTCGCTTTAAACCAAAAACTAGGCTCTCTTCCAAGCACATCAAATAGTAACGATTGGGTTCTTCACTTTGAAATATGGAAAGAGGCAACTAAACTAAATCCTGAGAGTTGTCTAAAACGATAACTAAAGTATAATAATATGGCAATAAGATACTATAATGATGATTGTAAATTCGTTTTGAAAAATAAACGAATTTGCTCAAATTGGCTCAAAGAGTGCGCCGATGATGAAGGTTTTAAGATTGGAGATATATCCTATATATTCTGCTCTAGCGAGAAGCACATAGAGATTAATCGCCAATATCTTGGACATGATTACTATACCGATATCATTACATTTGATGAGACTGAATACCCAACTAAAGCGGGGGAGATTGGTGTGGTAAATGGCGATCTATTTATCGATGTAGACACTGTTAAATTGAATGCAGCAGAGTTTGGCAGCGATTATATCACAGAACTACACCGAGTTATTGTACACGGCTTAATGCACCTTTGTGGTCAAAAAGATAAATCTCCAAAGGAGGCAAAAGAGATGCGTTCAAAAGAGGATAAATACCTAGCCAAACTCTCAGAAATCTAAAGCAATAAATAAGTTTTCAAAGTTTCCCGTAGGAGATAGTCTCATAAAAACTACCCCGTACGGGCAATGCTGCATGTTCGCAGTAAACAGATATGATATAAACAAAAATATATAACGTTATGAAGTTTGAATATGATGTAATAGTTGTAGGCGGAGGACACGCAGGTTGCGAAGCAGCAATGGCAGCAGCAACTCTAGGTTCATCTACCCTACTGATAAGTATGGATATGGGCAAGTATGCACAGATGTCATGCAACCCCGCAATTGGTGGTGTTGCCAAAGGGCAAATTGTCCGAGAAATCGACGCTCTTGGCGGACATATGGGAATTATTACAGATAAAACAACCATACAGTTTAGAATGCTAAACCGCTCAAAAGGTCCTGCAATGTGGAGCCCCAGAGCTCAATGTGATAAAACTCTATTCTCTATCGAATGGAGAAAACTTCTTGAAAACAGAGATAATCTCTATTTATGGCAAGATTCTGTATGTGAAATCACAACAACTAAAAGTGGTGATAAAACAGAAGTGTCTGGAGTAAAGACAAATCTAGGGGTAGAGTTTAAAGCAAAATCAGTAGTACTCACAAATGGCACATTCCTAAATGGACTGATGCACGTAGGGCGAAATTCTGCGGAAGGTGGCAGATCTGGAGACGCGTCATCATATGGTGTGACTGAAACATTACAAGATTTAGGTTTTGAGGTTGGGAGAATGAAGACAGGAACTCCTGTTAGAATTGATGCTAGAGAGGTTAAATTTGATGAAATGGAGGCTCAATATGGAGATGAAAATCCATCAAAGTTCTCATACCTACCAAATATTCAACCCGTGGAGAATCAACTACCATGCTTCTTAGTCTACACATCTTCTGAAGTTCACGATAATTTACGAGAGGGATTTGCAGACTCTCCTCTATTCAATGGTACAATACAAGGGGTTGGGCCTCGTTATTGTCCAAGTATTGAGGATAAATTAAGAACATTTGCAGGTAAAGATTCTCATCAATTATTCCTTGAGCCAGAAGGCAGGGATTGCAATGAATACTACTTAAATGGATTCTCATCTTCTCTTCCATGGCAAATTCAAGTTGAAGCTCTAACAAAGGTAAAAGGATTTGAGAACATACATATATACCGCCCAGGATACGCCATAGAGTACGACTATTTTCCACCAACGCAACTCCGACACACAATGGAGACAAAGCTAGTGGAGAACCTCTATTTTGCAGGTCAAATCAATGGTACAACTGGATATGAAGAGGCTGCGGCACAAGGTTTAATGGCTGGAATTAATGCTCATAAGAAAATTAATAACCAAGAGAGTGTTGTTCTTCGTCGTGACCAAGCATACATAGGTGTCCTTATAGACGACTTAGTAACAAAGGGCGTTGATGAGCCATATAGAATGTTTACAAGTAGAGCTGAATATCGTATTCTTCTACGTCAAGACAATGCAGATATCCGCCTAACACCTATCGGTAGAGAGATTGGATTAGTTGATGATGAGAGACATTCTGCATTTACATCTAAATTTGAACAGGTGAATAGCCTAATAAAGTTTATACGTACTTTTAGTGTCAATCCATCAGATTTAGATGAATACCTAACTAATGCTGGAACATCACCACTGACTCAAAAGAGAAAACTTTATGATGTACTACTAAGAAACGAAGTCAATCTAAAAGGGTTGATCGCTACCCTACCCTCTTTATCTAAATTTGTTTCAGAGTTAAATTTAATAAACGAAGAGGTGATTGAAGAGGCTGAGATTCAAATAAAATACAAAGGGTATATTGAGCGTGAGAAATTCATTGCAGATAAAATATTACGACTAGAGAATATCAAACTAACTAGTGACTTTGACTACAATGCACTTCAGTCTCTAACTATTGAAGCTCGCCAAAAACTCACAAAAATTAAACCAGACACAATAGGACAAGCCTCAAGAATACCTGGGGTGTCTCCATCAGACATCAATGTTTTACTAATATATTTTGGCAGATAGTTCAATTGTTCCACGTGGAACAATTTTTTAGACCTCTTAAATAGAGGTGCGGAATTTGAAAATAAAACGTTTTTACACAAAAAATACGAATTTTACAGTAAATTCATATAAAAATAAAACATTCTGAGATTTGCATATTTCAAACCAACTTAGACATAGATAGTAAATATCAAAAAAAAATAGCGACTAAAATTAGTCGCTATTTTTTTGATATTATAGTAAAATTACTTTTTTGCTCCAGATGCTGATGCCATCTTAGCCCAAGAATCTTTCAAACCAACAGTTCGATTGAACACTAAATTGTCTGACGTTGTATCTTTATCAAGTGTAAAGTAACCTACCCTCTCAAATTGAAAACTATCTCCAATCTTTGAACTAGCTAAAGATGGCTCAATAAATGCACGCTTCACAATCATCGAATCTGGATTAACATAATCCATGAAAGTCTTACCCTCTTCAACATCATCCGCATTCTCATTCAAAAACAGATTATCAAATAATCTAACATCAGCTTCAATTGCACTCTTTGCAGCTACCCAATGAATAACTCCCTTAACTTTTCGTCCGTCTGAAGATGAACCATTTTTAGACTCTGGATCGTATGTACAATGTAACTCTACAATTTCACCACTCTCATCCTTGATAACTTCATTACACTTTATCAAATAAGCATATCTCAAACGAACCTCCTTACCAGGAGAGAGTCTAAAGTATTTCTTCATAGGCTCCTCCATAAAGTCATCTCTATCAATATAGATAACATTAGAAAATGGAACTAAACGACGACCAGCAGTCTCATCTTCTGGATTGTTAATACAATCAAACATCTCTGTCTCGCTATCATCAAAATTCGTAATAACAACCTTGATTGGATTAACGACTGCCATACGACGTTGAGCTTTCTTATTAAGATCCTCTCGAACGCAAAACTCAAGTAATCCCAAATCAATAACGTTATCACGCTTTGCAACACCAACCTTTTCAGCAAATGCTCTAATCGACTCAGGTGTATACCCTTTTCGTCTAAGAGCACAAATTGTCGGCATACGTGGATCATCCCACCCTGCAACAACTTTATTCTCGACTAATTGCAATAATTTTCGCTTACTCATCATTGTATGAGTAATGTTCAAACGCGCAAACTCATACTGCTTACTAGGGAAAATACCTAGTTGTTCTATAAACCAATAGTAGATAGGCTTATGAACATCAAACTCTAATGTACATATAGAGTGTGTTACTTGCTCAATTGAATCACTCTGTCCGTGTGCATAGTCGTACATAGGATAGATACACCACTTATTACCTGTACGGTGGTGATCCGTATGTAGAATCCTATACATAATTGGATCCCTCATCAACATATTTGGGTGTGCCATATCAATCTTTGCACGCAAGATCTTCTCTCCATCTGCAAACTCGCCACCCCTCATTCTTTGGAATAGATCTAAATTCTCCTCTACACTCCTATTTCTATATGGACTATCAGTTCCTGCAACCATAACAGTTCCCCTACCTCGACGAATCTCCTCTTGTGTTTGATCGTCAACATACGCTTTACCTAACTTAATAAGCTCAATCGCCCAATCATATAATTGGTCAAAATAATCAGATGCGTAGAACTCATCCGCCCACTGAAAACCTAACCAATTGACATCTTCCTTGATTGAATCAACATACTCAATATCCTCCTTTACAGGGTTAGTATCATCAAATCGAAGATTACATTTACCACCGTATTTTTTTGCTAAACCAAAGTTAATACAGATACTTTTGGCGTGTCCAATATGCAGATAACCATTAGGCTCTGGTGGGAAACGTGTCTGTATGCGAGAATCTCCCTTTGCAATAGAGTCATTAATAATCTCTTCAAGAAAGTTGAGAGAACGTTCATTATTACTTAAATCTTCTTTTACCACCGTCATAATTATTTTATTTTTATCTCTTAAAGATGTAAAGTTAAATGTTTTTTTTCAAACTCAAATAAGAAAACGCAGTTTTCAAAGAAGTTTCATTAAACTTTTTTGAAAACTGCGTTTTCCTACTTTATTTTACCAAATGATAGGCAACTTACCCATAGATTGTAGATACTCATTAGCTTTTGAAAAGTGTTTACACCCAAAAAAGCCTCTATAAGATGATAGTGGTGACGGATGCACGCTCTTTAATATGCAATTTGCCTCTGCGTCTACAAAAGCTGCTTTCTTCTGAGCATAAGCTCCCCACAACATATATACAACACCATTATTATGCTCGGCCACTCTCCTAACAACGGAATCAGTAAAGATCTCCCACCCTTTTTTCGCATGAGATCCAGCACTATTCTGCCTAACTGTAAGTACAGAGTTTAATAGCAATACACCCTGCTCTGCCCATCTATCAAGCTCTCCAGTAGAAGGAATTGGGGTGTTCAAATCACTATTAATCTCTTTGAAAATATTACGTAAAGATGGTGGAAGCGGAATATCCTCTGCAACAGAAAAACTCAATCCATTCGCCTGCCCCTCTCCATGGTATGGATCTTGACCTATAATAACAACCTTTACATCCTGGGGAGAACACTTGTCGAAAGCTCTAAAAATGTTAGACTCCTTAGGGTAAATTGTGTATTGACTATACTCTAAACCAACAAAATCAATAAGCTCCTTAAAATACTCTCTCTCGAACTCATCTCCAAGCAGATCTCTCCACTCTTTCGCAATTTCAACCTCCATCACCTACGACTCCTTATACAGGTCAACCTCACCTTTCTCTACTTGAATATATATCTTTACTAACTCTGCAATAACTGGAGAGACAACCTCAATAACATCATCAATAGATCCTTTTTTCTCACCTTTTATTCGATACAACATTACAGCATACAAAGCTCTGAAACACAACTCAATATCAGACATCTCCGTTGCAGATAATAACTCTCTCAAACGAGGTAACTCAGGTTGAAGTTTCGTATAAACAGCCCTATAATTAGCTCCTATTGGAAGTTGCATCAACTGTAAATGTTGGTTGTGTAGATCTCCAATCAAATGAAGTGTATGTAGCAAATGCCCATGCTCCTCCTTCTTCTCCTCCTTCAACAAGTTTACGATACCCATATACCATATCAAAAGCTCTTGCTCTTTATCTGGCGTCAAATTTTGTGGCTTTACCAACTGCGAATATATCGCCTCTGGACTCATCTGAAGTGCGCGTAAAAGATCTTCAAGTTGCCATAAATATAGTATGTATTCTGCGATATTCTCTCGTCTCTTTTCAATTGCAATGTACATGATTCTCTCTTTTTTAAGTTCCTAACTACCCCACAAATATACAGTAATCTCATGGAAGAAAACGAAGTTTTCAAATAAATTTAACTAAACTTTAAAATCTATCATTAAATTTCTTCTGAAACTTAGTTCTCTTTTGTTGGTTTGATTTTGCAATTTGTGTTAAAAATTGTAGCTTTGTAGGGATATAAATTATCTATTAAACATCTGATACTATGATAAACGAAGAGTTACTACATTTTGATACATTGCAAGTACACGCAGGCCAAATTCCAGATCCAGTTACTCTATCGAGAACTGTACCTCTATACATGAGCTCGTCATACGTTTTTCGTAGCGCAGAACATGGAGCTAACCTATTTGCTCTTAAAGAGTTTGGAAATATATATACGCGACTTCAAAATCCAACGACAGATGTTTTTGAGAAACGTGTCGCTGCCCTTAATGGTGGTGTCGCTGCTCTTGCAACAGCTTCAGGACACTCAGCTCAACTGATTGCAATTACTAATATTGCTAAATGTGGAGATAATTTTATTTCTAGCCCATTCCTTTACGGAGGGACATACAACCAATTTAAACACACTTTTGCAAGTTTTGGAATAGAGTGTAAGTTCACTAAAGACATTAATCCTGAATCTTTCGCAGAACTTATTGACGAAAATACAAAAGCAATATATGTCGAGAGTATTAGCAATTCAAACTTTTGTATAGCAGATTTTGAAGCACTTGCTAAAGTTGCACACGACAACGGAATACCTTTTATTGTTGATAATACATTTGGTGCTTGTGGTGCATTATGTAAACCAATCAGCTGGGGCGCAGATATTATCGTAGAGTCTGCAACAAAATGGATCGGAGGACATGGTACCGCTATGGGAGGAGTGATTACAGATGCAGGTAAATTCGATTGGAATAACGGAAAGTTCCCTATGATAAGCGAGCCGTCGCACAGCTACCACGGAATTGTAATGTCTGAAAGCTTTGGAAACCTAGCATTTATTATAAGATGTAGAGTCGAAGGGATGAGAGACCTTGGTCCATGTGCATCTCCGTTTAACTCATTTCTACTGATCCAAGGGCTAGAAACTCTATCTCTTAGAGTAGAGAGGGAGGCACAAAATGCAATGAAACTTGCAGAGTATTTTGACTCACATCCAATGGTTGAGAGTGTAAACTACCCAGGTCTTAAAAACCATGAATCTCACGAAAAAGCACAAAAATATCTAACAAATGGTTACGGTTGTATCCTCTCAATTACGCTGAAAGGTGACAAAGAAAAGGCTATTAAATTTGTTGACTCATTAACACTTGTATCTCATGTTGCAAATGTTGGAGATACAAAAACTCTAATAATACAACCCGCAGCTACAACACACCAACAACTTAGTGCAGAGGATCTAAATAGAGCTGGTATCGCAGAGACTATGTTGCGAATCTCTGTTGGTATTGAGCATATTGATGATTTAAAAAGAGATTTTGAAACCGCTTTTGAAGCGATTAAATCTTGCTAAAATATAATAAATGCCAATTAAATACTATACACATAACCTCCCTTTTAAGCTGGAGAGTGGTGATGTACTTGCGCAAATTACAATTGCCTATAGTACATACGGCGAGTTCGATGGCGATAATGCCATCTGGATTTGTCATGCACTAACGGCAAACTCTGAAGTCGATGATTGGTGGCCAAATGTAATATGTGAAGATGGGTTTTTAAACCCACAAAAACACTTTATGATCTGTGCAAATATCATAGGATCACACTATGGCTCAACTGGACCTTTAAGTGAAAATCCAAATACAGGTGAACCATATTACGACACTTTTCCATTCATAACTGTTAGAGATATTGCCAATGCTCACTATATATTAGCTCAACACCTAAACATCAGTAATGTAAAAGCAATTATTGGTAGTTCAATTGGAGGGTATCAAGCGATGGAGATGGCACTAATGTATCCTAAATTTACAGATAAATTAGTGCTTATTGCAACCTCGGCAAAAAACCAACCATGGGTAATTGCATTTAATGAGTCGCAAAGAATGGCAATAGAGTGCGATCCAAGCTATGGAGACGCTGACTGCAATGCAGGAAGTAATGGAATGAAAGTAGCTAGATCAATTGGACTGCTAAGTTATAGAGGTTCTAACGCATACAATGCAACACAACAAGAGATAGAAGACAATGATAAGGTCTCTGGGTTTAGAGCATCAACATATCAACAGTATCAAGGAGAGAAGCTATGTAGCAGATTTAACGCATACTCATACCGAATATTAACGCAGGTATTAGACTCTCACAACGTCGGAAGAGGGCGAGGTGGAGTTGAGAGTGCGCTATCTCAAATAGAGTGTAAAACGATGGTAGTAGGTATATCTACCGACATTATATTCCCTGTAAGTGAACAGATTTTTTTATACAAACATATACCAAATGCCACAATACAACTCTTAAGTTCAGAGTTTGGTCATGATGGCTTTTTAGTAGAATACGCAAAATTAAACTCAATATTAATACCATTTATTAACTAAGCATAATTATGAAATTACCAGAAAAAGTTAATGTTTTACTTTTAGGTTCGGGAGGAAGAGAACACGCATTGGCATGGAAAATAGCTCAAAGTCCAAAACTTCAAAAGTTATTTATAGCACCAGGAAATGCAGGAACATCTTGTTTGGGTATTAATGTTGATGTGCAACCAAGTAACTTTGGTAGTATTAAGCAGTTTGTTCTACTTAATAATATTAATCTGGTTATTGTAGGACCTGAAGACCCTCTTGTTAATGGTATTTATGACTATTTTCAAGATGATAATGATATTCACCACGTTCCAATTATCGGACCATCACGCCTAGGTGCTAAACTCGAAGGAAGTAAAGAGTTTGCTAAAGACTTTATGATACGACATAAGATCCCAACAGCAGCATATAAAAGCTTCACTAAACACAACCTTGAAGAGGGTTATGCCTTTATTGATGAACTAAATGCACCATACGTATTAAAAGCGGATGGATTGGCAGCAGGTAAAGGTGTCGTTATTCTTGAGGATGCAGAGGAAGCTAAAACAGAGCTAGCATGTATGATAAATGGTAAGTTCGGAACAGCTGGTAATACTGTTGTTATTGAGCAATTCCTTAAAGGTATTGAGTGCTCTGTATTTGTTGCAACAGATGGTGTAAACTACAAAATATTACCTGAAGCCAAGGATTACAAGAGAATTGGAGAGGGTGATGCTGGTCTGAATACAGGTGGAATGGGTGCTGTCTCTCCTGTACCTTTTGCAGATGAAGAGTTTATGGAGAAGGTGAGAACTAGAATAGTTGAGCCTACTATCAAGGGATTCGTAGAGGACAAAATAACATACAAAGGTTTCGTATTTATTGGATTGATGAACGACGCAGGCGAGCCATACGTTATTGAGTATAACGTAAGAATGGGTGACCCAGAGACAGAGGTTGTTATCCCTAGAATAGAATCTGATATAATCGACCTATTTGAAGCTATTACATTTGACACTATTGATAAACATGAATTAATTATAACAGATAAAGTTGCAACAACAGTTGTATGTGTTGCTGGTGGCTACCCTGAAGAGTACAAAAAGGGTGATGTTATAACGGGATTAGATAGTGAAACTAATAGTATCATATTCCACGCTGGAACAGCTAAAAAAGGAGCTGATATTGTTACAAATGGTGGTAGAGTACTAGCTGTTACATCATTTGGAGATACGATCCAAGAGGCGATAGACGAGAGTTTCAAAACAATAGAAAACATAAAATACGAAGGCAAATATTTCAGAAAAGATATTGGAGCAGATCTTATCAAATAGACTCTCAACAAACATTAATTGAAGTATAAATATCTACTATGAGATTAGATATTAGTAAAAGACCACAACTATTAGTAATATATCCAACACTATTAATAGTTGTGGCTTCTATTTTTAGGCACATATATATAGACTCAACACTCATATTAGATAATACTTATGGTGTAGCGTCGCAACAACTACACCAACTATTTGGAAACTCTTTCTATTTAGTGAATAAATTTTCTATTCTCCTATATCTAATAGGAGGCATTGTACTCACTAGATTGTCAATAGCTAAAGAGTTATTCTCATACAAGAGTTTATATCCATTAATCTTCTACATAGTATTTAGTACATCATTTTTTACAGATCAAAATAATGTAATTGAGGCTCTAACTTCACTGCTAGTTATACTGTCACTAAATAGATTATTAATATCCTTTAATACAAAAAGGAGTAATTTCCACTACCTATTTACTGCAGGTGTATTAATGGGAGTCACCCCACTACTAATACCTCAAGCAATATTTATATTCCCTTTAATATTTATCTCTTGTATGATATTTAAGAGGTCAGTAAATGAGTTAATAACATCTATTGGTGGATACATACTCCCAATACTACTATACAGTTATATACTTTGGGCACTTAACTACCCATTTAGTACGGTTTTCGACAATATATCTAGTGTATGCAGTGGATGGGGTTATAGACATTTGACAGAGCATGTAATGACAGGAAGTTATGCCCTATACTCAACAATTATATTCCTGATAACAATCATCACCTCTGTAATAGCTGCAGTTATATACAGTATAAAGAATAAAGAGCTGCAACAAACCCCACCAATGTACGTACTTATGGTACTATATTCTCTTGGGATCTTAACATTACCAACACTTCAGCTATCAACAAATCCAACATCATTAGTTTCAGTATTAGCGATTCCATTAGCTATATTAATATCCTCACTATTTATACAAAATAACAGAAGTAAACTATTTTTAATCATATATATAGTTATAATACTTCTCTCTATTTATGCAAACATGAACATCTAACGACAAAAGCCTAAATTAGTCTCAATAGTCAAAATAGAGAAATTATGCTCTACTTCTTAAATACATCATCAATATTCGCAACTGCAACTAATGCCCTACATAATTTAATTAATTGATCGTTTGTTATAATATATTGAGGCATTATATATATCAATCGTCCAAATGGTCGAACCCACACACCTCTTTTAACGAACTCCTCTTGACATCTAGCCATATCTACTGGACTATGTGTCTCAAGTACACCTATCGCCCCCAAAACTCGTATATTTTTAATATTAGTACACCCTTCAGCCTTAGATAACTCATCACGCATTATAGACTCAATCTCCTTGATTCTAAGTAAAGGCGATGCCTCTTCAAGCATTGCGAGCGATTCATTTGCAACTGCACAAGCTAATGGGTTAGCCATGAAAGTTGGTCCGTGCATTATCTCAGATGGATCTCCACTAGATATAACATCAGCAACTTTTGCTGTAGCTAATGTCGCTGCAAAGCTCATATATCCCCCAGTAATCGCCTTCCCTACGCACATGATATCGGGCACTACCCCACTCCATTCAGATGCAAACATCTTTCCTGTACGACCAAATCCTGTTGCAATTTCATCAACAATAAGTAGAATATCATAACTCGTGCACAATGCTGATAACTTTTTAAGGTATTCAGGATGGTACATCCACATTCCTCCTGCACCCTGAACAATAGGCTCTACAATTACAGCTGCAAGCTCTTCATGGTGCTCATATATCAACTTCTTCATCGGTGAAAAATCATCATCACACCACTCTGCTCCAAACTCAACAGTTGGACGTGGCGCAAAGTATTGAATTGGCAATCGACCATTATATAGAGAGTGCATACCACCAACAGGGTCACAAACAGACATTGCATGCCATGTATCACCATGGTATCCTCCACTAATTGTAGCAACTTTATTTCGACTAACTCGACCTCTCGATATTGAGTATTGAAGTGCCATTTTAATTGCAACTTCAACAGACACTGATCCAGAGTCTGCAAAAAAGACCCTTTCAAGACCAATCGGAGTCATCCTAATTAACTTCTTAGACAACTCAATTGCGGGGATATGAGTAATACCTCCAAACATAACATGAGCCATTTTATCGACTTGATCTCTCAATGCTTGATTAAGCCTTGGATTATTATATCCATGTATCACGCACCACCAAGAGGACATCCCATCAATAAGTTCTTCTCCACTACCAAGTTTTAAAAGAGCACCATCTGCCGACTCGACCAAATAGACTGGCAATGGCTCTTTCATTGATGTATATGGATGCCAAATATGATCTTTATCAAAATTTAACAAGTTATTTATAGTTGACTCTTTCATTTTTTATACACTAAATATTAAGAGTACAAATATACTACATATGAGTTAAAAAACTATAACAAACAGACACACATCACTATATACAATGTATTATTGATCCCAATATTATAGACAATATGTTACTTTATGGTGCATTTTTAAATAAAATAATTATATTTATGGATATTTTATCTTGAGTTGAGAATAAAATATTGTATATTTACAATATCTAGAAGGTTAAGCAAATGCTATACTCCAATATACAACGACCTATATTGTTAATTTAACATTTTAAACTATGAATATAAATGCTGAAACTAGTACCAGACAACCAATGATTATAAAATATAATCAGGTAACCAATAATGGTATAAGATTACAAATTATGCCAAAATATTGCATTGGTTATGTAACAAAAGGGGCTAAATATATTTACAGTAACAACCAAAGACATATTATTAATAAAGGTGAGATGTTTTATCTAAATGCAGGACAACACTACTTAGAGAACACGTCTGATATAGATAATGAGTTTGAAGAGATTTTATTTTTATACTCTCCAGAACAGCTTAATAAAATTCTTAATGACCTCAGCTTAACTTTCAAATTAGAGATTGAGAACAACCATATGTGTGAAAAGTGTTCTGACACAAACTACATTATATGTAAAAGCTGGAGCAACTTAGCTGTATTCTTCAACTCTGTAAGCCAGTATATTAAGGATAACGTCTTTAATGTCGATTACACGGGTGAAATACTAAAAATGACAGAGTTAATATATCTAATCATCTCTAATAAAGAATGTTGTATTAAAAATAAACTTCTAAACAATAATGATATGTGCAAGATTAATTTTGAACAAGTTATTCAAAATAATATCTTCAATAACTTATCGATTGAGGAGTTAGCTTCTATTTGTAATAAAAGTTTAACTACATTCAAAAAAGAGTTTAAAGAGTACTTCCACGATTCACCACATAAGTGGTTCATAAATCAAAGATTAGCTCACACTAGACTACTTTTAATATCTACAAATAAATCTATTTCTGAAATAAGCAATGAGTGTAGCTTTACTAACACATCTCACTTCATTAAACTATTTAAGAAACAGTATGCAGTGACACCATCACATTTCAGAGCAAAAAATAAACAACTAAATATAGAGCAAGCTCAAATAGTCCCTGAAAATTATATTTAATTATATAAAATAAAAAGGTTTAGTGAAAATTTCACTAAACCTTTTTTAATACTAAAGTATCTTAATACACAATACTACTTATACATTAGTAGTATTTAATGTGATTTGATCTATTAAAGCTAACTCCTCTGCCGAAAATGTAAGATTATTTAACGCCTTGACACTTCCTTCTAATTGATTAAGAGAACTTGCACCAGTTAATATTGTTGAAATACGCTCATCAGACAAGATCCAAGCTAAAGACATTTGAGCTAGAGTTTGTTCTCTGCTACTCGCAAGCTCATTTAACTTACCGACAACATCAATATTATCTCTAACTTCCTCTACTTTCAAAAAACCTAACTCTTTTGCAGCTCTGGAATTACTCGGTATTGAGGTTAAATACCTATCTGTAAGTTGTCCTTGTGCCAAAACTGAAAACGGAATAGTACCTACCCCTAATTTTGCATTTTGACTAACAACTCCTTGTTTTTCAACACTCCTATTAAGAAGAGAGTACCTCTCCTGATTTGCAACGCATGGTGTACCAAGTGCTTTCAAAATACTATAAGCCTCAAAGGCTTTATCTACGGGGTATTTTGACAATCCAACATATAGTGCTCTTCCGCTCCTAACAATGTAGTCTAAGGCTCCCATGCTCTCCTCTAATGGGGTGTTGGGATCATAACGATGAGAATAAAAAATATCAAAATAATCTAATCCAACCCTTTTCAAACTCTGATCACAACCTGATATTAAACTTTTTCGTGAACAAAAATCCATATATGGACTACTACTCATTGGGTGTCCTGCCTTAGAAGATATAACCATCTCATCTCTGTGTGTAGACAACGAATTACGCAATATCTTACCAAAATTAATTTCAGCACTTCCAACAGGTGGACCATATACATTAGCCAAGTCAAAGTGAACAATCTCCATGTCAAAAGCACCACATATAATTTTTGTAGCATTCGAGAAGTCATCAAACGCCCCAAAATTATGCCATAAACCCAAAGAAAAAACGGGAACTTTCAAACCACTATTACCTAAATGTCTATATATCATAATAATATTATATCTGTAAACTAAAAAAAACGTAAGTTGTTAAATAAAATTGAGGGAAATTATAGTCTAACTGAGAATATTACAATTGAAATATACTTTTGATCTTACACCAAACTAATCGTAATTTATAATATCGATATTCTGACATTAATCCACTGTTATATGAATAATGAATTAATTCCCTATATAAGGATTTATTTATAGAGTTTAAAACACCTCTATGACCTCCGTACTTATTAAAATAGTATAATTTTACATTCGCAACACTCATACAAAAAGCCTTCTGCTTTGAGTAGTCATTCTGGTTATTAGATATTGAGCCAGCGGCAATTCGATAGGTTGCACTACTAAAATCAAGATATTTTATCTTAGTATGTCGTGACATCTCTAACCAAGTAGGATAATCCTCCATTAAAAAACCCTGCTCTATAAACAAGTCAATATCCACACAACTCTTAAACACATCATGGCGCATAACAACAGTTAATGCTCCAATTAAATTGCGCTTCAAAAGTAGATCAAAACACTCTACTCCTCCTGTTACAGCCTCGATATTTTTTGTCTTGTTAAAATCCTCTAATAGATTTCCACCATCAACATAAAGTACATGATAATCAGTATGCACCACTCCATAACTAGGATTCTCTTCAAGAAATTGAACACGTCTAGATAAAGAGTCTGTTCCGTTCCAAAAATCATCTCCAGAACATACTGCAATGTATTTACCTCGACACTCTATTAGAGCATCTCTATAATTTCGTAACATCCCCTTATTTGGGGCCTTAGGTAGCAACCTGACAATACTAGGATACACTGATGCATAACGCTCACAAATAGCTCGCGTATTATCTGAAGGAGAAGCATCTTCGCCAATAATAATCTCTATAGAAAAATTTACACTTTGAGATATTATAGAATCAAGAGTTTGTGAGATCGTTCCCTCTTGGTTATATGTCAACACAACAACCGAGACTATAGGTATCATTACTTTTTTATTTAAAGTTATTTATTAACTCTACAACTTTACCAACCTCTTCAAGAGTCAAAATAGGAGAGATTGGAAGAGTTATAACCTCATTATGTATCTGCTCTGTAATAGGCAACTCTAACTTAGATAATTCACTATCTCTATAACACCTCTGCTTATGTGGTGCAATAGGATAATGAATAAGAGTTTGAACACCATTAGCAGTTAAATAACCCTGAAGTTCATCTCTCCGACTACAACGAACAACAAACAGATGATAAACATGCCCCTTTGATGGTGCTGTTGGCAGGGTTATAATTGGATTATTAATATTATCTATATAATACTGTGCAATGTTACGACGATGCTCTGTCTCTGCCTCAAGAAAATCTATCTTAACAGATAGAAAGGCTGCTTGCATCTCATCCATACGACTATTGTATCCACAATAATCAAATACGTATTTCTCTGATGATCCATAATTAGCAAGAGACCTAATAACACCTGCAAGCTCCTCATCCTTGGTGGTAACTGCACCACTATCACCCAATGCACCTAAATTCTTACCTGGATAAAAACTAAATCCTGCCGCATCTCCAAGGTTACCCGTTTTTGTACCGCACCACTCAGCCCCTATCGCTTGTGCATTATCTTCAATAAGCTTTAAACTATATCTCTTTGCTATAGACTCAAGCTCATCACTCCAAACAACTTGACCATAAAGATGAACAATCATAATCGCTTTTGTCCTTGGAGTTATAGCTGACACTATTTTGTTAATATCTATATTATATGTGTTAATATCTGGCTCAACAAGTATAGGTTTTAGATTATTATCTGTAATTGCTAGAATTGTCGCAATATAAGTGTTAGCAGGAACTATAATCTCATCACCATCACTCATCACTCCTAACTCCTTATATGCACGTAGGATTAAACGTAGTGCATCTAACCCATTTGCAACAGAGATAACACTCTTTGAACCTGTAAATTTTGACAACTTTGCTTCAAAATTCCTATTCTCCTCACCTTGCAGGAACCAACCACTATCTATAACACGAGAAGCTGCCTCTTTTAAAGCAGCTCCATATTTAGCATTTATATTCTGTAGATCTAAAAATTTAACCATTACTATACCTCTAGTTTAACACCCTCTTTATTTTTATAATCCATGTCCAATACCACACCATCTTTTGTAATATATCCTCTATGCTGTGCAGGATTACCATACCATAACTCACTATTACCTACACTTTTAGTGACAACTGATCCAGCACCAATCATAGCATATTCGCCTATCACTAAACCTGTAATAATTGTTACATTAGCACCAATAGAGCATCCTCGTCTCAGTGTCGTATTCAAAAACTTTTTATGTGTTTTTGAGCGTGGTGTAAGATCATTTGTAAACGTGACATTAGGACCTATAAACACATCATCCTCTACACAAAGACCATCCCATAATTGGACACCAGATTTAACAGTAACTCTGTCTCCAACCGTCACAAAATTTTCAATTATCACATTGGCACATATGTTACAATTTTCGCCTATTACTGCATCTTTAAATACTACGCAGAATTGCCAAATATTAGTCCCATCACCCACACTAAGACTCTGAACATCAGCTAATTTATGTATATTACTCATCGGATTTATAACTTATAAAACTATCATAGTCTCTAATGTAATCTTTTTCATCATACTTAGCCGAAGCTAATACCATACAGACAGAACCACTAGAGAAATTATCTAACTCTCGCCACAATCCAGATTTAATATACAAACCTTGATATGGTCTATTTAATGTGAATGTCCTCTTTACATTTCCATCGTCAAGTGTTACATCAAAACTGCCACTAGCAGCAACTAACAACTGTTCAAGATCATAATGTGCATGCGCACCTCTACTCTCCCCTCCTGGTATATCATAAAGGTAGTACACTCGATCTATCTCAAAAGGAATCTCTTTGTTGTTTTGAACAACTGTAATATTACCCTTCTCATGTTGATGTCGATCAAGAGTTATTATAGTACAATCATACACTGAGGATATTTTACTCATTATTTTTCTCTCTTTTAAAATCATCAAAATCTCTTATGTAATCACTAGCAGAGTAATCTGTTGATGATAAGATCATTGCAAGTGAATTTGTTGAGAAATTATCCAAAGAACGCCACATCATTTTTGGAATAAAAACACCGTTATATGAACGATTCAAATGGTAACGAACCTCCTCTACTCCGTCGTGAACAACAACATCAAAACTACCGCTCAACGCAACTACAAACTCCTCATTATCTCTGTACGCATGCCCTCCTCTAACATCACCTCCAGGGACATCATATATCCAATAAGTACGTCTTATTTTGAACGGAATATGAACTTCACTCTCGATGATAGATAGATTACCCCTGGGGTCAAGTATCTTTGGAAGATTTATTATCTCTACTCCGTTTTTCATAATATATTTTTTAATTTGAAAGAGCGACCATACCCCAGCAGCTTTAGCAAAATACTAAGCCTCAAGCATTGCCTCGATAGATCTTATAGCATCTTTCGCAATCTGGCTATCAACATGAACTTGTGGAGATAGTGTTAATAAAGAGTTACGAATCTTCTTCAATGTAACAAGTTTCATATATGCACAATCGTTACACCCACAAGTTGAATCTAACGGTGGAGCTGGAATAAATCTCTTCGAGGGGCTTTGTAATTGAAGTTTATGAAGTATTCCTGACTCTGTAACAACAATAAATTCATCTGAATCACTATCTTTACAATAATCCAAAATAGCTGCTGTGCTACCAATAAAATCAGCAACCTCCAATATGTATGCTCTACACTCAGGGTGAGCTACAATCTTAGCGTTAGTGTGCTTTTTTTTAAGGTCTAGGATCTTTTCAATCGAAAACTCTTCGTGAACAGAGCATGCACCATCCCAAAGAACCATGTTTTCACGCCCTGTAATCGATTTAATGTAACCTCCAAGGTTACGATCAGGGGCGAAGATAATAGGTTGATCTACGGGTATGTTTTCAACTATGCGTAATGCGTTAGATGATGTACAGCAAATATCAGTTAAAGCCTTTATCTCAGCAGATGTGTTAACATAGCTTATCACAAGATGATTTGGATATAACATCTTAAACTCCTTGAACTCCTTCGCAGAACAAGAATCTGCTAAAGAACATCCTGCTTCAGGATCAGGAATAAGAACTATTTTATCTGGAGATAAAATTTTAGCAGTCTCCGCCATGAAGTGAACACCTGCAAATAGAATTACATCAGCAGTTGTTTTAGCTGCCTGCTGGGCTAATGCTAATGAATCTCCAACAAAATCAGCAATATCTTGCACCTCAGGTCGAGTATAATAGTGAGCTAATATAACAGCATTTCGCTCCTTTTTGAGGGTATTTATCTCCTCTATTAAATTTTTATTCATAGTTTTTATTTGAGTGGAATCCCCTATGCAAACATTTGTACATGATCTCTTAGGGAGTTCTATAAAACTTAACTGTTTTATACAATATTATACTCTATACTATCTTTTTTTATTTTCTTTTATATAATATATAATTTAATTAATAAGAATAATAAAGGATGTTAGTAATGTTAATATCATATATCAATACGTAGTTGTTATAGGTTGTTGTTATGTTATTAATATAACGAAAAAACTCTTAATATCTATACATTAAGCTACTATATAATGTTATTAACATATGTTGATATTAATTATAACATATTAACATAGACTAAACTATTAACATAGTCTATCCATTGAGTTAATATATCTTGATAATAACATTTAATAAATATTATTAGTATTTTAAATTTATCTGTATATACTCCTATGTAATACGATATTGCAACACTTTTGATATAAAAGTTATTGTTATTTGTTTACACAACTGTTAACTACTATTAACGTTTTTATTTCAACTTGTTAACAAGTTTTACAACGATATCTTGATAACTATCATTGATTGTTGAAATCATTAAAGAGCCTGGTTTTCCATTATCTCCACCCTCCATAACTCCCATTGTAAGAGGTATTTGACCCAGTAGATCTAAGTTTGATTCCTTAGCTAGTTTTGTTGCTCCGTCTTTTCCGAAGATATAATATCTATTGTTTGGTAGTTCATCTGGTGTAAACCACGCCATGTTTTCCACAATACCTAATATAGGTACCTCTATCTTTGGAGAGTTAAACATTTTAATACCTCTAATTGCATCTGCTATGGCTACTTGTTGTGGGGTACTA
This sequence comes from uncultured Rikenellaceae bacterium, assembly GCA_947038405.1. Lineage (GTDB taxonomy): Bacteria > Bacteroidota > Bacteroidia > Bacteroidales > Rikenellaceae > CAMQVY01. The sequence continues at coordinate 155,472 of CAMQVY010000001.1, read as the reverse complement.
ACAATAATTGCACCGTTTAATTGTAGCTCTTGAAGTATTCCTAAATGTATATCTCCTGTTCCTGGAGGTAGATCTATTAACAAATAATCTAACTCTCCCCATTGAGTTTGGTGTATGAGTTGTTTAAGAGCATTTGTTGCCATAGGTCCTCTCCATATTAGTGCGTCATCACTATTTATGAAGAAAGCGATTGACATAACTTTAACACCATGTGCTTCAGCTGGAACGATTAACTCTACATTGTCAACAACCTCTACTCCTGGTTTGTAATCTTCAACACCAAACATCTTAGCTTGTGACGGTCCATATATATCAGCATCAAGGATACCCACAGCGTAACCCATCTTAGCCATCGTTACAGCAAGATTTGATGTGACAGTCGATTTACCTACGCCACCCTTACCTGATGCAATAGCAATAATTTGTGCAATTTTTTTAGTATCTGTTTTTTGCTCTTTAGGTGCCTCTTTTTTAGGTGCAGCCTCTTTTATGACAAAAAAGAGATTATCTAATAGCTCCGTATATTTGCTAGTTAATAGCTCTTTTATATGCTTTTTTATTGAGTTGATGAATGGATCTCTACTCTTTGGAAAGTTTAATGTAATTGTAACTCTCTCCTCTTTTGTTTCAATAGTTTCAACAATCCCATTAGATACTATATCGCTACCTAATTCTGGATGGATTACCTCTTTTAAAACCTCTTGAATTTGTTTTTTATCTGCCATGAACTATATCTCTTATTATATAACGCAAAGTTACTATTTTATATTTAATAATATAACTAAAAAATGTTAATTATATGTTTAACACATAGTGATAACATAAAGATGAAAACGTAGTTTTATTCTTATAGTTACTTTTAATACGATATAATTACATATATTTGTAATCTACAATTGTTGATAAGTGTATAAACTACAAATGTTAACAATGTTAATAATAATAGTTTTATAAATTTAAATAGTTTATATATGAGTTTTTTTAAGACATTCCTAGCTGCGTTCCTAGCATTTATTGTTGTAAATGTTCTTCTATTCGTCTTTTCGATTATGATTTTTGCAGGTATAGCCACTATGTTTGACGAGAGTCCGACAACAGTGAAGAGTAACTCTGTTTTGGTAGTAAATTTTGAAAATGGAGTTGTTGAAACAGCTACATCTCCTATGAATTCAATTGATTTTTCATCTTTGAAGATTGTATCTTCAACTACTCTGTATAGTGCTGTGACATCTATATATAGTGCGGCTAATGATGATAAGGTCAAAGGTATATATATAAATCTAAATGGTAATGCAAGTATTGCAATAGCAGAGGAGATTAGAGGTGCTATCGCGACATTTAAAGAGAGCGGTAAGTTTGTTGTTGCCTATTCTGACTCTTACTCTCAGTTGGGATACTACTTTAGCTCTGTTGCTGATAAGATATATGTTAATCCAGAGGGATCTGTGGAGTGGAGTGGTATATCTTCAAGTGTCATGTTCTATAAGGGGTTGTTAGATAAGTTAGGTATTAAAGCTGAGGTTATTCGTCATGGATCTTTTAAAGCAGCTGTTGAACCATTTATTATGAACTCTATGAGTCCTGAGAATAGAATGCAGAATCAAAAACTTGTGAATAGTATATGGGGAACAATCCTTGGAGAGGTTTCTCGCAGTAGAAGTATAGACTCGATGGTTCTTTCAAATTATGCTACTGACTTGGCTATCTCTAGCGCGGCTGATGCCTATAAGTATGGTTTGGTTGATGGATTAGCTTATGAAGATCAGGTTATGAAAATTATTAATCGCATTGTTCTTTGGGATGGTGAGATAGAGAACGATCAGGTGAAGAAGAGTGTTTATCGTAACTTTGTAGATCAGGCTGATGGTTCTGAGAAGCTTCAAATTGAAATAGACTCTATATTACAGGATAAGTCTATTGATAGTATAGTAAACATAAACTTAATTTCATTAAACAAATACTCTACCTCTGTTGTTGATAAGAGTATTCTTTCAAAGAATAAAGTTGCAATTATATATGCAGATGGTGAGATTGTTGATGGCGCAGGAGAAGAGGGTCAGGTTGGAAGTGCTACATTGACAAAGAAGTTGAGTAAGGCAAGAAAGGATGATAATATAAAGGCTGTAGTTTTACGAGTTAACTCTCCAGGTGGAAGTGCTTTGGCATCTGAGGTTATGTGGAGAGAGGTAGAGCTACTAAAAGCTAAGAAGCCTGTAATTATATCTATGGGTTCTGTTGCAGCCTCTGGAGGTTATTATATATCTGCTCCAGCAGATATGATTCTTGCTGATAAATTTACACTTACGGGATCTATTGGTGTATTTGGTCTGTTGATGAATGTTGAAGATGGAATGAGAGATAAGTTAGGTGTTAATGTTGATGTTGTCAACACAAACCCTTATGCTGATATGGGAAGTCCATTTCGAGCACTATCAAATAAGGAGCGAGATTTTCTTCAAAACAGTGTTGAGAGAGTATATGCAACATTTGTAAATCGTGTGTCGGATGGTCGTAACTTATCATTTGAAGATGTTGATAACATTGGACAAGGTCGTGTTTGGTCTGGTGTAGATGCGTTGGAAATTGGACTTATTGACAATCATGGAGGGCTGATAGATGCCATATACATAGCAGCTGAGAGAGCTGGAGTATCTTCTGATTATAAGGTGATACAGATGACTGATAATGATGACAGTTTATTGTTCCTATTAAACTCACTTAATAGTGTTAAGACTCAGATGATTAAGAGTGAGCTTGGAGATATGTATGAGCATGTAACTAGTGTAAAAACAATGCTTAAAAATACAGGAGTACAGGCAAGAATGCCATACAAAATGACTATAGAATAGTTCTCTGTTTAGCTTACAGCTGCGCAGTATAACTAACATATAAAAATAAGAAACGGGGTTTTCAACAAACTATTAACTATTTGTTGAAAACCCCGTTTCTTATTTTTATACTTACTACCTCTATCTATCTGTTAGAGGTACAAATTTCTTCAGTGGAGCAATATTTTTATATGCTGGACGAATAATTCGTTTACTATTAAAGTTAAGCTCTTCAATACGGTGTGCAGTCCATCCTGTGATACGACTCATAGCAAATAGTGGAGTGAATACCTCTTCAGGTAGACCAATCATTTCATATACGAATCCAGAGTAGAAGTCGACATTTGCACATACAAGTTTATTAACGTTTTTACCTTTAAATTGCATAAAAGTATCAACAGCTCTAACTTCTAATAATTCAAGGAAAGCAAACTCTTTTTCACGACCTTTCTCTTTTGCAAGTTCGCGAGCCATATCTTTTATCAATAGAGCTCTTGGGTCAGATACTGTGTAGATAGCGTGACCAATACCATAAATAAGTCCAGTACGGTTATATGCCTCTTTACGTAGCATCTTAACTAGATATGCATCAATTTCTTCAACGTTAGACCAATCTGCAATATTCTCCTTTAAGTGGTCGAACATTTTGATAACTGCAAGGTTTGCACCACCATGAAGAGGACCTTTTAATGATCCAATAGCAGCTGCAATTGAAGAGAATGTATCTGTACCAGAAGAGCTTGTAACCCTAACTGTAAATGTAGAGTTATTTCCACCACCGTGCTCTGCGTGTAGTATAAGAGCTAGGTCAAGTATCTTAGCTTCTAGTTCAGTGTATTCACCTTTCAACATATATAGAAAGTTCTCTGCAATAGATAGATTCTCTTTTGGGTGTCTAATGTGTAGTGAGCGACCCATTGAGCTGTGACGCATGATGTTGTATGCGTATGCTATTATTGTTGGGAAAATTGCGATAAGCTCGATAGATTGTCTCATCAAGTTATCTTGAGATGTGTTGTCTGGATCTTTATCAAAAGTGTACATCTCCAATACACTACGAGATAGGATGTTCATTATGTTTGTACCCTCAAGATCAAGGATATTCATTTTTGTCTTTTGCTCAAGAGCCATAGCTTTGTTAACTACATTGTTGAATGACTCTAGCTCTCCAGGACTTGGAAGGTATCCAGATAGAAGAAGAAATGCAGTCTCTTCAAATCCAAATCTTTTCTCTGCTTGAACACCTACAACAAGATCTTCAACATCAATACCACGATATAGAAGTTTTCCTGGTATAGCTTTTAATCCACCATTATCTGGTAGACGCTCATATCCCACAACATCACCAATTTTTGTAAGTCCTACAAGTACTCCAGAGTGATCTTCATTTCTCAAACCTCTCTTAACATTATATTCTACAAATAGTTTAGGGTCAATACGGCTCGTTGTCTTTATTGACTCTGAGAGCTTGTAGATAACATATTCATCTTTCATCTTATTTATTTTAAATTATTATTATATCCTTTTTATTATTAAGTTCAGTCCAACTACGTTGTTCAATAGGTTTGATTAAACTTTTCTAGGTTTAGTATTACAGAGATTCTCTGTAAACTAGTATATTAGAGTAACTCTACAATTTCATCTGCAAATTGAGATGTTGTAAGAGTTGTTGATCCATCTATAAATCTAGCAAGATCATGTGTTGCTCTACCGCTTTCGAACATACGTTCTAATGCTACGGTAATAGAGTTTGCAGCCTCTTTCCATCCCATGTACTCAAGCATCATTGTTGCTGATAGAAGTAGTGAACATGGATTAACACAATTTTCACCTGCAATATCAGGTGCTGTTCCGTGAGTTGCCTCAAAGATTGCGTGACCACTCATGTAATTTATGTTAGCTCCTGGTGCGATACCAATACCACCTACCATTGCAGCTAATTGGTCTGATACATAGTCACCATTTAGGTTTAGAGTTGCAATTACAGAGTAGCTCTCTGGAGTAAGAAGCGTGTTCTGTAAAAATGCGTCTGCAATGCAATCATCTATATATACTTTACCTTCACTTTTTGCTATGCTTAGAGTTGTGTTTGCAACATCTACACCCTCCGTTTTCTTTATAGCTTCGTATTGATTACGTGTGAAAGTGCTATCAGAAAACTCTGTTTCTGCTAATTCATAACCCCAATTTTTGAATCCACCCTCAGTAAACTTCATAATATTACCCTTATGGACAATAGTTAGTTTAGGTAGTTTATTCTCTATTGTGTACTCAATTGCAGCCTTTATTAATCTTTTTGAACCCTCTTCTGAAACTGGTTTAACTCCGAAAGATGAACTCTCAGGGAATCTAACCTTAGTAACACCCATCTCATTTGCGAGTAGATTCATAAATTTCTTAGCCTCTGGAGTTCCTGCGTACCACTCTATTCCAGCATATATATCCTCAGTGTTCTCTCTAAAGATGTGCATATCGACCTTTTGTGGCTCTTTAATTGGAGACTCTACTCCACGAAACCATCTAACAGGACGTAGACAAACGTATAGATCTAGCTCTTGTCTTAGTGCAACATTAAGAGAACGAATGCCTCCACCAACAGGTGTTGTTAGTGGACCTTTGATACCTACTAAATACTCTTTGAATGCCTCTAGTGTCTCATTTGGAAGCCAACTTTGTGTAGAGTTAAATGATTTCTCACCTGCCAATACCTCTAGCCATTCAATCTTTCTACTACCTTTGTATGCTTTATCAACAGCTTTGTTGATAACTTTTTGAGTTGCTGCTGTTATTTCAACTCCTACTCCATCACCCTCTATAAATGGAATCGTAGGGTTGTTGGGAACTACTAAACATCCCTCTTCTATCTTAATTTTTGACATTTATTCTAAAATTTACTTTGATTAAACCCTCTCCGACGGAGAGACTTTTTTTCTTAACTTGAGTCTGTAAAGATAAATTACCGTTCTGTGCGAACATGCGCCGTAGTCCGCACAGAACAGTTTTATCAAATTATCCCTTATAATTAAGGGCACAACCAGCCTTAAACCACTCAATCTGCAACTCATTATATGTGTGTTGCAACTCTAGTGCATCTGTTGCACCATCGTTATGATTGATAGTTAGTGTTATATTATTGCCAACAGAAAGGTTTTCAATTCCCTCGATTGTAAACTTATCGTCCTCTCTTACTTTGCTATAGTCATCTTTATTAACAAATGTCAATGCAAGCATACCTTGTTTTTTGAGGTTTGTCTCATGTATTCTCGCAAATGATTTCGCTACAATAACTTTAACACTCATAAATCTCGGCTCCATTGCTGCGTGCTCACGAGAAGATCCTTCTCCGTAATTCTCTTCAGCAACTACAATTGAGCTGATTCCGCTCTTTTTGTAGATCTTCGCAACAGACGATACTCCGTCGTACTCACCATTAAGTTGACACAATACAGAGTTAGTTTGACCGTTGAAGCTATTAACAGCACCCATTAATAGGTTATCTGAAATATTTTCTAAGTGTCCTCTGAATTTCAACCATGGACCAGCCATTGAGATGTGGTCAGTGGTACACTTTCCCTCTGTTTTTATTAATAATGCCATATCTTTAAAGTCAGCTGCATTAAGTGGTGCAAATGGCTCTAATAGTTGTAGGCGTTTTGAATCAGGCGAAATTTTAACCTCTATACCAGAACCATCACTTATTGGGTTGATGTATCCGTTGTATTCGGCATTGAATCCCAATCTTGGTAGTGCATCTCCAGTTGGAGCGGTAAGCATTACCTCTTCACCCTTATCATTTGTTAAGCTATCTGTTAGTGGGTTGAAACACAGATCCCCTGCAATCGTAAGAGCCATCACCATCTCTGGAGAGGTTACAAATGCGTGTGTATTTGGGTTGCCGTCTGCCCTCTTTGCGAAGTTTCTGTTAAATGATGTAACAATAGAGTTTGCTCTACTATTGTCATCCGTATGACGTCTCCATTGTCCAATACATGGACCACAAGCATTAGTCATAATTACTCCGCCTAGTTGCTCGAATACATCGATAAATCCATCTCTCTTTGCTGTCTCATAGACAACCATTGATCCTGGATTAATTATCAATTCTGCTTTTGGTGTTATTCCCAATTCAATAGCCTGCTTTGCAATAGATGCAGCGCGAGCTAAATCTTGGTATGAAGAGTTTGTACAAGAGCCAATCAATCCAACTTCCATTTTGCGTGGATATTTCATCTCGATTACCTTCTGTCCAAATTCAGATACAGAGTTTGCTGCATCGGGTGTAAATGGACCATTTAGGTATGGTTCAAGTGTAGATAAATCTATCTCAATAACTCTGTCATAGTACTTTTCAGGGGTTTGTTCAACCTCGATATCTGCGACTAAACACTCTTTTACTTTTGAAGCTAAGAATGCTACATCATCTCTGTCTGTAGCCTCTAAATACGATACAATATTATTATCATATGGGAAAATTGATGTTGTTGCACCAACTTCAGCACCCATATTACAAATTGTTGCTTTTCCTGTTGCAGATAGAGACTTTGTACCCTCACCGAAATACTCTATTATGGCATTTGTTCCACCTTTAACTGTTAGTATTCCTGTCAGTTTAAGGATAACGTCCTTTGGTGCAGCCCAACCATTTAGCTTTCCAGTTAGTTTAACACCTATTATTTTAGGCATTTTAAGTTCCCAAGGCATTCCAGCCATAACATCCACTGCATCAGCTCCTCCGACACCAATGGCAATCATTCCAAGACCTCCTGCATTTGGTGTATGAGAGTCAGTTCCTACCATCATTCCTCCTGGGAATGCGTAGTTTTCCAAAACCTCCTGGTGGATAATACCAGCTCCTGGACTCCAAAATCCTAAACTATACTTGTTGGATACAGATCTCAAAAAGTCATAGACTTCACTGTTACCCTCTTTTGCTGCTGCTAAATCTCTCTTTACTCCATTGTCCGCCTCAATAAGGTGGTCACAATGTACAGATGTTGGGACAGCAGTTTTGTCGCGTCCCGCATTCATAAATTGTAAAAGAGCCATTTGAGCTGTTGCATCTTGCATTGCAACTCTATCTGGAGCGAAGTTTACATAATCTTCACCTCTTTTGTAACTCTTAATTGGGGTGTCTTGGTGAAGATGAGAGTATAATATCTTCTCCGTTAAAGTCATCGGATGCCCAAGATGTTCACGAGCAGACTCCACACGTTCAACTACCGAAGCGTATAGCTCGGTAATCATTTCTAAATCAACCATATTATTCTTTTTCTTATACATATGTACCTATGCAAAGATATAAAAAACGTTAAAAAAATAGATATAAATAGTGATTTTTTTCTATTTTTTTCGTTTTCGTTAAAAAAATAACTGAAATTTAGGTTTTGATTAGGGTGTCAATAATATGAAGTGTTTTAACTTTAGTGTTGTATATAGTTAGTGAATTAGTTCGACTTAACCTTGTATTCTCGTTTGCGTAGAGAGTTATAGTACTGTTGAATCACAGCTTTCAATAACTTCTCATTATCTGTAATCTCTCCGTTTTCAGTTGGTAAGAGATCTCGTTCCATAAGCGTATCATTCATATGGTAAGCTCCAATAACCTTATCTGTTTGGTCGTTATATATTACCGATAGAGAGTCACTACTAGCTAAAAATGTACCTCGATAGTTAAATACCATCGGTTTTCTATTAGGTTCGTTAAATATATCTCTACCAAATGAGTAGTATGGCTCTTCATTGCCAAGTAGGCCCAGTAGAGTTGGCATTATATCAAGTTGTTGGAATACACTATTATACTCTCCTGATAGTGAGCCATCAGGGGTGTAAAATGTTGTGATTATCTGCTGTTTACCTCTTAGTGTTTTACTCTTCTCTATATGTACTTCTGAAGATACGTGGTCTGCAACAAAGACAAAAAGTGTATTTTTAAACCACTCATCATTTGAGTACTTATCAAAGAATTTACGTAGTGACATATCTGTATACGCAGCAGGCTGATGTATTCTAGCTTCGCCCTTAGGAAGTACTGATTTGTAACGTTCAGGTACATTGAAGGGGTGATGTGATGATATTGAAAACAATGTTCCCATAAATGGCTCTTGCATTTGAGATAGAACCTCGCCAGTATAGTCGAAAAACTCCTCATCCCATAAACCCCAATAACCATCATAAGCATCTTCTCTAGTCTGATTAAACTCCGCCATAGAGTAGAAGTTCTCGACTCCTGCTGATTTGGCATAGGCCTCAAATCCCATCGATCCGCGAGGTGATCCACAGAAAAATGCTGTTTCATAACCCATATCTACCATGTACTTAGGTAGTTGTTTTCCCTCTCCTAGAGATGCTGGCATCAAGACAAAAGGGGTTTTGAATGACGGTATAGAGCTAAGGACAGATGGTAGACCTTCAATTGACTTCTTCCCATTTGCATAACCGTGCTTCATTACAAACCCATTCATCATAAGCGAGTCTAAGAATGGTGTGTATCCATTGCCATTAGGATAAATATCTGGATTTAGATATCCTGACAACTCTGCACTAAAACTCTCAAGAACAAATATAAATACGTTCTTACCCTTCATCGACCCAAAATAGTCTTGATTGACTTGAGTTGTGTCGATTTTATGTATAGGTGTGAATATCTTGTTCAACTCCTCCTCACTAAAATATTGTTTGTCTACAAACTCATTGTTACCCGTACTTCTAAATATAGAGAATGGATTACTCAATATCATTGTCGCTTTGGCAGATGAATTTGTATATGATAGCGCATTACTCAAAGTTATTGGTCTTGTATATCTGCTTAAACTTCCTCCTCTTACTGCCCATATTGTAGCAGTTATTACAAGTGCCATAGAGATAGTATGAACTATTAGATATGCCCACTTGTTTTCAATTCGACTTTTTGGTGCTCCACATAGTCTCCAACCGTAAAATATCATCGATACAAGAGCTACCCATAAGGCGATAAGATACCAGTTTTCTGCTGCAAATTGACCTATGAGTAGAGCTGTGTTGCTATTATCGGCAAAGAATACATCCCCAGCAGTAAATCTTGATTGCGTATATCTAAAATATACAATGTCGGATAGGTTGACAGCTATAACGAGTGCTGCAACAACAATACTGTACCACTTAATTATTTTCTGCCACCAACTCTTCTCAACAAACTTAAACGGTAAAACTGAGAGTAAAATCAGTGGTCCGAAGGCGTATATTATTGATACTGTATCAAATTGTGTAGCACCTTTAAGGAGTTGCCACACCTCATTAAGTTCAATTGCTCCGATAATTGTGGAGTTATATATATAAAATACAACTCTACATATAAATAGAGCTAAATATATCAACCCAAGTCGTTTTAGTAGAATGAATACATTGCTACCCCAAATAGTTTTAAATATTTCTTTATTCATGGTTCTTGTTACTTCCTTTAATAATTATTTCAGGTGTATGGTATACTCTTGAATCTTTTGGAACACTCGCTGTAAGCCATACATTACCCCCAATTACGGTGTTGCGACCAATGGTGGTGTCACCTCCCAATATGGTACTTCCTGCATATATAATAACGTCATCTTCAAGCTTTGGATGGCGTCTCTGTCCGCTTAGAGTTTTATTTACAAATATTGCTCCCAGAGTCACACCTTGATAAATTTTAACTCTATTTCCAATAATTGTAGTCTCTCCGATGACTATGCCTGTTCCATGGTCAATGTAGAAATGGTTGCCGATTGTTGCTCCAGGGTGTATATCAATACCTGTTTGTGAGTGTGCATACTCTGATATTATTCTCGGTAAAATGGGTACACCCAATCCGTGAAGTACATTCGCAAACCTATATATCATTACGGCATAGAATCCTGGATAACATAAAATAACCTCTTCGGCACAATCTGAGGCAGGGTCGTTAGACCTATATATCTCAGCATCTTTTAGTAGACGTGTATATATTAACGGTATATCATTGAAAAAATTATCTACTATGTAACTACAAGTGCAACCCTCTTTATTATCTTTGCACAGTGGAGATACAATCTTAAAGAGTTGTTCTTGAAGGATCTCCCATCTTAATTCAGTCTCTTTTAGTGATAACGGTTTTTTATCTCGTATCGGAAAAAGAGTGGTTACAAGAAGATCAATAAATGATCTTGATTCTATTGTAGATGGAACTTCCCGACAGAATGCTTGTGTCATTTTGAATAATCGTGTAGGGAAGTTCTTTGTATTTAAGGTCATAAATTAATTACCCATTAATGGAATTTCGTATAATTACTATTTGTTCTCTGCGACTACATACTGTTGTCAACATAGAGATCAATTTTATTTTGTTTTAGTTGGCTCTGCTGGGGTTGTACTCTCTTTAGAGTTCTCTGGAAACTTAACTGAATAGATGAGGTGTTCTAGTTGTCTCATAAAATTCCTTTTATCTTTCCCTGGAGCGTACACATAAGAGTCAACACATATAACTCTTTGATTCTCTCTATCTAATGTCGTGTAGCTTACAAATGGACCGCCCATAAAATCTTTTGTAATTTCCCAAAAGCCACGTAATTCAACCCAAGGTCTATTGTTAATCTTCTGGTACTTGATATCTGGTTCAATATCAGTGGTTGTCATGTGTGTACCATCTTTTTGTCCAGGTAAAAACGTAGTGTATTTATTTCGTTTCGCAACTATACTTTTAAGTTTCAAGTCATTTATTCCTGTGTAAGGGTATTCGTAGATGACAACACCCAGTAATCTATCTGCGGGATTTTCGTTTGTTATCCACATAAAGCCCTCTTCCTCTCTACTTATAGTGTAACCTTGAGGAAACTTCATTGAAAAACCAAATTTTGTCTCAATATCTTTACGTAATTGTTTTGAAAATAGACGTTCGTTTGTCTTTACATCTCTATCTCTTTCTGCCATCATAAATACTTGTAATAACTCTTTACGATTTTGCCATAAGTAGTTTGTTAGTATAGAGTCATTAGCAGCAGAGACTGTAACAATGATTTGAGGTTCTGCGTAGACATCATACATAACACTCATTGATGGAGTTTTGTACTTAGCTCCAGAGTTGATAATGATTTGATTTCTATGGCGAGGGACTAAATTTTTGTATGCAGGTGGATTTATTCTTAGTAGATCAAAGTGAGGTTCATTTTGATTTAACATAGGTGTCGGAGAGGCTAAAATTAGTTTTAATGTATCTCCAAGTCCACTCTCCCATTTAGGTTGAGAACACACCACAAACATCTCATACATAGCTCCTTGTGAGTCTGGTTTTGTTTTTATTTCTTGCTCTGCACAAGAGTGTATTGATAGTATAGAGATAATAACGATTAAAATTAGAGAGATTTTCTTCATAATAATATCTTTTTAATTGTTGTTTTATAGTATGTTACAAATGTATTACTTTTATTCAAAGAAATCAGTCTATTTAGTAAATATTTTGCTAAATATAAGTCTATTTTGTTCTCTATTAGCACTCTGAGTAATTATTAGAAGGAGAGTTGTATTAAATTATTTTGAACCATATAATTATTCAACTTAATTTTGATAATTGTATGAAATAGATTTACTTTGTAGATTAATCTGTTACTATACGTTATGAGATTTACACCACCAAAAATATTAAAGCGTCTTATGCCCTCATTGATTTGGAATATGGAGGGTGAAGATGATATATTTCTTACATTTGATGATGGACCCACACCAGGGGTCACAGAATGGGTGTTGGACGTATTGTCTAAACATAATGCGAAAGCCACATTTTTTTGCTTGGGTAAAAATGTGGAACAATATCCTGATTTGTATCAAATGATACTAAATGAGGGGCATAAGGTGGGGAACCATACTTATAGCCACCAGAAGGGGTGGTCTATGAGTGTTGAGCGTTATGTTGAAGACGTTGACTTCGCTAATCAATACATACACTCGGATCTCTTTCGCCCACCTTATGGTCGTATAAAACCATCGCAAGCAAGAATGTTAAGTGATAGGTATCACTTGATTATGTGGGATGTATTGAGCCAAGACTATAGTAATTTAATCTCTCCTCGGACTTGTCTGCGTAATGTGACAAAACACGCACAGCCAGGATCTATTGTGGTATTCCATGACTCTGTAAAATCCTTTAGGAATTTAAAATATGCACTTCCCCGTACATTGGATCATCTAACTAAAATGGGTTTGAAGTGTTCTACACTCGAACCTTAAATATATAAAGTACTTAGAGAATAGAGCTGTTTTAGTGCACATTTATTTGATGACTTTGTTTCTCTGTTTCGTTTAATTGAAGATTATGAAAATTATTGTTGCTGTCACTGGAGCTAGTGGATCTGTATATGCAAAGCAGTTAGTTGAAAATATACTAAAAAGTAGTGAGGTTCAAGAGGTAGCATTGGTTGTAAGTCGATGCGGTGGAGAGGTGATGAAGTATGAAGATATTGAGATTATAACTGAGGATTCTCGCATCGTAGTCTTGAATAATAATGATATGTTTTCGCCCATTGCTTCGGGCTCTGCTGGGTATGATGCAATGGTTGTCACTCCATGCTCTATGGGGACTTTGAGTCGTATTGCAATGGGGACTTCGAGTGATCTCATCTCACGTGCGGCAGATGTTATGCTCAAAGAGAGGCGAAGATTGATCTTGGTGACACGAGAAACTCCTCTAAGTCTTATACATCTGCGTAATATGTTGTCTGTAACCGAAAGTGGTGGAGTTATTTTACCTGCCTCACCATCGTTTTATAGCCATCCAAAGAGTCTTGAAGAGCTATGTATGACGGTTACGGAGAGGGTTATTCAATTATTGGGAATTGACGCTACGCACTTTAAATGGGGGCAAAGTTAGGTATGTTAACTGTGCTCACACAGTCAACAAAGGTTAAATAGGTTATTAGATTGAGATGGAATTTTTCTTGTTGATATTTTTATTACCTTTGTAATTGTATTCAGATTATAGAAATTAATATTAAAAAATATACTACTAATGGCAACTACTGCAGACATTAAAAATGGAATGTGTATTGAGTATAATGGTAAAACATTCTCAATCGTTGAATTCCAACACGTTAAGCCAGGTAAAGGACCTGCTTTTGTAAGAACAAAACTAAAAAACCTAGAAAATGGTCGTGTGATAGATAATACATTTACAGCGGGAGAGAAAATCGAACTTGTACGTGTTGAGCGTCGTCCATACCAGTTTTTATATGACGACGATATGGGAAGCAACTTTATGCACACTGAGACTTTTGAGCAAATAGTTATTCAAAAAGATCTTATTGACAATGCAGACCTTATGGGTGAAGGTCAGGTTGTTGAAGTTATGTTCCATACAGAGAAAGAAGTTGTATTGTCAGCAGAACTTCCAGCAGTTGTTGATATGGAGGTTGAATATACTGAGCCAGGAATTAAAGGGGATACTGCATCTACAAACTCTTTGAAGCCTGCAACTATGAATACAGGAGCAATTGTTCGTGTTCCATTGTTCATTAAGACAGGAGAGAAGATCCGCGTAGACACTCGTAACCGTGAATATTATGAGAGAATAAAGTAATTGCTCTTTATATATTATATAAAAAAAGGTCGTTCTAAATATTTAGAACGACCTTTTTTATTTTGAATCTCAATTAAGCTTGAGCAATTGCTTCTGTTGGGCAAGCACCCGCACAAGAACCACAATCAGTACAAACTTCAGGGTCAATCAGATAGATATCACCTGCAGAGATAGCCTCTACTGGGCACTCATCGATACATGTACCACAAGCGATACAATCGTCACTAATAATATAAGCCATTTTCTTTTAATATTAAGTTGTTAAACATATGCACTACAAAAGTATTAAACTTTTTTTAATTCGAAAATAAATCTCGTCATAAACTGATAAAACTTTTTTTTCTTTGTTGCACTAAATTACTTTATAGTATCAAATCTAGTGTATGGTACTAGTACTTCAGGAATTTTGATTCCGTCAGGAGTCTGATTGTTCTCCAATAGTGCAGCAACAATTCTAGGTAAAGCTAATGAACTACCATTCAAAGTGTGTGCCAATTGTGTCTTTTTGTTAGAATCTTTATATCTAAGTTTTAATCTATTCGCTTGGAAAGATTCAAAATTAGATACTGAAGATACCTCTAGCCACATTTTTTGTGCGGCAGAGTACACCTCAAAATCGTATGTAATAGCTGAAGTGAAACTCATATCACCACTACACAGACGTAGTATTCTATATGGTAAACCTAAGCTCTTTATAAGTGCTTCAACGTGAGCAACCATTCCGTCTAGTGCCTCATATGATGTGTCGGGATGAGCAATTTGTACAATCTCAACTTTATCAAATTGGTGTAGTCTATTCAACCCTCTAACATCCTTACCATATGAACCTGCTTCACGTCTAAAACATGGAGTGTAGGCAGTAAGTTTGATTGGGAAATCTTTCTCTTCAACAATAACATCTCTATATATGTTAGTTATTGGAACTTCTGCTGTTGGAATTAGGTAGAAGTTATCTTGAGTTGCATGATACATCTGTCCCTCTTTATCTGGAAGTTGTCCTGTTCCAAAACCAGACGCTTCATTAACCATAATTGGAGGCATAACTTCAGAGTAACCACCTGCAATATTGTGATCCAAGAAGTAAGTAATCAGTGCACGTTGAAGTGCTGCTCCTTGACCTTTGTAGACTGGAAAACCTGCTCCAGTTAGTTTGACACCTAACTCGAAATCGATGATGTCATACTTTTTTGTTAACTCCCAGTGAGGTAGTGCACTCTCATCTAATTGAGGAATATTATCTGTCTCTTTAAGGATGATATTGTCTTTTGCACTATTTCCTTTTGGAACGATTGCCGCAGGGAAGTTTGGTAGTAATACGATCTCTGCATTCAATGCTTCAACTACAGTTTTTAACTCTTCATCTAAAGCCTTCGATTGCTCTTTTAGCTCTGCTGTACGAGTCTTCAAAGCATCAGCTTCATCTCTCTTGCCCTGCGCATATAGACCGCCGATACTTTTTGCGATAGAATTTTGCTCAGCTAAAAGTGTATCTGCCTCAGCTTGAATTGCTTTACGTTTGTCATCAAGAGTTTCAATTCTTTCAATTGCTGCAACAGCATCAACACCTTTGATTGAAAGGCGCTCTATTGCAAACTCTTTGTTGTCCCTTATCTGCTTTAAAGTTAACATCTTATATTTGTAATATTTAAATTAAAATCAATTATACCACAAAGGTATTATTTTTTTTGTTAGGTTGTTCCAATACTTTGAAAAATTAAGAGGTAGTATTGTCTAATGAAGCTGCCCTCCTCTGGCGGAGCTACATGATGGCAGCTCCGCCAGAGGAGGGCAGTTCTATATAGTCTATTTAGTACTACACTAGGTGCTTGATAAGCTCTTCTCTATCTCCTTGTAGGAAGTCGATCAATGGAACTTCAATCATTGTGTAGCATCCTGGCAATTGCATCATTGTTGCTCTTGCTGAAGAGATCAAGATCTGAGCTGTAAGAGCTGGATTGTTAATCTTCATATTGAACTCAAATAGTTGATTTTGAGTCGTTCCAGATACACCCTTTCTTACCATGTTCACACCATGTCCCATATCTAATAGATCATCAACACACTGAACCTGCATTACGTGAGTATCATCGTTCACAAAGTACTCATCAGTTTTGATTGCATTTGCTACTGTATTGAAATCAGAACCCTCTTTCAACTCAATGTAAACCATTCTTCTGTGAATACTTGTTCCTGTTGGTATAGTCATTGATAGCGCAGCTTTGACACCATCAATCGCTTTAACAGCTACTGTGTGTCCCATACTCATACCTGGTCCAAAGTTAGTATATGTGATACCTTTTGGTGCACAAGCCTCAAGAAGAGCTCTAACAACTGAGTCACTTCCTGGATCCCAACCTGCTGACATGATAGATACTGCGCCACTCTCTTTAGCAACTTTACCCATGTTCTGGCGTAGTGTAACTACTTGTGAGTGAATATCAAAACTATCAACAGTGTTGATACCTTTTGCAAGGATCTCAACTGCGAAACTCTCTACGCTACGGCTTGGAGTACAAAGAACTGCAACATCAACATCTGTTAAATCGTCGATACTCGTTACAACACTATATTTTGCTAACTCCTCAGGGATATTTGTAGCGTCACGACGTACAATTCCTGCTACTTCAAAATCGCTTGCTGCTTCAATAGCGTCAAGTACATATTGACCAATGTTACCATATCCAACTATGGCTGCTCTAATCTTATTCATACAATTATATTTTAATTTAGTTATATTCTTAACAATTACGCTTAATTTGCGTTAAAAAAACATGTTTATGTGGTAAAAATCACATTTACGTTGCTAAATTAACATTATTTTTTGCAAACTCAAATTAGAAAACAAAGTTTTCAAAAAAGTTTAATGAATTTTTACAAAAATTCTTGCCAAAGGCAGTTCTGTAAAACTAGACTATGAACTGCCCTGCGCGGGCGGCGCTGCGTGATCGTAGTGAACTTTAGATGTTATTTTAATCGCTCTAATAATATCTTACGGACCTCCTCTGCCGTAGGGCTTATCGCTAATATCTTACCTTTTTCATCTACTAAAAAAGTACCGCCGCCACCATTGCCAACACCATATTTAGCCCAAATACTACCTTTATCATTTAGTTCGATTAGATTTGTCCAAGTGTATCCATCTTTTTCAATTGCAATGCGCATTTGTTTATCATTCTTACTCTCCCTAGCAACTCCAACAATTGTGAAGCCTCTATCTTTAAACTCATTGTATATAGGGATGTAGCTCTCACTTGTATTACGACAAGGACCGCACCAAGACGCCCATAGATCTATAATTGCAATTTTATCCTTAATCTCTGAACTCAATTTAACGATATTACCATCAAGATCTGGAGCGGAGAAGTCAATATATTTACCCCCAACTCGTATTTTTTTAACCGACTCAATCATCTCTTTAGCCCTCTTAGTGTATATGTGTTTAGGGTATGCTTTTGAGAAGACTTTATATCTTCCGATAACATCATCCAAGGGAGTACCATCTCCTTTATACCACTCTTCAAAGGATTGAAACCTAGTTAGGTCACTAATTAACTGAGAGTATGCAATAAGAGAGGGGTTCTCTCTATCGTACTTTTCTACCTCTTTAAAGTATGCGCTATAGATACTATCCACAGGTCTTACAATATTATAATACTCAGGGGTGTAGAAATTTTTTGTTTTTTGTAGTTCGTCAAGCTCTTTATATAGTTTGTTTCTTGCAATGCCACTAATAGTATCTAGTTTCGCTAGAATTTCTAACCCTTTTACTGAAACTGTCTGCTCTCTTGTTAACTTTTCTGCAATCTCGTATATTTTATCTGCTTTTTTATTAGTTTCATCTGCCACAGCATTTTTATACATTATAATCTCATTCTCCTTTCCACCCCCGATAATTTCATTTTTAGGAGAATTATCCATAGAGTGTAGTTTAAAGTTAATGACATCATTTGTAGCGTAAAAAGATATAGTTTGCCATGCTCCGTTTTGGTGTTCTTCTTCAAATGTAAGTTCATATATCTCTGAGTAAGGAGCTTCTAAATTATAGGAGAATTGACCATTCTCAATGTTGATTTTAATGGTTTCTGCTGTTCTAAGATCCTCTCCTTCTTTGCAAAGAATAAGTGTTTTACTCTCTGGTCGTCCAATAACAGTACCTTTTATGGTACACTTAATTTGAGCTATCGTAGGGATGCTCAAAGCGACTAAAAATATCGCTAGTAATACTTTTTTCATAGTTGTAAGTTTAGGTTATTAGTGTTAGTGAAGCTAAGTTGTGAAAAAAATATCGCCGAAGGCTGTTCCGTTAGACTAGACTACGAACTGCCTTCGGCGAAAAACTTTATAAAGTTTTATCAAATTTTATTGAAAACTTCGTTTTCTGAGAGATATTGCACTCTCTATGTTGATAATATTTTAACAGTATTTAATAGATCTCTATTGAGGGACTTTCCTTTTTTGATAGCCTTATTAAACGGTATATATACTAATTGATCATTTTGTACCCCTATCATAACGTTACGTTGACCATCAAGTAGAGCATCTATTGCAGCTTCTCCCATGCGACTAGCTAATATTCTATCACTTGCCGTTGGTGATCCACCTCGTTGGATGTGTCCTAAAATAGTTACACGTACATCATATTGTGGGTACTCTTTCTTTACACGCTCCGCTAGACCCATAGCACCTCCAGTAATCTCACTCTCAGCAACAAGTACGATACTACTATTTTTACTCTTACGAAAACCACTCTCAATCAACTCAGATAATTGGTCAACTTCTGTTGCAATCTCTGGAATAATAGCCGCTTCAGCACCTGTTGCAATGGCACCGTTGATAGCCAAGAAACCCGCATTACGACCCATTACCTCAATGAAAAATAGTCTATCATGTGAAGATGCCGTATCTTTAATCTTATCGACAGCATCCATAATTGTATTTAGTGCTGTGTCATACCCAATAGTTGTGTCGGTACCATTTAGATCATTGTCAATTGTACCTGGTAGACCCACGATAGGAATATTAAATTCTGAAGCAAATATTTTTGCCCCCGTAAGAGAACCATCTCCACCGATAACAACTAGAGCATCAATCCCCTCTCGTTGCATTGTTTCATACGCTACTTGACGTCCCTCAGCTGTTGTAAACTCTTTACACCTTGCAGTTTTAAGAATTGTACCCCCTTGCTGTATAATATTACTTACATTTTGTGTCACATATGGTACAATCTCTCCTGTAATAAGACCTTTGTAACCTCTCATAATAGCCTTTACAGTAAACCCATTATAGATTGCTGTACGTGTCACAGCACGGATTGCTGCATTCATCCCTGGAGCATCTCCACCGGATGTCAATATTCCAATACATTTTATTTCTAACATACTTCAAAACTATTAAGTTGTATAGGTGGAAACTATATTCCACTCTCGATTACAAATGTAAAAATATTTTGCAAACTATTTTTAATATATATGTTAAAAAACTAATAAGTTTTTCATGTTCAGTGCGATCACGCACCGCAGCCCGCGTAGGGCAGTTCATAGTCTAATTTATATCCACTATATGCTTATAGTTAGCAATAGTATCTATCTTCACTGAATCTCCCACCATAGTCTCTGTTGTTTCAAATATTGACTTAGTTGTACGTACTTTTGAGGTGAAATACAATTCTTTAATAAAATATGCACATGTAAGAAGCCAAAGAGCAATCATTATTGTGAGACCTAACGCATAGTACTTTTTTCTATCTTTTATACTCATCCATAGAACCCATAATGTCGCTAGTATTGAGAGTGCAAATAGAATTTTACATATAGTGTACTCACTTGATATAGGAGTTGTGGGCGGTGTCGTGTGGATACCCATATTCTTAATATCTAAGGTGTCGAATCTATGACCATCATCAACTTTTACATATTTAGTTACAAGTTTAGCATCGACAGTTGTATCTCCGCCAAATATAGTACCTCTTTCGTATTTTAAGGTATCTTTAATTGTAGAGTATTCAATATAATACTCTTTGTAGACCTTAAATTCTAGTATTTTTGTATATTTATATAACTTCGAATTATTTGAATGCGTTGACTCTTCGCTGTAATGACTCGCGAACTCTTTGGCAATATTCATATCATTCATTTGATTGGCAATTGTATACGTAAAACACGAACCTATTGCAATCCATATCGCAATCATTATAGTGAGACACCATGCAATACCTCTCTTCCAACTACATATCAGTGCTATTAAAGCTACTAGTGTTGCAGTGAGAGGAATAATCATAGCAGGAATAGAGAGCAGAGTTGTTTCGAGTACTTCATTTGGGAAAAGGTATGGATACTGAGCTATAAATATGGGAATTATCGACATAAAGTAAGGGAAGGAAAATGCTAATAGTCCATTAATCGACATAATGAATAGTGTCAAGATTATTACTATAGCTAGGAGTAGAGGTATCCCGACTGAGAACGAGATAGCAACTAGTATAAGCTTTAATATTTTAGAAATTACCTTACCTATAAATTTTAACATCTCTGCAAATATTGAAGCTAAACCTGCCTCCTTACTCTGAGAATCAATTTCAGTCGCATCACGACTAATTTGTCTACCGATAGAGAATGCGGTCACACACTCCCCACTCATCTCTAATTTCTGTCGTGCACTCTTAGCCATAGGGACAGCAATCCACATCACAATATAAGATAGAATTACACTACTGAGTAGTAAAAGAGAGGTAGTTATTCCCCCTGTGCTTTTATGATGGGTTATCATCATAAAAGATATGAACCCAAGGATAGACAATAATATTATATATAGAAGACGAATCAATATAACATTTATGTTGGTGTATTTTGATAATCCAGAGCATACTCCCGCAATAATACCCCCTTTAGACGATCTATATAATCGTTTAGGAAAAACATCGCTACTATTTGTTGGGTTATTGTTAGTTGGTTCACTATTATTAATATGGTGTGGCGACTGACTCTCTTTTTTGTTGTTTGAGGTTGGTTTTGGATACCTAAGGCTAGGTATAGAAATCCATAATACTATATAAGATAGAATTATACCAAATGTAAATGAAAATATAAATTTAGGAGTGTCAGCTATAAAGAAGGATGTGAATGGTAGCGCAATAAGGAGAATGTATGTTAAGCGAATCCATGTAACATCAACTTGAAAATGTGTTGACAATGCTGAACATACTCCTCCAATTACTCCACCTTTATTGGGTCTGTATAGTTTTTCATGTGGTATTTCTCCACTTTTACTTGCATTAAATACATCTTGTTTTTCAGTGCTAGTATCAATATGTCCTTCATTCATCTCTTGCTCTACTTGTTTCCATGTAGCCTTCGGTATTGCAATCCATAGTATTATATAGAGTACGATACCACCCAGTGAGAGTTGAAGAGGTAGAGCGCATGCGTATATTAGTGAGTATGGGGTGAATATTATAGATAGTAAAAATGCTAAACGAACCCACGCAACATTAATATTTAGGTGTTTTGATAATCCAGCACATACACCAGCAATTTTATTACCAAATTTAGGGCGGTATAATCTATTATTTATAATATTACCTCTATTCTGTTGGTCGTATTGGGGTGGTATTGTCTCTTTCGGTGCTGAATTTGTGTCATCAGATTCGGGATATCCCAAACGCTCAATAATATCTTCAACTATACTCGCACTGACTATTGCCGATTGCTCCTGCTTCTCAAGAATTAGTTCAATAATCCGTGACTCAATATCTGCAATAATCTCTGCTCCATCAGGATTACCTATATATTTACTCTCAAGTTTTTGCAGGTAGTTATTTAGGAGTTCGTAAGTATCTTGATTCAAGGCTATGTTGATTCCAGCAATACTCACTTTAATTACTTCGTTCATACTCTTTATCCTTTACGAATTATATTTATTTGATTAACTAGTTCACTCCACGCCTTGTCTAAAGCAAGAAGTGATTCAATTCCGCTATATGTAAGAGTGTAGTACTTGCGTGGAGGTCCTTGTGGAGACTCTTCCCATCTGTAACTTAAAAGACCTTGATTTTTTTGTCGAGTAAGTATAGGATATAATGTACCCTCTACCACAATCATCTCAGCACTCTTTAGTTCTGCGAGAATTTGAGAGGCATAGGCATCTCCCTTAGATAATATTGAGAGTATACAATACTCTAATATTCCCTTTCTCATCTGCGCCTTCGCATTGTCAATATTTGCGGCCATATCGATTAGTATCTGTTACTTTGAGGTAGAACTACCCATAAGATAATGTATACCCATATGCTTAACCCTCCCAAAATGGTTAATAAAAGTGTGATTAGTCGAATAACCATAGGGTCAATTCCAAAGAACTCTCCTATTCCTGCGCAAACTCCACCTATTACAGAATTGGTACTTGAACGGGATAGTTGACCTTTATAGTTATATGTTGTTTGCTTACCTCCGAAGCTAGACGCTGGACCAATGATTGCGATAGTACGTAGAACCATCTCTAGTGTGACAACCTGCATGTCGTTAAATAATGTTTTGTGGAATATCTCCGCAATTCGAGACTCTACGTCTTCTATTATCTCTCCATTTTCGTAAGGACTCAGTCTTGATTTTATATCTTCTAAATAGTTTTCCAGTGCAATATACGCATCATTATCAATCGTAAATGCTATTGATCCTAAATTTATACTTATCGTCTTTTTCATAAATATATATGTAATTGGTTTATAATTAAGGTTTTGACTTGTGTTTGTGTAATGGATTTCGGTATTGTGTATTGCAAAGATATAAATTTATTTTAAATACTATGTAATACATAGTACTATTTGCAAAAAAATAGTCTTCCATGAAATTACAGGAAGACTATCTAAGGTTTTAACTAAAATTGATTATATTTTATTTAGGTTGTTTGGCGTATAGATCCAATAACTCTTTTGCTGCAATGAATGAACTTATTTCATCTTTGAGTACTTTGTCAAGATAGCCATCAATAGCCGCGACAACAGCCTCATTGCGGTAGAACCCCTCGCGTAGTGCCTCATTTATAGTCTCTCGCATCCAGTATTGACTTTGTCTATTTCTATTTTGGTCAAAGTGTCCATTAGCTTTAATGAATGCAATATACTCTTCAATGTCATCCCAAATCTCAGTTAAACCAGACCTGTCAACGGCAGAGCAAGTGTAAACATTTGGACTCCACTCTGATTTAGGGGTTGGAAATAGCATTAGTGCATTAATAAAGTGGCTTCGTGCAACCAGTGCTTTATTGACATTTGATCCGTCAGCTTTGGTTATTGCCACAAGATCAGCCATCTCCATAATTCCTCGTTTGATGCCTTGTAGCTCATCACCTGCCCCAGAAATTTGTAACATTAAAAACATATCCACCATAGAGTGTACGGCTGTTTCAGATTGCCCAACACCAACAGTTTCAATAAATATAACATCATATCCAGCGGCTTCACATAGTACGATAGTTTCTCTTGTCTTTCTCGCAACCCCACCTAGAGAACCCGCTGAGGGTGAAGGTCTAATAAATACATCAGGGTTAGCCGAAATTGTCTCCATACGAGTTTTATCTCCAAGTATAGATCCCCCACTCCTTTCGGAACTAGGGTCAATTGCTAGTACAGCTAGTTTATGCCCCATTTGTGTTACCATTCCGCCTATTGCCTCAATAAAAGTCGACTTTCCAGCTCCAGGAACTCCTGTTATACCTAAGCGTATAGCATTTCCTGAGTGTGGTAAGCAACGTTCAATTATCTCTTGTGCTTGTGCGTAGTGTATTGGGTTATGGCTCTCTACAAGAGTTATTGCCTGAGAAAGAGTAGTCATATTCGACTCCAAAATCTCTTTTACATACTCGTCTGTAGATATAGTACGTCTTTTTACTCGCTTGAAATGAGGATTCACAACAGGGACATCATAGACTCCTGCAGATACATTTAAAGCACTATTTATATTATGCTCTTTATGGTGATTCTCGTAATGGTCAATATCTAAATGTTTCATACCTTATAGTCGTTACCTATTTTAACGCATCGTTTATTATCTTATCGTTTAACTGATCTGAGTTGCCAAACCAAATTGCATGACCTTTCTTGTCTAATACAATACTAAAAGGTACAAAATTCACGCCATATGTTGAGAATGTTTTGCCTTCGTTGTCTAGTGCCACAAAAAATTTGTGATTTATCTGTTTGGTGTGTTTCTGAACAATATCTTTGCTCTCCTTGAATAGCAATATGACATTAATATTCGGTTTTGATTTAGCCAAGTTGTTTAGTTCATCAAGGCGAGACATACTCGGTGGGCTTGTTGTGTGTGCAAACTCTATGATGTATACCTTTTTCCCTAATTCTGGTTTTCCATTCAACCATTCAGAGATCTTAAGCTCTGGTGCTTTTTCTCCAATCATTAGTCTCTGAGCTGAAGCTGAGAGTGATAGTGCTGTCGAAAATAGAAGTACTAAAAAATAAGTTTTCATAATATTGTAATATCTTAAATTCAACGTTATTAGCGTAAAAATATAGGTTATACTTGTAGTATAGTTTATGCGAAGATAGTAAATTTCTTATAAATTAATGTGATTTTACTCTTTTTTATTTGTTTGATTAGAACTCGCTTGTGTGTGATTGGAGTGAATTATTTTCTTTGATAGTTTTCATTGTTTGTGTGATTCCAATAGAATCTTATTACCTTTGTTAACTATATTTAAACGTATTAGATATATTTAAAGTGATTATATTATGCACATAGGTTTTGATGCAAAACGAGTTTTTTTTAATGGTAGTGGTCTAGGGAATTACTCTCGTAGTAGTGTCGAGAATTTATGTAATTACTTCCCAGAGGATAAATACACTCTATTTTCGCCTAAAGAAGGGAATCCGCAAAACTTCAATGTTGAGTTGTGTCCAGATATAGTATATCCAACGGGAATCATGTCAGCAGTGCCATCTATTTGGAGGAGCTACGCAATGAGTAGTTCTATAAAAAATAGTGGAGTTGATATTTTTCATGGATTAAGTAATGAATTGCCTTGTGATATTAAACGAGCAAATGTAAAGAGTGTTGTTACTCTACATGATCTAATATTTATAAGATACCCTAAGTTGTATAAGCCACTTGATCGGGTGTTGTATGTTCAAAAGTATGGGGATAGTTGTCGTAAGGCTGACCACGTAATAGCAATTAGTAACCAGACTAAAGATGATTTAGTAAATTTTCTAGATATTAATCCCGATAAAATATCCGTAGTATATCAGGGGTGTAGCCCAATTTTCTATAACGAGTCTACTCAGGCGCAAAAGGTCGAGTTAAGAGTTAAATATAACCTTCCATCAGAGTTTATATTAAGTGTTGGAACACTAGAGACTCGTAAAAATTTAATGCTTACTCTTCGAGCCATATCTGAGGGTAATTTGGATATAAATTTAGTTGCTTGTGGTCGTTGGACTCCATATGTAAATGAACTTATGGAGTATGCCCAAAAGAGTGGTATTTCAGATAAAATTACATTCATACATGATGTCAAGTTCTTAGAGCTTCCGACACTGTATCAAATGAGTCGTGCTCTTGTGTACGCCTCAATATTTGAAGGCTTCGGGATTCCAATTATTGAGGGGTTAAACTCAGGGATTCCAGTTATTACCACTAAAGGCGGTGTTTTTACTGAGACAGGTGGCGATGCGTGTTTGTATGTTGACCTTAATAGTGTTGACTCCATGATTGATGCTTTGACTCGAGCAGTTAACGATAGTGAATTAAGGTTATCTCTCAAAACTTTGGGAGCACAACATGTTTTGCAATTTCGCGAGCAGGAAACAGCATCAAATATGAGGAAGATTTATCAAAAAATGATTTGATTCTAGAGCAATATTATTAGAGTTTTATAGAACAGCCCTTCAGTCATGGAGGGCTGTTTCGTTAAATAAAAAATAGATTTTATATGGGACATTTTTTTTATCATAAAAAAGTGACTATTTTATGATAAAATCTCATTTATTACTACTACTTTTGTACGTTAGGTGCATATGTACCTGCAATTTTACTATAATTTATTATAATTTTAAATAAAATAATCTTTTTAAAATGAAAGTTTCTCACATTGAGCACATCGGAATCGCTGTAAATAGCATCGATGAAGCCATCCCATACTGGGAGAATGTTTTAGGTCTAAAGTGTTATAATATCGAAGAAGTAGCAGATCAAAAGGTCAAAACTGCATTCTTCATGGTTGGTCAAACAAAGATTGAATTGCTAGAGTCTACATCTCCAGATGGTTCAATTGCTAAGTTTATCGACAAGAATAATGGTAAAGGAGGAGTTCATCATCTTGCTTTTGCTGTTGACGGAATCGAAGATGCTCTTGCAGACGCAGAGTCTAAAAATGTACAGCTTATCGACAAAACTCCAAGAGCTGGAGCTGAAGGTTTGACTATCGCATTTTTACACCCTAAATCAACTATGGGAGTACTTACTGAACTTTGTGAAGATAAAAATAAAAACTGCAAATAATGAGTAGTAATATTGAAAAAATTCAGGAATTAATCTCTTTCCGTGAGCAAGCTAAACTTGGTGGTGGTCAAAAAAGAATTGACTCTCAACATAAAAGAGGTAAATTTACAGCACGTGAGAGAATTAGTATGCTTCTTGACGAGGGTTCTTTCGAGGAGTTTGATATGTTCGTAACTCATAGATGCCATAACTTCGGCATTGAGAAAGAGAGCTATTTTGGAGATGGTGTTGTTACAGGATATGGTACTATTGATGGTAGATTAGTTTATGTCTATGCTCAAGATTTTACTGTATTTGGAGGATCTCTTTCGGAGACTCTTGCAGCTAAAATCTGTAAAGTAATGGATATGTCTATGAAAAATGGTGCGCCAATCATCGGTCTTAATGACTCTGGTGGTGCTCGTATCCAAGAGGGTGTGAATGCTCTTGCTGGATATGCTGAGATTTTTCAAAGAAATATATTAGCGTCTGGTGTCGTTCCTCAGATCTCTGCAATCTTTGGTCCATGTGCTGGTGGTGCTGTGTACTCTCCTGCATTGACAGATTTCATTATGATGAGAAAAGATACTAGTTATATGTTCTTGACTGGTCCTAAGGTGGTTAAGACTGTAACTGGAGAGAATGTTACTCAAGAGCAACTTGGTGGAGCTTCTATTCACGCTACAAAATCGGGTGTTGCTCACTTCGTTGTTGATGACGAAGAGGAGGGAATCACACTTCTTCGTAAGTTGATTGGATACATGCCTCAGAATAATCTTGAAGATGCTCCTCTTGCTATCTGTACAGATAGTATTAGTCGTATCGAAGACTCTTTAAATAGCATAATCCCTGATAATCCAAACAAACCTTATGATATGTTTGAGGTTATCTCATCTATCGTAGATAATGGTGATTTCTTAGAGTCTCAAAAAGGTTTTGCTCCAAATATTATAACTTGTTTCGCAAGATTTAATGGACAGAGTGTTGGTATTGTTGCAAATCAACCTAAATACCTTGCAGGTGTTTTAGATTGTAATGCTTCTCGTAAAGCAGCTAGATTTGTTCGTTTTTGCGACGCATTCAATATTCCAATCGTAACACTTGTTGATGTTCCTGGATTCCTTCCTGGTACAACTCAAGAGTATGGTGGTGTAATTGTTCATGGAGCAAAATTATTGTTTGCTTATGGTGAGGCTACTGTACCAAAAGTTACAATCGTACTTCGTAAGGCTTACGGTGGTGCATACTGTGTGATGAGCTCTAAGCATCTTAGAGGCGACTTAAACTATGCTTGGCCAACTGCTGAAATTGCGGTTATGGGTGCATCTGGTGCAACAGAAGTTCTTGCAGGTAAAGAGGTGAATGCTGTTGAAGATCCAGCGGCAAGAGCTAAACTTATCGCAGAGAAAGAGGCTGATTATAGTAAGCAGTTTGCAAATCCATACAATGCAGCAAAATACGGATATATTGATGACGTAATTGAACCTAGAAATACTCGTTTCAGAGTAATTAGAGCTCTTCAATCACTTGCAACAAAACGTCTTGTTAATCCTGCTAAGAAACACTCAAATATTCCACTTTAAGGTTATGATGAAAGTGATTTATATACTCATCTTCTCTTTGTTAACTCTTGGTAGTTATGCACAAGGATTGAAAGATGTTAGGATTAATGAGGTGCTTGTTAAAAACCTCACAAACTATGAGGACGATTATGGTGATCGTAGTTCATGGTTTGAGATATACAATACTGGTCACGCAAGAATTAAGCTTGGAGGGTGTAATATCCAAGCTACAATGATTGATGGAACAGTTGTTAACTACCAAATTCCAGTTAGCGATAAACATGCGGAGATTGCTCCTTTGAGTTATAAAATCTTTTACTGTACAGGAACTGACTATAAAGGAACTTACTACACAAACTTTAAATTAGATAACATTAAGAGTATTGCTCTTTATGATGCTAGTGGTAAGGGTGAACCTATCGATAAAGTAGATATTATTATTGGTGACCAAGTTAACGATGTATCTGTTGGAAATAAGAAGGTTGATAATGAAGTTATATTTACTACTTTATCTGAAGTAACTCCAGGGTCAACTAATGAGACTGGATACATGAAACCTAAATCGGTTAAGTTCTTGGAGCATGACCCAACGGGAGGAGCTATGGCTTTTACTGCAATTTTAGTTGTATTTAGTGTATTATGTTCACTATTCCTGATATTCAAATTTATTGGGGTGTACATGGTTCGTCTTGCTCATAAGAAGGGTGTTAAGAGTAAGGGTGCTAACATGAGCGCAGATAAAACTTCAACGTCAGAATTACGTGCACATAATGGTGAAGAGGTTGCTGCAATTGCTATGGCACTAGCTCTATACAAAGAAGATCTTCATGATAAAGAGTCTACAGTTCTTACAATTAATAGAGTTGCTAGAGCATATTCGCCATGGAGTTCTAAAATTTATGGTCTAAGACAAAATCCAAGAAAATAACGAGACAAACTATCTATTGCATTGTTTTTATAATACGGTGCAATAGATATTAATATTACTTATCACTATGAAGGAATATAATTTTAAAATAAATGGCAACGACTACTCGGTCTCTATAACTAAAGTTGAAGAGTCTAATGCCGAAGTTACAGTTAATGGTGCTTTATATAATGTTGAACTTGAGAACGACAACATAACACCAAAATTGGCTCCAGTAGCACATATCACACCAGATCCTCAAATAGTAGCGGCGGCTGCAACTGCTCCAAAACCTCAAGTGTCAAGACCTAGTAATGCTGGGGCTAATGCTGCGAGTGCGGTTAAAAGTCCACTTCCAGGAGCAATCCTTTCTATAAGTGTATCTGTTGGAGATAGCGTTAAAGTTGGACAAAGACTTATTGTTCTTGAAGCAATGAAGATGGAGAACAATATTGACTCTGATAGAGAGGGTATTGTTAAATCTATAAACATCGATAAAGGCGATCTAGTGCTTGAGGGTGATTTATTACTAACAATTGAATAGTTATGTTAGAAATGGTAGCAAATAGCGCTTTTTTATCATTCCTTGGTGAAAATTTGCAACAATTTTATCAATTCACAGGTTTCGCAAATATAACATGGGGTCATGTTATTATGATCTGCGTTGGACTAGGGTTTTTATTCTTGGCAATCAAGTATAAGTTTGAACCTATGCTCCTTGTGCCTATTGGATTTGGTATAATTTTAGGAAATATACCATTTTATCCAGGTATGGATGTTGGTATATATGAAGAGGGTTCTGTATTAAACTTACTCTATTTCGGAGTTGTTAAAGGGTTGTACCCCCCACTTATTTTCTTGGGAATTGGTGCACTGACAGACTTCTCAGCTCTTATATCTAATCCGAAGTTAATGCTTGTTGGTGCTGCGGCACAAATTGGTATATTTATAGCTTACTCAGCTGCTCTTGCATTTGGTTATACTGGTGCAGAGGCGGGTGCAATTGGTATTATTGGTGGAGCTGATGGCCCTACGGCTATCTTCATTACTTCTAAGCTTGCCCCTGATTTCTTGGGTGCAGTTGCGGTATCGGCTTACTCATACATGGCGATGGTTCCAATCATTCAACCAATCGTGATGAAGTTGTTCACAACGAAGAAAGAGAGATTGATCAAAATGAAACCTGCTCGTCCTGTTTCTCAGACTGAAAAGATGTTATTCCCGATTGTGGGTGTGTTGTTAACAACATTCATTGTTCCTTCGGCAATTCCATTGTTAGGTATGTTGTTCCTTGGAAACTTATTGAAAGAGTGTGGTGTTACTAAGCGTCTGGCAATTACGGCTGGTGGTCCACTTATTGACATCGTTACTATACTTATTGGTATCACTGTTGGTGCGTCAACTCAAGCTACAACATTCTTAACTCCAAAATCGGTAGGTATATTTGTACTAGGTGCTTGTTCATTCTTTGTTGCTACAATGGGTGGAGTACTATTCGTTAAGTTTATGAACCTATTCTTATCTGAAGAGAATAAGATTAATCCTCTTATCGGAAATGCTGGAGTGTCAGCAGTTCCTGCTGCGGCTAGGGTTTCACATGACATGGGTCTTAAGTATGATAAATCAAATTATCTTCTTATGCACGCGATGGGACCAAATGTTGCGGGTGTAATTGGTAGTGCGGTTGCTGCGGGTATTCTTTTAGGATTCCTTGCTTAGTCTTCTATAAGTAATTACATATTATATATAAAACGAGCCCTTTAGCGATAGCTAGAGGGCTCGTTTTATTTGTTGTGGTAGTGTTATGTCGTTTCATTATGTTAAGCTATCTACGGCACTAAAGTAGTCATAGAAAATGAAGTTTTCAAAGAAGTTTGATTAAACTTTTCAAAGTTTATTGCCAACGGCAGTTCCAGTAAACTAGCCTACAAACTGCCAACGGCGTGAAACTGTATAAAGTTTCATCAAATTTTTAGTGATTTAGATTGTTTTAAAGTATATCAAGAAGACGAAGTTTTCAAAGAAGTTTGATTAAACTTTTCAAAAGTTTATTGCCAACGGCAGTTCCAGTAAACTAGCCTACAAACTGCCAACGGCGTGAAACTTTATAAAGTTTCATCAAATTTTTATTGATTTAGATTGTTCTAAAGTATATCAAGAAAACGAAGTTTTCAGAGAAGTTTGGTTAAACTTTTCAAAGTTTATTGCCAACGGCAGTTTCAGTAAACTAGCCTACAAACTGCCAACGGCGTGAAACTTTATAAAGTTTCATCAAATTTTTATTGATTTAGATTGTTCTAAAGTATATCAAGAAGACGAAGTTTTCAGAGAAGTTTGGTTAAACTTTTTACAGTTTATTACCAACGGTAGTTCGTAGTCAAATTTGACAGAATAACCAACTACATTAAATGCTATAAAATAAATAAGCCGTCTTGCTCAATGCAAGACGGCTTATTCTTATAAATATATATTATATCGGAGATTACAGAGCAAGAAACTCTTCAGTACCGAATAATTTTGCGAAATCAACATTGTTCTTAGCCATAGCTTTGTACTTGTTATCTTTAGCAATAGCAACTTTAAGGTTAGCAACAGCATTCTTAGAGTTACCCTCTTTCATGCAGATTACAGCTTTAAGATAATCAACGCAAGGACACTGTCCAGCTCCAACAAGAGCAGATTTAGCAGCAGAAAGATTACCATTACAAACGTTAGCAACAGCAAGGTTGTAGTTAGAAATAGGACCTTTAACCGCTTGAGTGTAGTTACCCTCTTTGATAGCAAGAAGAGCTACACCTGGAGTTTTAGCAGAAGCAAGGTATCCCTTAGCAGCTACAACATCACCTTGCATTAAAGCAACAACACCAAGGTTGTTTGTGATTTCAACAGATGATTGAATAGAAGCAGCTTTTTCAAATGCTTTCTTAGCGTCAGCAACTTTATCTTGTTTAGCTAAAACAACACCTAAGTTGTTGTAAGCACGATTGTCGTTGAATTTAGTAGCAGCAGTTTGGTAAGCCTTAGCTTTAACAGAGTTGTCATTAACTAAAGTAGCAGCAAATAATAGCTCCTCTAATTTAAGACAATCAAGATTGCTAACAATAGCATCTTTAAGCTCTTGGTCAGTGTATCCAGTAACGTCAGCAGAAGCAACTAATTGTGTTCTACGAAGTTGTGGAAGGATCTCTTTCTTCAATACGTCAAAAACTTGAGCCATATTTTGAATTTGTTGATCTCTTTCAGCAGGAGAGCTGTACATTGCAAGAACTTGAAGAATTACATCTTTGTCTTCAATGTCAGAAGCAGCAACAAGTTTCTTGAAACCTTCCCAGTCTTCACCGTAAGAAGCCATGTCATATTTCACATCTTCAACGCTTTTAAGTTGTTTACGAACAGCTTTCTCACCAGCAGCACTACGTTGCTTAGCAAGTTTGTCGTTGAACTTAACAGGTCCATCAGGAGAAGCATATCCTTTAGAATATACACCACCTAAAGCAACTCTATCTTTATCAGAGTTCTCAGCAACAAAGTCTTCAAACATCTTAACTTGCTCAGAAGTAAGTTGAGCTGATCTAACTCTAGAACTGTTAATCAAATACATGATGTCAGCCTCTTTAGAGATAGTTGTAACTCTTTTGAAGTTATCAGCCATAAGAACAAGACCGTCAGTGTAGTTTACAAGGTTTTGAACAGCACTAATACCTGAAGCAACAGGAATAGCAGCTACAGGAGCGAACTCGTCTCTTTTACCTTTAGAACACTTAGACTCAATACGTAGCTCTAAAGTAGAAAGATCTGCTCTTGAATCATAAGGGAAAGTAACAGTTTGAGTGTAAGAACCACCCTTTTTGTAAGCAATAACAGTATAGTTATCTTTTACTTTCTCACCTTGAAGGAATTTAGGAGTACCAGCAATTTCGCCACCCTCGAAAACTAAAACAGGGACAACTTTAATAACAGCTTTTTTGTCAAAATACTTCGCAGGGAATTCAACTGTAATATCAGCAGTTACATTAGCTCCTTTAAGAGTTAGAACTTCTGGTGTACAGCTAATTTTCACTTCATCAATGTTTTTTAGCATTTTTTTGTAACAGTTACAGCCTGAAAGTATAACTACCATTGCTGTAAGCATCATTGCAATACTTGTGAATCTTTTCATAATGCGCAAATTAAGGTTTAATTATTATTTAGTGTTTTGATTATTTTTGATTTATTTCAAAATAACAAACATATTAAGGCAAATTTAATTATAATATTTTATTTTATGCGTTTTTTTATTTAGGAAATATCAAAAACTCTTCAATAATATACTATTATCAATATTTATGCCATTATTTTTTTTCAATTAGAACTTTTCTTGAAAGTTTTAATTTGTTTGTTTTAGGATCGACTCCGATTAACTTAACTTCGATTTCGTCACCCTCTTTCAATCCAGTTTGCTCCATAGTCTCAAAACGTTGGTGGTCAACTTCAGAGATGTGTAATAAAGCATCTTTTCCAGGAAGAATCTCAATGAAAGCACCAAATGCTACTACTGATTTAATCTTTCCTTTGTAGATTTCTCCAACTTCAGGAACAGTAACGATACCTCTGATTCTCATTTGAGCAGCCTCTAAAGCATCTTTATCCTGACAGAAGATATCAACAACTCCTTTATTGTCAACCTCACTGATAGTGATTGTTGCGCCAGTAGTTTTTTGAATCTCTTGAATTACTTTTCCACCAGGTCCGATAACTGCACCAATAAACTCAACTGGTATAACTATTTGAACGATACGAGGAACGAATGATTTCATCTCAACTCTTGGCTCACTGATTGTCTCACAAATCTTATCTAAGATGTGTAGACGACCTTGTTTCGCTTGCTCTAAAGCACTTGAAAGAACTTCATATGATAAACCATCAACTTTAATGTCCATTTGAGCAGCAGTAATACCATCTCTAGTACCTGTTACTTTAAAGTCCATATCACCTAAGTGGTCTTCGTCTCCTAAGATATCTGACAATACTGCAAATTTTCCTGCCTCTGTATCAGAGATAAGTCCCATTGCGATACCAGATACTGGTTTTTTCAATTTAATACCAGAGTCAAGAAGAGCAAGTGTTCCTGCGCAAACAGTAGCCATTGAAGATGAACCATTAGACTCTAAGATATCTGAAACTACACGTATTGCGTATGGATTCTCTGATCCAACTGGAACCATTGGTTTCAATGCTCTCCAAGCCAAGTTACCATGACCAATCTCTCTACGAGAAAGACCTCTTGCTGCTCTTGCATCTCCTGTTGAGAATGGAGGGAAGTTGTAGTGAAGAACAAATTGCTCTGTTCCTTTAACAAGAACCTCATCTTTTTGCTTCTCATCAAGTTTAGTACCTAACGTTACAGTTGTTAAAGACTGAGTCTCACCACGTGTAAAGATTGCAGAACCGTGTGCAGCAGGAAGGTAGTTGATTTCACTCCAGATAGGTCTGATTTCAGTTGTTTTTCTTCCGTCAAGACGAACACCATCATTAAGGATCATGTTACGCATAGCCATCTTAAGAACGTTATCATGGAAATACTTCTGAATTAGAGATCCTTTTGCAGATAACTCTTCAGCAGAGTAACGAGAAGCAAATTCAGTCTCTAGTTCGTGGAATTTGTCAGTACGCTCATGTTTAGATGAACCTGCTCTAGCAATTTCGTATGCTTTGTCATATGTCTCAGCGATAACTAATTGACGAAGTTCTTCGTCATTAACCTCGTGACAATATGTTCTTTTAACATCTTTACCAAGCTCTTTGCTCAATTCAATTTGTACAGCACAATGTTTCTTGATCTCATCGTGAGCGAACTTGATAGCCTCAAGCATTTCTGCTTCGCTAACTTCAAGCATTTCGCCTTCAACCATTAAGATGTTCTCCATTGTAGCACCAACCATAATATCAAGATCGGCATCAGCCATTTGAGAGAATGTAGGGTTGATTACTAACTCACCATTAACACGAGCAACTCTAACTTCAGAGATTGGTCCGTTAAAAGGTATGTCAGATACTGCAAGTGCAGCAGATGCTGCAAGACCTGCAAGTGCATCAGCTTGAATATCTTTATCTGCAGATATAAGTTGTACAGTTACAAATACGTCTGCGTGATAGTCAGCAGGGAAAAGAGGTCTTAATGCTCTGTCGATAAGACGTGAAACAAGAATTTCACTATCATTTGGACGAGCTTCTCTCTTTAGGAATCCACCAGGGAAACGTCCACAAGAAGCGTATTTCTCTTTGTATTCAACTTGAAGAGGCATGAAATCTACATCCGCTTTAGCTGTTGTTGCTGCAACAACAGTTGCTAATAACATTGTGTCACCTTGTTTTACAACAACTGCACCATCAGCTTGCTTTGCTAGTTTTCCTGTTTCAATCATAATCTCGCGACCATCGCTAAGAGTTATGAATTTTTGAGTAGCGTTATACATCATAGATATTTATAAATGTCAGATTATTAATCAAATAAAGGCAATTGTCTAAATTGCCTTTATTTGTTTTCACTCCTTAAAAAATAAGAAGTAATTTACTATTTTCTCAAGTTAAGAGCCTTGATGATCGCTCTGTAACGCTCAATATCTACTTTCTTAAGATATTCCAATAGACGACGACGCTTACCTACTAATCTTAGTAGAGAACGTTGTGTTCCAAAGTCATGTTTGTTAGACTTTAGATGTCCTGTAAGGTGGCTAATACGGTAAGTAAAAAGCGCAACTTGGCTCTCTGCTGATCCTGTGTCTGTGTTAGATGTTCCGTACGTGCCGAAAAGTTCTTGTTTTTTTTCTGCTGATAAATAGCTCATTGTAATGATTTTAATTATTCCACTTTACGATAAATTCGCCTTACCGAATATTACCAAAGCGTGCCGCAAAGTTATATTATTTTTATTTACCAACCAACTAATTAATATCTTTTTTAACTTATATAGTATCAGATATATAACCCATTTATGGGTGATGCTTTCATTATAATGTCAAAAACTAAATATTAATAGAGTCTTAATTCGACATTACTTGTTATGAAACGATAATTTATTTATTTAACTTTGCGTGAAATAACTGAATTTAAACGGATGAAATTAAATATTTTTACAACAATCTCACTTACTTTATTACTGCTTGGTTCGTGTGGGGAGGAAGAGGTGCAATATAGTGTTATTGATGGATTTGCACAAGGGTCAACATATCATATTGTCGTTGAGTATGAGGATGTGCAGAGATTGCAAAACAATATAGACTCTATATTTGAAGAGATTGATAATTCGTTATCATTGTATCGTAAAACCTCTCGTTTATGTAGAGTAAACAGTGGTGACACAGACTCAATTGATCTACATATTGAGCGTTGTATAGAGGTTTCAGAGACAATTAGTCGTGAGAGTGACGGAGCGTATGATATAACTATTAAACCTATCACTACTGCTTGGGGATTTACTGGAGAGAGAGGAGTTGAGACTCCAAATATTGACTCTCTAATGCAATATGTTGACTATAGAGGAGTTAGAATTGAGGGTGGAAGGTTAATAAAGAGAGATCCGAATATTCAAATTGACTTAAATGCAACAGCTCAAGGTTATACCGTAGATGTGATGGGTGAGATGTTATCGGATCTAGGAATTGAGAATTATCTTGTTGAGATTGGAGGAGAAATTATATGTAAAGGGGTAAATTCAAAGGGTAAGGCTTGGGTGATTGGTATCGATAAGCCGATTGAAGGTAATTTTATTCCGGGACAAACACTCCAATCAACAATTGAGTTGTCTGGTAGAGCCTTGGCAACGTCGGGGAACTATCGTAAGTTTCATATTGATGAGAGTGGACAAAAGATAGTACATACAATAGATGCAAAGACTGGATACAGCAAAATAAGTAATCTTCTATCAGTCACTGTAATTGCTAAAAGTGCGCTACTTGCAGATGGATATAGTACAATGATGATGATATTGGGTGTCGAGGAGTCTAAGGCTTTTCTCCAGAATCGTTCAGATATAGAGGCTTTCTTTGTATATAGTGACCATACCGATACATTAAGAACATACCATTCCCCATCACTTAAGATTAACGAGAGCAAATAGACTCTTTAAGAGTTTTCAATAAAATATGAAAAAAGTAAAATTTATATACAATCCCTCCTCTGGAGAGACTGCTGTTGCTGCCTATTTAGATAAAATTATTTCAATATATCAGAGTTATGGTTATACGCTAACTATTAGAAGGTTAGATTTTAAGGGGGATGAGAGCGATATTATCGCAGAGCTTCAAGAGTTTAAGTATCATCATATACTTATTGCAGGAGGAGATGGTACAGTAAACTACATTGTCAATATATTGATGTCTAACGGTATTGATACACCTATATCTGTTCTTCCAACAGGAACTGCAAATGATTTCTCATCGATGCTTAGAATCCCTTCTGACATTGAAAAGGCGTGTCATAAGATACTAACTGGTACATTTAAGGATATTGATCTTGGAGTTGTAAATAATAAGTATTTTGTAAATGTTTTCAGTTGTGGTCTGTTTACGGATGTATCGCAAAAGACTCCTACAATTTTGAAGAATACATTTGGTAAATTAGCCTATTATGTTGGTGGTATAGGGGAGATTCCAAACTTTAGGAGAATGAATATTAAGATTACATCTGATGGTGGAAATTATGAGGGTACGAGTTTAATCTTTTTTGTTTTTAATGGAAAAACGGCTGGTAAGTTTAGGATTGCTAAAGGAGCTGAGATTAATGATGGAATGCTAGATGTACTTATTTTCAAAGGAGATAACTCTTTTGAGACTGCTCAGACTATATTTCACTATATTTCGCTTCTTCCTAAGCGTCAGATGTACCCATCTGGTGTCGTTCACCTTAAATGTAAAACACTACATGCGGAGTGTGTTCGCGATGAGCATACAGATATGGATGGACAAGCTGGACCTCGTTTCCCTCTTGATATTGAGTGTGCTGCTGGGGCGATAAAGATATTGTGTCCGTAAAAGGAGATTAAGATATATTTACAAAAAAAGATTAAAGTGAGAGCCATATCGGCAAACACTTTAATCTTTTTTTGTAAATGTATATTTGTGTAGTTGACTATTTAACGATTGTCATTTCGTCTATCAACCATTTAGCATTACCGTACTTTTCGATTATAAATAGTACATATCTAACATCAACACTAATTGATCGTTGTAATTCAGGTTCAAAAGCGATGTCGCCACTCATAGCCTCCCAGTTTCCATCAAATACAAGACCAATTAACTCTCCTTTACCATTCAAAACGGGACTACCTGAGTTTCCTCCAGTAATATCGTTGTTAGATATAAATCCAACTCTAATATCTCCATTTTCAGCGTACTCTCCAAAGTCTTTAGCATAGTATAATTTTTTCAGTTTGTCAGGTACAGTAAAATCTACTGGATTAGATTTATCCTCCTTGGCAATAATACCTGAAAGTGTTGTGAAGTAGTTGTATGTTACAGCATCCGCAGGGTTGTATGGAAGTACATTACCGTAAGTCAAGCGAAGAGTGAAGTTTGCATCAGGGTAGTGAACTTTACTATCACCATCCATTTTGATAACACCATCAACAAAAAGTCTATGACCCTCTGCAAATTTAGATCTATATTTAGAGCTTATATCTGAGTAGTGTCTATGTTTTTTATATGTATCTTCACGAGCGATAACCGCAGGATCAGATGTAATAGTTGTTAAATCTCCTTTAGCTATAAAGGCATTAAATTTGGCTTCATTAGCAAATATAGAGTTGTCGTATAGGAAGTCTACATATTTATCTACGTTACCGCTGAATTTTACTGCGATTTGCTCTTGAATAAACGATGGTTGTTCATCAATATTTAAAGAGTCTAAGATTATCTTAAACATCGCTTTTGCAACCTTGCGATCTGTATCCTCATTATAATCTTTATAGAATCCAGCTACTGCAGATTTAGTCTTTTCAATCTCTTCTGGTGTCACCTCTTTTTTCTCAAGGTTTTTTGCAATTCCTGCAACTTGAATAATCTCAACGCTTCTTAATAGAGCTTCACTAATATATTGAGCTACTCTATCACTCTTTGTGCTACCTTTTACAGACTCTTCAATA
The DNA here is from genome assembly GCA_947038405.1 of uncultured Rikenellaceae bacterium. GTDB lineage: Bacteria > Bacteroidota > Bacteroidia > Bacteroidales > Rikenellaceae > CAMQVY01. The sequence goes on along the minus strand of CAMQVY010000001.1, from coordinate 116,013 downwards.
AGTGGGAGTGCTGTTTTGTACTTAGCGTTACTCTCATTAGCTTCAGCCCACTCAGTAAAGTTAGCTTCAATAGCCTCTTTTTTCGCTTTTACGTTAAGCTTTTTCAAACCACGACTCATTCCAATAGAGTTTTTCCAGTAGTTAGAAGATCCTGCGTATTTAGATGCGTATTGGATTCTAACTCTATCTGAAGCAACCATATCTTTCTTCAAAATATCTTGACGCTCTCCTCTAATAAATATTCTAATAGGATTCTCTTGTGTAAGAGTTTTATCTATTTCATAAGATGTCATATACCTCTTTGTTGAGCCAGGGAATCCCATAATCATTGAAAAATCACCCTCTTTAATCTTTTTCGTTGATACTTTTAGATGTGTTGGTGATTGGTATGGAACATTGTCTTTTGAGTACTCAACTGGGCGACCCTCTTTATCTGAGTAGATACGAAAAACAGAGAAGTCTCCAGTGTGACGAGGCCACATCCAATTGTCTGTGTCACCACCAAACTTGCCAATAGCAGATGGAGGTGTTCCCACTAGACGAATATCTTTGTACTCATCAATTAGGAATAGATAGAATTGGTTCCCTCCAAAGAAACTACGAATAAAAACGATTTTACCTTGGTTGTTTTTCTCATACTCAGCTTGGATATTTTTGATGTTTTTATTTGCTTTCTCATTTCTAGTCTTCTCATCGTCAGAGTCTAGTACGCCAGAAAGAGCAGTCTCTGTTACATCTTCGATATGTCTAATGAATTTCACAGAAAGACCATCTACTGGGAGCTCTTCTTGGTTGTTCATTGCCCAAAACCCATTTTTTAAGTAGTCATGAGTTACACTACTAAGTTTCTGAATTGATCCGAATCCGCAGTGATGGTTCGTAAGGAGTAAGCCTTCAGATGAAACAACCTCACCAGTACAACCACCACCAAATATCACAATAGCATCTTTTAGAGAGTTATTGTTGATGTCGTAGATATCCTTTGCTGAGAGCTTGAGTCCTTTAGACTTCATATCTTTGATATTTAGCTTTTCAAGCATTGGTAATAGCCACATTCCTTCGTCTGCTGACACTCTTGGAGCGATCAGTAGAAGAGTTGCGATTAATAGAGTTAATTTTTTCATTTTAAATTATTTTTTGTTATTATTATAATCATATATAAGTTCTGATGAACTTCTATTCTCGAGGATAATCGTAATGTTTTCGATTAGGTCATGTATAGTTTGCGTGTGTACTATTTGCAGATATATTATCAGACTATTTTTTGAATCAGCATTCCGAAATTTACTATAGGTACATTATGCTCTTTAGCACTTCTCAATCTGCTATTTAGTTCACTTCGTGTAACCATACACCCTCCGCATTGAACTATAAGAGCATATTTTTCTATATCATTAGGTAGAGGTGTTCTACCCGATATAATATCAAATTTCAGATCTGCATTAGTATATTTTCGTAGCCATTTGGGTATTTTAACTCGTCCTATATCTTCGCAGCTAACTTGATGAGTACAACTCTCTGCAATTAATACGAGATCTCCTGATTTTAACTTATCAACAGCAGATAGTCCACTCTTATACAAGTCAATATCACCCTTAGAGGCAGCTAGTAATATGCTAAACGATGTGAGAGTTATAGTGTTGGGAACAATCGCTTTTGCTTTGGCAATAATTTGACTATCAACAACAACTAACTTAGGGCTTGTCACTTTAATTGCCATCTCAAGTTGCTCTAATTGAACAACCGTTGCCATAGCTCCAATATCTAATAATTCACGAATAGCTTGTACTTGAGGAAGTATCAATCTTCCAGCAGGTGCTTCAGAGTCAATCGGGCAAACTAGAATTACTTTATCCCCAATTGCCACCCTATCTCCAAACATTTTAGGTGTTTTGTATGATCTCTCAGGAAGTGTTACTTTTATTAGATCTATAATTTTATCTACTTCTGAAGGTTGAGCACAATTTATATTTAATGTTGCCATCGAGTGGGAGTCAATAGTAATCTGTGATGCTTCCCATATGTTTTGAACAACAATATAAGGGAGGGATAGTTCTTTAAATCTCACGATTAATTCATCTTCTGCCCTGCCCCACTCTTTGAATAGAAGTATTGCCATGTCAACTTGACTGAGACTCTCAATAGTTATGCGTATTCTTTCGTCTTTTAAATCTGTATCATCGTCAATTCCTGCTGTATCTAAAAATACAACGGGCGCAAAATCAATTATCTCATATGATTTCCGTACAATATCTGTTGTTGTTCCCTTGTGTGGAGATACAATAGCTGTTTTTGCACCTGTAATAAGATTAATAAGAGAACTTTTTCCTACATTACACCCGCCATATATTCCTATATGAGAACGCATCTCACGACCTGTTGGTTGTGAGATGCGTTTATTGTTATTGTCTATGCGTTGCATCTACTCCTGTTCTTGCCACACAAGGGCTGACGCTCCAAGTATTGCAGCATTCTTACCATCAATACCCGATGGTAGGAGTTTAACTTGATTTCTAAAATTAGAGAGCATATGCATCTCCATATACTTCTTTGTTGGTTCAAATAGGTATTTTCCAGCTTTTGCTAACCCTCCAAAAAGGAATATTGCTTCAGGAGATGTGATTGTTACCGCATCAGCAAGAGCTTGACCTAATAGCATTCCTGTATATTCATACGCTTCAATAGCTAGTGGATCACCATTTAGAGCAGCTTTAGTAATCATTTCAGCCGTCAAATCATTATAGCTAATACTTCTAAATTCGCTGTTTTCTAGGTGGTCAGCAAGAAGTTTGAATACAGTACGTTTAATTCCTGTTGCAGATACGTATGTCTCAAGACACCCTTTTCTACCGCAACCACAAACACGACCCGTACGGTTTACGATAACGTGTCCAAGTTCACCTGCAAAACCATCGTTACCATATATCAACTCTCCGTTTGCGACAAAACCGCTTCCAAGACCAGTTCCTAATGTTACGACGATAAAGTTTTTCATACCCTTTGCTCCTCCATAAACCATCTCTCCGATAGCTGCTGCATTTGCATCATTTGTTACAATTACAGGTACGTTTGTGAAGTATCGTTTCATCATTTCAACGATAGGTATAATACCTTTCCACTGTAGGTTTGCTGCATTTTCAATCGTTCCACGATAGTAGTTTGCATTAGGTCCACCAATACCAACACCGACTAACTCACACTCAAAATCTAAGTGCTTGATTAATGATTGAATCCCTATGTAAAGTTCTTCAATATATTGTTCTACATCTAAATATTTTTTTGTTGAAATAGATGCCTCGCCGTGCATATTACCTTCATTATCTACTAGTCCGAATACTGTGTTTGTGCCACCAATATCGATACCAATTGCTAGTTTTTTCATTTCAAGTTTTGTTTTATAGTTTCAAGAGTGTCAAATTTACATATTTATTTATATATATACAAATTTAATTTTAGTTTGAAGAAACAACTATGTATACTGTGTCATTACTGTGGTGTAGTTTTATGAAAATAGAAAAATTATTTAGAAACAGTACTCAATTTCCGCCACGATCTCTTATCTTTGCAAAAAAGTATGACAATATGAAAAATAGAGAAGAATTAAGCATATTAATAGAAGATTTTATCTCAAAATTACCATTTCCAGCACAGCCTAGAGGGCTATATGAGCCAATTGAGTACACGCTAGAGGGTGGTGGTAAGAGATTGCGTCCACTGATTTTACTCATGACTCAATCCATCTTTAATCCGACCATGGAACACGAGCTTAATGCGGCGGCGGCAGTAGAGGTTTTTCATAACTTTACACTTCTGCATGATGACATTATGGATAATGCTAAAATTAGACGTGGAAAAGATACTGTCCATGTTAAGTGGGGAAATAGCACCTCTATATTGTCGGGTGATGCAATGGTTATATACGCTTATTCACTGTTGAGCAGGGTAGATACTCTCTATTTACCAAGAGTTCTTGAGATCTTTAATAAGATGGCAATTGAGGTTTGTGAGGGGCAGCAATATGATATGGATTTTGAGTCAACTCAAACTGTTTCGCTTGAGGAGTATCTTGAGATGATTAGGTTGAAGACTTCTGTTTTGATCGCTGGATCTGCTCAAATAGGTGCTGTTTTAGGGGGTGCAACTGTGCAAGAGGGTGATATAATATATAGATATGCACTTGAATTGGGCTTAGCATTTCAGATTCAAGACGACTATCTTGATACATTTGGTAGCCGAGAGTTGTTAGGTAAGAGTATAGGTGGAGATATACTTGAGGGTAAAAAGACATTTTTGTCAATTATAGCCTCTATTGAAGCTGATTCAGTAGTTCGAGAGGAACTTATGTCGCTATTACATAGTGATTCTCTTGCTCCAGATATTAAAATTGCACGAGTAAAAGAGATATATAATACTCTTAAAGTTGCGGACATAGCAAAGACGAGAATTGAGAAGCACCTTAATGTTGCATTAGAGATTCTATCAGAACTAGATCTTTCAGTAGAGAAGATAGAGCCACTAAAACAGTTAGTGTATAGTCTATTAGATAGAAATAATTAATATTGCTCTTCACGACCACTCAGAGTTGCCATAGTAGGGCATTTGTTTTAAATTATACACACGAAGAAAAACGAAAAAATGATAAAAAGAGAAGATATAGAGATTATGGCACCAGTAGGCTCTTATGAGTCATTGATGGCAGCAATTAATGCGGGAGCTGATTCTGTCTATTTTGGTGTTGAAAAGCTCAATATGAGGGCACGTTCATCGGCAAACTTTACACTTGAGGACCTATCTAACATAGTTGAGATTGCTAAAAATGGTGGCATTAAGACATATCTAACTGTAAATACGGTTCTCTATGATGAAGAGATTGAGACAATGCGAAGTGTTATTGATAGAGCTAAGAGTGAGGGGATTACTGCAATCATTGCATCCGACCAAGCAGCTATATTATACGCTCGTAGTCAAGGGGTTGAAGTTCATATATCAACACAGTTGAATGTCTCTAATAGTGAAACATTAAGATTTTACTCTCAATATGCAGATGTTGTTGTTTTGGCTAGAGAGCTAACACTCCAACAGATTGAGAAGATACAAAATACAATAGTTCAAGAGCAAATCACTGGTCCCAACGGTGACCTAGTAAAGATTGAGATGTTTGCTCATGGTGCATTGTGCATGGCTGTTTCAGGGAAGTGCTATTTGAGTCTACATGAGACAAATTGCTCTGCAAATAGAGGTGCTTGTCGACAGATATGTCGTAGAGATTACGAGCTAAGAGATAAAGATACTGGAGAGGTTTTGCATACACAGGGTGGATATCTATTATCACCTAAAGATTTATGCACCATAGAATTTCTTGATAAATTTATTGATGCAGGGGTTCGAGTTCTCAAGATTGAGGGGCGAGCACGCTCTGGGGAGTATGTGAAGCGCGTGGTTGAGTGCTATAATGAAGCACTCCTTGCGATAGAGTCTGGTACATACAACTTAGAGTTTAGTCAGACATTGACTGAACGCCTTTCTGAGGTGTTTAATCGTGGCTTTTGGGGAGGTTACTATTGTGGATCTCCAACCGCAGAGTTAAGTACTCAATACGGATCTTCGGCTACAAAAAAGAAAGTGTATGTGGGTAAAGTCACTAACTATTTTAAGAAAATTGGTGTTGCGGAGATTCAAATTGAAGCATCTCCATTAGAGAATGATAGTTCTGTTGTTATCCTTGGTGAGACAACTGGTGTTGTAGAGTTTACAATGGAGGGTGTTTTTGTTGATGAGAAGCCAACAACTGAGGCTGTTCAGGGTCAATGTTGTTCTCTTTTGACTCCAGAGCCCGTTAGGAGAGGAGATAAATTATATAAAATAGTTGACGCTTAGTATAAGCTATTCCCCTGCAATCGCAGGGGAATAATCTATATTTTTTCGTATATTTCAAACATAAATGGGTGCTGAAACTTCTCTCCTTTTGCATGAAACTCAGCCGATATACGACTCCATTTCACACAGTCTATTTCAGGGAAATAAGTATCTCCATCATAAGTGTGCATCACTTTTGTTACATATAGCCTATCTACTAGATTTATCGCAGATCTGTATATCTCGCCACCACCAATTATAAATGGATTTTCGTCATCACTAGATGACTCTAGTGCACTCTCTAACGAGTTTACAACTATACAGCCATCTATTTTGAGACTCGTATCTCTACTAATAATGATATTTTTTCTCTTTGGGAGAGGTCTACCTATTGATTCATAAGTCTTACGACCCATAATCACTGGATGTCCCATTGTTACTTCCTTGAAATAACGTAGGTCTTCGGAAATATGCCATAAAAGAGAGTTATCTCCCCCTATTACATTTCCTTCAGCCATTGCTACAATTATTGATATCATATTGCTATTGGAGCTTTAATTGTTGGATCTGGATTGTAGTCTTTAATACAAAAATCCTCGTATGTGAAATCAAATATAGATTTTATATCTGGGTTAATACTCATTGTTGGTAAGGTGCGAGGAGTACGTGATAGTTGCTCCTCCACTTGATCCATATGGTTAAGATATAGGTGAGCATCTCCTAGTGTGTGAACAAAATCTCCTAATTTAAGATTTGTTACCTGAGCAACCATCATTGTTAGAAGTGCATATGATGCAATATTGAAAGGTACGCCTAAGAATACATCTGCACTTCGTTGATATAGCTGACAAGATAGTTTCCCATCTGCAACATAGAATTGAAATAGTGCGTGACAAGGAGGAAGAGCCATATCCTCTATCTCTGCAACATTCCATGCACTAACAATGTGACGACGAGAGTCTGGATTCTTAATTATAGAGTTTATAACTTGAGATATTTGATCTATATGCCCCCCATTTGGTGTTGGCCAGCTACGCCACTGATAGCCATAAACATGACCTAAATTGCCATTCTCATCAGCCCATTCATTCCAGATGCTAACTTTATTATCTTGTAGATATTTGATGTTAGTATCTCCTTTTAGAAACCACAGTAGCTCATGTATAATAGAGCGTAAGTGGAGTTTTTTTGTTGTGAGCATAGGGAAGCCGTCATTAAGATCGAAGCGCATTTGAACTCCAAATATACTTTTTGTTCCCGTTCCGGTTCTATCTTCTTTAATTGCCCCCTCTTTTTTTATTCTGTCGAGTAGCTCTAGATATTGTTTCATTATTGAAATTTAAGTAGTTTAATACCGTCATTGTCCATTCGGGCATATGTTGGATTCTCAATCCATTCACCTAAAAAAATGGCTTGTGCCTCTTCATTTAGTTGTAATACCTCTGCACAATGTATATGACCAAAAATAAAATAGTCAATTTTTTGCTGTTCAAGAACTCTTTTTGAGTATTGAACAAGAGGTTCATTCTCTCCTCTGAATTTGTGACTTATATTTTTAGAATCTCTGTTATGTCCAGACCACCAACACCCAAATTTAAGAGCTAGATTGGGATGAACAAGAGAAGAGAAACATTGATGTAAAATTTTACTACGAAAAAAAGAGTTCATTAACTTTAATGGTAATGATTTAACCCCAACTGCATCACCGTGTCTTAGGAGTAGTTTTTTACCTAGTAGAGTGATTATCTGCACATCTCTATGTATAATCATGCCACACTCTTTCTCAAAATAATCAAGCATCCACATATCGTGGTTTCCAGCAAATATATGTATCTCAATTCCACTATCTGTTAGTTCGGCAATTTTACCTAATATCCGAACAAAGCCTTTGGGAACAACCCTCTTATATTCAAACCAAAAATCAAATATATCCCCAAGAAGATATATCGCCTTTGCATCTTTAGCAACCATATTAAGCCACTTAATGGCTTGGAGTTCTGTAGCTCTATTGTTGGAGGTCTCCCCAAACTTAAAGTGCATATCAGATGCAAAATAGTACATTCTGTAATGTGTAAGATTAATTAATTTGACTTGCTATCTTGTGTTCTAAATAACTACTATTTTATGAGCTCTGTTAGTTTTTCTGCCAACTCAGCTCCATAAATATTTTTAGCTACGATATCTCCTTTTTGATCGATTAGATAGTTGCTTGGCACCTCTCTGATGTTGTATGCTGCTATCGGAGACGATGCTTCACCTTGAAAATCACATAGTGTAATCCAAGGAAGCTTCTGCTCTTGAATAATGCTTACCCATAGTGGTTTAGAGGTGTCTACAGAGACTTGAAATACCTCAAATCCTTTCTCTGAATACTTTTTGTATAGGTCTTTGAGTTCTACGTTTATTTGTTTCGATTGAAGCGAAGATGCACTCCAAAAATCAACTAATATAACTTTTCCCGCACTCGCAGACAATTTAACATTAGTCCCATACATATCAGGTAATTCAATCTCTGGATAGTTCTGTGGGTTGTCAAACCCATCTTGAATGCTATTTATTAGAGCAATGTTGTCGTTGTAATCAGAGACAATTTTCTCTAATGATTTCACATACGGAGAGTTTGGATAGACGCTCTTTGTTGAGTCTGCGACCATTTTGTAGTATAGTATCTCTGAATTTCCAAATGCAGTCTCATCATTAGGTAGCTTTTGATATAGAGCGTATATTGCAGCAATAGAGTGTACATTCGCAATAACAAACTTTATGTGCTCTTTTTTAATCGAATGATACTTGGTCAAGTATTGTTTACGTAGAGTATTCTTCGCTAAAGTATCACTACTTTTTATGTATAGATTCGCTAAAGAGTCTAGTGATAAAGCCCCATCTGAAAGTGTTGAAGATATGTTTTTTACTAATTGAGACTCTTCAGAGCCTTCAACGATATAATTTCTACTTATATCTCCGATGGACTTAACATTGATATTATCCCCTCTTTTTAATATTAGTGGTATGATCTCACCTTCTTGGTGCATTCTTAGATTGTATATACTAGGATTGTCATCAATAGACTGAACTATAAACTTAAAGTTTCCTTTGCTGTCTAGCATTGTAGAGTCTAGGGTCTCTTGTTGGTTTGGGGTGATTAAATCTAAATAGATTTTGCAATTTGGATGGCAGGCAATTCTCCCTTTAACAACAATTTTTGAGTCATTACACGACGCAAAGATGCACGTAATGAAAATAACCAATAAATATTTTTTTTTCATACTAATCAAACATAAGAGTTTTTATTACTATCATATTGCGTTCCATTTATTTCGGTAAATGATTACTTTAAATACGATAATAGATTATAATTGTTTATCAAAATAGGTTATAATTAATAACGAAAATACTATTATATCGTCAAATACATAACAAATATACAACCATTTTTACATATAATGAAACGTAATAATATATTTATTTGTATCTACATGGTATTTTTTTATTAATAGACACATAATTTACAACACAATAGGTTAAGGTGATGTAAAATCCCTTAACCTATTGTGTTGTTTGTATGGTAAAAATTTGAACCTATTCTTGAATACTTATGTTTAGTTTTTCGATCGCTTTATTTAGCTCTAGTTCAAAATCACTTAGAACATTCATGTATATAATAAATGCCTCGTATGCTGAGTCGTATGGGTTAAAGTAGCTGTGTACATTCCCATCTGCTAGCCATTTAGTAGCCATATAGAAGAAATGGTCTGAAGATTGCATAAACTGCCACTTGCGATTAAACTCTTCATTATTCAATAACTTTACACTCTTATTGAGTTTGTATAGTTTTGAGAATGCCTCATTTTGTAGTTCGTTTCCTAACCATGCGGTAACATCTCTCTCTTCGTCAGTCCACGACATGGTGTAAGGAGAGTGTAGGACTGCTACTGGCTGATTTTCAGCCGCAGCCTCACTAACAGTGCGTAGTTTAATATCTTCGCAAGCGACTAGGGTGTTCATTAATGCCTTCGCAAAGTCGAATATCCCACTGTCTGCGCTGTTGAGCTCGCCAAATGCCTCGTAATTCATAAATAGATTAACGACCTCTCCAGGAGTTATATCGCTAGTTATCCAATTGGCGTACACATCTGCATGTAATGGCCATTCAGACCAGCTTTTATCAGAGAAGCGAAATGAAATATCATCGCTTAATTTGTAGTTTCTAAGTAGAAGTCTTAATTTTTGGCTCTTTGCACTTGCATATACATAGTTAGGACTTTTCCAGCCTAATATGTGTTTTGCCCCCTCTGCAACAACACTTTTGAAGCCCATCTTTGCAATCTCCTCTCCAATAGAGTCAGAGTAAATTAGCTCTGTGTTTCTAAATGCTGTTGGTTTTTGACCAAACTCTTTTTCGATAAGGTCACAATGTTGTTTTACATCTGCACTAAACTCCTCAGCATCTGTAAGAGATGACAGTGAGTGAGAGTAGGTCTCTGCAAGAAACTCTACACAACCAGTTTTTGCCAACGCTTTAAAGCTATCTAAAACTTGTGGTGCATACATTTTAAATTGCTCAATTGCGATTCCCGAAATTGAGAAACTAATCTTTAATGCACCTTTATGTGCATTAATTAGCTCTAAAAAAAGATTGTTCATAGGTAGATAACAACGAGTTGCAATGCTATTAACTATTGAACGGTTTAGTGGTTCGTCAAGATAGTTATGATCTTTTCCGATGCTAAAAAATCTATATTTTTTTAACCTTAATGGTTGGTGTACTTGAAAATAGAAACATACCGTTTTCATGATTATATATTTTTAGTTCACAATACATAATGATTAATATTGTGGATAATTATTAGGCTACTTAATTACGCTCTCATATACATCCTTTACCTCTTTTGCCGCCTTGTCCCATTTTAGGTTCGTCACCTCTTTCAACCCTTTGTCACTAAACATCTTAGATAGTGCAGGGTATTTTATTAAACCATATATTGCATCTGCCATAGCATCAACATCCCAATAGTCTACTTTTAGTGCATACTCTAGCACCTCTGCAACACCCGATTGTTTAGAGATAATAACAGGTACATTACTTTTCATTGCCTCAAGAGGCGAGATGCCGAAAGGTTCACTAACTGATGGCATTACATAAACATCACTCATATCGAACATTCTATGTACTTCATCGCCTTTCAAAAAGCCTGTAAAGTGAAATCTATCTGCTATTCCTAGTTTGGCAACACGTTTAACAACGTGATTGAACAAGTCACCACTTCCAGCCATCACAAAGTGTACATTAGGTACTTTTTGAAGAACTTTGGCTGCTGCTTCAACAAAGTAATCGGGTCCTTTTTGGTACGTTATACGCCCTAAAAATGTAACAATTTTATCGCTGATTCCTCTCTCTTCAAATACTTTGTTCCCATCTGCAAATCTAACGGCATTATGTACCGTTACAACCTTATCTGGGTCGATGTTATATTTCTCTATTACTATTTTACGTGTTAAGTTGCTAACAGCAATAACTTTATCTGCTGCTGCCATGCCACTTCGCTCAATATCGTAGACAACTTGGTTTACATTCTCACCACTACGATCATACTCTGTAGCGTGCATATGTACAACTAATGGTTTACCTGAAACCCTCTTTGCTGCTATTCCTGCATAGTATGTAAGCCAGTCATGTGCATGGATAACGTCAAATTTACCCTCATTTTCTTTAGCTACTTGAGCCCCGATCATGGCGTATCTCGCAACTTCTTCCATGAGGTTTGCACCGTATTTGCCAGAAAAAGCGTAGCGTTCTTTCCAAACATCAGCCTCTCCGTCTACGACTTCGTTGCTCTCAATTCTGCTTTTATACTTGCTCTGTTCAACCTCAAACTCTTCAGGTGATATGTAAGGAACCATATTAGAGTCGATGTGGATAAAGGTCATCTTGTCCCAGAACTCACGCTCTTCAATGGATGTTGATAACTCACCACAGATTGATAGCTCAACATCACTTGCATTGACAATGTGAGTAAATCTCTGATCTTCATCTCCATATGCCTTGGGAACTGTGAATATAACCTCCACATCATTCTTTGCGAGCCCACGTGTTAGGCCATAGCAAGCAGTTCCTAATCCCCCTGCAATATGAGGAGGGAATTCCCACCCAAACATTAATACTTTCATATTAGTTTTTTTAGTTTTTTATTTTGTATGTTTTTCAATCATCTCCATAATTCTTAACAATGCACCAACGCTCCATGCTTGAGATATCGTTCCTCGTGGTGTGTACGGTGGGTCTCCGTCGTATATTTCAGCAATTGTGCCTACTCCATATGTGCTTATATCTTCATTGAAATTCCTGAAAATTTCTGTTGCTGTATCTATATACTCATCTCCACGTAATATGAAATTAGCTGCAACATAGTGTTCTAGTAGCCATACCCATGTTGTTCCTTGGTGATAAGCCCTATCTCTTGTTGGTTGATCTCCTTCACAACGTCCCTTGTATTTTGGGTCTACTGGAGATAGTGTTCTAAGTCCTTTTGGTGTTAGTAGATGTTTTGTAATAACTCCTAAAATAGAGTTGATTTGGCTATCATCTACCATTCGGTATTTTAAAGAGGTTGCAATAACTTGATTTGGGCGTATATCTGTATTTTGCTTCTCAGCAACGTAGTCCGCTAAGTATCTATCAGATTCTATCCAAAATAGTTTGTTAAATGCTGTTTTTATGACCTCAGGCTTACTCTCCCACTCTTTAATGAACTTTCTATTTCTAAATTTGGTTGCAAGCTCAAGGCAGTAGCATATCGCGTTATACCATAAGGCGTTGATCTCTACTTGGTATCCCTCTCTACCTGTGACTGGTTTGCCATCAACCATAGCATCCATCCATGTCATAGCGTGGGTTTTGCTCGATGCCCAAACTAACCCATTCTCACGTACCGAGATGACGTCGTCAATTCCTGCGGCATAAGACTCTAGGATGCCTTTCATTACTCTCCCGTAGCGTTTCCATATTGTTTCTGCTCCCAAGTGCTCCTCAAGCTGTTGAAGTGTCCAGAATAGCCATAATGGCGCATCTACGGAGTTGTACGCGCTGCCCATGTTTGGGAATAGCCCACTTTGAATCTCGCTAACCATTGTATCTATAACAGCCGTGCATTGGTCTACATTACCTTGAGTTAGGGTGACTCCTGGAAGAGCAATGAATGTATCTCGTCCCCAACGACCAAACCAAGGGTAGCCTGCAACTAGTTCTGTTTTTTTACCATGTTGTACGACAAACTGTCGTGCAGCATGTTTTAGGCAAGAAATTAAATCTACTTTATTTGATCGTTTTGCTATTTCGGATTCAAATAACTCTTTTATTTTTTTTGATTTCACCTGCTCTGTTGAGCATGAAATAATAATGCTTTGTCCCTTTTTTATATCCATCTCAAAGTAGCCTGGAGTTAGGAGATCCTCATAACAAGGGTAGCCTCGCTTCGCCTCTTCAGTGTACTCAAAATTGTAGTGCCAGTCTGGAGCAACAACATACTCATGTGCAGAGTCCATCTGTATGTGTAGCGATGGGAATTTGTCGTACATTCTATATTTAACACCTTCATCAATGCTATACGAGTGTGTATCTGCAATCATATTGGTTTTACTCAACTGATGAGAGTTTCTAAAAGATATAAATGGTCTTAGAGCAAGTTTAGTCTCCGAACGAGCCTCTACTAGAGTGTATCTAATCATTAACTGAGTGCGCGAGTGTATCCACAACATCTCTTTTTTTATTACAACTCCGCCAACTCGGTAAGTAATTGTTGGGACTGGAGTATACTTAAAGTCGATAATATATTTATGGCCCTTGGGTTCATATGTATTTGGAAATCTATGGATCGCAAGGTTAAATGAATGTTCATGTTGAATTATCGTCTCGTCAAGAGAGTTTAGAAGTACAAAGTTATTTTCATTATCCAACTCAGGGGCGGGAACTACTAATAAGCCATGATATTTACGAGTGTTACAACATACAATTGTAGTACTCATATATCCACCTGCTCTATTTGTACTTAGAATCTCTCTTTTCAAAGAGTATTCAAGGTTACTCAGTTCACTTTTGTCAAAAATTATTCCAGACATATACTCTAATATTAATAGGTTTTTCGTACTACAATATATGTATTTTTTTTCAGTTTAAACATGGAAAATAGATATTTATTTGCATTTGTTACATGTTGGTGCATTAATGATTTAAAACGTCTTTTTTTCGATAAAATAGTCGTAATTGATAGGATATTGTTTAATATTTTTAGTATCTTTGTTAGATTACGATTAAAAATTAGGGTGTAAAATATCATCATTATGAGAGCAAAATTATATGGAATGACTCTTCAGCAACTGCAAAATGTTGTTCAGGAATTGAATATGCCTAAATTTACGGCAAAACAGATCGCGGAGTGGTTATATAAGAAGAGGGCGACAGAGATAGGGCAGATGACAAACATATCTGCGGTTAATCGTCAAAAGCTAGAGGAGAGATATAGTGTTGGATTGCATGCTCCAGTGCAAGAGAGTGTATCTAGTGATGGTACTAAGAAGTACTTATTTGAGACATCTAACGATAAGTTCATAGAGTCTGCATATATTCCAGACAATAATAGAGCAACATTATGCGTTTCTTCTCAGACAGGGTGTAAGATGGGGTGTAAGTTTTGCATGACGGCAAAACAAGGATTTCAACACAATTTGACTGCTAATGAGATATTGAATCAAGTGAGGTCAATTCCCGATAGTGAGGGGCTTACAAATATTGTATATATGGGAATGGGTGAGCCGTTAGATAATCTTCAAGAGGTTCTGAACTCATTAGAGGTGATGACTGCTGATTGGGGGTTTGCTTGGAGTCCGTCTCGAATAACATTATCGACGATTGGGGTAATGCCTGCGCTGAGAGAGTTTTTAGATAGAACAAAAGTACATCTTGCAGTGAGTTTGCATAATCCAGTTCCTGAAGAGAGAGCTGAAATTGTGCCTGCTGAGAAAGCGTTTCCAATTAAGAGTGTTGTAGAGCTGTTGAAAGAATACGACTTTTCGCACCAAAGAAGGGTTAGTTTCGAGTATATCATGCTTAGTGGTATGAATGACTCGCCTAAGTATATAAAGGAGCTGTGTAGGCTGTTAGACGGAATTAAATGCAGAGTGAATCTTATTAGGTTTCATAAGATCCCAGATTCAAAGTTCTTTAGCCCAAGTTATTTTGTAATAGAGAAGTTTAGAGATGCTTTGACTGAAAAAGGAATTATGACAACGATTAGAGCATCGAGGGGTGAGGATATTCAAGCTGCTTGTGGATTACTGTCTACAATTGAACAGAAGAATATTAAATAAATAGACATTAAAATAAAAATAGTATGAAAAAAATCACGTTAATAATGATCTGTCTAGGGGCGTTCCTTTTTGGAAAGGCACAAGACAATAATAAAGGAATTAAATTTGAAACAGGTAAATTCAGTGAAATTTTAGCGAAAGCTAAGGCTGAAGATAAGCTGGTATTTATGGATATTTATGCTTCATGGTGTCCTCCGTGTAAACAGATGGCAAAGAATGTTTTTCCTCTAGAGAAGGTTGGAAACTACTTTAATAAAGGGTTTGTTAATGCAAAGTTTGATGCAGAGAAGGGTGAGGGTGTTGCGCTTGCTAAGAAATATAAGGTAACAGCTTACCCTACTTTACTACTTATCAATAGTAGTGGTGAGTTAGTAGGTAAATTAGTTGGTGGTCAATCTCCAGATGCTCTTATTGCGAAAATAGAGGCTTTGAAAGTAAAAGCTTTAAAGAAATAAAACCAATTTATAAAAAAAGTCACGCCGTAGGTAGTTGTGAGTCTAGTTTGACTTAACTGCTTACGGCGTGACTTTTTTGTGATTTATATTACAATTGAATCTTTGTATATCCGATTCGTTGTTTCTAGATTAAATGAACTACTCTCCGTCTGTATGGAGTGCATCCCATAGCATATCTTTAAGTTGTAGGATATTATATCCTGAAACTGAAGAGATGAAGATGCTTTTAATCCCGCTTGGAATTGTTGATTTAAGTTCAGTTGTCAACTCTTCATCTAGCATATCGCTCTTTGTTATCGCAAGTAGACGCTCTTTATCCAGAAGCTCTGGATTGTACATCTCCAATTCATTTAGTAGAATCTCATACTCCTTTGTAATATCTGATGTATCAGCAGGTACCATAAATAGTAGGATTGAGTTACGTTCAATGTGTCTTAGGAATCTGATTCCAAGCCCTTTTCCCTCATGTGCTCCCTCAATAATACCAGGGATGTCTGCCATAACGAAAGATTTATAGTCACGATACTCTACGATTCCAAGATTTGGTTCTATTGTCGTAAACGCATAGTTTGCAATTTTAGGAGTTGCAGCAGATACAACAGATAGTAGTGTCGATTTTCCCGCATTAGGGAATCCCACTAAACCAACATCTGCTAAAACTTTAAGTTCTAGTATGTATGTGCCCTCAATAGCTTCACCTCCAGGTTGAGCATATCGTGGAGCTTGGTTCACTGCAGTTTTAAAGTTCCAGTTTCCTAGTCCACCTCTACCACCTCTAATTAGAACGATCTCTTGCCCTTCTTCTGTAATTTCACAAGCGAACTCATCGGTCTCCATGTTACGAGCGATCGTTCCTAAAGGAACGTTGATAATGATATTCTCGCCATCTCTACCTGAACTTTTAGATCCAGATCCAGATTTTCCATCCTCAGCAAATAGATGTCGTTTATATTTTAAGTGGATCAGTGTCCAATATTGACTATTTCCCCTTAGGATAATGCTTCCGCCTAGTCCGCCATTACCTCCGTCAGGACCTCCGTAAGCTTCAAACTTCTCTCTACGAAAGTGAGATGAACCATTACCTCCCTTACCTGCACGGCAAAAGATTTTTACATAATCAACAAAGTTTGATGAAGCCATAATTTTGAGTATTTTTTATTTTTGTATATATATAACGGCAAAGATAGTATTTTTTTCAGCTACTACAATTTTACTATCAATTTAGAGTGCGGTTTTGGCACATATTAATAGTTGAAAATATAGTTTTCGGTATAAATTATACACTTGTATGAGGTTTTATCTATCAGTTTGTTTTGGTTTGATAGAGTTAATTTGTGCGGCCATAGCCGATAGATCATAGAGGGTAAATAGGATTTAGGGCATTTCTGAATTAAATTTGGCTGAAAACGTCGTTTTATTCAGTGAGTTTGATTTGGCTTAGTCAATTATCGAACAAAAAATATTATATTTGTAGCTATTATTTAATTAATAACAAGTATAATGCATAAATCAGGTTTCGTAAATATAATAGGTAATCCAAATGTTGGTAAGTCAACATTAATGAATGCCCTTGTCGGTGAACGACTATCAATTATAACTTCTAAAGCTCAAACAACTCGCCATAGAATTATGGGTATTGTGAGTGATGAGGATTATCAGATTGTTTATTCTGATACTCCAGGTATCTTGAAGCCAAACTATAAGATGCAGGAGTCTATGATGAAATTTGTACAAGGAGCAATCCGTGATGCAGATGTTATACTCTATGTTACAGACACTGTGGAGCATGGTGATCGTAGTGCCGATTTTGTGGAGAAGGTGAAACTTAGTGGGATTCCAACGATTGTAGTAATCAATAAAATAGACTTAACTCAGCAAGAGGCTCTTGTTGCATTGGTAGAGAAGTGGCAAGAGAAACTTCCTAATGCTACCATTGTACCTGCATCTGCTCTAAATAAGTTCAATATTGAAGGTTTATTCTCTCTAATAATTGAGAGACTTCCTGAGGGAGAGGCATTCTACTCTAAAGATACTCTTACTGATAAATCTCTACGTTTCTTTGCATCTGAAATTATCAGAGAGAAGATATTCCTTAACTATGATAAAGAGATTCCATACTCTGTCGAGATCACAATTGACGAATATACTGAGGAGCCAAATATAGATAAAATACACGCAACTATATATGTGAGTCGTAACTCTCAAAAGGGGATAATTATCGGTCATAAAGGTGCAATGCTCAAAAAGGTTGGAACTGCGGCTCGTGAGGAGATGGAGAAGTTCTTAGATAAAAAAGTATTTCTTCAGATGCACGTAAAAGTCAATGATGATTGGAGAAATAGCGATAGACAACTTAAACGATTTGGCTACGAAGAGTAGGCTAGGTAAGCTCACTGCTAGTATGTATTATTATATACAGGTAGTTGGGTCAATCTCATATTTTAAAACTAACTAACTAATTATAAAAATATTATTTTATGAAAACATTGTTTGCCTTTGTTATCTCGATAATGTTTGTAATGCCTCTTGCAGCTCAAACATTACAAGTACATCCAAAACCGCAATCGATTAAATTATTGTCACCAATAGACTCTGAACATGCAAGCATTCAAAATATTAGCCCAAAGGGTGATGATAATCTTGTTGATGCTTTTTGTGAGGCACTTGGTAGTGAAATAGCTAAAAGAGGTATTAAACTTCGTATTGGAACTATCAATGATAGAGCTGTTAAAAATTATGCTGATAAAGTAAAAGAGGTAAAAGGTGCATATTATATAAAAGTAGATAGTGAAGTAATTGTGGTTGGTTATGACCAAACAGGAGTTGTTTACGCATTAAATACACTGAAGCAACTTTTAATTGCTAATGGTATTTTGCCTTATGTTGAAATCAATGACTATCCAGATGTTGAGTCAAGAGGGGTTGTTGAAGGGTTTTATGGTGAGCCTTGGAGCCACGAAGATCGTATATCGTTACTTAACTACTTCGGTGAAAACAGATTGAATGTATATATTTATGGACCTAAAGATGATACATTCCATAGTCTTCCTAACTGGAGGAAACCATATCCTAAGGCTGAGGCTGATAAGATTGCAGAACTCGTTAAAATATCTAATAAAAATCAAGTCGACTTCGTTTGGGCTATACACCCAGGGCAAGATATAAAGTGGAATGATACAGATCGTGAAAATATCGTTAAGAAGTTTGAAATGATGTATCAGTTGGGCGTTAGATCATTTGCCGTATTCTTTGATGATATCTCAGGAATTGGTACAGACCCTACTCGTCAGGCGGAGTTGTTAAACTATTTACATGATAATTTTATCGCTCTAAAGAGTGATTGTAAACCTCTTATTATGTGTCCTACAGAGTATAATAAGGGTTGGAGTAATCCAAAGCCTGGATCGTACCTTGATATACTAGGAGATAAGTTGTACCCATCTATTGAGGTTATGTGGACTGGAAATAGTGTAATCTCGGATATTACTGTCGAAGGTATGAACTACATAAATAAAAGACTTAAACGTGATGCATATATTTGGTGGAACTTCCCAGTTAGTGACTACGTAAGGGACCATCTATTACTTGGAAGATCTTATGGTCTGGATACTAAAGCAGAGGGTATGATGTCTGGATTTGTATCTAATCCAATGGACAAAGCAGAGAGTTCAAAAGTTGCTATATATTCAATCGCAGATTACTCTTGGAATATTTCTGAGTATGATAGCGAGCAGGAGTGGTTAGATGGTATGAAAGATGTTATGCCGAAGAGTTATGACGCTTATAAAACATTTTCTATACATAACTCAGATTTAGGACGTAATGGACATGGGTATCGTCGAGAGGAGTCTGTCAATGTGTTGGGATTGGTAAATGATTTCTATAAAACAAACTCAATGAGTGCGCTTGAGGAGTTAAAAGAGGAGTTTGCTAAGATCGAAAAGGCTCCTGCTATTATTCGTAAAATTAATGAAAATCCAAATCTTATTGATGAGATATCTCCATGGTTAGATCAATTTGAAAAACTTGGAGAGAGTGGACAGTTGGCAATCTCAATATATACTTCTTGCACTGATATGAAAATATCTTCAACATGGGCTAAATTGTCTCAGTTGTTTGATATTAGAGATCAACAAAAAGTTATTGATAAGAGTAATAACCAAAATCCATATCAACCAGGCATTGAGTCAGGTTCTCTTGTTATGCAGCCACTAGTTGATACGTTGACTAAAAGAGTCGTTAATAAAGTTACAGCTACGTTGACAGGAAGTAGCGTTGGAAGTAGTGCTACTCTACCAATGGTTATCTCTAGTACTCCGCAGATTAAAGAGAATCCAGCACAGCAAGTTGGTGCTAAATTATCTATATCTCCAGTTTTGGAGACTGTATCTATTGAGCCTAATCAATATTTTGGGGTGAAGTTACCTATGGTACTTAACGATGCTGTTGTTGAGCTTAACTTCAATAAAGATAAGCCACAAGATATTTTCGCAGCAGAGGTCTCAGTTGATGGTGTTAATTGGACTCCAATTGAGATGCAGGTTAGTGGTCACAATTGTAGATTTAATACTCCAAAGGAGGGTATATCATTCATTAGAGTAGTAAGTAAAAGTGCTAAGAAAGAGCAATTTCACATGAGAAAGTTCCACGTTACATCAGCTCAGCTTGATGGCGAAAATGGAAATAAATTCATGGCTTTAGATGGAGATATTCAAAGTAGCTTTAATTTGAAATCTTCGGCTGTTTTGGCAAATGGAAAGAGTGATGTGAAAACAGTTATGTTTTTGGTTAGCTCTAAAACTCCTGTTGCAATGGATGTTTATGCTATTTATGGTGATAAGAAAGAGGTTAAAATTGGTGTGGTTAATAACGCATTCACTAGAATAACTATAGCTTCGGGCTCAAGATCTAATATTGAAGCCTTTAGAATTCAAACTAATACACCTGTAAAAGTGTATGAAATGATACTTAGATAGAGGAATTAAAAAGACGAAAAAAAGCGCAGTTTTCAAAATAAATGGATTAACTATTTATTTTGAAAACTGCGCTTTTTTTCGTCTTTTCTTATTTATTTCTGTCAGCGATGTAGTCACATAGATCTAGTAATGCACTTTTTACTGTTGTATCTTCGTAGTGTGCAAGCTGAGACTTTGCAATGCTGATGTATTGTTGCATAACGTTATAAGCCTTCTCAATACCTCCACCCTTTAAAACACTATCTATAATATAGTCTGCATTAGATGGTTTGTTTCTAATGTTTGAAAGTAACGATATTATTTTTTTATACTCCGAGGGTGTAGCCTCCTCTAGCACTGTGAGTAGTGGAAGTGTAATTTTTCGCTCTCTAATATCTGCACAAGTTGATTTCCCCGTTTTTTTAGTTGGCTCAAAATCTAATATGTCATCTTTAATTTGGAATGCCATACCCAAATTGTCTCCAAAACTCTTCATTAACTCAATTGACTCTTTTGTTGCTCCAGCTGCAATTGCTCCAGTAGCACTACTTGTCCCGATTAATGTCGCAGTTTTTTTGTAGATTATATCTAAGTATATTGAGCGTGTCATCTTTAATTTATCACTCTGGCTACTTTGAATAAATTCTCCATCACAAAGCTCCTCCATCGCTTGAGTAATATATTGTACAATGTCATACTCACCTTTTCTAAGCCCTACAGAGTAACTCTTCGCAAGGATGTAGTCTCCAGCAAGAACCGCGTTGTGTGATCTCCATAGCGCATTTGCAGATGGCTTACCTCTTCTTACATATGCTTCATCTACAACGTCGTCATGGAGTAGTGATGCTGTGTGCATCATCTCGATAAGCATCGCTCCTATAAAGCACCTCTCATTTGTTAACTCTCTCTGCTCTTGTGTTGTATGTAGTGAGTGAGTGAGCATAACCAATAGAGGTCTAATCCCTTTTCCTCTGGCTGAGTGGATGTATTTTAATATATTCGTAATTGCTCCAGAGTCGCTTTTCAACCAAGAGCTAACTCTTTGGTCATACTGTGCTATTTGCTCATTGATTGGAGCTTTTATTCTATCTAATGATGTCATTGACTATAATTATCACTCTTGTATGTAACTTTATGAGAGACAAAAGTATATTAAAATTCTTATATTACAACAATTTTTCGTTTCTTTGTAGATTGATGTAATGTATATTTATACTGATGAAAATGATGAAAAAAAATAATAGACTATTTAAAGCGTTAAATTATGCTGCTATTGTAATGTTTTTTGCAGTAGTTTCTCTTTCATATTTTGCACCACAGCTTAGTAATAAGGTGATTCAAATGGGCGATGTAGTGCAGTATGGTGGTATGCACCAAGATATTTCAGCACATAAAGCTGAGTATGGTGAGGACCCTCAGTGGGCAGGTCGACTTTTTAGTGGAATGCCTTCATATCTAATACATTTCACAAATGACTCTATGTTGGTTAATCACATTGATAACTATATTGTGAAGTCGTGGAGACCTGCTTCTTTGATATTTATGGCAATGCTCGGATTTTGGATTATGCTCTTACTATGGGGTGTGAGTCCTTGGTTGGGAGCTGTATTTGCCGTCGCATATGGACTTTCTAGTTATTCAATTATAATTATAGGCGCGGGTCACATCACAAAAGCTGTTGCAATTGCATACGTGCCAATGCTGCTGGGTTCTGTTTTCTATGCGTATAGAAAAAATATGTGGATTGGTGCGGGACTTACTGCCCTATTTGCTGCACTCGAAATTTATGCAAATCACTCTCAAATAACATACTATTTCCTATTTGTTCTTGTAGCATTTTGGATTAATGAGGGTGTAAAAGCTTATAAAAATAGACTTATGCCTCGATTTGCTAAAACCACAGCAATCTTAATTTTCGCTGCAGTTGTAGGTATTGGTGCAAATCTCTCTAATTTATGGTATATTCAAGACTATGCAAAGGATACGATGAGAGGTGGTTCTGTATTGACTGAAAAGAGTGATGATGCTCAGAGTGCAAAAGGATTATCACTTGACTATATCACAATGTGGAGCTATGGTAAGTCGGAGACAATTAATCTATTTATTCCATCTTTTATGGGTGGTGCATCTGATAAGTCTTTTAGCCCTGACGGCGAGGTTGCTGAGGCTCTAACTAAATATAATGCAAGAGACATAGCGACTAAGCTACCTGCATACTGGGGTGAGCAGCCAGGGACTTCTGGTCCAACATATATTGGTGCTGTAATGATATTTTTAGCAATATTTGCCCTATTTCTACTGAAAGGACGATATACATATTGGGTTATTACGGTCTCTGTATTAGCAATTGCTTTAGCATGGGGGCGTAATATGATGTGGTTTACAGAGCTGTTCTTCAATTACTTCCCTCTATACAGTAAGTTCCGAACTGTATCAATGACATTGGTTATTGTACAGTGGAGTGTGCCATTTCTTGCTGCATTGGGAGTTGCGAAGGTGTGGAGTGGAGATTACTCTAGGGAGCAAATTATAGGTGCACTTAAAAAGAGTGTTATGGTTGTTGGTGGAGTTGCATTAGCTTTGTTGATATTTGGAGGGATGCTCTTTGGATTCTCAGCTAACTATGATACGCAGTTCCAATTGCCTGATGATGTTCTTGAAGCGATGAGAGGTGAGAGGGCATCGATAATGAAGGCTGATGCCTTTAGATCATTAGTGTTCGTAATACTTACTGCTCTTGTTTTGTGGTTGTTCGTAAAGGAAAAAATCAAAAAAGGAGTTGTTGTCGTTGCTCTGTTGGCTTTGACTTGTTCTGATATGATTCCTATTGGCTTGAGATTCCTTCCGCAAAGTAGATTTATTGAGCCTAAAAGTATTGAGGTGAAGCCTACTAGTGCAGATGTTGAGATATTGAAGGATAAGTCTCTTGGTTATAGAGTCCTTAATAATAGTGTTAATACTTTTAATGATGCAACAACGTCATACTACCATCGTTCAGTTGGGGGGTATCACGCTGCAAAACTTCAAAGATACCAAGATATTATTACTTATCATTTGGCAAAAAATAATTGGAACGTATATAATATGCTAAATACTAAGTATATTATAGATGTAAATCCACAAACAAAAGCACTTGAAGTCGCACTAAATGAGCAGGCATATGGGGCTGCTTGGTTTGTAGATAGGATCAAATTTGTTGACAATCCAAATCAAGAGATTGAGGCTTTGAATAGTGTTGATGCTAGATATGTAGCTATTGTTGATAACTCTTTTAAAGATCAGTTGAAAGATCTATCAATAGTTGTCGATTCAGTGGCAACTGTAGATTTGATTGATTATAGGGTGAATCACTTAACTTATAAATCTAACTCTACAGAGGATGGTGTCGTTGTCTTCTCGGAGGTGTTTTATGATAAAGGTTGGAGCGCATGGTTGGATGGCGTTGAAGTTCCCTATTTTAGAACGGATTATATTCTTAGAGGTCTAGTTGTACCAGAGGGGGAGCATACAATTGAGTTTAAATTCTCAGCTCCACACTTTAAACTTCTCTCTGCAATAACACTTATTTGTTCGTTAATTGCAATTATAGGCGCAATTATCGCAACTATATTTTTAGTCTTCAAAAAAAATAAAAATCTAAAAGATGGGAAGTAGATCAAATCATATTAGCCGTAAAGTTAGGAACTCATATATCGTATCGACAATTAGTGTGGCTATGGTACTATTTCTGTTGAGTTCAGTTAGTTATTTAATACTTAATGCTCTTAGCGCAACGCAAAGTATTAAAGAGAGTATTGTTATACATATGATTCTAAATGAAAAATTGCCTCAGGATGATAAAATTAAATTAGGTGATAAGTTATTAGAATTAGAAGGTGTTAAGAGTGTTAAATACATCACAAAACAAGAGGCTGCAGAGGAGTTTGTAGAGTATATTGGGGGTAATTTTGAAGAGTTTTTAGATGGTAACCCGTTGCCTGACTCATATGAGATAAATATGCAAGCAAAGAGCTCAGACATGAGTGGTGTTGAGCAGATGGAAAAATTGGTAGTTGAGTGGGATGGTGTTGAAGAGGTGATTTACCAAAAGAATATTCTAGAGCAAATATCTTCAAATATTAATAAATTTAATTTGGTTCTTCTGATGTTTGGTGGGATGTTGTTATTAATATCTCTTGTGCTTCTTAACAATACAATCCGAGTTAGTATATTTGCAAAACGACATATTATTAGTACAATGAAGCTTGTAGGGGCGACTAAGTGGTTTATTCAACGCCCTTTTATCTGGAGTGGAGTTAAACAAGGTGTTGTTGCTGCGACAATTGCAACGTTGATGTTTATTGGGTTGATTGCTGGACTTAACGAAGGATTGCCTGATATTGCGTTTTTAACTAATAATATATACATTGCAATGATTGTTGGTGGTATGTACGCTTTAGGGGTTATTATATCGCTTCTATTTACAACTATTGCTGTAAGCAAGTTTATTAGAATGCACTCTAATGATATGCACCTATATTAGTATATTCAGAAATATTTTAGATATAATTAATAATGTAAATAATATGAAAAATCAAAAAAACACGATTGAAGCTCCTGATAAAGAGTCTCAAATGGCACTAACAAAGAAAAACTATATATTGATGCTTATAGGTTTTGCCATAATTATTCTTGGATTTGTGTTGATGGTGGGTGGAGAAAGTGCAGATCCAGTTAATGAATTTAACTATGAAATGTTTAATTTTCAGAGAATAACTCTTGCTCCATTGTTAGTGATCGGAGGGTTTATATTTGAAGTGTACGCTATTATGAAACGTAATAAATAATATATATGACTATTTTTGAATCAATTATCCTTGGTATTATTCAAGGATTAACAGAGTTTTTACCCGTTAGTAGTAGCGGGCATTTGGAGTTGGCAAGTTATCTTTTCGGAATTGAAGAGTCTAACAATATGCAGTTTACAGTTGCAGTGCATGCAGCTACGGTATTGAGTACTATTGTAGTATTCTGGAAAGAGATCATAAAGATATTTCAAGGAGTCTTTAAGTTCAAATTTAATGAAGAAACAATGTTTGCAATTAATATCATAGTATCTATGATTCCGGTTGCTTTCGTTGGATTGTTTTTTAGAGATGAGGTTGAGTCACTATTTACAAGTAACCTACTTCTTGTTGGTTCGATGTTATTGGTTACAGCATCCTTACTTACATTCACACACTACTCTAAAGTGAGAATTAAACCTATAACTCCTCAAAGAGCATTTATAATAGGTATTGCACAAGCTTGTGCTGTTCTCCCTGGTTTATCACGATCTGGATCGACAATCTCAACTGGGTTACTTCTAGGGGTTAATAAAGATGAAGTGGCTAAGTTCTCATTTTTAATGATTTTAGTTCCTATTTTAGGTGTTAGTTTCCTTGATGCAATAGGTACAGATAATACAAGTACAGTTAATGTTTCAAATTTAATTGCAGGCTCTGTGGCTGCATTTATATCAGGATTAGTAGCTTGTAAGTTTATGATTAGAATCGTTAAGCAGGGTAAGTTAATCTGGTTCGCAATATATTGTGCAATTGTTGGAGTAACATCAATATCAATATATCTGTTGTAGTATCTTGGTGGTTTGTCGAATGGATATTTATAGGCGTTCGATGGAGTTTTTATATGTATGATAATAGTAAATAATAAAAATATGAATTTTATAGAGGAGTTAGAGTGGAGAGGCATGGTTCATGACTTGACACCGGGAGTAAAAGAGCAATTGGCTAAAGAGATGACAACAGCATACGTGGGATTTGATCCAACGGCTGATGCACTACATATTGGTCACTTGGTTGGGGTTATGATATTGAAACACTTTCAAATGAGTGGACACCGTCCAGTTGTATTGATTGGTGGAGCAACGGGGATGATTGGTGATCCGTCAGGTAAATCTCAAGAGCGTAACTTGCTTGATGAGCCAACGCTTAGACATAATCAAGAGGCGATCAGAAAGCAGTTAACCCAGTTAATTGACTTTGATTCTGAGGCTAAAAATAGAGCTGTTCTGGTTAATAATTACGATTGGATGAAGGAGTTTTCATTCTTAGACTTTATTCGTGATATCGGTAAGTTGATTACTGTTAACTATATGATGGCAAAAGACTCTGTTAAGAAGCGTTTCAGTGGAGATGGAGATGGTATGAGTTTTACTGAGTTTACATATCAGCTTGTTCAAGGTTATGATTACGTGCACTTATACAAAGAGTTAGATTGTAAAATCCAACTTGGAGGTTCTGACCAATGGGGAAATATTATCACTGGAACAGAGTTGATTCGTCGTATGTTGGGTAAAGAGGCTTACGGTATAACTTGCCCTCTTATCAAGAAGGCTGATGGAACAAAGTTTGGTAAGACTGAAAGTGGAAATATTTGGCTTGACTCTCGTTACACTTCGGCTTATAAATTCTACCAGTTTTGGTTGAACGTGAGTGATGAAGATGCTAAGAGCTACATTAAGATATTTACGTTATTAGATAAAGATACAATTCACACTCTTATTGCTGAGCACGATGCTGCACCACATCTGAGAGTGTTGCAAAAAGCTCTTGCTAAGGAGATCACATGTATGATCCATACAGAGAAAGAGTATGATAAAGTTGTGGAGGCTACTGCAATCCTATTTGGAGGAGCAACAGCGGAGGCGCTAAATAGACTTGATGAAGAGACTCTTCTTCAAGTGTTTGATGGTGTACCTCAATTTAATGTTGATGCTGCTGACCTTGCGCAAGGAATTAATTTTGTTGACTTATGCGGAGATAAACTATCTGTGTTCTCATCAAAAGGAGAGACTCGTAAGTTGATTCAAGGTGGTGGGGTCTCAATTAATAAAG
Source organism: uncultured Rikenellaceae bacterium (assembly GCA_947038405.1). Taxonomy (GTDB): domain Bacteria; phylum Bacteroidota; class Bacteroidia; order Bacteroidales; family Rikenellaceae; genus CAMQVY01. The sequence goes on along the minus strand of CAMQVY010000001.1, from coordinate 88,509 downwards.
AGAAAGTAACATCTGTTGATAGAGTGGTTACAGAGGCAGATCTTATTGCTGGAAAGTATCTATTGGTACAAAAAGGAAAGAAGAACTATTATTTGATTATTAAAATATAAAAATAGAAGAGGATGTCATTAGTTAAACCTGTAGGTTATCGTAATGTGTTGGGTTCGGTAGAGAACACAGAGAAGGCAATAAAGTTGGTAAAGGATATGTTTCAGATAAACTTATCTGCACAGCTCGCATTACTGAGAGTGACTGCACCAATGGTAGTTTTAAAGGGAACTGGTATTAATGATGATTTAAACGGAGTTGAGAGAGCAGTTTCATTTCCTATTAAAGATATGGATGATGCCCCTGCTGAGGTGGTTCACTCATTGGCGAAGTGGAAGCGAATGAAACTTGGTGAGATGGGTGTTAAGCCAGGACGAGGTATTTATACAGACATGAACGCATTGCGTCCAGATGAGGAGCTTGATAATCTTCACTCTATATATGTTGATCAGTGGGATTGGGAGGTTGTAATAAAGCCAGAGCAGCGTAATATCGAATTTTTGAAACAGACTGTAAGACGTATTTATGAGTCGCTAAAAGTTACAGAGAATAGACTATATGTGGAGTTTCCTGAGATTGAACCGCAACTTCCAGAGAATATTTGTTTTATTCATGCACAAGAATTATTAGATAAATATCCAACTCTCACACCAAAAGAGAGAGAGAATGCGTTTGTAAAGGAGAATAAGGCAGTATTCCTGATGGGAATAGGTTGCAAGTTGTCAAATGGGGAGTCCCATGATGGACGTGCGGCAGATTATGATGATTGGAGTACGCCTAATGGAGATGGTTTCTTTGGACTTAACGGTGATATATTATTGTGGAATCCTATAATAGAGTGCACTTTTGAGATCTCTAGTATGGGTATTAGGGTAGATAAAGATGCTTTAAAACTTCAACTTGAAGAGAGAGGACAGCAGTGGAAAGAGGAGCTGCTATTCCATAAAACACTCCTTAACGGAGAGTTACCTACAACAATTGGGGGTGGAATCGGGCAATCAAGACTATGTATGTTGTTCCTAAGAAAGGCACATATTGGAGAGATTCAATCTAGTATATGGTCAGAAAGTATGAGAGTTGAGTGTGCTGAAGCAGGTATTGAATTAGTGTAAACATACACTAGCAAGACTTGAATTAATAAATATCGGAAAACGAAGTTTTCAAAGAGATTTAGTAAAACTTTTAAAGTTTAGTTAAATTACTTTAGAGCTTCGTTTTCTCGTATAGTAATGAGTAAAAAAAGATAATATGAAGAGGGGTTTATTATTATTTATGTTTATTATGTTCACATGTTCTTTAGTGGCTAGAGAGGTGCATAATATTAATAGAGGGTGGAAGTTTTTCTCCAATAGTGCAGTATCTAGTGATGGTGCACTGACGGTTAATTTACCTCATATGTGGAATAGTGATGCGCTAAGTGGGAAAAGAGATTACTTTAGAGGTATTGGAAACTATCTTAAATCGATTAAGGTACCTGAGGAGTGGAGAGATAAACGTGTATTTATTAGACTTCATGGGGCGAACTCTCTAACGAACGTACTGATCAATGGAAAGCATGTTGGTGAACATAGAGGTGGATATACAAAATTTACATATGATATTACCGATTTTTTGAAATACGGTGAGGTTAATATATTTTGGGTTATTGTAAATAACTCCCCGCAGATGGATATACTTCCTACGGCTGGGGATCAAAATTCGTATGGAGGAATATCTCGAAATGTTGAGTTGATTGTGACTGACCCAACGGTGATTTCATTGACTGATTTCTCTACTGATGGGGTCTATATTGTGCAAAATAATGTCTCAACTAATAGTGTAGATGGAGTTGTTGATATTGAGGTTAATAGTAAGGTAGAGTGTAATGTGACTGCTGAGGTGACTATAACTAAAAGTGATAGTACCGTGGTTTTTGTGCAGAGTAATGGGGCGTATATTGATGGTAGTAATAAATCTCAAACTATATCGATACCTTATAATATTCAGAATCCGATACTTTGGAATGGAGTAATTAATCCATATCTATATAGTGTTAATGTCAAGTTGTTTAAAGATGATATTGTCGTTGATGATATAGAACTTAAAACTGGATTTAGATACTATTCTATTGATCCAAATAGAGGATTTATGTTGAATGGTTCTCCATATAAGTTAAATGGAGTAGTTGCCCATCAAGATAGAGTGATGGTGGGTACGGCACTATCTACTTATCAGGTTATGGAGGATTTTATGCTTATTAGAGAGATGGGTGCTACGGCTGTAAGGGTTGCTAATGTCCCGCACCATACTGATTTTTATAAACTTTGTGACCGTTTTGGAGTGATTGTTTGGAGTGATCTTCCTCTAGTAGGGGCGGCATTCTTGACAGACAAGGCATTCTTAGATACTCCGTCATTTAAAAATAATGGAATAAGTCAAACAAAAGAGATTGTTAAGCAATTATTCAACCACCCTAGTATTATATTTTGGGGAATATTTTCTGATTTAGGGTTGAGAGGTGATGATCCTATCAATTATATTAAGGAGTTGAATAGTCTTGTTAAGGCGGAGGATCCAAGCCGCTATACCGCTGCTACGAGTAGCGAAGATGGCGAGATAAACTTTATTACTGATGTAGTTGTTTGGAATCATAGCTTAGGATGGAAAGAGGGATGGCCAGATGATATTCTCGTGTGGTTAGACCAGTTACGTGAGAAGTGGAGTGACTTACGTTCAGGAATAAGTTATGGTGCTGGAGGGTCAATACACCATCAAGAGGATTCACTCTCTCGACCTCAGTATATGTCTAGTTGGCATCCTGAACGTTGGCAGACACACTTCCATGAGTCATACTATAAAAATACACAGAATAATCCAATGTTATTTGGTACGTTTGTAGGTAATATGTTTGACTATGGGGCTACAGGAAGAAGTTGGGGTGAGGCTAATGGAATTAATGACTTAGGTTTGGTTACTTTTGATAGACGATATAAAAAAGATGCCTACTATCTATATAAGGCGAATTGGAATAAGAAAGATCCATTTGTTTATATAACTGAAAGTCGATGGAATCAACGAAATGACCCTAATCAGGATATTAAAATTTATTCGAATTGTCGAGAGGTTGAACTATTTGTAAATGGGATATCAATGGGGATGAAGAGTGGTGATAATGGTGTGTTTAGGTGGAATGACATACTATTTAAGGATGGAATTAGCCGTATTGAAGCTAATGCTGTTACTGCAAAAGATGATATGTATTTAGAGATTCTAAATATAAAACCTATGGGGTTTGATTTAGAATAAATAAAAGAGACTAGGTTTTCATAAAACCTAGTCTCTTTTATTATTATATCTTTAGGGTTATAAATATTGGTAAGTGGTCGCTGTAACCACCATTGTGTCTACCTTTATAATATGTACTATTTATGTTATGTCGGTCTTTGTAGGATTCAAAGAGTAGGAATGGTTTTAGGTAGATGCCGCATTGTAATACTGTGCTAGTTGCTCCATTAGAGAGGCGACGGTCAATCAGAATATTGTCATACAGATACCACATTCCATCATATAAATATGAACCTGCATCACGGAATTTACGTCCAACAGGGTTGTCTAGTTGTGTTAACATTGCGTAGTAGTCATCCCGACTCAGAGAGAGTTTCTTGATGGATTTCTCCGTAGTACTCCAATTGAAGTCGCCCATCAATATTAGAGATCTCTTCGGATCATACACTTTGTCGTGCCATCTTGTTAGTGCAGAGAATGAGCGGTCAAACACTACCCTACTATTCAATCTCGATGGCATATGGCAGATAACTATTGTCACATCTTCTCCGAATAACTTACCATCAATTGCCATTGGCTCTCTGTATGGCGATGTGATGAGATATTGGTGTGATGGTACAAATATATCTGCTTTGTATAGAAGTGTAAGGTCTAGTCCTCTCCTATCGGAAGAGGTGATGTGTATATATGTATAGTCAGTTTTTAACCTCTGAACTAAATCCCTAATTACACCTTCATTCTCTACCTCACAAAGACCTATAACATCACACGACATTTGATCTATGACTTTGGCAATGTTATTCATCTTATTTTGATAGCGATCACTTGTCCATGCTTTGCGCCCTTTAGGGGTGAATTCATCTTCGTAGATTAGTGAGGGGATTGTATCGAATAGATTTTCAACGTTGTAGAACCCTATCGTAGCACTCTGCGCTTGAGCTTGCGCAATATAGGTTGTTAATGCTAGTATGATAAGGTATTTGAACATCTTATATTTTTTATTAAAAAAGAGTCTCGGATATGATAAAATCCTAAGTCGATAATAATTAAGCTCAGTTTTATAACCACAATTCACTGAGTGGACTCTAAATTTATTTTGATTTAAATGCGGATTTAGTCTCTACTACTAGGTCGACAAACTCCTGTGGATTTGCACAACTAACAATATATTTTTGTCCATATAAATCTAAAATCTCAACAAAATTACCCCAAGAGCGTGTATATAACTTAATAAGTTCCATATTTTTGAGATTTAGGAAGTATCCATAGTATCCAAAGAAACCGAAACTCCCCCAAATAGGAATACATCCTCGCATATCTCTATTTTTAAGTGTGCGTACTCGAGTAATATCTTCAATGTTTATTGATGTAAGCTCTAGTAGGCAGTGAATATCTACAGAATCATCACTCACATCAATATAGCGAGGGATTGAGAGGGTGTATATTAATATAAAAGATATGATAAATGCAAAAAGCCATGCAGAAAAATAACTTCCCAAGCTAATTAGAATAATTACGCCAAATAGAACTATAAGAGCAATAATAATAATCGTTGTTATTACCTTGCTGAGTGCGTCACTCTTGTATTTAAATCTTATATTCATCGATAATATCTATTTAATATATTATTTTGTTTACTGCAATTACGAAGCTATGCTTTAGTAGGACTGTTACATCAAACTAATAACTCTTCAGCGATAGCAATATCCATAGGAGTAGTGATTTTAATGTTTCTTATATCCCCTTGACAAATTGTTATCTTATGCCCAGAGTGCTCAACTACCGATGCGTCATCAGTGAAGCTATCTTCGTAATTAACTTCATAAGAACTCTTCAATACTGTTGCATCAAACCATTGTGGGGTTTGAATAGCTTTCAAGGTACTACGGTCAATTATGTGAGAGCTGCCATCCTTATTAACTACCCTAAATGAGTCTATTACGTCAATTGCAGGGATTGCAGTGCCATTTAGTTTTACACACTGTAATGATCTCTCAATCATCTCTTTTGAGAAAAGAGGTCTAACTCCATCATGGACAGCAATATAGTCACATTCGCCAACTGATGATACGGCATTTCTTACAGATTCAAATCTTGTGGCTCCTCCTATACATATATTATGTGTAGACTCAATACCATACTCTTTGGAGATTCCGTTCCATCTGTCAACATCATTCGCAGATAGTACAACTGTTATCTCTGCTAATGGGAGCATACTCTGGATAGAGCGTATGCTACGTACCAATATAGGCACTCCTAATATGGGTAGGAACTGTTTAGGAACTGCACTATTCATGCGTAAGCCTCCTCCTGCAGCAACGATAATAACTGATAAACTACTCATTTTTACTCTTTATATAGGCGTTTATGGTGCGATGTATTGTGTCATCAATGGGTGTATATGTGAAATCTATAAAACGGTTCAATTTAGAACCATTGTAATAGTTCTTATTTAGAGACGTGCGTGCAGTATATTTATTAAGACGAGGACTCTTTCCACTAACTAGACCGTACACTCGACTAATATAGTAGGCTATACGAATTGGTATTTTCCCAATGCAAATAAATGGTGCTCTTTTATTGACTACCTTAGAGGCTTTTGTCATTACCTCCATGAAACTAAGATTCTCTCCTGATAAAATAAATTGCTCGCCAATAGCTTCGGGTGTAACGCTTAATTCAACCATTGCTTTCGCTACGTCTCGGACATCAACGTAGCCTGTAACTCCGTTAGTTCCAAAGATTAAACCCTTCGTAAGAGGTGGGATTAGAGATGCACTACTACTACCCTTCCAATCTCCCTCGCCAAGGATTACAGCGGGGTGAACAATGATAGTCGAGAGTCCAAACTCTGAGCCATATCTAACAACGTTCTCACTGTAAAACTTACTAACAGTGTATGGTGAGCATCTCTTTACTGTGGTCATTACGTTGCTTTCATCAATAAACTTAGATAGTTTATTTGGTGAACTCAATGTTGCAATAGAGCTTACGTGTATGAATAGATCCACTTTTGCCTCAATTGCAGCGTTTATTATGTGGGTTGTCAACTCAACATTACAAGATATAATATCAATGCCTGTATTGAGCGATACGTTTGCAACACAGTTGAATACGCACTTTACATCATCCATTAACGATGCCACCTCATGTGGGTTATTCAGTTGAACTATAACAATATTACACCTCTCTTTTATTATCTCCTCTGGATCACTATACCCTAGATGTCGAAGCGTTTTATATATCTTTTGTAGCGAACTCTCACTGCGTAGTGGTACAACAATATTATCTGCACCTCGCTTAATTAGCTCTCCAATTATGTGGCTGCCAACTAATCCACTACCTCCTGTTACTACTATTTTTTTGCTAAAATTTTTCATCACCCCAAATCAACTTTTTTCCAAAACCTAATGTGTTATCGGTATATTTTAAGAAGTGTGGCTTTAATATCCATAGTTCTAAATCTGGCATAGCTGCGGCATATGGAAACCTTTTCAAATATGATCTCCTTGCTGATTTAGCAAGATCACTATCTAATGATGAACATAAAACCATATCTCCCTGGAGTTGTAAGCCTTGTAGCTTGCCAATTATTTTGCTCTCTAAAACAATCGAACCTGCAACTGCACAGTGTGCAAGGGCATCTTTACCATGTCTAGTTGTTTGTGATGATGCGAATACAAAAGACTCTGATTCATCCATCCAACTATAAAATATATTTGAACAGTATGGAGTTGAGTCTCCAACACTTGCCAATGTCATAACATGATGACGTCCTATAAATGAGACTATCTTACTCTCTATTTTCATCTATCAATGCAAGTTTGATGTTTGGTACAGTATCGTTTATATTTGTTACGAACATTGTGCTATCGATTCCCATTGTTAACTCCCCTAAAACTCTATCTTTAATGTAGTTGAAGTTATCTTTAGACGACTCTAAAATAGGTTCTGCTGGCTCTGAAGGCACTTTTAAAGGGTCAATAGGAACTCCACCTCTCCAAACTCTAAAGTCAAGATGTGGTCCTGTTGATAATCCAGTTGAGCCAACATAACCAATCAGATCTCCTTGGTTGACATGTTTGCCTTTCACGATACCTTTAGGATACCCTTTTAGATGAAGATATCCAGACTTCATATTACCTCCGTGTTTGATTTTTAGAGTGTTACCTCCACCTCTAGTGTATGATTTATATGTAATTACACCATCGGCAATAGCATATACTGGTGTCCCATATGGTGCAGCATAGTCAACACCTGTGTGTGCACGGCGAATTTTTAAAATTGGGTGTAGTCTCGAATATGTAAACTTTGAAGAGATACGTGAAAACTTCAATGGAGCTTTAAGGAAGTTTTTCCTAAGACTATTTCCTTCCTCATCCCAATAAGATACTTTACCCGACTGCTCAAACGGTATTGCATGAAAATCTTTTCCATGATGGTTGAAGATTGCTCCCCATATCATGCCCGTACCTACACTTGTTGAATCGATGTATTCATTGTCGTATATGATAGTGAAGTGATCTCCCTCTTGTAGGCCAAAGAAATTTACAGACCAAGCATATATGTCAGATAGCTCCATTGTTAATCCTGCTGGCATACCCTGCTCAATCATCGCATTCCATAATGATGACTTAATTACTCCCGATTTCATCTCTCGTTTAATTGTAACTTCACGACTACCTGCCTCAATACTTATAGAGTCATTGTCGTGGAAAGAGTACACAACGTAATCTTTAACATTTTGATGGTAAACTAGATGAGATAGAGTGCTCTCCGAAGAGGTCGTATCTACAAATGTAGTATATTTATTTCCTGCTCTGAAATTACGAGTAGAAAATACTGCTTTTGATTGCTGCTCAAGTTGATGTGCTACTGCTGCTCCTTTGCCGTATTTAAGAAGTATCTCAGATAGAACCTCTCCATTCTTTATAATGTCATTTGAAATCACAAGGTTCTCTTTAGCAATGCCATATAATGGTTTTTGCTCAACCTCCAAAACTATATTTTCAGCTTGTTCACTGACGATATTTGTTGATTCATCTGAATTGTTGTTTATAATTTTAAATACTCCTGCAATAGCTATCGCGCTGAGGAGTACACTAATACCTGCAATTTTTACTCTTTTATCCATGGTTACAAAGTTAATGAACTTATTTTACAATTGTAGTAAACGAAAGAAAGAAATATATATTTTATAGGGATATAGTTGTCCTCATATATGCTTACATCTATCCAATAATTCGTAGACGGTGGATATGCTGAGATATTTGAAAGTTGAGAGCTATTAATTTTGGAAGTTTTGCGATGTTGTATAGAATAATAATTTTAAATAATATCCCTTTATTTATGTACCTTATTAAAAAAATACCTATATTGTAAACGCTTTATCTAAATAGTTTGTAATTATAATACTTTGTCAATTTAAATTTATTAAACAATAAACCTTAAAACGTCATCTGTTATGAAAGTTTACCAAACAACTGAAATTAAGAATATCGTTCTTATTGGAGCATCTGGATCTGGAAAAACAACCCTTGCTGAAGCTATGGCATTTGAAGGGGGAGTGATTGCTCGTAGAGGAAGTGTCGATAGTAATAATACATTGTCAGACAACTCCGAATTGGAGCATATGTATAAACGTTCGATATATTCTACAACTCTATTTACAGAGTTTATGAACCATAAGTTTAATATAATTGATACACCCGGTTCAGATGATTTCTGCGGCGGACTATTCTCTGCTTTTAAAGTTGCGGATATTGGTGTTATGGTATTTAATGCCCAAAATGGTTTTGAAGTTGGGTCGGAGATACAAGCACGATATGCAAGAGGACATAAAAAACCAATAATTGCGGTGGTTAATCAACTCGACCATGAAAAAGCAAATTGGGAGACTACATTAGAGTCAATTCAGACGGGATCTCAGGCTAAGACTGTTGTAGTGCAGTATCCTGTCAATCCAGGTGTATCATTTGATACATTTGTTGATGTGCTGATGATGAAAATGTATAAGTTTAAAGATGATAGTGGGCTACGTGAGGAGTTTACAATTCCTGAAACTGAAATGGAATATGCAAAGGAACTGCACAATATATTAGTTGAAGCTGCTGCCGAGAATGATGAGGATTTGATGGCATTGTATTTTGAAAAAGGAGAGCTTACTCAGAGTGAAATGAGGGCGGGATTGAAAATTGGACTCGCTAAACGTGATTTAATTCCGATATTCTGTGTCTCGGCAAAGAGAGATATCGGAACTAAACGTTTGATGGAGTTTATTATTAATGTAGCTCCAGGTCCGATGGCTGCACCTAATTTCACAACTATAGGTGGTGAAGAGATCTCTCCAAATCAGAGTGGATTGACATCGTTATTTGTTTTTAAAAGTACAATAGAGCCTCATATTGGTGAGGTTACATATTTCCGTCTGATTAGTGGTAAACTCACTGAGGGGATGGAGCTATTAAATACTAGAACAGGGAATAAAGAGAAGTTATCTCAACTATTTGCAGTTGCAGGGAAGAATCGAATTAAGGTATCCGAAATCGTCGCTGGTGATATTGGGTGTACGGTGAAGCTGAAAGCGACTAAGACAAATGATACGCTATGTACAACATCATTACCAACAACTATTGAACCTATAATATTCCCAGAACCTAGATATAGAACTGCGATTAGGGCAGTCAATAGCTCTGATGATGAGAAGTTGGGTGAGCTTCTAACAAAAGCTAGATATGAAGATCCAACGATTCTTGTTGAGTATTCAACCGAGTTAAAGCAGACAATCATACAAGGGCAAGGAGAGCACCATCTTAATATTCTAAAATGGATACTTGAAAATGTAAATAAAGTCGCAGTAGAGTTTTTTGCTCCTAAGATACCATATCGTGAGACTATTACTAAGATTGCAACAGCAGATTATCGTCATAAGAAACAGTCTGGAGGATCTGGTCAATTTGGTGAGGTTTACCTTCTAATTGAACCATATTATGAGGGGATGCCTGATCCTACGAAATACAAAGTAAATGGTAAAGATATTCAAGTTAATATCAAAGGTAAAGAGGAGGTTCGACTCGATTGGGGTGGAACACTACAGTTCTTTAGCTCGATTGTTGGAGGGGCAATTGATACAAGATTTCTACCTGCAATATTAAAGGGTGTGATGGAGAAGATGAACGAAGGTCCTTTAACTGGATCATATGCTCGTGATATTAGAGTTATTGTGTATGATGGAAAGATGCACGCTGTTGACTCAAATGAGATTTCGTTTAGATTGGCGGCAAGGCACGCTTTTAAAGATGCGTTTAAAAATGCGGCCCCTAAAATTATGGAACCTATATACAAGGTTGAAGTGTTGATGCCTTCTGATAAGATGGGTGATGTTATGAGCGACCTGCAAAGTAGACGAGCAATGATTGAGGGTATGTCTTCTGATAATGGATTCGATAAATTAATCGCAAAAGTACCATTGGCTGAGATGTATAGATATTCAACAACTCTTAGCTCTATAACTAATGGACGTGCTACATATACAATGGCATTTTCGTCGTATGAACAGGTGCCGTCTGATGTTCAGGATAAGTTGTTGAAAAACTATTCGGAAGATGATAATGATGAGTAGCTGAGATTTCTAAGGTTCTTGCGTGATTGCAGGGTGTAAATAAAAGGTATGAAAACGAAGTTTTTGGAGAAATTAATATCTATTTCTTTAAAAACTTCGTTTTCATACCTATATTTGTATAAATTAATTTTAAATTTAGAATGGGGACATTTAGAGCATATAGAACAGAAGAGATTAACGGAGAGTTTGTTAATTCGATAAAAAATATAGATAAATCAGTATTAGATTCTGATGAGGTTGTTATTAAAGTAGCATACTCAGGTATTAATTATAAAGATTATCTTTCGAGTAGAGGAAACAAGGGAATAACTCGTAACTATCCGCATACACCTGGTGTTGATGTATCGGGAGTTGTTATTTCTGATAAAACTAACTTGTTTAATGTTGGTGATGAGGTAGTTGTTATGGGGAATGACTTGGGTATGAACCATGATGGTGGTTTTGCTGAGTATATATCTGTACCTGCGGCTTGGGTACTTGCCAAAATAGATAAATTTACGCTACAAGAGACAATGCAGATTGGAACAAGTGGTTTTACGGCAGCTCTAGGTATCAAAAAAATGTTACAATCTGGATTAAAACCTTCTGATGGAGCAATTGTTGTCTCAGGAGCGACAGGTGGAGTTGGTGTCTGGGGTGTTCAAATGCTCTCTAAACTTGGATTTGAAGTGTGGGCTATGACTGGGAAATCAGAAGTTATTCCAATGCTTGAGGCTTTGGGTGCGAAGCGAGTTTTGAGCCGAGAAGAGATTATGGCTCCAATTGAAAAACCGTTACTTCGTCCGAAATGGGCTGGTGCACTCGATACTGTAGGTGGAGAGACGCTGTCATCTCTATTGAAACAGACGTCAAAATCGGGGTCTGTTGCTACGTGTGGAAACGTTGGAGGTATGGAACTTCCGATAACTGTTCTTCCATTTATTCTTAATGGTATAAATTTATTGGGTATTAATGCGGCTGATACTCCAATGGAGATTAGAAAAGAGGTTTGGGCTCTACTAGGAGATATTGCAGAGCCATCTAAAGTTACTGCATTTTGTAAAGAGATCGCTCTTGAACAGGTTGATGAGGCACTAAATCAGATGAGTAAAAGTGGTCATATAGGACGATTTACTATTAAAATAGACTAATATAGTAGTAGCTCTATGCGGTCAGCGTAATGAGACCGTATAGAGTTTTATGCTATCATTAAATTATATTAATATAATTTAATGAGGGTCTAAATTATATTACTTTTTTTATACCTTTGTACTGATTAAAAATAACCATTATAAATATTGAAAATTCAAAATGTTTAGCTTTGAAGATATATCCATTTTAGGTATTATAGACGTTCTCTGTGTCGCACTAATACTATTTTACATCTATAAGTTTACAAAAGGAACACACGTATCAAGTATCTTAATTGGAATATCAATTATATATATATTAGGTATTGTTGTTAAAGCTCTAAAAATGGAGTTCTTATCTGCCATTATTGGGCAGATTATTGGAGTCGGTGTAATTGCTCTTATTGTAGTTTTCCAACCTGAGATTAGACGTTTCTTACAGATGATAGGGAACAGTAGTCGGCTGAAACATGGCTCTTTTTGGAGTAAAATATTTCCTGTACAGGAGTATCAAAAACTAAGACAAGAGACTGCGAACAATATTGTTAAGGCTTGTATGGACATGTCGAGAAAGAAAGTTGGGGTATTGCTTGCAATTCAACAACGTAGCGACTTGGGTGTAATTGCAGATAATGGAGTAAAACTTGATGCCGTTATTACATCGTCATTGCTTAAAAATATCTTCTTTAAAAACTCTCCTATGCATGATGGGGCAGTTATGATTATAGGTGGACGAATTGCAGCAGCAAAATGTATCCTTCCTACAACATCTTCTGAAGTGCCTATTAATTTTGGAATGAGACATAGAGCAGCAATGGGTTTGAGTGAGGAGTATGACGCACTAATTATTACAGTCTCTGAAGAGACTGGTGATGTTTCTATATTTCAAGATGGTGTATTTACTTTGAATATATCAGAAGATGATTTAATGACATTTATTTTGAATAAAGAGTCATTAGTAGCATAGAGTATTTGTAATAAATGTATCATTATTAGTATAAAATGGGGTATCGAGAGGAGAAACAAAGACAATTGGATATGCGATATATTCGTATGGCAAAGGTGTGGGCGGAAAATTCATATTGTGTTAGACGTCAAGTCGGTGCATTATTGGTTAAAGATGGAATGATTATCTCTGATGGCTATAATGGAACTCCATCAGGATTTGAAAATATATGTGAAGATGATATGGGTGTAACTAAACCATACGTACTTCATGCTGAGGCTAACGCTATAACAAAGGTGGCAAAGAGTGCAAACAGTAGTAATGGAGCAACTCTATATGTTACCTCGTCTCCTTGTATTGAGTGTTCAAAACTTATTATACAGTCGGGGATAAAGCGTGTTGTGTACAGCGAGAGTTACAGAACTGAAGATGGATTGAATTTGCTTCGTAAGGTTGGAATTGAAATTGATCAAATTGAGTGTTGATTAGTCTATACTAACTGCCCTTGAAAACTTTGTTTTTTGCGATTCTCTCTAGTAAACTCAATCACTAAAAATTTGATGAAACTTTATAAAGTTGCACGCCGTAGGCAGTTTACAGCCTAGTCTTACTCTTTTTTGCTTTCTGGATATTTTGGTGGTAGAGCATGGGAGTTACCAGCAAGAGCTAAAACGGCAACACTAAATTTACATCCAGGTACTATCTTGTTTATAGACTCTCCACATGAGATAATCGTTGCTCCTGTTGTCAGTACATCATCTATTAAAAGTATGTGTTTACCTGCAATTGCACTCGGATTTTTCACAGTAAATATATCATCTACGTTTTCCCACCTATCATCGTGTGATAGTTGTGTTTGACTAATATTGTTCTTTTTCCTTTTAACACTGTGGTAGTCAACCTTTACTCCTAACTCTTTTGCAACTCCTTTTGCGATCCAATCAGATTGATTATATCCTCGTTTAATCTTTTTTAATGGATGTAGAGGAATCGGAATCACAACATCTATATCGTCATAGTTTCCGCTATCTCGAAGTTCTGCACCATACCATTCACCAAGCATTTGAGCATATCTCCAACCCTTGCGATACTTGAAATTGTGGATAATTGATCTCCATCTGCCACTATTCATGTAGTAGAAGTAGGCTGATCCAGTCTCAATAGGCATGTGTCCCCAAAATTTTAGTGATACTGGGTTATCTACCTTCTTCCAATAGTAGGTAAGCGGTAGTTCTAGCCTACAATTTAGGCATATATCTGAGATTCCATGTCCTAGTGGTGTGCGACATATCGCACATTGAGAGGGGAATATTAGTCGGAATATATCTTTTAGAGGGTTCATTGGTCTAAAATGATATTATTTAGATATAAATGTATTATATGGGTGAGACTTTATATTTTCGACTGAGGGCTTTTTACTACCTATATCCATTCCTTATTTGTATTATGTATTGAAAACTAGTCTACGAACTACCCTACTCGGGCGGAGCTGCGTGGTCGCAGTGAACTTATCTTATTGAGGATCTACGTTGCATTGGGCAGTTATACTATGGTATCGGGAGTCACTTCCCATAGCTTTGACAATGTTTAGAAGCATCTCTTTTGCCCTTGCAAATGAGGATGTACGTTCAACTTTTAGCATAAAGCACAAAATATACTCCCTCTTAATCTTATCAACACTTGGTGGTTGTGGTCCTAGTAGTTTGTTTCCAAATATTTTTCTCCCTTCATTTCCAAACACTGTAGCTGCATCGTATAACAGTTGTTTGTCTCTATGTTTTAAGGATAGAGTCACAACCCTACAATATGGTGGATAGAGAAACGCAGAACGTTCTTGTAACTCCTCATGTACCATACCCATATAGTTATTATCTGCGACATACTTAATTGTTGGGTGTTCAGGTTGTGAGGTCTGTATGATAACTGTGCCTTTGTTTTCGGCACGCCCTGCACGTCCTGCAACTTGTGTCATCAACTGGAAAGCTCGCTCCGAAGCTCTAAAATCGGGGTAATTCAGCAGATTATCTGCATTAAGTATCCCGACAAGAGACACCCCAGAGAAATCAAAACCTTTCGCAAGCATCTGTGTCCCTATTAGTATGTCTGAGTCTCCTCGACTAAAATCCGAAATTATTGTTTTATACCCCTTTTCTGTTCGAGAGGTATCTCTGTCAAGACGAGAAATTCGAGCAGAGGGTATTAGTTTCTGTAACTCCTCCTCGATTTTTTCTGTCCCAAACCCTTTTGCATCAGGTATCCCAACTTTGCATGATGGACAGTGTTGCGGTGGAGTTGTTGCGAAACCACAATAGTGACAGCGTAATTTACCCTCCATCTTGTGTAGGGTCAGAGTGACATTACACTCTTCACATCTTGATGTCCATCCGCAGCTATTACACTCAATATAGGGCGAGAATCCACGCCTATTTTGAAACAAAATAACTTGATTACCATCTGCAATACTCTTATTTATTGAGTCTAGTAGAATTTTGTTGAAATGTATTTTACGCTCTCCACGCTTTACAGATCTTATATTATCGGATATGATTACCTTAGGTAAGGTAGCCACTCCGTATCTCTCAGATAGATTTACAAGCGTATATTTTCCCTCTTTGGCATTTGTGTAACTCTCAATAGATGGCGTTGCACTTCCCAAAACTACCTTTGCTCCACACATAGAGGCTAGTACTATTGAACAATCTCTCGCATTATATCTAGGTGCTGGGTCTGTTTGTTTAAAACTACTCTCGTGCTCTTCGTCCACAATCACAAGTGATAGATCGCCGATTGGCATAAAAATAGCTGAACGGACTCCTATTATTAATTCTCCACCATGGTGTCTATTTACTCTCAGATAGTTCTCTACTCGTTTTCTGGGAGGGTGTTTTGAGTGATAGGTAATAACTCTATCCCCAAAATATCGCTTCATCCTCTCGATAAGTTGTGAGGTCAAAGCTATCTCTGGTAATAGATATAATACATCCCTACCCTCTCGCAAATAGCTGTCAATTAGACGAATATATATTTCAGTTTTACCACTACCCGTTATGCCGTGTAATAAAGCCACATCGCGCTCCTTATGACCTTCGATTATCTGCTTAAAAGCGATATCTTGTGCATTAGATAGTATAGGTAAATTTGTATTATATGGTACACTATTTTGATTGTTCTGCGTTACTTCTGCTTTTATGCTTTTTATTATACCCTTTTTCTCTAATGCCTTAATTATGGTGGAATCGTAATCAAATGCGTTACGTAAAAGAGTGAATGTTTGATCTATAGCAGTGTCTCCATCTTGAATATTTGCCTTTTGACACAGTTCTAATACTGCTCGATATTGTATTTTTGCCCTTTTTAAACCCTCTAAAGATTGGTTTAACTCATCAATAGAGTTTATAGCTTCACCCCATTTTAATTCTGTAACAGTTAGTGGCTTGTAGAGATCTTTCATAAACTCTTCAGAAGAAAATCCCTCAGGTTTGAGTGCAGAAGGTATTGCAGCTCTCATAACCTCCCCTAATGTACAGATGTAATACGATGAGATCCACTCCCAAAATTTAATCTGGAGTGCAGATAGACGTGGTGAGTTTCCAACACGCTTATGTACACTTTTTATTGTCTTGTAATCTGGTTGCGTTTCGTGAATACCCCAAACTATACCTATATATATCTTGCTCTTGCCCAAAGGAACTTCCACACACTCCCCCACTACAAGATCATTTAACTCCTCGCCAATCTGAAAAGTAAAGTAATTTTGCGCAAGTGGTAAGACTATATTTGCATATTTTATATTCAAAATTCCTCAAGTTTTAAAAAAAGAAAACGGAGTTTTCAAAGAAATTTGGTTAAACTTTTAATGTTTCGAGTCGCAGGCAGTTCAAGTAAACTATACTATAAATTGTTGTGACGTAAAACAAAAAAATGTATCAAATTTTTCTGAAAACTCCGTTCTCTACTTTTTTCTTATTTTATACCTCTAACGTTTTTTTCCCATGCCCAAGCAGCAGCCATTGTCTCATCAATAGTACGCTTTGCACTCCAGCCTAACTCGTTATTTGCATAGGTAGTGTCAGCCCAAACAGCCTCGATATCACCATCTCTACGTCCAACAATCTTGTAGTTAACCTTTACGTCATTAACTCTTTGGAATGTCTCAACAAGCTCTAATACAGATACAGCACGTCCAGTTCCAATGTTAAATACCTCGTAGTTAGATTTACTCTTACCTTCAACTAATCTAGTTACCGCAATAACGTGAGCTTTAGCTAGGTCAATAACGTCGATGTAATCTCTAAGGTTTGATCCGTCAGGTGTGTTGTAGTCATTACCAAATACACTTAGTTGCTCACGTACTCCAGCAGCTGTTTGTGTGATGAATGGTACTAAATTATTCGGTACTCCTTTTGGTAACTCTCCAATAAGTGCTGTTGGATGTGCTCCTGTTGGATTGAAGTATCTCAACGCAATACCATGGATAGATGGATATGCTGCTGTTGAAAAGTTCAAAATATCTTCACACATTTGCTTCGTATTTCCGTATGGAGATGTTGCATCTTTACGTGGAGTCTGCTCTGTTACTGGTAGAACGTCTGCTTGTCCATAAACTGTACATGATGACGAAAATACAAGGTTGTTAACCTTATTATCTCTCATAACCTCAAGTAGTGTGATTAATGAACCGATGTTGTTTTGGTAGTAATCCAATGGTAGACTCATTGACTCTCCAACTGCTTTGTAAGCGGCAAAGTGGATTACTGCGTCAAATTTGTAGTCGTTGAATAACTTTGTCATTGCAACTTTGTCACAACAATCTGCTTCAACAAAAGGTATATCTATACCAAGAATACTCTTGATTCCTTCAATTGCTGATAACTCAGAATTTGATAAATTATCTACAATTACAACATCATAACCTGCTTCGATTAACTCTACTGTTGTGTGTGATCCGATGTAACCAGCTCCTCCGGTTACTAATACTTTCTTTTTCATAAACTTATTATAATTAGTTATACTTTATCCATTTAAATAACTCTTTGAATGATGGGCGTTTACCGTGCATAAATATCCCTACGCGGTATATCTTTGAGGCAACCCATACCATGCCGATGAAACTGCTGTAAAGAAGAACTATAGACGTTACCAACTCCCATGTAGGGACTCCATATGGGATTCTAGCCATCATAACGACTGGTGATGTAAAGGGAATTATACTCGCAATTACAGCCAATGTACTGTTGGGCTCTTTTATTACACTTATCATTATAAATATTGACAATAGTAGTGGTATTGTGATAGGTAGTTGTAGTTGCTGTGACTCTTCAACACTATTAACCGCACTCCCAACTGCGGCAAACATAGCTGCATACAGTAGATATCCTCCAATGAAATAGATGACGAAACTTCCAAAAATAGAGAGTAAAAAGCTCCAATCGGTTAGTGTTGTTAGTGCTGTCATCGCCTCTTTGTCAACTCCTGCGGGTAGTGACGTTCCCATTTGCATAGAGTTTTGCATCGTCTCGGGATCGATAGTTATCATCTGAAGTGCAATGTTACTGAAGATAACAATTAAAACCATCCATATCAAAAATTGAGTAATTGCAACACTTGCAATACCAATAATTTTACCCATCATTAGTTGAAATGGCTTAACAGATGATATAAGTACTTCAACTACTTTAGAACTCTTCTCTTCAATAACCCCTTGCATTACCATCATGCCATACATAAAGGTAAACATATAGATAAAGAGTCCAAAAACATAGGCAATCCCCATGGATAGTGCGCTAGAAGAGGCATTTTTAGCGCCATCTTCCTCAATTTTAAATGAGTTTATTCTGGCGTTTGACTTAATGCTCGTGATAATACTATCTAGCCCCTCTATGTTGTTATTCAGTAAACGTACATCTTCAATAACTCGATTCAACTCTCTGTTTATTGCTGACTCAGTATCTAGCGTTGATGACTCGTACGTGTGTAATTTTATGTTATTAGGATTTTTAACAGCATCTTCCTCTATAACTATAAATCCAAATACTCCTGGTTGTTGTATTTTTAAATCCTCCTCAGACTTATCTGTCTGTTGAAATATTAACTTACTGTTGCTATTTAATTTCGCTCCAATAACATCGCTATGGTCAATAACTAAAACCGTACGGCTGTTGTCTGTATCCATCTTCAGAAGAAGGGTAGGCGCAACCATTAGTCCCACAAAAAGTAGGGGCAT
Source organism: uncultured Rikenellaceae bacterium (assembly GCA_947038405.1). Lineage (GTDB taxonomy): Bacteria > Bacteroidota > Bacteroidia > Bacteroidales > Rikenellaceae > CAMQVY01. The sequence goes on along the minus strand of CAMQVY010000001.1, from coordinate 69,298 downwards.
AAGGAGAGTCGTAATGATGAAACTTTTTTTACGTACCCTCGTGTTGAATTCTCTAGCTATAATAATTCCTATCTTTCCCATCTATAAGTTAAGTTTTCCAGCTACGGCGTTAATAAATATATCATTCATGCTAGGTATAACTTTGTTGAATGAGTATATTTCAACCGATTCATTTACTCTCGATATAATATCTCTAACTCCATCTACTGTTGGGATCTTAATGATCGCATCATTTGTATCTTTTGTCTCATTAAATACAATATCAACGCCCATAAGAGCTCTCTTTAGTTGCTCTTTATCTCCACCAAAAGAGAGATTATATGTGTTACCTGCATATCTATGTTTAATCTCTTCGACCTCACCGCTAAGTATGTTTTTTGATCTGTTAATGAGTGAAATATGGTCGCAAATCTCCTCTACGGAGGACATATTATGGGTAGAGAAGATTATTGTAGAACCCTCCTTTTTCATATTTAATATCTCCTCTTTCAGCATATTTGCATTTATAGGATCAAATCCACTGAATGGCTCATCGAAAATTAGTAATTTGGGTTTGTGAAGTACGGTTATGATAAACTGTACTTTTTGAGCCATACCTTTACTTAGATCTTCAACTTTTTTATCCCACCACTCTTCAATTCCAAACTTCGTAAACCAATACTTTAGACGTGAAATAGCATCGTTTTTTGATAGTCCTTTAAGTCGTGCAAAATATATTGCTTGCTCTCCAACTTTCATCTTTTTATATAGCCCTCTCTCCTCTGGAAGATAGCCTATTTTGTAGACATCATCTGCACATAAGCGTCTGCCCATAAATGATACCTCCCCACTGTCTGGAGCTGTAATGTGGTTGATGATGCGTATTAATGTTGTCTTACCTGCTCCGTTCGGCCCGAGTAGTCCATAAATAGAACCCTCTGGAACACTTAGTGAAACATCATCAAGTGCAAGGTGATTTGTATACTGTTTTGATACGTTTTTTACATTAAGTATCTCCATTGTTTTTATCGTTTTGCAGCTAATTTAAATTTAATCCTTCAAAAGTAACAATTTTATTATTAATTCAGATCAATTTTGCTCCATAAAACTCAGATTTTTTATAAGTTTTGCAGTGTATATAGGTAATAAATAATAAAATTTTGAATAGGGTATGAAAAATTACTAAAAAACAGTTACATTTGGGGTTATTATTGAGTGTTAAAGTTAAATGTGAAAAAATATGTTATATCCATTGAAATTCAAACCACTTTTAAAAGAACGAATTTGGGGAGGAACAGCCCTCAAAGATAAGTTCGGAAAAGAGCTTCCTGAGGGGGTGAAGATTGGTGAGAGTTGGGAAATTTCAGGTATCGAGGACGATATATCTGTTGTGACCAATGGCGTGTTGGCTGGGAATAATCTCCAAGAGCTTATTGAAGTGTATATGGGTGAGCTAGTTGGTGAAAAAGTCTACGCAGAGTTTGGTCTTGAATTCCCCCTTTTGATTAAGTTGATTGATGCTCAAGATGTACTGTCGATACAAGTACATCCTAATGATGAAATCGCAAAAGATAGACATAACTCATACGGGAAAACGGAACTCTGTTATGTGTTAGATGCACAAGATGGAGGAGCTATGTATGTTGGATTCGACGGTGCGGTAACTAAAGAGAGATATCTGGATAGCCTCGACAAAGGGACAATGTCTGAATTAATGAATAAAATTGAGGCAAAAGCTGGTGAGGCTTATTTTATCCCAGCTGGAACTATTCATGCTATTGGTAAAGGGTTGCTGATTGCTGAAATACAACAGACATCTGATATTACATATCGTATTGATGATTGGGGTAGAGTTGATAGTGATGGGTATCCAAGGCAACTATATACTGAATTTGCAGTCGATTCAATTGATTTCGGAAGTGAAAAAAGCGATAAAATTACGGTCGAACCTAAGGTTAATGATACCGTAAAAGTTGCTGATTGTAACTACTTTACATCTAATATGATTAGTGTTGATGGGGAAGTGTATAAAGAGTATGCAGAGCTTGATAGCTTTGTTATATATATCTGTATTGAAGGGGAAATGACCGTTAATGTTGAAGGTAGTATTACTCCACTTAAAAAAGGAGAGTGTTTACTTATTCCTGCTCAAGAAAGTAGTGTCGAATTAATTGGAAGGGCGAAGATCCTTGAAGCATATATTAAATAGTTAAATTATTATGATCGAATTATCAAAACAAAATTTATTACGTACAGTAAGAGAGTATATTATTATCTCTATAGGAATATCACTGTACGCATTCGCTTGGATGGGAATTGTACTGCCTGCTGGACTTGTTGGTGGAGGTGTAAGTGGTATGTCAATGTTGTTGTTTTACGGCTTTGAAATCCCTTTGACATACTCTATGTTCGCAATTAATGGAGTCTTCCTTACTGTAGCCTATTTTATTATAGGGGCTAAATTTAGTACCAAAACAATATATGCTGTATCATTACTATCATTTATGATGGGATTTATGCAAAGAGTCCTCCCTGTTGATTTAGTAGGGTTGTGTGATGATAAATTCTTGTCTGTAATCTTAGGTGGCACAATTGCTGGATTCGGTACTAGTTTATGTTTCTCGCAAGGTGGTAGTACTGGTGGTACAGACATTATTGCTATGATTATAAATAAATATAAAACAGTAAGTTATGGGAAGGTTATTATGTATTGTGACTTTTGTGTAATAGGATTGTCGTATTTTATTAAAGATGATATTACTACAGTTATTTATAGTTTTGTTCTCGTTTCTGTATTTGGATACACTCTAGATATGTTCTTAGCGGGTAACAAACAATCATCTCAGGTCTTGATCGTTTCTAAAAATCATAAAGTTATTGCTGAAAGAGTTTATGATGAGATTGGACGTGGTGTGACACTCCTTAATGGTGAGGGATGGTACTCTAAAGATCCTATGAAAATTGTGATGGTTGTTTGTAGGAAAAATGAGATGCCGTCACTATTAAGAGTCGTCAAGGAGTATGATCCTAACGCATTTATTACAGTTGGTAGTGTTATGGGTGTATATGGATTGGGATTTGAACCTCTCCGCAAATAGATTATCTGGAGACTTTTTAAAGTTTTAAATAACAGATTAGTTATAGTAGAATCAATAGTTTGATAAAACTGCCCTGCATGGGCAGCACTGCATGAGTGCAGTGAACTAATAATATAAATAGATGAAAAAATTTAAGCGACACCTTGTAACATCTGCTCTTCCGTATGCAAATGGACCAGTACATATTGGCCATCTTGCTGGAGTATACATTCCTTCTGATATCTATACTAGATATTTGAGGTTGAAAGGCGAGGATGTTATATCTGTTTGTGGCTCTGATGAGCACGGTGTGCCAATTACTATTAAAGCACGTAAAGAGGGGATTACTCCTCAGGATGTTGTCGATAAATATCACGGAATGATTAAAGATGCTTTTCAACGCTTCGGAATTTCGTTTGATATATACTCTCGTACATCATCAAAAACTCATAGTGAAACAGCTTCTAATTTCTTTAAAAAGCTTTATGATCAAGGTGAGTTTATTGAACAATCAACAATGCAATACTATGACTCAGAGGCTAACGCATTCCTTGCTGATAGATATATTACAGGTGTGTGTCCTCATTGTCAGAATGATAGAGCATATGGAGATCAGTGTGAGAACTGTGGTACAACGCTAAATGCTACTGACTTAATAAACCCAAAGAGTACAATCACTGGTTCGGATCCTATAATGAAAGAGACGAAGCATTGGTATTTGCCTCTAGACAAACACGAACCAATGTTGCGTGAGTGGATTTTGGAGCAGCATAAAGAGTGGAAACCTAATGTGTATGGACAGTGTAAAAGCTGGTTAGACTTAGGATTGCAGCCAAGAGCAGTTAGTCGTGACCTTGATTGGGGTATTCCTGTGCCTGTTGAAGGTGCGGAGGGCAAAGTTTTATACGTGTGGTTTGATGCTCCTATTGGTTACATCTCTGCTACGAAAGAACTTACTCCTGATTGGGAGCAGTATTGGAAACAAGATGATACAAAGCTAGTATGTTTTATCGGTAAAGATAATATCGTATTCCATTGTATCGTATTCCCTGCTATGCTAGAGGCGCATGGAGATTATATTCTTCCTGAAAATGTTCCTGCAAATGAGTTCCTAAATCTTGAGGGTGATAAGATTTCAACCTCTCGTAATTGGGCAGTGTGGTTGCATGAATATCTTGATGAGTTCCCTGGAAAAGAGGATGTATTGAGATATGTGCTATGTGCAAATGCTCCCGAAACTAAAGATAATGATTTCACTTGGAAAGACTTCCAAGCTCGAAATAATAACGAGTTAGTAGCTATTTTAGGAAACTTCGTAAATAGAGCTCTCGTGTTAACTGATAAGTATTATGAGGGTGTTGTCCCTGAGTCTGGTGAGTTGACTGACTACGACAAAGATACTCTTAATGAGTTGCCAGCAATCAAACTATCACTAGAGAATAATGTTGAACATTACAGATTCCGTGAAGCACTAAAAGATGCTATGGCAATCGCTAGACTTGGTAATAAGTATCTTGCTGATACGGAGCCTTGGAAGGTGATTAAAACTGATCCTGAAAGAGTTAAAACAACGCTTAATGTTGCATTGCAAATTACTGTTAATCTTGCTATTGCAATTGAGCCGTTCCTTCCATTTACTTCAGCAAAATTATTGAAAATGTTGAATGTTGAGAAGCAGGAGTGGGAGTCTTTAGGTTCTAGTTCTTTAGTTAGTGCTGGACATAAGATTGGTAAAGCAGAACTATTATTTGAAAAAATTGAGGATAGCGTTGTTGAGCAGCAAATGGCTAAATTAGAGCGTTCTAAACTTGAGAATGCAGAGAATGAAGCTCTTCAAAATATTACTCCACAGAAAGAAAATGTATCTTTTGACGATTTCGGAAAGATGGATATTCGTGTCTCTACTGTCGTTGCTGCTGAAAAAGTAGCAAAAACTAAAAAGCTGTTGAAGCTTACAGTAGATACTGGTATGGATACTAGAGATATTGTGTCGGGTATTGCAGAGCACTATAAACCAGAGGAACTTATTGGGAAACAGGTGTTAGTATTGGTTAATCTAGCTCCTCGTACTCTGAAAGGAATAGAGTCTAGTGGTATGATTCTTATGGGCTCTGATGCTAGTGGTAAGCTAGTATTGTTGTCTCCTCAAGATAAAGTTAATAGTGGAACTATCGTAGGGTAGTTAAATGTAATTCGCAAGATGCCCTGAGTGGGCTTCGTTGTGTGATTGCAGTGAACTAATAGAGTGTAAACAGTTTTTTAATATTTATTATAATGGAAAATATTGATTGGGGTAATTTAGGGTTCAGTTATATGAAGGCTGACTACAATTTAAGATGTTATTATAGGGATGGCAAATGGGAAGAGATGACTCTATCGCAAGATGAGCATATTCCGATGCACATAGCTGCAACTTGCCTTCATTATGGACAAGAGGCTTTTGAAGGGTTGAAAGCATACAGAGGTGTAGATGGCGAAATTCGCCTTTTTAGAGCCGATGAAAATGCTAAGCGTCTAAAATCATCTGCTGATTATTTGATGATGCAAGCCCCATCTGTAGATATGTTTGTAGATGCAGTGACGAAAGTTGTTAAAGCAAATGAGAGATTTATTCCTCCTTATGGTACGGGCGCATCTCTTTATATTAGACCGCTGTTGATTGGTACGGGTGCACAAGTGGGTGTTAGTCCTTCTGATGAATATCTATTTGTGATATTTGTTACACCTGTTGGGCCTTATTACAAGAGTGGATTTAACCCTATGAAGGTTATTGTAGATAGAGACCATGATAGGGCTGCTCCGCTTGGAACTGGTCATGTTAAAACTGGTGGTAATTATGTTGCAAGTTTACTTTCTGCTAGTTGGGGACATGATATGGGATATTCTAGTGTTATCTATTTAGATGCGAAAGAGAAACGATATATAGATGAGTGTGGAGCTGCTAATTTCTTTGGAATAAAGAATGGAACATATGTTACTCCTAAATCACACTCTGTACTACCATCTATAACTAATCTCAGCTTGACTCAATTAGCTGAAGATTTAGGATTAACAGTTGAAAGACGTGAGGTTGATTTGGCAGAGTTGGCTACATTTGAAGAGGCTGGTTCTTGTGGAACAGCAGCAGTTATATCTCCTATTGGAAGTGTTTATGACCCGAAAGAGGATATTACATACTCATTTGGAGATAGCGTTGGAAAAGTTACAACAGAGTTATACAATAGATTGTGTGGTATTCAATACGGTGAGGTTGAAGATACACATAATTGGGTAACTATAGTAAAATAGAGTTCCGTCACGAAGAGTGGATGAAGCTTTATATAGTTTCGCGTCGCAGACAGTTTGTCGTATAATTTGACAAAATTGTCTGCGACGCTGAATTTTAAAAAGTTTAGCAAAACTCTGTTTTATTAATCTAGTTTTTAGAGTATTCATTACAAATTAAAATTAATTGTGGAGAAAGTATTATCAAATAAATTAAATTTCCCTGAAGGCTTTGTCCTTTATATCGATAAACCATATACATGGACATCGACTGATGTTGTAAGGAAGGTGAAGTCTGCAATTATGAGACTTGGTTTCAAGAAAATTAAAGTCGGACACGCTGGTACATTAGACCCTTTAGCAACTGGTGTATTGATAGTGTGTATTGGTAAGGCTACTAAGTTAGTTGAGTCATTACAAGCTGAAGAGAAAGAGTATGTGACAGATATAGTTCTTGGTGCAGTGACTCCTAGTTTTGATATGGAGCACCCCGTTAGTGAGACATTTCCAATAGATCATATTACTCGTGAAGATGTTGAACAGGCTTTGAAAGAGCTTTGCGGTGAGAGACTTCAGACCCCCCCAGTTTACTCGGCTAAGAAAATTGATGGAAAAAGAGCTTACGAACATGCAAGAGAGGGTAGTGAGGTTGTTATGAGACAAGCTCTGATCACAATACATTCAATCGAGATTGAAGAGTTTGAAATGCCACGTGTTAGAGTTAGAATCAGATGTAGTAAAGGAACTTACATAAGATCTATAGCAATGGAGTTAGGTGAAAAACTTAATAACGGAGCATACTTGAGCTCTCTGAGAAGAACAAAAAATGGAAGTAATAGTGTCGAGGACTGCTATTCAATGGCGGATGTTGAAGAAATCCTTAAAGAAGTGAAACAAAATTAACATTATTACGTATATTATATTTAAGTGTCTTATGTTATTTCGTGTAGCTTAAGGCGATATTATGTTATTTTTTTATTTACATAAAAGTTGGTCAGATGAAATTATCCCAATATGGGTACCCCTTTTCTCTCGATATGTTAGCTAAATATCCAGTTGACAATAGAGATGAATCTCGTTTAATGGTTATACACCGTGACTCAGGAAAAATTGAGCATAAAATATTTAAAGATGTTATCGATTATTTCGATACTGACGATGTTTTTGTATTTAATGATACAAAAGTATTCCCTGCTAGACTCTATGGTAACAAAGAAAAAACAGGTGCAGAGATCGAAATATTTTTGCTTAGAGAGCTGAACAGAGAGCTTAGATTGTGGGATGTTTTAGTAGACCCAGCACGAAAAATTCGTATTGGTAATAAATTGTACTTTGGTGATGACGATTTGTTGGTTGCTGAAGTTATTGATAATACAACATCAAGAGGTAGAACTTTGAGATTCCTTTTTGATGGAGATCATGATGCATTTAAAGAAGCACTTCATAATATGGGTGAAACTCCTCTTCCTAAGTGGATTAGAGAGAAAGTTGAGCCTATTGATAGCGAAAGATATCAAACTATATATGCGAAGAATGAAGGTGCTGTTGTTGCACCTACTGCAGGATTGCACTTCAGTAAGCATTTGTTGAAAAGATTGGAAATTAAAGGAATTAAAAGTGCGAATGTCACACTACACGTGGGGTTGGGTAACTTTAGAGCCGTTGATGTTGAAGATTTAACTAAACATAAAATGGACTCAGAGCAGATTTTTATCTCTCCTGAAGCAACGCAAATTGTGAATGGTGCGAAAGGTGATTCTAAACGTATTTGTGCGGTTGGAACTACTGTTATGAGAACAATGGAGAGCTCTGTGACAACAGGTAAAAAGTTAAACCCATACGAAGGTTGGACTAATAAATTTATATTTACTCCATATGATTTTGTTGTTGCTGATTCTATGATTACTAATTTTCACTTGCCTCAGTCAACGCAACTAATGATGGCTGCTGCGTTTGGTGGCTATGATTTAATTATGGAAGCGTATAAAATTGCAAAAGAAGAGGGGTATCGATTTGGTACGTATGGTGATGCAACACTTATTCTTTAGATAATTCGTAGTTTTTTTAGTATCTTTGTAGAAATTGTTCATTACATATGTTTTTTATTACACTCTATGTTAATGTGTAAAAAGAATATGTGAATGTGGAATATAATGTAATTTTAACTATATAGCTTAGATGAGTAGTTGTAAAATTTTATATGTTAGTCAAGAGATAACTCCATATTTACCTGAAACTCAAATTTCTACTATATGTAGAACATTGTCGCAAGCAATGCAAGAGAGAGGGAATGAAATTAGGACATTCATGCCTAGATATGGTTTGATTAACGAGAGACGTAATCAATTGCATGAAGTGATTAGATTGTCTGGAATGAACCTTATTATTGATGATAACGATCACCAATTAATCATAAAAGTAGCTTCAATTCCTTTGGCTAGAGTGCAGGTATACTTCATTGATAATGAAGACTATTTCTCTCGTAAGGCAACGTTGGCAGATGCAGATGGAACCTTTTTTGCAGACAATGACGAACGTGCAATATTCTTTGCTAGAGGTGTGCTCGAAACGGTTAAAAAATTACGCTGGCAACCTGATGTAGTTCATTGTCATGGATGGATGTCTTCTGTTGTGCCTATGTACCTTAAAAATAGATTCTCGGATGATCCACTTTTTCAAGACTCTAAAGTTGTTGTCTCAATTTATGATGATAAATTTGATGGTGAGTGGGATGCTAATTTTTATAAAAAAATAATTAGTGAAGGCATCGATGAAGAAAATAGTAAAATAGTAGAGAAGCCGACATACCAGAATCTAATGAAGTTCGTTATTAACCATGCTGATGGTGTGATATTAGAGACGGGTAGCTTAGATCCAGAAATTGAAGAGTACTTGAAGCTTAGTGGAAAGCCTGTACTCCCTTTCCATGAGGATAAAACAAATACTGATTACGTAGATAAATACAAAATATTTTATGAAGAATTGCTTTAATAGATTGAAAGTAACTGCTTTTTTTGTTGCGATAGCAACAGTAATGTCTTGTACAAAAGTAGATAACCAACTTGGTGCTGATTTAATTCCTATTGATCAGACCATGAAATTAAAGGTTGCTACTGTTAATGGTGGAATGGAGACATTTACCGTTAAAACAGACTCAATTCCCTCTAAAAATTTAGGGTACTTGATGTTTGGTAAGAGATATGACCAGCAGTTTGGCCAGACTATAGCATCTTCTTTTTCATATTTTATTCCTGACGCTTTTAAAAGTGAAGATGAGTTCTTTGGATATAATCCAATTGTTGATTCGGTAAGTATATTGATGAATATATTTAAAACTTCAGTTTCAACAAAAGATGGTGAGTTTGGACCTCAAAATAGTAAACAAGAGTTTGGTATATTTCAAGCAAACAAATATTTAAGTCCAGATTCAACTTATTACTCTACAATTGATCCGAAAACATTTATTGACAGTGAACCTCTGTTTACTTTTAATTATGGTGGAACTGCAACGGGTATACTATTTGAAACGTTAAAGGTCACTCCTAAAGGTGAAGTCTTTTTGGATGAGATTATAAATAAGACATCGGCTGATGAGTATAATATTGATACTTTATTCCTAAAGAAGTATAAGGGATTATATATAACTCCGATGGATCAAAGTAAAGAGGATGCGGTGATATATTATGGTACTACTCGCACAGATCCTTACTCTACTACGGCTGCAACTATTAATATTCACTATCATAATTACGAAAAAGATAAACCGATTGTCCCTAAGAATATTAAGGATACTGTATTGCAGAGTTTTTCTTTGACGGACGCTCCTGAATATCGTAAATTAGCTTTTGGTGTTGTTAAACATGATTATGCTGGGAGTGAAGTTGAGCAGTTCATTGCAAAACCTACTGATACAGTTGCTGGTACTCCAGGTCAACAGAGAGTATTTGTTCAGAATATGGCTGGAGTTAACTCTTTTGTCAGATTCTCTGATGAGCTGAGTAAGAAGATAAACTCTTTTAAAGTTGTTGATGGAGTTGAGTATGACAAAATTATTATCAATAGTGCAATCTTGTCTTTTGGAGTTAAATCTGCTAGCGAATTATATGTGCTGAATGGTGCGGAAGATAGGCTTGGAATGTACTACTCTTATAAAGGGTACCTACCGATGCCTGCTCCAGATTATGACTATATGTATGAGTATAACTCTGGTAATCAAGTGCCATATGGTGGTGCATTGAATAGACTTAAAGGGCGATATGAAATGGACATAACAACATATATACAGATGTTGATTATTAACAATGAAAATTCGGAACTATTCAAAGGGATCCCTAGCGGGGTGTTTTTTGCCCCAATATACTCTAATCCTGAGTTTGAAAAGGAGACGCAAGTTAAATCTAATGCAGCTTTTCAAGGGTATTCACAAGTCGAAATTATTGGTTCTACATCGCCAATACCTGATGATGACGTAAATAGTATAGTACCTAAGTTAGAGTTAACATTTACATTGATTAAATAAAACGAAAATAAAACAGACCTAAAGCAGAGACTTTAGGTCTGTTTTTATAATATATAAAATTACTAAAATATGCACGAAAATTTAGTTATTGTCGAGTCCCCTGCTAAAGCAAAAACAATCGAAAAATTTCTTGGTGATCAATATGTTGTTAAATCTAGTTATGGACACATACGTGATTTATCGAAAAAAGATTTAGGGATCGATGTCAAAAATGATTTTGCTCCTACATACGAGATTTCTCCTGATAAAGTGAAAGTTGTTGCGGAACTATCTAAGTTAGCTAAGAAAGCAAAGACTGTATGGTTGGCTTCCGATGAGGACCGCGAGGGAGAGGCTATTGCTTGGCACTTAGCTGAGGCATTGGATTTACCGATAGATGGTACTAAGCGTATTGTTTTTCACGAAATTACTAAATCTGCGATTACGGCGGCAATAGATAATCCACGTAATGTTGATATGAATATTGTTAATGCTCAGCAAGCAAGACGAGTATTGGATAGATTAGTGGGATTTGAACTCTCTCCTGTTTTATGGAAAAAAGTGAAACCGTCATTGTCTGCTGGACGTGTGCAAAGTGTTACTGTTAGACTTGTAGTGGAGCGTGAGCGTGAGATCACAAATTTTAATTCAGAACAATTTTATAGAGTGTCAGCTCAATTTTATTCGGCTGATGACTCGGTTAAAAGATTGTTTAAGGCGGAGTTGAATCGTCGTTTTAAAACAAAAGATGAGGCCGATGCTTTCTTAAAAGCATGTGGTGCAGCTACGTTTACTATCCGAAATAATGAGTGTAAACCTGTTACTAAATCACCAGCAGCTCCATTTACAACGTCAACGCTACAACAAGAGGCGAGTCGTAAATTCGGAATGTCTGTATCTCAAACTATGTCAGTTGCTCAGAAGTTGTATGAGCAAGGTTTTATTACTTATATGCGTACCGACTCTGTGAATCTATCTACTCAAGCTGTTGATGCTGCTAAAGCTGAGATTATTGCTAAATTCGGAGATAAATATAGTAAAACACGTCAGTTTAAGACTAAAAGTAAAGGTGCTCAAGAGGCTCACGAGGCGATACGTCCTACATACTTTAATAATGCTGAAGTTGAAGGAACGCCAACTGAAAAGAAATTATACCAACTTATTTGGAAGCGTACACTTGCTTCTCAGATGGCTTCGGCAGAGTTGGATAGACGAATACTTACTATTGATGTTAGTGGTGAGAAGGAGTATTTTAATGCAACAGGTGAGGTAGTTATTTTTGATGGCTTCTTGAAGTTGTATTCTGAGAGTGTTGAAGATGAGACTAATGACGAAGAACAAGGATTGCTTCCTGATGTTAAAGTTGGGAGTGTATTGTCGTACGATCAAATTACTGCTATTCAGAGATTCACTCAATCTCCACCTAGATATAGTGAGGCTTCTTTAGTGAAAAGATTGGAAGATTTAGGTATTGGTCGTCCTTCTACTTATGCACCAACTATTACGACGGTAATTAATAGAGGTTATGTTATTAAACAGACTAAAGAGGGTGAGCCTAGAAATTATGAGGTTTTAACTCTTAATAGTAATGGAGAGATTATAGCTAAAAGTGCTACTGAAAAGACGGGAGCTGAGAAGAATAAACTCAACCCAACGGATATTGGAATGGTCGTAAATGACTATCTTGAAGGGCAATTTAAAGATATTATGGACTATAACTTTACGGCAAAGGTAGAGAAGGAGTTTGATGATGTTGCAGATGGAAAGATTGCTTGGAATAAAATGATAGAGAACTTTTATCACCCTTTTCATAAAACAGTGGAAGAGGCGGTAGAGGCTACAGCTCCAAGAGCAAACCAAATGAGAGCACTTGGAGTTGATCCAAAGAGTGGTAAAGAGGTAATTGCTCGTATTGGTAGATATGGATCTATGGTTCAAATTGGAGAGAATACAGATGATGAAAAGGCGAAATATGCTGGACTTCAGACTGGACAACTAATCTCTACAATAACATTGGAAGAGGCATTAGAGCTATTCTCGTTACCTAGAATGCTTGGTGAGCACGAAGGTAAAGAGGTTAGTGTTGGATTGGGGAGATTCGGTCCTTACGTTAAATATGATGGTAAATTCACATCACTTGAGAAGAGTGATGATCCATATACAATTACACTAGAAAGAGCAAATGAATTGGTCGAGTTGAAGAGGCAAAATGCTATTAAGAGTATTTTGAAGAGTTTTGATGAAGAGCCTGAATTGCAAGTCCTTGCTGGTAGATATGGTCCTTATATCGCTTGTAAAGGCAAGAATTACAAGTTGCCTAAAGGTACTGAGGCTGCGGAGTTGACACTCGAGCAGTGTAAGGAGATAATGGCAAATACAAAAACAGCTCCTAAAAAGGGTAGATTCTCAAAGAAAGCATAATTAAATAATTTGTAATATATAATACAACACCGCCCGTATAGATAGCTTCTATACGGGCGGTGTTATTTTATTGCAGTTAATTTTATATCTATTCGTCGTCGTCCTCTTCAATTAGCACTTTTGCAGAGACATATATATCCCATTTAGCCATTACAGCCTCAAAATCACTCGGAATATTACTCTCTCTATAGATAAACTCTCCAGTTTGTGGATGTGTAAAACCTAGACTTCTTGCATGGAGTGCATGACGTGGAAGAACTTTAAAACAGTTATCTATAAATTGCTTATACTTAGAGAATGTTGTGCCCTTTAGGATTTTATTGCCACCATAACGATCATCGTTAAATAGTGGGTGTCCAACAGACTCCATGTGAACTCTAATCTGATGAGTACGACCTGTCTCTAATTGACACTCAATAAGTGTTACATAACCATATCGTTTCAATACTTTATAGTGCGTAACAGCGTGTTTTCCCTCTGATCCATCAGGAAATACAGCCATCTTTAATCTATCTTTTAAACTGCGACCAATATGTCCCGTAATTGTACCTTGATCTTCAGTGAAGTTTCCCCAAACCAAAGCGATATAACGACGCTCAATAGTGTGGTCGAAAAATTGTTTAGCTAAGGCAACGTGAGATTGGATATTCTTTGCAACAACTAGTATACCCGACGTGTTTTTATCAATCCTATGTACCAATCCTGCACGCATATCCCCCTCTTGGAAAAGAGGTAATGTTTGAAGGTGGTATGTTAGTGCATTGACAAGGGTGCCTGAATAGTTACCAAAGCCTGGATGTACAACCATACCTGCGACTTTGTCTACAAGTAGCAAATCATCATCTTCATACAGAATGTTAATCGGAATATTCTCCGCTAACATCTCATGCTCTTGTTTTGGATATGGTAGAACTACTGTTATGCTATCAAGTGGTTTAACCTTATAACTTGCCTTAACTGACTCCCCATTTACCTGTATAGTAAACTTCTCAATTGCAGCTTGAATACGGCTACGAGAGGCTCCCTCCATTCTATTTGATAGGAACTTGTCAAGACGCATCAAACTCTGTCCCTTATCAACAATTAAATTCGAGTGTTCGTATAACTCATCTTGTTGACTATCTAATGGCTCTTGATCTTCTATATTGTTTGTTATCATTATATATTTTCTAATTTATTGATTTAAGGAGTCTAACTGCTCTTGCTGTTCTTTCTCTCTCTTAATAATTTCATTTAACTCTCTTGTTGCTGATTTTATACCTGAATTAACTTTGTCTGTATCCAATGTTAACTCTAAGGATATAACTCCTCCAAGTCTCTTTTTAATGCCTGCAATTGGATGTTGAGTGAATACTTTTGCTGTATTCAAGAAGCCTAGATCAACATCTGAATCAAATTCGGTTCCACCAACGTTTAGTCCAACTTCCCAGAGGCGACTCTTTGCTTCAGATAGAGTTAGTCCTAGAACATCAGGTATTATACATATACTGTCAGATTGACTCTTACCTACAATTAAGGTTATCTCTGCACCTAGCTCGACCATATGATCGGACCCCTTAGTGATAACCGTCCCATTGTACTGCTGTTCTAGTATGTTGTTAGTTGCTAAATCCTCTTTGTAGATAAGTTCAGCGATTCCTAGACCTGCTATTTCTAAATTGTTTTTTGCTTGGCGAAGTGAGTATCCTGTAATATATGGTACTTTTACCATGGTTTTATTGTAAGAGTTTACAGTAAGGAAAATGCGTCTTCCTGCTTTAACTTCTCTATCAGATTTTGGATATTGATCTAAAATAGTACCTCCAGCAATCCCTTTAACATGGACAGAGTCATTAATCTCTAATACCAAAGATTTTGATGTAGCTAATGCACTTGCTTTATTAAATGATAGCCCCTCAAATATAGGTACTTTTATATATTCATTATGACGTGTGAAAACATTAAGCAAAAATGAAAGGGTAAACACAAAGATGATAAATAGACATACTGCCAAAATCAAATTGCGAATAATTGCATTTTTATTTATTTTCTGAATAAGTTTTTTCATAAAATTTGATATAATAGTGTTATTTGCAAATATATTAATTTTTTACCGTTAACAAACCTATTTATAAGTAAAGAGAACTAACTTCTTAACATTTTATATAACAGGTAGTTTTAGCTATAAATTAATTTTATTGTAAAAAGTATCTCGCTCTACTGCCACGTAACCTGCTTTAGAAACTAGACCTATTAACTCATCAACACTCATCGTTGGTGTTTGATCTTCAGCTCCAGCCATTGAGTATATCTTTGTTGAGTCATCGATCGTTCCATCAATATCATCTGCACCAAAAGTGAGTAATAGTTCGGTTGTGTTCTTTCCAAGCATAGGCCAGTAGGCTTTGATGTGTGGTACATTGTCCAAATATATGCGACTTAGTGCCATCATTTTCATATCCTCAATAACACTAACTTCACCTATTTCAGACATACTATTTCCAAAATTGCGATATTTTAATGGTATGAAAGCGTTGAATCCACTATGTAAATCTTGCAATTCACGAATCCTTCTCAAGTGATCAATTCTATCTGCAACACTCTCAATATGACCATATAGAATTGTTGCATTTGTTGTAATGCCTAATTTGTGAGCAACTTCATGGATTTTTAACCACTGCTTACTATCTCCTTTGTCAGGACATATTTTTGATCTTATATCTTCATTGAAAATTTCTGCTCCACCTCCAGGTATTGCTGACATTCCAGACTCTTTGAGCATTAGAAGCCCAGCCTCATAGCTAATGCCTGCCTTCTCAATCATATAAGCTAGTTCTATCGCAGTAAAGGCTTTGATAGAAACCCATGGCATGATTGCTTTTACTCTGTGAATCATCTCACAGTAGTACTCTATTGTGTGTTGTGGATGTACTCCTCCAACGATATGTACCTCTGTTATATAACTCTTAGATCGCTCTTTTACAATGGTCTCAATCTCTTCAAGAGAGTAATTCCATGCATCAGGAGAGTCTGCTCCACGCTTGTATGAGCAAAAGCGACAGTTAAATAGACATACATTTGTTGGTTCAACGTGAAAATTACGATTATAGTAGACTTCATTTCCACTTTTACTACGCTTTACAGCGCTAGCAAGGAAACCCAAAAATGGTAATGGAGCTTTGTCCCATAAAAGGAGAGCGTCACTATCAGTTATGCGTTTAAAGTTTAGTACGTTGTAACCAATCTTTTTAATATCCTCGCAAATATCAAAATCATCTAACTTCATAATGAAACCTAATATATACAACAAAAAGGAGCTAAACCATACAATCTACGGTTAGCTCCATATTTTTATCCTAGAATAAGCTGCTATGCTAAAAACTATTTAGCAAGAGATTCGTCTGAAACAGTTAGTTTCTTTCTGCCTTTTGCTCTTCTAGCCGCAAGAACCTTACGTCCGTTAGCAGTTGACATTCTATGGCGAAATCCGTGCTTATTAATTCTCTTTTTTAGAGATGGTTGAAAGGTCCTTTTCATTTTCTGTATATTTTACTATATATTTATATTATTTACTCTTATTTGGTGGTGCTAATCACCTAAATGTTAGCATCTCCTTACGGTTGGCAAAGGTATGATATTATTTTTTCTTTGCAAAATATATTTATTTATTTTTTGTAAATTCTTTGCTTTTTATGATAAATTCTTGCTATTTCAAAGTTAAGTATGTAAATATTGTTTAACCACTGACGATATTGCCCAATATAACAGTGTTTTAACCCATGGAGTTCATCCTGATACTAGCCTTGATAAATGCTAGTGCTCGAATGCGTGAGATCTCAACATCTTTATCTCCATGATACTGATTTTGGCTAACTAATTTAACAAAACCTTCTTTGTCTGATTTCTGAATATATTTCACCGTAACGTACTCCTCGCCATCTATATCAACAGAGAGTAGGTACATATCACCCCAAAAAATATCATCAATATTATTAATCTTTTTATACAAAATTATATCTCCACTCTTAAGAAGTGGATACATACTGTCTCCAACAATATAGATCGCTCCATCGCATTTTGGTAAGTTAGGTATGTGGATGTAGTCTATCGGTTCTGCGTTAGATGAGTCCATAAAAAGGGGGATCAGTCCAGCCGTTCCCTCAATGTTATATAGTGGTACGCTCTGCAATGGTAATGTGTTCTCTCGACCTCTCTTGAATGTTACTACATCTTTAGGTGCATTAAGCATTTCGCCAATGCCACCTTCGATCCAATCTGGATTGACGTTCAAATCTTGAATTAATATATTTTTATTTCGTTCAGATAAGGATGCTTTTCCTGTTTCAATCATAGATAGGGCACTTTTGCCTATCCCAAGGTGTTTTGCAAAGACTTCTTGAGTCATTCCTAACTCTTTGCGTAATAGCTTAATACGTGTTTTCATAAGTTATATTTGTAAATTAATCCAATTTTTTATTTGGAAATACAATAATTGAATGTATCTTTGTAGTGCAAAGTTAATATTTCTAACTTACATTAGCAACATTAACGTCATAAATGTATAAACATTTATTATGCCAGTCTAAACTCCTCTATGTTCAAATAATGATATAAAATTTAATCATGCTAATAATAACTGATAAAATATACAAAGATATTGCAGAGCAATTGCTTGTAGATATAGATCAAAAGTACTTTTTCTCTGGATCAATTGAGTATGATACAGAGGATTTATACTCAACTCTTATTACATCTCTCATAATAGATAAAAAAACTATTGTATTGCCTGAGGGCGCACACGATATAATTATTGATGTTACCCCTGTATGGTGGGAGTTTAAAACATACCAAAGAGAGGGTGAAGTATATAATAGCTTTTCATGGCAGGAGTTTAAAGAGTTTTTACCCATAAATTTGATAGAGTAAGAAACTTTATAGAAGTTTAATAATTGATCAATAGATCTTTCATATATAATCATATCTAGGTTAGTGGTGGAGTGCAATGAATTATTCCCATATCTGAGGACGCTCCTGTGAATTCAAGTTAATAACTTTTTAAATCGTATTGTAACTAATCAAATCTCGATTACTATGGTCAATTGAGCCCTCGAATACCGAGGACTATCAATTATTGATAATAGTCGTAGATGCGTGATGTTGAGTTTAAATAGTTTCTTAATTGTGGTGTATCTTTAAATCCTATCTTTGGGGACGCTCAATAAAGCCCACAACACTCCACCACAAACATAACCTATTCAATAATCTAATAAATGCCTAAAATTAATAGAGCGGAAATAGCCTTTCAGCAATACACTGAACTGGTCGCTCCTTATTTGCAATCAACAAAATTTCATAAATCTTATTATAGAATTTTGGAAGCATTTGCAACTAGAAAAATAAAAAAATTAATCGTGTCGATTCCGCCACAACACGGAAAATCGCTCGGTGCCTCTGTACTTCTTCCTGCATATATGCTTGGATTAAACCCAGAACTAAGAGTTGCAATTGCATCATATAGTGGGACTTTGGCAAATAGATTTAATCGTAGAGTTCAAAGATTAATCGATTCTAAAGAGTACACGGAGATATTTCCTAATACTACGATTAAAAGCCTTAAAAATAGATCCGCTAACTCTGTAAATTATATCCGTACGGCAGATCAAGTCGAGATTATTGGTTACAACGGTGAACTTATGAGTGTAGGACGTGAAGGATCTTTGACGGGGAATCAAGTCGATGTATTTATATTAGATGACCTTTATAAAGATGCAATGGAGGCAAATTCTCCAACTATTAGAGAGAACTGTTGGGAGTGGTATACCTCTGTTGTGAAGACAAGAATGCACAATACCTCTTCGGAGTTAATTGTATTTACGAGGTGGCATGAGGAGGATTTGATTGGTAAGTTAACATCAATAGAACCTATGATTCAATTGACAAATTGGAAACAGATTAAAAAAGGATTTAAAGGGTGGTATCTGCTAAACTTTGAGGCGATAAAAGAGGGTGAGCCATATCAAATAGATCCGCGAAAAATTGGAGCTCCATTATGGAGTGCTAGGCATAACTTAGAGTTGCTAAAAGAGAAACAAAACCTCGATCCAATAAGATTCGCTTGTATGTACCAAGGGAAACCATCTTCAGCACATGGATTATTATATGGAAATAATTTCATTACATATACAATACTCCCATCGGATATTGTAAAACTGGCGAACTATACAGATACGGCTGATACGGGAGATGACTACTTATGTTCAATATCATATCAAGTAGATCGAGCCGGCATAGTATATATAACAGATATCGTCTACTCTCGTGAGCCAATGGAAAAAACCGAACCAATGGTGGCTAATATGATTAACGCCTCTAAAACAAGGGTTGTTGCTGTTGAGAGTAATAATGGAGGAAGGGGATTTGCAAGAGCTGTTGCAAGGTTGACTCCAATGGCGAAGATAGAGTGGTTTCACCAAAGTGGAAATAAGGAGGCTAGAATTATCTCAAACTCATCAACCGTTACAACATATATTCGGATGCCTCTGGATTGGAGAGTGAGATGGAATGATTTATATAATCATATTACAAGCTATAAACGAGAATACCATGCCAATAGATGGCACGATGCTCCTGATGTGTTGACAGGAATAGTTGAGAGGGAAGTCGTTGATTCAATTAGTAAAAGAGTCAAAGCAATAAGATTCTCAGGATAATAGACTAGATCAAATAATATATAAAAAAAGGATCAGATTATAACGTATAAAAGCGAGTAATCTGATCCTTTTTTTATATGTAGTCTACTCTATAATTTATCTCCGTAAGCTAGATCTCCAGCATCACCAATGCCTGGAACAATGTATGACTTTACTGTTAGTTCCGAATCTACAGCACAGCTCCAAACTGTAACATTTTCAGGTGATACGTGTTTTGTTACATACTCAATGCCCTCTTCGCTTGCAACACATGTAGCTATATGTGTATGTTTGGGAATTCCGCCTTTCTCTATGAGTGCGTTGTAGGCAAGAAGTAGAGATGAGCCTGTGGCCAACATTGGATCAACTAGAATTAATATTTTATCTGTAATGTCACCACAAGATATATATTCAACCTTGATGTTGAAAGAGTTATCCTTGCTATACTTGCGATATGATGATATAAAAGAGCTTTGAGCATCATCGAAGTAGTTTAAAAAACCTTGATGAAATGGAATGCCTGCTCGTAGTATTGTTGCAATTACTACTTTATCTGTTTGTAGCGCAACAATAGCCTCTCCTTGAGACGTCTCTACATCTTGTGATTCATACTCAAATGTCTTACTGATCTCATATGCCATTATCTCCCCAGTTCTCTCAAGATTGCGTCTGAAGCGCATGCTATCTTGTTGGATATTTACATCTCGTAGTTCTGCGATGAATTTGTTGAGAACTGTGTTGGTTTCATTTAATATATGTAACATAGTATATATAATTTTAGTATCGACTTAATATTCTTAATATATGTGATGTAAATTCTTGAAAAGTTTACATTAAACTCTTCAAGAAACTATTTAGCAATCTCCTAGTATAGGAAATTATTAAACGGATAGTGTCCTTCATGTATCTCCCTAACCATATTGTATAGATCTGCTCTGAGTTTATCTATTCCAATGCGATCCTTTGCTGAGATGAATATACAAGGTGTATCTTTTGCCATCCAAGTCTCTTTAAGCTCCTCTAATGATCTATTTTCTTTAATCGCAGGAGTTAAATCATCATCATCTTTCTTTATATAGGTGAAGGCATCAACTTTATTGAATATCAAAAAGACAGGTTTATCCCCTGCTTTAATCTCTTTAAGTGTTTCGTTAACGACATCTATTTGTTCGTCAAAGTTTGGGTGCGAAATATCAACAACGTGAAGTAATAGATCTGCTTCGCGAACCTCATCTAGGGTAGATTTAAATGACTCCACTAGTTGATGCGGAAGTTTTCTAATAAATCCCACAGTGTCTGAAAGTAGAAGTGGCATATTCTCTAAAACAACTTTCCTTACTGTTGTATCTAGTGTCGCAAAGAGTTTATTCTCCGCAAATACCTCACTTTTACTAATGATGTTCATTATTGTTGATTTCCCAACATTTGTATAACCTACTAGGGCAACTCGAACTAAACCACCTCTATTGCCTCTCTGAACAGCCATCTGTCTATCAATCTTTTTCAGATCTTCTTTCAATTTGCTGATACGATTTCTTGCAATACGTCTGTCTGTTTCGATTTCACTCTCTCCTGCACCGCCGCGAGTACCTGTTCCTCCTCGTTGACGCTCAAGATGGGTCCACATACCTGTAAGTCGTGGTAAAAGGTACTCATATTGTGCTAATTGCACCTGTGTCTTAGCGTATGCAGTAGTTGCTCGTTGAACAAATATACCTAAAATTAGTCTTGTTCTATCAAGAATTTGGCGACCTTCAAATAACTTCTCTATATTTCGTGTCTGAGATGGCGAAAGCTCATCATCAAAAATTATTGTGCCAATAGCATTTGATTCAGTATATTGAGCTATTTCGTCTAGTTTTCCTGGTCCAACATAGATACGTGAACTTGGAGAGGGTAGACGTTGTGTAAAGCGTTTAACTGTCTCAACTCCTGCTGTCTCTGCTAAGAACTCTAGTTCGTCAAGATATTCCATTACTTGACTCTCTGGTTGACGATCTCTTATTACAGCTACAAGAACGGCTTTATCTTTGTTGTAATCTATTAATTCACCCATTTATAAATTAATTTTTTTATTTATGTTCTATTGAACATCTCATTATAAAGATGTTTGTAATAAATGCACCCCAAAAGCTTTAATTCAGCTTTTGGGGTGCATTTTAAATTAAGTTACTCTCACAAAATAATGCACGCAATTATTACGAAAGCTTAAATTGTACAGGTAGCGTATATTTTACACGAACAGACTTTCCACTTTGCTTTCCAGGAGTCCATTTAGGTGATGTTTTCAAAATACGAATAGTCTCTTCAGAAAGAGATTTATCTGGAGTTTGAATAACTTCTATATTCGTAAGTCTTCCGTCAGTTTCAATTACAAATGCAATTACAACACGACCTTGGATTCCATTATCTGTTGCAATTCCTGGATACTCCACTCTTTTTTGCACCCAATTTCTAAATTTCAATAGGTCTCCACCCATAAATTTAGGCATGTCCTCTACAACAATCCATGGAGTGTCATCAACAGCATTGTCAACACCTCCACCAATACCGTATTGGCTAACGTCTGATGCAAAGACTGCTTCGTCTTCAAAGTCTGCAAAAGTCATCTCTGTTGTAATCTCTGTATCATCCTTAACGATGTTCATTAGGTTTGATACAACTTGTACTGGTTTCGTTGTAACTGCAATTGGAGGTCTCTCTTCTTGGCGAGTTACTTCAACAATTTCTGTCTCAACAACGGGTACTTCGGGTTCTAGTATCTCAATGTTTTTCTCAGTTTGACTATACGAGAAGACACCAATTACTAGTAAAATTGAGATTATTAGGCCAATCTCTAGGAATAGACCTTTCTTTTTTTCAAGATCTGCTTTTGGTGATTTTTTAAGTTCCATATTTTAAGTTTTTTTTAAGTTCTAAGCTGGTTAGGCAATGCGTAGTATTTCTACTTACAAATATATGAAGAATATATTAAAAAAAAATATTCACTGTAAATATTATTTAAAAAAGGGTCAAATAAATCTCAATTTAACGCGGTAATTTAGAAAAAGTTTAAAAATACATAAATATACCCCTGTTTAAACGTAATATTAAAAGATCCACTAAAAAAGTATATTAATCTTTTTTAGTGGATCTTTTGTGTTTAATAGCACTTCTATTGAATATTATTTATGCTTCTCTTTGTATTTTTCAAGTTGTTTTTTCAACGCACCAATACACTCATCTACAGACTCCTCAAATGATTTACTCTTGTGTTCTGCAAAAAGCTCACTTCCTGGGAGCTCTAGTTTGATCGTTGAGACTTTATTTCCTCGTTCATTATCTTTTTCCAATTTAAGAATTACCTCTACAGATATTGCATTTTCTGCAAATCTACCTAGCTTTTCCATCTTATTCTCCACAAATTCGATAAGTTTAATGTCTGCATCGAATTTTACCGATTGAATCTTTACGTTCATATCAAGTCCTCCTTTTTTAATTTAACTTACGTGCTCTTGGATGAGCACTATTATATACTTTCTTTAGTTCTGAAATTGAATTATGGGTGTAAATTTGTGTCGTTTGCAATGAACTGTGTCCTAATAACTCTTGGATTGATCTCATATCTGCTCCGCCATTCATCATGTGGGTTGCAAATGTATGTCTCAATACATGTGGACTACTCTTTCCTTGAATTCCGACACTTTGTAATCTGCTGTGAACTATTGTGTAAATATCACAGTCGGATAACTTCTCTCCTCCTTGGGTTAAAAATAGGAAATTTTTATGAGAATTACAAATATTTTTTGAGTATAATACCCGAACGAGACGTTTGATATTATCTTGCATAGCATTGAGGATTGGAATAATTCTTATTTTATCCCCTTTGCCTAAAACTCGTAGTTTTGTGAACTCCTCTTCAAAGTCGTTTATCTTGACATTTGATACCTCGGCACGCCTGAGTCCTGTTGTATATATGAATAAAATGAGTACAATATCCCTAAAAATATCATAACGTTTCTCTGATGGTGCTCCATTTAGTAAGACCTGTAAGTCATTAAGCAATTTGTGCATTTGACTCTCTGTGATAAAGCTTGGTAGCTTCTTCTCGGTTTTGAGTTGCTTAATATTTGTAGTTGGGTCGTTGGTAATATGACCACCCCTATGAAGCCATTTGTAATAACTGCGTAGTGAACACAGTCGACTATTGATTGATGTTGGACTAAGATTGGCTGCTCGTTGAGCCATAATCCATCCTTTAATATCATCTGAATCAACAAGTGTTGGGTCAAAAGTAGTAGTGGTATTTAGGTGTATAGCAAAGAACTCAACATCTCTACGATATTTTTTTATCGTTAAAGAAGAGTAGCGTCGTTCTACCTCTATATATTGAATGAATTCTGTAATCATAGATGCTAAACCTAAAGTTTTGTATATGCCTAAACTAACGCAAAAACTATTCCAAAAATTGTATCATTATATAGAGATTATACAAAGTTGGAAAAAATGTTTGATAAAACTACTTTACGAGAACATTAATGTTCTCGTAAAGAGTATGTACCCTTATTTGAAATACTCTTTTATGGCATCTTTGAAGTAGGCAATAGTTTCGTCAAGTCCTTTCATTGACTTTCCTCCTGCTGCATTTTTGTGACCGCCACCTTCAAAATATTTTTTAGCAAAAAGATTGACGTCAACATCTCCTCTTGAACGTAGTGAAATTCGTATAAATTGGCGTGTCTGTGAGAACATTGCTGATAGTGATACTCCTTTAATTGAGAGAGGGTAGTTTACAAATCCCTCGCTATCTCCAACTTGGAAATTATGGTTGCGCATCTCCTCTTCTGATAGGCTGATGTATGCTGCTTCAAAATCTCCAACTTGTATTAACTGCATCTTTGTACCTAGTGCATAACCCAGTAGTTTTACTCTATCGGCTGAGTAGCCATTATATACTAGTGTGTTGATTTTCGGAATATTTATACCTAGTTCGACAAGTTTTGCAACACTTTTGAATAACTCAGGTGTGAGGTTGCTGAATGAAAAATTTCCAGTATCGGTCATAATCCCAACGTATATAGCCTCTGCTATCTCTGTCGAGATAATATCCGTGTCATATAATTTGGATATAATAGTATATACTAAGAAGGAAGTAGATGATGATTCTGGATATGAGAACATCAATGTATAGTCGCTAGCTGGATTTAAGTGGTGGTCAATTAAGATACGCTTTGCACTACTATTACTATTGATAGCCTCTCCCAAAGCCTCAATTCTTGCGATTGAGTTAAAATCCATACAGAAAATTAGATCTGCATCTGCGATAAGTGTATCGATTTTATTACTCGTTTTATCTTTATAGATGTGTATTTTATCTGCTCCATGAATCCAACTTAGAAAGTATGGAAATTTATTTGGAACAACGTAGGTAACATTATGACCTTTACTTTCGAGTATGCCACCCCATGCCATTGATGAACCAATCGCATCCCCATCAGGATTTGCATGTCCAACAATAACTATATTTTGAGGTTTTATCTCTAGCAACTCTCTTAGCTGCTCTATTTTATGATTTTCAATCTTCATCTTTCAATAACATTAATACCACGAATATACGAAAATATTATTATTAAAGCAAAGTAACAGACTAAAACGTAAATTTTAGGAGGATTTTTGATAAAACTTTTTTAACTTTTATACAGTAAATAGTTTGTATATTAGTTTGTTGATTGGAAACTTATATATCTATTTTGTGAGTTTTGACTTGCGACTGTAAGCTCTGCACCACTCTAAGATGCCACAATCCTCACACTTTGGCTTGCGTGCCATACAGACATATCGTCCATGTAGGATGAGCCAGTGGTGTGCAATCGGGAGTAGATGAGATGGGATATGTTTTGTTAGTTTGAGTTCTGTTTGTAGTGGAGTTTTTGAACGTGTAGTTAAGCCAATTCTCTCAGATACCCTAAAAACATGAGTATCTACTGGCATAACCTCCTTATTATATATGACAGAGGCTATGACATTAGCTGTCTTGCGACCAACTCCAGGAAGTTTCTGTAGAGTATCTACATTGTCTGGAACAATCCCATTAAAATCTTCCCAAAGCATTCTCCCCATAGCTGCAATGTTTTTTGCTTTATTATTTGGGTAGGAGATGCTTCTTATAAAGCGAAATACATCTTCAATTGTAGATTTAGAGAGTGCTTCGGCATCAGGGTATCTCTCAAAAAGTGGGGGTGTAACAATATTTACCCTCTTATCAGTGCATTGTGCCGAGAGAATAACAGCAACCAATAATTCGTATGGAGTCGTGTAATTCAACTCCGATTCAGCAACAGGCATGTGCTCTGAAAACCAATCTATTGTGCCTTTATACCTCTCATCTACTTTCATATGATATATCTATTAGTTAACTGCGATTACGCAGTGTTGCTCTATATAACTCTCAGCTTTGCAAACTTACTTAGTAGTGCTCGTGCTCCAAAAGTATCAAAATTAACTTTGATTTTTAGGTCAGATGAGGTTTGCTCTATCTCTATGATTTCACCTTGTCCAAATTTACTATGCTCAACTCTCATGCCAACAGAGTATCCTCCAGAACTTTGAATGTTTGGTGCGCTTGGTGATGAACTTGAAGTAGTATCAAGATCAACTACTCGCTTTTCAACACTCTTAAAGCGTTGACCAAGTTCGATACTTGGTGTTGTGTTGACTTTTTTCTGTTGTAAAGTACTTTTATATGCAGGGTTTGGAGATTGCCATTTGTTTGCAGCATCTCCTCTAACTGTATTGTTCGCATATGAACCATCAGACTCACCCCATTTACGTTTCATCTTTGCCATTGGGTCTTCATCCGCAGATCCATCGTCTAATGAAAAATCAATGTCGAGATATTTAGGTTCAATTTCAGCTATAAATCTACTCGGATTACAAAATTCAGTTTTACCCCATTTAAAACGTGTTTGAGCAAAGGATAGTGTAGCACTCTTTTTTGCTCTAGTCAGTGCCACATAAAATAGTCTTCGCTCCTCTTCGAGTCCATCCTTACCATCAAGACTCATCATGCTAGGAAACAAATTCTCCTCTAGTCCAACAATATAAACATGATCATATTCCAGACCTTTAGAGGCGTGAATAGTCATTAAAGTAACTTTGTTGTTATCCTCTTCTGTGCCCTGATCCATATCTGTGATTAACATCGCACTTTGAAGCCACTCTTCAATTGATGCTTTTAGCTCTCCACCCTCGATATGCTCTCCAGTTTGAGTGTCATATTTAGACTCCTCTGCAAATTGCTCTTCAAAAAGTTGAAGAGTATTCAGTAACTCCTCAATGTTGTCTAGGGCACTCTGGTTCTCTGGAGATTGAATAAGTTTTAGACTACCGATGATTCCACTTCGTGTTGCAACCTCGAGTCCAAATTGAAATAGATCTAACTCTCCTCTTTGTAGAGAGAAGTCGCTTATCATCTTTGCAAAATCTTTTACCTTGATGGCAGTCGCTCCTTTTAGACCTAACTCCGTAGGGTCTAAAGTCTCAATAGCCTCTATGTAGCTCAAGTTTTTTGCGTGTGCAACCTCAAAAATGCGACCAAGGGTTACATTTCCAATACCTCTGGCTGGAAAGTTAATGATACGTTTAAATGCTTCGTCATCTTTCTTGTTGACAATCAACTGAAAGTAGGCTAAAAGATCCTTAACTTCTTTACGTTGGTAGAATGAAGTTCCTCCGTATATTTTATATGGAATAGCTGTTTTGCGGAAAGCATCCTCAAAGGCTCTAAATTGCATATTTGTTCTATACAAAATAGCTACATCTTTCCACTCTGCATTATCTCTAATTCGTTGTTTAATGGCATCGGACACCACTGAAGCCTCTTCTCTGTCAGTGTATGTTTTGTATACCTTGATAAGTTCTCCTGTGCTTTCAGCCGAAAAAGATACTTTTTTTAATCTATTTTTATTCTTTTCGATGACACTATTCGCTGCATTTACGATGTTTTGTGTAGAGCGGTAGTTCTGCTCTAGCTTAAATGTTTGAGCCGTAGGGAAGTCATTTCTAAAGCGTAAGATATTTTCAATCTTGGCTCCACGAAAAGAGTATATACTTTGTGCATCATCTCCAACAACGCAAACGCGAGAGTGAAGTTGTGCCAATCTTCTAACTATAATGTATTGAGCATAATTAGTATCTTGATACTCATCTACCAAAATATGAGAGAACATATTTTGATACTTAGCCAAAACTTGCGGAAAGTCACGAAATAGAATGTTGATATTCAGAAGCATATCATCAAAATCCATAGCACCATTCTCCTTGCATCTCTTTGCATATGCTTTGTATATCTCAACAAATTCAGGAATACGCTTCTCTCTATCATCTGCAATGTATGCGCTATTTGCTTCATATGCTCCAGCGGTTACAAGGTTGTTTTTAGATAGTGATATTCGAGAGTATATTGGGTTTGGCTTGTAGTGTTCATCACTAAGTTTCAAATCCTTAATGATCGTTTTTATTAGATTCTTACTATTCGATGTGTCGTATATTGTAAAAGATGATGGATAGCCAAGGTACTCAGCCTCTGTGCGTAGAATCTTTAGAAATATAGAGTGAAAAGTTCCCATCCATAGACGGTAACTATCACGACTAGATACCATTGTCCCAATACGCTCACGCATTTCACGAGCAGCCTTGTTCGTAAACGTTAATGCTAATATGCGATGAGGCTCAACACCTTGAGCTAGCATATATGCAATACGAGAGGTTAAAACTCTAGTTTTTCCAGATCCTGCTCCTGCAATAATTAAAGAAGGGGTATCGAAATTTATTACGGCAGCTTTTTGCGCCTCATTTAATCCATCTAATAGTCCTGACACAATAATAATTCTTAAAATATATAATACGAACTACAAATATATGGATTAAATTCTAATTAAACTCAATCACTAAAATTTTGGTTAAACTTTATTGAAAACTTCATTTTCTTCACTCAGTTTGATGGCAATTTTTTTCCTAAATTCATTTTTTATGATAACTTTGCAATGTACACGTTAAAACTACGTTACTAGATAATAATTAAGATTTAATACATATAGCTAAATTATGAACGAAGTAATAAATATTAAAGAGCTTAATGAGCGAATTGAGCGTGAAAGTGTATTTGTTGATGCACTGAGCATGGAGATAGGCAAAACAATCATCGGTCAAAAACATCTGGTTGATACTCTTTTGATTGGTTTGTTGTCTGGAGGACATATACTTCTTGAAGGTGTCCCAGGTTTGGCGAAAACCCTTGCTATAACAACGCTTGCTAAAGCTGTAGATGCAAAATTTAGTAGAATCCAATTTACTCCAGACCTTTTACCAGCTGACCTTATAGGTACACTTATGTATTCGCAGAAAACTGAAGAGTTTTCAGTGAAGAAAGGTCCCGTATTCGCTAACTTTGTATTAGCAGATGAGATCAATCGTTCGCCTGCAAAGGTGCAGAGTGCTCTACTTGAGGCTATGCAGGAGAAACAAGTTACTATTGGTGATACTACATATAAACTCCCTGAACCGTTTTTGGTATTGGCTACTCAGAATCCATTGGAGCAAGAGGGTACATATCCTCTCCCTGAGGCGCAAGTTGACCGTTTTATGCTAAAAGCTAAGATATCATATCCAAAGCGTCAAGAGGAGAGAGAGATTGTGAGACTTAATCTGAGTGGGGCAGGGATGCCGCCGACAAATAAAGTTATCACTCCAGAGGATATTGCAAAGGCTAGAGCTGTGGTGAATGACGTATATATGGATGAGAAGATCGAAAAGTATATTATAGATATAATATTTGCAACTCGTGAACCTATGGAGTATAATCTTGCTAATCTTGTTCCGTTGATTAGTTATGGAGGATCTCCTCGTGCTAGTATATCTCTTGCAAAAGCTGCAAAAGCATACGCATTTATTAAGCGTAGAGGTTATGTTATCCCTGAAGATGTACGTGCGGTGTGTCACGACGTTTTACGCCATAGAATAGGTATTACCTATGAAGCAGAGGCGGAGAATATCACAACAGAGGAGATTATAACCGATATCCTTAACAAAGTAGAGGTGCCTTAGAGTCTATTTGTTTTATATAGATATTTTATTTTAACTCTTTCGTTATCTATTTAGACCATTTTTTATGCTATCTTATACCTTTGATTGATTCCACATAATAAAAGCGAGAGATAGGCTTAAAGGAGTGTCAGATTGATTAATGATAAAAATTTAAAACAGACTCTTAAGTATATGGAAAACAGTAGCGATATACTCAAACAAGTTCGCAAAATTGAGATTAAAACCCGTGGACTAAGCAACGATATTTTTGCGGGAAGGTATCATAGCGCATTTAAGGGGAGAGGAATGTCATTTAGTGAAGTAAGGGAGTATCAAATTGGTGATGATGTTCGAGATATAGATTGGAATGTTACCGCTAGAAGTAGTATGCCACATATCAAAACTTACGAAGAGGAGAGAGAACTTACAATGATGCTACTTGTAGATGTTAGTGGTTCAAGGATGTTTGGCTCTACTACAAAACTCAAAAAAAATATGGTGACAGAGATTGCTGCTGTATTAGCATTCTCCGCGGCACAAAATAATGATAAAGTTGGATGTATGTTCTTTAGTGATAAGGTTGAGAAATTTATTCCTCCTAAAAAAGGAAAATCACACATACTAATGATTATACGTGAACTTATTGAGTTTAAACCTCAGAGTAATAGAACTGATATTGCAGTAGCTTTGAAATATCTGACAAATGCTATTAAAAAGCGGTGTACAACGTTTGTGTTATCTGACTTCATGGATATCGATGATGACTCTGCAAACTTTGAAGATCCACTGAAAATTGCATCTGGAAAGCATGATATGGTGGCGATAAGGATCTATGATAGGCGTGAAACTGCGCTTCCTGATGTAGGTATAATCACATTAAAAGATGCAGAGAGTGAAGAGAAAGTTTGGATTGATACCTCTTCTGCTAAGGTTAGAGAGATGTATAGCAATAATTGGATAAAGCTAAATAGCATTATTGATAGTGCACTAAAGAAGTCCAGAGTTGATAGCGCTCTAATTGCCACTGGGGAGGATTATGTGAAGAGCCTTATGAAACTATTCAAGATTAGATAAAACTATTTACCAAAATAAAAAATGTTTAAAAAAGTTTACTATTCACTTGCAATTATATTTGCAACCTCTATTTTTAGTGGTTATGCGCAGGGTGATACCCCTGTTATATCTGCGAAGATAATCCCAGACTCAATAACTATCGGAGATCAATTTGAGTTAAAGGTGACGATAGATAAGAGTTTAGTTCAAGTGGTGGAGTTTCCGCTGTTTGAAGATAATAAACTTGGTGGTGTTATTGAGATACTATCTGAAGGGCAGATTGATACCATATCAAAGGAAGGGAAAGATATTAAAATTCAAAAGAGATATTTACTTACTGCTTTTGATGCGGGACACTACTCTCTAGGTAGATTCCCAATGATGTTTGCTGATAAAAATATTATAGATACAATTTGGTCTAAAGAGGATATGTTTTTGAAAGTGTCGACATTTGAGATTGATACAACAAAACAGAAGATACACGATATTAAATTACCGATGAAAGCTCCGATGAAATTTGGTGAAGTTAGTGGGTATATTTTATGTGGTTGTTTGGTCGCTCTGATAATTGGATTTATTATATTCTATATCATAAGGCGTCGTGCAAATAGACCTTTGATTGGCAAGAGAAAAGAGGTTTTACCTCCACACGTCATCGCAATAAAAGCTCTGGAAGAGCTTAAATGTAAGAAAATTTGGCAGAGTAGTAAACATAAATTGTACTATACGTCCCTTATTGATATTCTTAGAGAGTATGTTGAAGGACGATATGGTGTACACGCTATGGAGATGACATCTGAGGAGATTATCGTTGCATTGAAGGATAAAGATCTAACGGCTAAAAATATTGATGAATTGAGAGATCTTCTTTCAATATCTGATCTTGTTAAGTTTGCTAAAGTTTTACCTGACGCAGATCAAAATGAGATTAATTATGATAAAGTTTACTACTTTGTAGAGGAGACAAAGTACGTAGAGATTGACGTGGATAATAAAGAAAAAGGGGAGATTTAGTGATGAAAAATAGAGTATATATACTATTGTTGGGTGTTTTTACTCTTTTAGGGAGTGCCGATGCTCATGCACAAAAATACAAAGAGAGACGTTTTATTAGATCTGGAAATGAACTCTATGAAAAGGGTGATTATGTCGAGAGTGAAGTTAGTTATAGACGTGCAATTGAAGAGGCTGCAGGGTCTTTAGAGGCTAATTATAACCTAGCTGCTTCATTATATAAGCAGGAGCAATTCAAGGAGGCTGCACAGATGTATGAGTCAATTATAGCAGACTCTACCATTGAGAATGAGGTCTCTTCTCAGGTGTTATATAATAGTGGTAATTCTCTATTCAAACAACGAGAGTTGGAGAAGGCACTAGAGGCATATAAGTCATCTTTAAGGATAAACCCAAATGATATGGAGGCTAAATTTAACCTTGCATATACTCAAAAACTGCTTGAAGAAGATAAGAAAAAACAAGAGCAGGAAGATCAAAATAAAGATGATCAGGATAAAAAAGACGATCAGCAGGATAAGGAGAATCAGAATAAAGATGATCAAAAGGATCAGGATGATAAAGAGGGTGATAAAGATCAGGATAAAAAAGATGATCAACAAAAACCTGAGGATAAAGAGGGAGAAGGGGAGCAAAATAGAGGTAATATTAGTAAGCAGGATGCTGAACAGATGCTAAATGCTGTGCAGATGGAAGAGGACAAGACTCGAGAGAAACAGGATGCTAAAAAGGTTAAAACGGTAGGTAAATCGGGTAAGAACTGGTAGTTTTATTGAAGTTTATTATTGATTGTAGTTTTAGCTAAGCTGAAAACGGATATGTGTGCGCTGCGGTGTGTGATCGCAGGGAATAAATAAAATTTTAATATATCATAGTGTTATGAATGAGATACATTTTGCAAATCCAAATTTATTGTGGTTGATATTTATAGTTGTGCCAATGATTGCATACTATATTTATCGTACAATTCAAGGAGGGGCAACAATTCAAATATCATCAATAAAAGGTGTTAGTGAAATTAGCCATACATATAAATACTATCTAAGACACTTACCATTTATTATTCGTATATGTGCAATTACACTGTTGATTATCGCTATTGCAAGACCTCAAAGTAGAGAGTCTGGAAGTAGTTCGACAACAGAGGGTATTGATATAGTTATGGCTATTGATGTCTCTACAAGTATGCTTGCTAGGGACTTTGAGCCCGATAGGCTTAGTGCTGCAAAAGATGTAGCATCAAGGTTCATTGTAGATAGAAAGAGTGATCGAATGGGGCTTGTTATATTTGCATCAGAGAGTTTTACACAGAGTCCATTAACTACCGACAAGGGGTCGCTTCAGAATTTGATGGCTCAGATACAGTGTGGTGTTTTGGATGATGGAACAGCAATAGGTAATGGACTAGCAACATCTATAAATAGGCTGAAAGAGAGTGCTGCAAAGAGTAAAATTATAATTCTATTGACAGATGGAGTGAATAATAGTGGTACAGTTATGCCTCCAACCGCGGCTGATATTGCAAAAAGTTTTGGAATTAAAGTTTATACAATTGGTGTTGGAAGTGAGGGAACAGCTCCATACCCTGCTCAGGATATGTGGGGAAATATATCTTATGTTCAGATGAAGGTTGAGATTGATGAAGATATGCTTCGTAAGATAGCAAAAGATACGGGTGGGGAGTACTTTAGAGCTACGGATAAAGATGCGTTAATTGATGTATATGAGACTATTAATCAGTTGGAACGTACCGAAATTGAGACGAATGACTTTGTAAATTACATTGAGTTATATGTTACTTTTGTATTGATTGGATTAGCTCTATTGATTATTGAGCAACTTTTAAACTACTTAGTATTTAGAAGTATCCCATAATTAGATATTTTATATAAATTTAACAGCCTCAATTAACAAAATATTGTTTTGTTAATTGAGGCTGTTTTTTGTTATTTGAAAAACTCTTTTGCGATACGATTATATCCACTTTCGTTGAGATGTAAGCCATCACCCTTAAATAGAGTTATATCGATCTTATTTTTATTTGTTAGTAGTAACTTACCAGGGTCCTCAAATGTTACTCTCTCCTCTTTTGCTACTTTTTTTATTAATTTATTAATATCCTTAACTGTTTTCTCAGCTGAGCGCATTGGGAAGATACCACAAATTTTTAATTCAGCCTTTGGTTGACGATACTTTATTGCTTGGATTAGAGTTCTGATACCCTCCGAAATTTCATTCGGAGTATCTGAGTTATTAAGATTGTTAACTCCAATTGCAACAATGATTTTATCCGCGTTGTAGCCATCTAATATTCCATGTTGAACTCTCCATAGAACATTCTCAATCTTGTCCCAACCTGCTCCCATATTTACAACAGCATCTCCATTGTTCTCTTTATTCCAGCTGTCAAGACCAGTCATACATGGGTAGTTGTTACTCTTAACTCCGCCCCATTGGTGCATAATTGAGTTGCCTATCACTACGGTTTTCGGAGGAGTCTGTTTTATCGTAGATAGAATTTCAGCATGACGTTCCAGCCAATTATATGAATCTCGTTGTTGGGTTACTGCTTGTTGCGTTGATAACTCACCTTTAGACATATTTAATACTTCTCTAATAAGAGATATATAAGCATCTGCATAGGCTCTCATCCCGTAATCAGAAGGGTGTATTCCCTCTACTGTTCCGTCATTAGGCATCGCAATATCATCATAAGTAAGGTGATATAGATTTAAATAGCCCATATCTAGTAACTCCTTATAAGCCTCTAAATTAGCTTTGTTACTTAGTTCTGCTCTGTTTGCTAGAGCTCTAACCATTGTTGAGTGAGGGTAGCCAAGGTGGTCTGTCAATATAATCGGAACATTTGGTTGTGCTTCTCTAATCTCTTTTACGGCATTAATTGTAAGTTCAATGATTTTAGGATTATCATATCTATACACATTAGGTAGACAGTCTAAGATTATCAATTTGGCTGGAGTACTCTTTATGACATTTAGTATCCCGCTCTCCAATAACCCATTACCTGAAAATCCTAAGTTAATAAGAGGCGTTTCAAGTTCTCTGCGAATAATTGATGTCCATATCATTCCTGGACGAGACGCACAAGCTCCTTGTGTGATAGATGTTCCATAAGTGATTATTGGAAGCTCTGCACTTGGATTCACGAATTTAAAATTAGAACCCTCATCAACACCAATTTTTAGATATGTGACCGTATTGTATGGTGGTAGATCTAGTTCATACTTGAAGTCACTTCCATTGTAATATAATGGAGCATAGCTATATGTTATGGTGTCGCCAAAGCTATGTCTTGCAGCACACCACTCTCTAGTTCCATTGTTATTAGTAGCGTATAGATCAAGTCCACTCTTACCTGTCGTAGGCATATGTTGCATTGAGTGTCCCTCTGATACAACATATTTGACAACTATTTGTTTTGAGTTAGTATTGAATTTTATACTTACACCTGCTGTGTTGCGAGATAAATTCCAAACAGCATCTCTGACACTATTTTTTACAGTATCTGGTAGTCGATGGTAGTAGTTTGAGCGTGCTTCATCTTGCATCGCTTGCCCATGTAAAATTGCTCCCTCTGTTTTGGGGTTGTACCAACGTGTTTGTGCCCCGCAAAATGTAGATGATAGAATAAATAATAGAACAAATATTTTTTTCATGCTATAAATAATTTATAATTATATTAAAATAACTCTTCAAAAGAGTACTCTTTTGGAGGTATTATATTTCATGTGTTTAGTTATAGCTAGTTGCCTAATGTGCATCTAGCCAATTATCTGCAACTCCATAATCTGTTATTAATTTTACTTGTAGTGATGCTGCCTCCTCCATGCAGTGCTGTACAAGCATTACAACTTGCTCTTTTTCACTATTCAACATGTCAACTAAAAGTTCGTCATGTACTTGAATTATAACTTTTGATTTTAGGTTATTCTCTTTAAGCGCATTTGAAACCTTAATCATTGCAATTTTCATTATGTCAGCAGCAGATCCTTGTATTGGAGCATTAATTGCGTTTCGTTCCGCTAAACTTCGTACAACTGAATTTCCAGAATTTATATCCTCAAGAAAGCGTTTTCTGCCAAATATTGTTGTTACATATCCATTCTCTCGTGCATCTATAACTACTTGTTCCATGTATGTTTTAACACCTTGGTAAGATGCAAAATATCCCTCAATGATCTCTTTCGCCTCGCCTCTAGGAATGTTAAGTCTTTGAGCTAGACCAAAAGCTGAAATTCCGTAAATAATTCCAAAATTTGCTGTCTTTGCTTTACGTCTTTGGTCTGATGTGACATCGTTAAGTGCAACTGAAAATAACCTTGCTGCTGTTGCTGTGTGGATGTCTTCTCCATTATTGAATGCCTCTAAAAGTGCCTTGTCTTCACTAAGATGAGCCATTAAACGTAGCTCCACTTGAGAGTAGTCCACAGATAATAGAGTGTGGTCGGCATCACTTGCAATAAAACATTTTCTAATCTCTTTCCCCAAATCATCTCTAATTGGAATGTTTTGAAGATTGGGTTGAGATGAACTAAGTCTTCCCGTTGCTGTGACGGCTTGGTTGAAGGAAGTGTGTATTCTACCTGTCTCCTTGTTTACTAGCGCAGGTAGTGCTTCGATATAGGTTGATAATAACTTCTTTATTCCCCTATACTCTAAAATATACTCAATAATTGGGTGCTTATCAGAAAGAGATTGAAGATACTCTTCATCTGTACGATATTGCTTAGTTTTTGTCACCTTTGGTTTTTTATCTATCGCTAGTTTCCCAAATAATGCTTCACCTAACTGTTTAGCAGAGTTTACATTGAGTGTTGGCTCCTCTGTCATCTCTCGAATAGTAGACTCTAAAGCTGATAATTTGACGCTCAATCTACTCCCTAATTTCATTAGTGAGTCCGTGTCAATCTTTGCACCCTCCATCTCAATCTCTACTAAAATATCAATTAATGGCTCCTCAATTGTAAGGTATAGGTTTGTAAAACCAGCCTCTTCAACCATTGGCCATAATATCTTTTTTAATTTCAATGTAATATCAGCATCTTCACAAGCGTACTCCGCAACTCTATCTATAGGAATCATGTCCATTGTTAATTGCTTTGCTCCTTTACCTATTAAACTCTCTATCTCAATAGGACTATAGTTTAGGTACGTGCGTGATAAGTAGTTCATGTTGTGCCTAGATTCTGGATTGAGAAGGTAGTGCATCAGCATAGTATCATACTTTAGACCCAGAACATTCAATCCTAGACCTTTAAGCATCATAATGTCGAACTTTATATTTTGTCCAATCTTAGATATATTCTCATTCTCAAAAAGAGGCTTTAATATTGAGCTAAAGCTATCCTTGTTGTCTGCATTGAACGGTATGTAATAGGCCTCATTTTTATTTATAGACAAAGATATTCCAACAACTCTATCATTAAATTGATCTAATCCTGTAGTCTCAGTGTCAAAACAGAACTCATTGCATTTTGAAAATATATTTACAAGCTCTTTTAGAGAACTTTCATTGTCAATAACTTTATATATATGTGGTGTTGTCTCTGCTGTTGTATAGCTACTTCCCTCATCCATATTTAACTCTAATTGAATTGCTTGGTTTGGTATGTTTACACTCATGTCATCATTAAATAGAGAGCCTTGACCATCAGGGGAGCTCTTTGCTTTACTAATATTTCCATGATCGTTAATCTCCGTAATAGGTTGTTGCGTTGGGGCGCAATACTTCTCTGAAGAGTGGAATGTTGCAGAAAATGGATTGCTATTATCTGCATCCATCTCTTTTATAAAAGAGAAAAATCCTAACTCTTTGTATATCTCTCGAAGAGTGTTGCAATCACAATTCTCCATAAGTAGCTGATCTGGCTCAAACTTAATAGGAACATTTAAATCTATTGTCGCTAGAACTTTCGATAGAGGTAACTGTTGTCTTGCGGCCTCTACATTCTCCTTCTGCTTACCCTTTAATTTGTCAACATTTAGTAGAACATTCTCTACAGTACCATATTGATTAACCAACTTTATTGCACCTTTCTCTCCAACTCCCATTACTCCTGGGATATTGTCAGATGCGTCACCCCAAAGGGCAAGAATGTCAATTATTAACTTTGGATCATCCAATCCATAGTGCTCTTTTATATCACTTTTACATACAAGATCAATACCTTCTCCACCTTTTTTGTTCTTATATATATATACATTATCTTGTATTAGTTGTCCATAGTCTTTATCTGGAGTCACCATATATACCTCAAATCCTTCAGATGCAGCCTTCGCAGATAATGTACCGATAACATCATCTGCTTCGTAGCCCGCAACCTCAAGTATCGGAATACGCATAGCATTTAATATCTCTTTAATATAGGGGACTGATATGTGTATATCTTCTGGTGTCGCCGACCTATTTGCTTTGTATAGAGGGTACATAACGTGGCGAAACGTCCCTCCCTTAGGGTCAAATGCAACTCCTAGATACTTTGGTCTCTCTCTCTTTATTAAATCTTTAAGAAATTTTACAAAACCAAATATTGCTGCTGTATTTACTCCATCTCCATTACTCATCTTACGCCCTAAAAAAGCGTAATAACTCCTGTAAATTAGTGCGTAGGCATCAACTAAGAAAAGTTTATTCATTTTTTGTTTTTTTTATGAGGTGCTTTGGTGGTATGTTTAGTAAAAATGCCCTACGTGAGCGGTATTGCGTGCTTGCGTAGGGCAGTTTGTATTAATCTAAAATTTGTCTTAAAATAGATTTTATATATTATCTTCAGCAAACCACTCTGCATATGAGGTTGCTGTTTCGTGCATCTTTAATGAGTGTAATTTTACTCTACTAGGGAGCTCTTTTTGAAGTGTCGCAGCAAATCGTGAAATCATATTCTCGCACGTAGGCTGGTAATCAACAATTTCAATTCTCTTAAAACTTAGTTTAAGAGTGTTTAGTAATTGGTCATTATCATCCGTTCTGCGAAGAACCAATGAATGGTCATATTTGTCTATGAGATTTTTATTTACAATACCTTTGATAACTCCAAAATCCATTACCATCCCATTTTTTGGGTCATTGTCGTTGTCTAATGGTTCGCCAATTATAGTCACAAATAGTCTATATGAGTGTCCATGTATCTGACTACACGCTCCGTCATAGCCGAATAGTGCATGCGCCATTTCAAATGAAAACTCCTTTGTTAATCTTATTTTTGCCATAATTTTTTATTAAAAATGTATCCCAGATCCTATATATTAGTCTCTGGAGGGATACATTGAACATGTACTTGACGGCTGAATGCCTGACTTAAAGACATAAATGTCTCTGTGTATGATATGCTTGTAACTGTAAGTATATTGCTAAACAAGGTTTTCATTAGATGGTTATTATCTCGGCAGTATAGTTTTATTAAGATGCCAAATTGTCCAGTTATAAAATGACACTCAACAACTTCAGGGATCTGTTTTATCGCCTCCACCGCATCAATATTCTTTAATGGATCTGAAACCCTAATGCCTATAAATGCGCAGACACCAAACCCTAATGCTAAAGGATCAACCTCTAGTCTTGACCCAATAATAATACCAGCATCATCCAACTTTTTTACACGTTGATGGATGGCTGCTCCAGATATTCCGCACTCTCTAGCTATCTCAAGAAATGGCATCCTTGCATTATCTACAAGGTATTGCAAGATTTTTCTATCTATTGCGTCAATAGCAACTTTTGTCATAATATCATTTTTTATCGGGGGATTACTATAAATAATACATTATTCTCCACGATCATGGAAAAATGTATGCTGAGGAGATTTAAATAAATAGTTGAAAAATAGAGTGTCACATATAGTCCCTAGATAATAGGGACTATATGCTTTACTGACACTTATTTTAAAAGACCTAACTCTTTACCTATTTTTGTAAATGCTGTAATACATTGGTCAAGTTGCTCTGTTGAGTGACCAGCAGATACTTGAACCCTGATTCTAGCTTGATCTTTTGGTACTACTGGGAAGTAGAATCCAGTAACGTAGATACCCTCATCAATAAGTTTTGTTGCAAACTCTTGAGATAGTTTCGCATCATATAACATTACTGCACAGATTGCAGATTGTGTTGGTTTGATGTCAAATCCAGCTTCGACCATACCTTTAAGGAAATGCTCTACATTGCTGCTCAATTTATCGTGAATCTCATTTGATTCCTCAAGTATTTTAAACATCTCAATTGACGCTCCAACAATTGCTGGTGGAATTGAGTTTGAAAATAAATATGGTCTTGAACGTTGACGAAGTAGGTCAATGATCTCTTTACGACCTGTTGTGAATCCACCAACACCGCCACCAAAGGCTTTACCTAGTGTTCCTGTGATAATATCTACTTCACCTCTTATGTTGTATTGCTCTGTTACTCCACGACCTGTTTGTCCTACAACTCCAGCTGAGTGACACTCGTCAACCATTACTAAAGCATCATACTTCTCTGCAAGTCTGCAAATTTCGTCCATAGGAGGAACATTTCCGTCCATAGAGAAAACTCCATCTGTAACAATTATTCTAAAACGTTGAGCTTGAGCTAGTTTTAGACAGTTCTCAAGTTCTACCATGTCAGCGTTAGCATATCTGTATCTAACAGCCTTACATAGTCTTACTCCGTCGATAATTGACGCGTGGTTTAGTGCGTCAGAGATGATCGCATCTTCGCTTGAAAATAACGGCTCAAATACTCCTCCATTTGCATCAAAACATGCTGCATATAGAATAGTGTCCTCTGTACCAAAATATTTTGATATAGATGCCTCTAGTTGCTTGTGAATATCCTGAGTTCCACAAATAAAACGAACTGAAGATAGACCGAAACCTCTTGAATCCATTGACTCTTTTGCTGCCTCAATAAGTCTAGGATTGTTTGATAGGCCTAGGTAGTTGTTAGCACAAAAGTTGATTACGCTCTTACCATTTACTTGAATCGCTGCCTGTTGTGCAGATTCGATAATGCGCTCATTTTTGTATAGTCCAGCATCTTTGATCTGAACTAATTCTTCTTGTAAAAACTCTTTGATTTTTCCGTACATAACTATAATTATTTAATATAAACAACGTTTTTTATTATAAAATGTTAGCAAAGTTACTTCTTATATATGAAAAAAACACGACAAAACCTAAAAAATGTTTAATTTAATTGGATTTTGGTTTTAGTTTGGGGGAGCTGCCCTTCGCGGGCTGCGCTGCGTGGTCGCAGAGAACTATAATATGTGTAAACTAAAATTAGGGAAGTGAAGTTTTCGAGGAGGTTACGGTATGGAGGGAACTGCCCTTCGCGGGCTGCGCTGCGTGGTCGCAGAGAACTATAATATGTGTAAAACAAAATTAAGAAAACAAAGTTTTCAAAGAAGTTTGATAAAACTTTTCAAAGTTTTGCGTCGCAGACAGTTCACTCTCTCGTTTGTAGATTACAGACAACGATATAAGAGCTATATTGAAAATTATAATTGTAAAATTTAAACAGATATTTAGTGTATAATAATTTTTTTTGTAACTTTGGAATCTATTTGCTCTGATAGAGTAAGTGCTTTGTATAAAATAAATAAACTTTAATTATAAGTATAATATTATGTTATCAATCGAAAATTACAATTTTAAGGACAAGAAAGTTATTATCCGTGTAGATTTTAATGTTCCATTAAATGCAAAACTAGAGGTTACTGATGATACTCGTATCCGTGCTGCTATTCCAACAATTAAAAAAGTTGTAGAAAATGGTGGTTCTGTAATTCTTATGTCTCACTTAGGTAGACCTAAGGCTGGTGCTGAAGATAAATTCTCATTAAAGCATATTATCCCAACACTTGAAGGTCGTCTTGGAATGACAATTGATTTTGCTGATGACTGTATGGGAGAGCAAGCTGTAGATAAATGCGCTGCTTTGCAACCAGGACAAGTTCTTCTTCTTGAAAATCTTCGTTTTTATGCTGAAGAGGATGGAAAACCTCGTGGTTTAGCTAAGGATGCTTCTGCTGAGGAGAAAGCTGAGGCTAAAAAACTTGTTAAAGCTAGCCAAAAAGAGTTCGTTAAGAAATTGGCTTCTTATGCAAGTTGCTATATAAATGACGCGTTTGGAACTGCTCACCGTGCTCACTCTTCAACTGCTCTTATCGCAGAATATTTCCCAAATGATAAGATGTTTGGTTATGTAATTAACGGAGAACTTAAAGCTGTTGATGCCCTAATGAAAGAGCCTCAAAGACCTTTCGTTGCAATTATCGGTGGTGCAAAAGTATCTTCTAAAATTACTATCATTGAGAAGCTAATGGAGCGTGTAGATAGCTTAATCATTGGTGGTGCTAT
The DNA here is from genome assembly GCA_947038405.1 of uncultured Rikenellaceae bacterium. Lineage (GTDB taxonomy): Bacteria > Bacteroidota > Bacteroidia > Bacteroidales > Rikenellaceae > CAMQVY01. The sequence goes on along the minus strand of CAMQVY010000001.1, from coordinate 26,904 downwards.
GACATATACATTTATCGCTGCTGAAGGTGGTAAGATTGGTAATAGCCTTTGTGAGCCTGAGCAATTTGATGTTGCAAGATCTGTTCTTGCGAAAGCAAAAGAGAAAGGTATCGAAATATTATTTGCTGAAGATACTATTGCTGCAGACTCATTCTCTGAGAATGCTAATAGCGTAACTTGTCTTTCTAATGAGATTCCTGACGGATGGCAAGGACTTGACGTGGGCCCAAAAGCTGACGCAAGTTTCCGTAACCATATCTTAGCTTGTAAAACTATTCTTTGGAATGGTCCTGTTGGAGTTTTTGAGATGGAGAAGTTTGAAACTGGATCTAAGTCGATTGCAATTGCAATTGCTGACTCTACTTCAAATGGTGCATTCTCTCTTATTGGTGGTGGTGACTCTGTTGCTTGTGTCAATAAATTTGGTCTTGCAGATAAAGTTAGTTATGTATCTACTGGTGGTGGTGCTCTTCTTGAATACATGGAAGGTATTGAACTTCCTGGAATCGCAGCTATTCGTAAATAAATAGTATTAAATTAAGATAAAACTTAGTTGAAATAACGAAGTTTTTCAAGACGTTTGATGAAGCTGTAAATTATTAGCCTAAGGGTTAGCACTTTCATCAAACTTCTTGGAAAACTTCGCTTTTTTTTACTCGTTTTGTTATAATATCATTAAGTTATGGTTGTTACAATTGAACTAGATAACATCTCATTTAGAGCCTATCATGGTTGTTATGATTTAGAGAATAAAGTTGGTAATAATTTTAGGGTTGATCTGTCTGTGGTAGCTGATATTGGTGATGCGGCACAGAGTGATGATGTGACCGCTGGAGTTAATTACCTGCTACTGTATGACTTAGTTGAAGCACAAATGAAAATTATTTCTAATACAATTGAAAATGTTGGTCTCAGAGTTGTAGAGGAGATACTGAAGCAATTCGATCAAGTGCTAGAGGCTAAGGTTAGAATCTGTAAACTATCTCCGCCATTAGGTGGAAAAGCTGAAAAAGTGTGTGTAGTCATCTCTAAAGCTAGGTAAATTCAGAATGTTAATAACTTTTAATAAAATAGTTTTGAGAGGCTCTATATTTTAACGAAAGTTGGATAAATTTGTGCCAGAAAAAAACTTAATATACAAATATAATTATGTCTGAAATAAAGGAAGTAAATGTACAAGTAGAGGGGTATGCTTATGACGATGTCATGAACCTCACAAGAGAATATTTCGGAGGTGATGAGCTTGCGACAACTGTCTGGTTAAGTAAATATGCCTTAAAGGACTCTTATGGACGCATTTATGAATCTTCACCTGTTCAGATGCATCAACGAATTGCTGGTGAAATTGCACGTATAGAGAGTAAGTACCCAAATGCTATGGATGCAGAGGAGATTTTTAACCTATTTGATCACTTCAAATATGTTATTCCTCAGGGTGGTCCTATGACGGGAGTAGGTAATAATATGCAAATTACATCGCTATCTAACTGCTTTGTTATTGGGCATCGTACTCCTGCTGACTCATATGGTGGAATCATTCGTATTGATGAGGAGCAGGTTCAATTAATGAAGAGACGTGGTGGTGTTGGTCACGATTTGTCACATATCCGTCCTACTGGAAGTCCTGTTTTCAATAGTGCATTGACATCTACGGGTATTGTTCCGTTTATGGAGAGATACTCAAACTCTACTAGAGAGGTTGCTCAAGATGGTAGAAGAGGTGCTTTGATGTTGTCTCTATCTGTGAAACATCCTGATGCGGAAAATTTTATTGATGCTAAGGTTGAAACTGGGAAAGTTACAGGTGCTAATGTCTCAATAAAAATTGATGATGAGTTTATGGAGGCTGTTAATAATGAGTCGAAATACCATCAAAAATTCCCTATTGACTCAGATACTCCATTGTATGAAAAAGATATAGATGCTAAGGCTCTTTGGAATAAAATTATTCATAATGCTTGGAAATCGGCAGAACCTGGCGTTTTATTTTGGGATACTATTATAAAGGAATCGGTTCCTGATTGTTATGCAGATTTTGGATTCAAAACAGTATCAACAAATCCATGTGGTGAGATTCCATTGTGCCCATATGATAGTTGTAGACTTTTGGCTTTGAACCTATATGGATATGTGGATAATCCATTTACTAAAGAGGCTAAATTCAATACAGATAAGTTTAAAGTTCATGTAAATAAATCTATGCACATCATGGATGATATTATTGACCTTGAACTTGAGAAAATTGATGCTATACTTGAAAAAATTAATGCAGACCCTGAGGAGGAGGATATTAGACGTGTTGAGTTTGAGCTTTGGAGTAAGATTAGAACTAAAGCAACTCAAGGTCGTAGGACTGGATTAGGGATAACTGCTGAAGGTGACATGCTTGCGGCTCTTGGTTTGCAATATGGTACTGATGAGGCTACTAAGTTTGCTGTAGAGGTACAGAAGACTTTGGCAATTGAGGCTTATAGAGCTTCAGTTGAGATGGCTAAAGAGAGAGGGGCATTTGAAATTTATGATACTGTACTAGAGGAGAATAATCCTATTATAAATAGAATTAAAGAGGCTGATCCTGAGTTGTATGTAGAAATGACTAAGGTTGGTCGTAGAAATATTGGTATGTTGACTATTGCTCCTACGGGAACAACAAGTTTAATGTCTCAAACTACATCTGGTATTGAACCTGTGTTTAGACCTGTATATAAGCGTCGTAGGAAAGTTAACCCTAATGATAAGAGTATAAATGTTACTTTTATTGATGAAGTTGGTGATTCTTGGGAAGAGTATAACGTATTCCATCATAAATTTGTAATTTGGGCTGAAGTTAATGGCTATACTATTAGCCAGATAGAAGTGATGGATGATGCTCAGATGGATGAGTTAATTGCAAAGTCTCCATATAGTAATGCAACTGCTAATGATATTAACTGGGTTAATAAGGTGCAGATGCAGGGTGAGATTCAAAAATGGGTTGACCACTCTATATCGGTGACAGTAAATTTACCGAATGATGTTGTTGAGAGCGTTGTTGCTGATGTATATAAAAGAGCTTGGGAGTGTGGTTGTAAAGGAGTTACGGTTTATCGTGACGGTTCTCGTGCAGGTGTACTTGTTGATAACAAGAAGAAGAAAAAGAAAGGTAATGTAACGATGGAGAATAGTAGCGAATACAGACCTCCACTACATCGACCAATCGAATTGGCTGCGGATATCGTTAGATTTAAGAATGGTTCTGAAGATTGGATCTCATTCGTTGGAATATATAATGATAGACCTTATGAGATATTTACTGGTAAAGTAGAAGAGGATGCAATGTTTATCCCTAAAAAGATCAGAAAGGGTGTCATTCTAAAGGTTATTGATGATAAGGGAAATAAACGTTATGATTTCCAATACAAAGATAAGTATGGCTATACTAACACTGTTGGTGGTATTTCAAGACTTTTTGATGATATGTTCTGGAATTATGCTAAATTAATATCTGGAGTATTACGTAATGGAATGCCTATTTTAGATGTTGTAACTCTTATTGAGTCGCTAAGTTTAGATAGTGAATCAATAAATACTTGGAAAAATGGAGTTGCTAGAGCTCTTAAACAGTATGTACGAGATGGTCAGAAGGTTAAAGAGAAGTGTACTAATTGTGGACAAGAATCTCTTGTGTATCAGAGTGGATGTCCAGTTTGTATGAGTTGTGGTTACTCTAAATGTGGTAGCTAAATAAATTTTACTATCAGAGATAGCTGAATGGTAGCTCTGGAATCTCAATAGATTTTTAAAGATAGCTCCGAGTTAACGAATGTAAATTTATCGTTAACTCGGAGCTATCTTTAAAAGTTTAAAGGAGTTCTTTGTTAATTAAGCATATAATGTTTACCTTTGTGGACTGTTTAACTTTTTAATTAAAAATCGAAATGCCAAAAATTAAAACAAACTCTGCGGCTAAGAAGCGTTTTTGCTTCACTGGCACAGGGAAAATCAAGAGAAAACACGCTTTTAAAAGCCATATCTTGACAAAGAAAACAACGAAACAAAAGCGTAACCTAACTTATTCAGGTTTAGTTGCTGCACCAGATGTTTCAAGAATCAAATTATTACTAGTTAAGTAATTAACTAGAAACTTACATGTTTAATCAAGAGTGAATTAGCCCCAAAGAGTGAGAGAGAAACTTTCCGCTAATCATTCGTAAAACTTACAATTATGCCAAGGTCAGTAAATGCGGTTGCATCAAGAGCCAAAAGAAAAAAAGTTTTAAAACTTGCCAAAGGTAACTTTGGATCAAGGGGTAACGTATGGACGGTAGCTAAAAACACCGTTGAAAAAGGTCTTACTTACGCGTATCGCGACCGTAAGTACAAAAAGAGAACATTCCGTAGTTTGTGGATTCAGCGTATTAACGCGGCTGCTCGTATGCACGGAATGACATATTCAGAATTTATTGGGAAATTAAATGTTAAAGGAATCGCTCTTAACCGTAAGGTTTTGGCTGACTTAGCAATGAACCACCCGATTGCATTCGAACAAATCGTTAAAACAGTTAAATAGGTATTCATTTTTTTGAATACGTACAAAAATAGAGCTTGCCATTGTGGGAAGCTCTTTTTTTGTATGTGTATTTTTGTGTGGATAAGATTATTCATAGGGTAATGAAAAAACCAGCTAACTCGAATTCAGTTAGCTGGTTTTTTTTGAAAAGGTGTTAACTAATAAAATAATTTATGCCCATTTAACTAAGGCGAAATCAGTTCTATGTGGTAACTTATCATTTTTTGCATATAAACGTAGTGCAACATCAAATGTCCCTGAGAATTGAGTCTCTGTATTTAAAACATAATGTACTACATTTCCATCTTGACTCTCAATACTTAATTCTAATTTATCAAGAATCTCAATAGCTTTATTTTCATGAATTTGTTTCGCAACAACAATCTCAACACCAATATCACTCGGTAATAGACCATTTAAATCTACAGTTGCACTGACATTAAAACCATCGCCGATTGACATGGCAGATCTTATTAAGTCCATCTGTTTAACATCAATAATGCGAACCTTGTCCCATGCGTTGCTAACTCTGCGTTTCCATGATGCAACCTCTTTTGCCTCTTGGTAGTTATCAGCAACAACTCTTACATGACGTTCGTGTAGTTTCTTATAGAAGCGTTCTTCGTAATCAGTAAGCATTCTATTTGTTGTGAAGTTAGATGCAACATCTGCAATACAGCTCTTTATCATTTTAAGCCAGTCAGTTGGAGTGTTCTCTCCGTCTCTGTGATAGTATTTAGGAGCGATAGTATCTTCAATTGTTGCGTAGATCATCTCAGCATCTAACTCATCTTGGAAGTGTTGGTCGTCATATGTTCTCTCTTGTGGTAACATCCAACCTGCACTCTCTTTGTAGCCCTCTACCCACCAGCCATCAAGTACGCTGAATTGTAGAACTCCATTCATTACACACTTCTCTCCACTTGTTCCTGATGCCTCTAATGGACGAGTTGGTGTATTTAACCAAACATCAACCCCTTGAACCATTTTACGAGCGAGATCCATATCATAATTTTGCAAGAAGATAATCTTACCCATAAATTGTGGCATTGCAGATACTTCAACGATACGTTTGATTAGGTGTTGTCCTGGAATATCATTTGGATGTGCTTTTCCTGCAAAAACAAATTGAACAGGACGCTCTTTATTATTTACAATTCGCTCTAATCGCTCTAAATTTGTAAATAATAGGTGTGCTCTTTTGTATGTCGCAAAACGACGGGCAAAACCAATAGTTAGGACTTCTGGTTTAAATGAGTCTATTATTTTAACCAAAGTTGCTGGAGACCCAAACATAAATTCACTTGGATCTAGTGCTCGTTTTCCGATATGACTAATTAATTTTTGCTTCAAATGTAGTCTAGCATCCCATAGCTCTTTATTATCTATCTGCTTGACTTTCTGCCATGCAGGGATGTCGTACTGATGATTTGTGAATCCTTCTGGGAAATATTTGCTATACAGCTTACGCATATTTGATGCTGTCCATGTTGGGAAGTGAACCCCATTTGTAACATAGCTTATATGTAGCTCATTTGCAAGATAGCCTGGCCACATTCCGCCAAGAATATCTTTACTAACCTCTCCATGTAGCCAACTAACTCCATTAATTTCTTGTGATAGATTACAAGCTAAGAAACTCATTGAAAATTTCTCGTTGTAGTCATTTGGATTAGTCTTTCCTAAATTCATAAATTGCTCCCATGTAATGCCCAATTTATCTGGGAATTTTGCCATATACTGGCGCATCATTGACTCTGGGAACGCATCGTGACCTGCTGGAACTGGAGTATGTGTGGTGAACAGTGATGATGAACGAACAACTTCAAGTGCTTCGCTGAATGATAGTTTATTAGAACTTATTAGATTCTTAACTCTTTCAAGTCCAATAAATGCTGCATGTCCCTCATTGCAATGGTAAACATCTTGTGAAATATTCATTTGGTTTAGAGCTCTAATTCCACCAATACCTAGAATTATCTCCTGCTTCATCCTATTCTCCCAATCACCTCCGTATAGGTGATGAGTGATAGTTCTATCTTCATCTAAGTTTTGTTCATGGTCGGTATCTAGTAGGTATAATTCCGTTCTTCCTACTTCACATTTCCAAACTCTTGCTGTAACAGTTCTTCCAGGTAGAGTGACTACAGATGTAGCCCAATTGCCATTCTCATCTCTAACAGGACTAATCGGTAATTTGTAGAAGTTTTGAGCTTCATAACCAGCTTCTTGATCTCCATGTGACGATAGTCGTTGAGTAAAGTAGCCGTAACGGTATAGTAACCCAACAGCAACCATTGGTACGTTTTTATCACTTGCCTCTTTTAGATAATCTCCTGCTAGGATACCTAGACCTCCTGAGTATATTTTTAAAGAGCTATGTAAGCCATACTCCATACTAAAGTAGGCAACTGTTGGTCCCTTAGCTTCACTCTTTTCTGCCATATAAGCCTTAAAGTCTGAATATACAGAGTCCATTAATGCTAAAAACTTAGAATCATTTTCAAGCTCTTTAAATCTCTTTGAGCTTACTGAATCAAGTAGTGCTATTGGGTTGTTATGGCAACTTACCCATAACGCAGAATCAATTGATTTAAATAACTCATGTGCTCCAAGAGTCCATGACCACCAAAGGTTGTTTGATAATATCTCTAATGGCTGAAGTCGCTCTGAAAGATGCTTCTCTGCCATTAATCTTGTCCATGTTGGCTTGTTACTACTTAACTGTTGTCTAACAAAATTCATCTGCTCTCCTTGATCCTTAATTGATTCAGAACGATTATTTAAAACTCTCTGAGAAGCATTAGTTGTTGCTAACGCATATGCTTCTTTATAATATGTGAATAGACTATCCCATAGTGCGGTTTTTGAGATGAAAAGTGCGCTATCTCTACACATTAAATAGTCTGCATTTTTCATCTTGCTATATAGTAGGATTGATTCTGCAATCTTATTGATAACGTAGTCATCATTACTGTCTGTACGCTCGATAACCTCTACACCACGATGTTTGCCTGAATGTTGATCCACCCATGCTCCAAAACCAGCTAATGTTGTAGTGATTGTCGGCACAGAGAAGGCAACGCTCTCAAGTGGAGTATAACCCCATGGCTCATAGTATGATGCAAAAACTGTAATATCCATACCTGCCAATAACTCATAGTAATGTTTGTTGAAAATTCCATCGTCACCATTTAAATAGCTAGGAACAAAAATAATCTTAACATTTGAGTCTTTATCTAGTAGTTTGCTGCCATTCAGACTGTTAACAACTGGATCCCAATCTGGAGCTGTTAGATAGTGAGTAGTATGAGGATATACATTTGAGTCGATAGCTTTTGAACTATCTGCAAGATGGGCTTGAAGATCCACTCTTGCTCCCTCATTTCCCGCAGGTACTGTGATGTAAGCAAGTATCTCGCGTCCGCTATTATTCTCTTCTGCAATTAATTTTAGGGCATCTAAGAATAGATCAATACCTTTGTTTTTGAACTCATATCGACCACTTGTTCCTACGATTAGTGGAGCGGTCTTGAATTTATAATCTAAACACGCCTCTGCAACTTGAATCATCAAGTTTTTTGACGTCTGTCTTATTTCATTGAATTGTTCCTCTTCCCATACAAATTTATCTTCAAAACCATTTGGTGTTACCATGCTAACTTCACGACCTAAGAGGTATTTACACTCATTTGCTGTGATGTCACTAACGGTTAAAAAAGCATCAGAATTATTTGCGGCACTTCTCTCTAGTGAGTGTTTTGATGTTACCCCAAATTGATGTGCACACTCATCTGGATTAAATGATGGTAGATTGCTATATAGTGGAAGACTATTACCTGCGATACAGCGACCTAGTACTGTTGCATGAGTTGTAAATACTGTTGCGATAGATGGAGCTGCACTCCTTAAATATAAACCACCACTTGATGTCATCCACTCGTGAAAGTGTGCGATAACGGAACCTTGAGGGCGGTGCATTTTGGTGTAGCTCTCAATTACTTGTCCTGCTGCGTAACCAAATAATACAGGTTCAATATAGTCCCAATGACCATTTAGAGAGTCAACTTTGTAATTATCCCATAAAAATTTAAGAGTTTCGTCCTTTTTTGCAAACATATAGCTAAAATCTACCAAAACAACGATTGGTTCTCCTTCAATTTGCCAACGTCCGATCTTAACTCTAATACCTCGAGAATATAACTCTTTGCGCCAATCTTGAAGTAGTGAACTATCTTCAATAAATTCATTATTAACAGAGCCTGTTGTGATGTCTGGACCTATTAATATATAATTGCTATCATACTCCTGTATCGTATTTTTAGCCTTAGTTGCTATTACTGTATGTATACCTCCAACTTTATTACAAATCTCCCAACTCACTTCAAATAGAGTTTGAGGTGCTTTAATTTTAATGTTTACCATCGTTAATTTAGTTTAGATAAGTGTTATATTATATGAAATTATTTTATGATCGTTACTTTAATTTTTAAAATGTTATATTTTGTTAGTTTTAATTTTAATAAAGATAGTGTTTTTTTGTTAGATTATACTGCCTTTACACAAAAAAATTACATATCACTGCATCACTTACAAGAAATTTTACTGGAGGAATTTTGTAAAAACCATTATTTTCGATTAACCTTCCATTTGCAATCTCTTTATCTGCAACTATTTTTATTATATTAAAATTGTCATGTCCAAATTTAGTTTCAAAATCTTTTAGAGATATACCCTCTTTTGTCCTAAATCTTGTCATTATGTATTCGTTCTGTATATCTCTATCTGTTAAAACCTCTTGCTCTAAAGAGCTTCCATCTTTATATCCTTTTAAATATCCATTTAAAGAGGAGATGTTCCAATCTCGACTCTCTCCATTAAAGGAGTGGGCTGATGGACCAACTCCCAGATATTTATCGCCTCTCCAGTATGAACTATTATGTTTGGCTCTAAAGCCGCTCTTTGCGAAGTTGGAGACCTCATAGTGTTCAAAGCCCGCAGACTCTAGCATATTATGTAGTATGTCATATTGTTCTGCGCCTACACTCTCATCTACAGGTGTTAATTCACCTCTCTTCTCCCTAATTCCAAAAACAGTTTTAGGTTCAATTGTTAGATGGTATGCTGAAATGTGTTGTACACCTAAATCTAATGCTTGTTTGATTGTATCTATCCACATTTGATTACTGAGTCCATGTATGCCGTACATTAAATCGATAGTGATATTGTCAAAACCAATACGCTGTGCATTTTTAACTACATTAATAGCCTCTATTGCATTGTGGCGTCTATTCATAAATTTGAGTAACTTGTCTTCAAAAGATTGAATCCCGATACTTAATCTATTTATAGAGCTATCTTTTAGCTTTAGAAGGTACTCTTGGGTTAGATCATCTGGATTAGCCTCCATTGTTATCTCTTTAACTGAGGTGGTATCCCACAAAGATTGTACCTTATTTATTATACTTTGTAGTTCATCTACACAGAATACGGATGGAGTGCCTCCTCCTATATATATAGTATCTATGGATCTGTCCTCTAAATAATCTTGTCGTATCTCTAGTTCGTCTATAATTGCGCTTAAAATTTCTCTCTTTTGGGTGATAGATGCTGAACTGAAAAAATCACAGTAGTAGCACATCTGAGTACAGAATGGAGTGTGAATGTATATACCTGCCATAAAATATATTATATAGTGTTTAAATGGGGTTTCAATAGTGAATTATACGCAATTTACGATTTTTTATATTAAACTCTATGTAAAATATTATTTTTTTCAATTGGTTTAATAAAACATAATAAATTGAATTTAAACCGTTTCTTAATAAATTGCATACTAAGTAATTAACTACAATGTTAAGAAAACTTAAAATTTTACTGTTATTTTTGTAACAATTAAAAGTTTTACTATATTTGTAAACAATAAACTAGGTAGAGGTATTAATTTTAAATAAAAAACATTATGTCAAAAGTAGATTTAAGCAAATATGGTATTTGCGGAGATGTTGAAGTTGTTTGCAACCCATCTTACCAAGAGCTATTCGTAGCTGAGACTGACTCAAACCTTAGTGGTTATGAGAAAGGTGTTGAAACTGTTACAGGTGCTGTTGCAGTTGATACAGGTGTTTTCACTGGTCGTTCTCCTAAAGATCGTTACATCGTTAAAGATGCAACTTCTGAGAACACTATCTGGTGGGACGGTACTATTAACAAACCAGTTTCAACTGAGATCTGGACTGACCTTAAAGGTCTTGTTATTAAGCAACTTTCTACTGCAAAGAAACTTTATGTAGTAGATACTTTCTGTGGAACTAACGAAGATACTCGTATGAAAGTACGTTTCATCGTAGAGGTTGCTTGGCAAGCTCACTTCGTGAAAAATATGTTCATCCGTCCTTCTGACCATGAGTTAGAGAACTATGGTGAGCCTGATTTCGTTGTTTTCAACGGATCTAAAACTACAAACCCTAACTGGAAAGAGCAAGGTCTTAATTCAGAAGTGTTTGTTCTTTTCAACCTTACTGAAAAAGTTCAAATCATCGGTGGTACTTGGTACGGTGGTGAGATGAAAAAAGGTATGTTCGCTATGATGAACTACTACCTTCCTTTGAAAGGTATGGCTTCTATGCATTGTTCTGCTAACGTAGGACCTGAAGGTGATGTTGCTGTATTCTTTGGTCTTTCTGGTACTGGTAAAACAACTCTTTCTGCTGACCCTAAGCGTTTCCTTATTGGTGATGACGAGCACGGTTGGGATGATCACGGTGTATTTAACTACGAAGGTGGTTGCTATGCTAAGACTATCAACCTTTCTCAAGCGAATGAGCCTGATATCTGGAAAGCAATCAAGCGTGACGCTCTTCTTGAGAACGTTACTGTTAATGCTGACGGTACAATCGATTTCGCTGATGGTTCGAAAACTGAGAACACTCGTGTTTCTTACCCTATCTTCCACATAAGTAAAATCGTTCTTCCTTCTAAGGCTGGACACGCTAGCAAGATTATTTATCTTTCTGCTGACGCGTTTGGAGTATTACCTCCAGTTTCAGTTCTTGATGATGCTCAAGCACAATATCACTTCCTTTGTGGTTACACATCGAAGTTAGCTGGTACTGAGCGTGGTATTACTGAGCCAGTTCCATCATTCTCTCCTGCATTTGGTGAGGCGTTCTTGACTCTACACCCAACTATGTATGCTTCTACTCTTGTTAAGAAAATGAATGAGAATGGTGCTACTGCATACTTAGTAAACACTGGTTGGAATGGTACTGGTAAGCGTATTTCTATCAAAGATACTCGTGCAATCATTGACGCTATCATTGACGGTTCTATCAACAGTGCTGAGCAAAGAACTCTTCCTATTCTTAACTTAACTGTTCCTGTAGCTCTTAACAATGTATCTGAGGGTATCCTTGATCCACGTGAGACTTACTCTGACGTTGCTGAGTGGGAAACTAAAGCGAAAAGTCTTGCTGCTAAGTATATCAAAAACTTTGAGCAATACTGTGATAACGATGCTGCTAAAGCTCTTATTTCTGCAGGTCCTCAATTGTAATTTTGAAACCTGTTTCATAATAGAAAAGTCCTCCAATTTTTTGGAGGGCTTTTTTTGTTTATTAGAACTGCCCTGCGCGGGCGGTGGTGCGTGGTCGCACTGAACAAATAAATAGTTTTACAGACTATAATTAAAGTTCAGTGCGAACACGCACAACTACCTGTGTAGGGCGGTTTCATAGAATTAAATTGGTCTTTTAAATAAATATTGTATATTGAGGGAATATTAACCTAAAATAGATATTTATGAAAGGTGTTTTATTTTTTATAGCAATTATGATAATTGCTACTTCTTGCTCTGCACAGAGTAAGTATCCTAAATTAGATCAATACTTCAAAGTACTTGATGATGATAATAAATTTATGGGGAGTGTATCTATTTCAAGAAGAGATACAGTAATATATTCAAATGTCATTGGTTACAGTAATGTAGAGGCTGATGAGAAAGCGACAATCGATTCAAGGTATAAAATCGGATCTATATCGAAGAGCTTTACGGCTGTATTAGTTATGCAGGCACTTGAAAAGGGTTTATTGACTCTGAATACGACGCTGGATAACTATTTTCCATCAATTCCAAACAGTAATAAGATAACAATAGAACATATGTTGCGTCACCGTAGTGGGATTCCGGAATATTTTGACGTAAGTAATATGACAAAACTTGCGGAGTATAAGTCACGTAATGTAATGGTCGATACAATTCTTGGACGATATAAGAAAAATGTTATAATTGCTACTGATAGTGTATCATCGTATAGTAACTCAAACTACGTATTATTGACCTATATTCTAGAAGATGTTTATGAGAAAAAATTTGTAGAGATATTAGATGCTAATATTGTAAAACCTTTAGGTCTTAAAAATACATTAATGCCTGAAGAGCAAGAGGGGTGTTACTCATATATGTATGCAGGAGATAGATGGGATGTTGAGATAGAGACACACCCTTCTGCAATATTGGGTGCAGGTGGTATTGTTTCAACGCCTACTGATCTTAATATATTTTATAGCGCTCTGTTTAGTGGGGAGTTAATTTCAGAAGAGAGTTTGGATGATATGACAATAATTGACAAGAGCTCAAGGTTACCTTTGGGTATGGGGTTGTTGGATATGTCTAAGTTGTTGTATATGCCTAATGGAAAGAGAGTTTGCTATGGACACACTGGAGGTATAAATGGATATGTTTCTATTTCGGTATACTATCCTGCAGATGAAACAGCTATAACCATAACCTCAAACGGAATGAATTATCAATATAATGAAATTATGAAAGTATTGTATAGTGCTATCTATGATATACCTTTTGATATACCTGAGTTTAAGTCTGTAACTCTTTCTGAAGAGGATGTGGCGAAATATAGAGGTGTTTATAGGTGTTTGTCAGCAGATGATACAATAACGATCAGTAATCAAAAGAGTATTCTGGTACTAACCAAGGGAAGTAGTGGATTATCTTATAGATTTACTTCAATAGCCAAAGACACCTTTGAATATAGTTATTTAGGTATGAAAAATGAGCTAATTTTTAATGTCAGTAAAGGGGTAATAACCTCAAAAACAATGGGATTAACACATGAATATCTGAATATAGATAGTGAGAAGTATGCTGCTGAAATTTTAAAGAGACCTATGCAGATTTCTGAAGAGGAGTTAGAGAAGTATTTGGGGGTATATGCAACAAGTAAATTACCAATTAAAATTACGGTAACAAAAAAAGGTAATGTTTTAGTGGCGCAGGGAAGTGGTCAGCCATCGTTTGATCTTGTTCCAACTGATGAACATACTTTTGAATTTGCTGCTGTAAATATTGTTTTAGTCTTTAATCCAGAGAAGGGAGTAATGATTCTAAAACAGGGAGGAATGGATTTTGAAATGCAACGGGAGTTATAAAGTAAAAAAAGTCCCTTGGTAATTAGCCAAGGGACTTTTTTTTAATCTAATTTTATGCGCTTAGGAAATGTTGCGCAAACAAGGTTATATGAGTCATCAATCATGGAGCAGATAAACTTATCCGATAAACCACCATCTATAAAGACTCCATTCCAATGGCGTTTATTCATATGAAATGCCCCCTCAATTTCAGAGTGTTTATCTCTTAGCTCAATTGCTCGCTCTGGATCACACTTTAAAATCAAATAATTATTACGAGATAGAGAGATAAGAGAAAACATTTTATAGAGATCTGATGTGCCAACCTTATATACAATTGTATCTTCGTCAAAGGGTGTAGTCTCTAAACTATATTTTTTTGAGAGACAGTACTCTCTTACATCTTCGATATTCATATCTGAGTTTAATTAAACTGACCTGATCGTACTGAACTTTTTTAGAATGGATTTACTGAGCCGACAACTGTTGTTGTGAATTTGTTCGGATCTAAGTGTTTTACTGCAACTTCTTGTATGCGCTCAGGTGTGATCGTGAAGACCTCATCTAGCATCTTATTTAAATAGTTGTTGTCACTACCATTCTGAATATTCTCTATTGTGACATCTGCAATTCCAAATGATGCGTCTAGTATTCTCATAACCTCACCGACTAAGATGTTTTTTACCATCTCAAGCTCCTCTTCTGAAACTTTCTCAACAATAAGGCGATTCATCTCATGGTAGATTTGTGTGATAGCATCTTTTGTAGATTCAGAACTAACCTCGGTTGCAATCGCAAGGTATCCATCATAGTCAAGATTAACGACTCCTGAGAAAATACCGTAGGTGTATCCACGCTCTTCGCGAAGATTATGAACTAGACGTGAACCAAAATATCCACCTAGTATAGTTGACAACATCTGCATTGCGATAAAATCGGGGTGTGAACGTGGAAATAGTAGAGTGCCGATGCGTATCGCAGATTGTACCGCACCATCATGCTGCTTAAAAACAGTAGGTGTCGTATGTGGAGTAGGGAACTCGATATGTACTTTTGTCTTACCATTCGGAATATCTCCACATAGGTTTAGAATATTGGACTCTATCTCGTCTGAAATGTTTCCACTGCATACGGCAAAACAATTTTCAGCGATATATAATGTATCATATATTGTTGTGATATCATCTCTAGTTATATTTAAATATTCAGAAGCATCGAAAGAGATTCCATATGGATGTTCTTTTCCAAATAGTGCCTCCGAAAATAGTGTTCTAGCTTGAAAAGAAGTTTTACTCTGCTCTACAAGTAACCTTTGTTGACGCTTGCTACAATATGTCTCAAGCTCGCCTTGTGGGAAAGTAGGGTAGAGCAACATTTGTCGTGCAACTTCTAAAGTTTGTGAGAAAAATTTTGTTAGAGAGCAAAATGTAATTACAACATAGTCTCTATCTAGTGATACATCAAAGTATGAACCGTAGAAATCTAACTTCTCAGCAAGCTCATGTGCTGTGAAATCTTTAGTTCCCTCACTAAGTAAGTTTGCTGTTGTAGATGCCGTGAACGCTTTTGTCTGCATTCTTGTGCCAGCTTTGAACACAAAACTCATTCGCATGACTTCATCTTCGGTACAATCTATCTTGTGGAGCTTTACACCATTTTGTGCAGTCAATGTATCCGCACAGTTTACATTTATCTCTCTTGGTGCTGTTATTTTTGGTTGTTGCTTTATCATGCGACTCTAAAGTAAGTGGTACGTGGATTATTTCTCTATATTATATATAAGTGTAGAGCTTATCTCTTTGCGGAATAGATCTTGTGCGCAGAGTGTAATTTGCTCCTTAGTTATAGAGCGGTAGATGTCAACCTCTTTATTTATTAAAGGTAGATCGTTAAGCATAGTATAGAATCCCAGATTCATAGCTTTATTCATTACATTCAATTCGCCGAAAATTACATTGGCTTCAAATTTATTTTTAACTTTCTCTAACTCGTACTCTCCAACCTCCTCTGTTTGTAGTCTTGTGATCTCTCTCCATAAAGCTTGCTCCGCCTCTTCAATTGTGAAGCCTGGGTTGACTTGACCTGTAACAACAAATAGTCCTGGATCAACATCACCAGTTATATAGGCATTGACTGCGGATAATACCTTCTGCTCTTTAACTAAACTCTGATATAATCTTGCAGAACTACCACTAGATAATAGATCACTTATCATATCACTAACGTAGTAGTTGATTGAATCCCTACCTGCCATTTTAAATGCAATGGTAACTGAGTTTGCAGGAACTTTTTGCGTTAACTCCATGCGCCTTGACTCTGTTTGCTCTGGCTCTTCAGGGATATTTTGTTTTTCACTCTCCATTGAAGGAATATCTCCAAACCATTTCTCTGCTAATTCAAACATATACTCTGGTTCATATGCAGCAGCAATCGACAAGATCGCATTGTTTGGGGTGTAAAACTTTTTATAGAACTCATCCACTTGATCCATCGTTGCATTTGATATGTGATCTGTCGAGAGCCCAATAGTCGCCCACCTGTATGGGTGTACTTTGTATGCCATATCTCTAAGGCATAACCATTGTTCCCCGTATGGTTGGTTTATATATCGTTGGTTATACTCCTCGATTACCACACGTTTCTCCATCTCTAGACCCTCTGGAGTGATGTTTAGTCCAGTCATACGGTCTGATTCTAACCATAGAGCAGTCTCGATATTCTCCTTTGGTAGTGTTATATAGTAGTCAGTATAGTCGTTATTTGTGAAGGCATTGTTCTCTCCACTTGCCATCTGAACTGGTGTGTCGAAGTTGGGTATTTGTGCTGTCCCTTTGAACATCAGATGCTCAAATAGATGAGCAAACCCTGTATGTTCAGGATTCTCGTTACGTGCACCTACTCTGTATAGCATATTAACTGCTGCCATTTGGGAGCTCTTCTCTTGGTGAACTACAACAGTTAGTCCGTTGCCAAGAGTCTTAATTTTATAATCTATCATTTTTTTATTATTGTTATTATTGGAGAAGATTCAACAAGCTCACTAATAAAACAATTTTTTATAGAAGCTTGATGACGCATTTTAAGGGTTACTGTCATAGACAGTTTATAATTTATTGAAAAATATATCTACTTTTCATCTAAAGTGATATCTGGTGACTCAAAATCAAGTTCAGGCAGACCTCTAACTAGTCGACGTATCTTTGATGCTCTATTTACATGGTATGTAGATGGGTTTACAATATTCATACGTCTCGGAGATGGTAGCGCAGCGGCAATCATAGATGATTCATGTGGGTTCAGATCAATAGCAGATTTTTTATAATATTTATGTGCCGTTGCCTCTACTCCATATACATTAGGTCTAGTCTCAATGATGTTTAGGTAGACCTCCATTATTCGCTCTTTTGACCACATAAGCTCTGTTAAAAAAGTAAAATATGTCTCAAACCCTTTTCTTATCCATGTTCTATCATGAATGCAAAATACATTTTTTGCTGTTTGTTGTGAGATTGTACTCGCGCCTAAGATACGCTTGTGTCCATTAATTTTATTCAGTTCGAATGCTTTTTCAATTGCGTCCCAGTCAAACCCATTGTGATATAGGAAATTATTATCTTCTGAAGCTATCACAGATTCTATCATTGAGGTGTTGATTTCGTCAAAACTACTCCATGATGAGTATATTAACTTGTTATCTGTTGTTAAATTTTCAAAAAAACAGATAATCTTTAACGGGGTTATAGTGATAGGGACCCACTTTAAAATAAGCGTGTAGCTTATAGAAAAAGTGAGAAAAAAGATGAAACAGTATATTATTAATTGCTTTATAATTTTCAACATAGGGCTCATATAAATAACGTAATGCAAAAATAGTGCTAAAAAATTAAAATTCACTAATTTCAAATAAACTAATAGTAGAAAAGGTTGTTTTCTTAATTTATGTTTGAAAAGAACTGCAATTGTGAAAAAACTAACACCAAAAAGGTGTATTATATTAAAAAAAAATAACTTACCTTTGTATAATTATGTATAATCAATATCGTAAATTAACTACGATTGATGAATATTTATTAATATTGGATAACCTTATATAATACAAGATGGCTAAGAAAAAATTTATTACTTGTGATGGTAATTATGCCGCTGCACATATTGCATATATGTTTAGTGAAGTGGCTGCGATATACCCTATCACTCCATCGACTACGATGGCTGAATATGTAGACGAATGGTCGGCAGGTGGTCGTAAGAACATGTTCGGAGAGACTGTTAGAGTCGTTGAGATGCAATCTGAAGCTGGTGCTGCTGGTGCTCTTCACGGATCTCTACAAGCTGGTGCTTTAAGTACAACATTTACAGCTTCTCAGGGTCTGCTTTTGATGATCCCGAATATGTACAAAATCTCAGGAGAGTTACTTCCTAGTGTATTCCACGTTACTGCTCGTGCTTTAGCTGCACAAGCTCTTTCAATCTTTGGTGACCACCAAGATGTTATGGCTACTCGCCAAACTGGATTCGCAATGTTAGCTACAAGCTCTGTTCAGGAGGTTATGGACCTTGCTGGTGTAGCTCACTTAGTATCTCTTAAATCTAGAATTCCATTCCTACACTTCTTTGACGGATTCCGTACTTCACACGAAATTCAAAAAATTGAAGTTATGGAGCAAGAGCAATTAATGCCACTTCTTGATAAAGAGGCTTTAGCTCAATTCCGTAGCCGTGCTTTAAATCCTGAAGCTCCGGTTACTAGAGGAACTGCTCAAAATCCAGATATATATTTCCAAACTCGTGAGGCTTGTAACAAATTCTATGACGCTGTACCAGATATGGTAGCTGATATGATGAAGGAGATTACAACTATCACTGGAAGAGAATACAAACCATTTACTTACTATGGTGCTCAGGATGCTGAGAATATCATCGTAGCTATGGGTTCTGTTAACGATACAATTAAAGAGACTATCGATTACCTTAATGCTAAGGGTGATAAAGTAGGTCTTATTATTGTACATCTTTACAGACCATTCTCTTCTAAATACTTCTTTGATGTAGTTCCTGCTTCAGTGAAGAAAGTTTGTGTTCTTGATAGAACAAAAGAGCCAGGTGCTAGTGGTGAGCCACTTTATCTTGATGTTAGAGATATGTTCTACGGTAAACCTAATGCTCCAGTTGTTGTTGGTGGTCGTTACGGATTATCTTCTAAAGATACAACGCCAGCTCAAATACTTGCTGTATACGAGAATCTTCGTGCTGAAGAGCCTCTTAATGGTTTCACTGTAGGTATTAATGATGACGTTACAAACCTATCTCTTAAAGTAGGTGCTGAAGTTTCTTTAGCTAAACCAGGTACTTTTGAGGGTCTTTTCTTCGGTCTTGGTGCTGATGGTACTGTTGGTGCAAATAAAAACTCTATCAAAATTATTGGTGGATCTACTGATAAATATTGTCAAGCATACTTCGCTTATGACTCTAAAAAATCAGGTGGTTATACATCTTCTCACCTTCGTTTTGGTGACAACCCTATAACTTCTCCATATTTAGTGACAACTCCAAACTTTGTAGCTTGTCACGTTCCTTCATACGTTGATAAATATGATGTATTGAAAGGTCTTAAAGCTGGTGGTTCTTTCTTATTGAATAGTGTACATGATGCTGAGACAACAAGAGCATCTCTACCTAACCATATGAAGAGATATCTTGCTGAGAATAAAATCAATTTCTATATAATCAATGCAACAAAAATTGCTTCTGAATTAGGATTAGGTAGTAGAACTAATACTATCATGCAGTCTGCATTCTTTAAAATCGCAGATGTTATTCCTTTCGAGAATGCGGTTAAGGAGATGAAGAACGCTATCCTTAAAAGTTACGGAAGTAAAGGTGAAGATATAATTAAGATGAACTATGCCGCAGTAGATAAAGGCGGACAGGATTTTATTAAAGTTGAAGTTCCTACTGAGTGGGCTACTATTGAGGCTGAACCAATGAGTATTGTGGTTGATGCTAACGCAACTGATTTTATCAATAACGTAGTTGCTCCTATCAATGCTCTTAAAGGAGATGATCTTCCTGTAAGTGCATTCAATGGTAGAGAAGACGGTACTTGGGAGAATTCTACTGCTTCTTTTGAGAAGCGTGGTATCGCATCAAGTGTTCCTATCTGGGATGTTGATAACTGTATTCAATGTAACCAATGTTCTTATGTTTGTCCTCACGCTGCTATTCGTCCATTCCTTCTAACTGAAGAAGAGGCTAAGAGCACTGGTGTAGATTGCAAACAAGGATTAGGTGCTACTAAAGAGTACAAATTCCGTATTCAAGTATCTCCATTAGACTGTACTGGTTGTAGTAACTGTGTAGACGTTTGTCCTTCTCCAACAAAATCACTTATTATGAAGCCTCTTGAGCAGGTTATGCCTGAGCAAGAGAATTGGACTAAGATGGTTGAAATAGTTGGTTACAAAGATAATGTAATCGATAAAACTAAAACTGTTAAAGGTAGTCAATTCGCTAAACCACTATTTGAGTTCTCTGGAGCTTGTGCTGGTTGTGGTGAAACTCCATATATCAAAACTATCTCTCAACTATTTGGTGATAGAATGATGGTTGCGAATGCAACAGGTTGTACATCTATTTATAGTGGATCTGCTCCATCAACTCCATACTGTACTAACGAAAAAGGACACGGTCCAGCTTGGGCTAACTCTCTTTTTGAAGATAATGCAGAATTTGGTCTTGGAATGCACGTTGGTGTCGAAAAACTTCGTGATACTGTTGAGTTTAAGATGAAAAATGCAATCGAAAATTGTTCTGAGTGTTCTGAGGAGCTTAAAGCTGCAATGGCTGAATGGATTGAAGGTCGCCATAATGCTGCTGCTAGTGTTGCTGCTACTGAGAAACTTGTTCCAATGCTTGAGGCTTGTGGTTGTGATGCTTGTCAAGAACTTCTTGGTATGAAAGCTAACTTCATTAAGAAATCACAATGGATTATTGGTGGTGACGGATGGGGTTATGATATCGGTTACGGTGGTCTTGACCATGTTATCGCAAGTGGTGAAGATGTTAATATTCTTATCGTTGATACAGAGATATACTCTAATACTGGTGGTCAATCTTCTAAATCTACTCCAATTGGAGCAGTTGCTAAGTTTGCTTCATCTGGAAAAAGAGTTCGTAAGAAGGATTTAGGTGCAATTGCAATGACTTATGGTTATGTATATGTTGCTCAAGTGTCAATTGGTGGAAGCCAAGCTCAATTCTTTAATGCTCTTAAAGAGGCGGAGGCATATCCTGGACCATCTATCATTATTGCGTATGCTCCATGTATTAGTCACGGTATCAAAGGTGGAATGAGTCGTACTCAAACTATCGGTAAAGATGCTGTTGCTTGTGGATACTGGCATTTATGGAGATTTAATCCAACTTTAGAGGAGCAAGGTAAAAATCCATTTACTTTAGACTCTAAAGCTCCAGATTGGAGTAAGTTCCAAGCGTTCATTAATAGAGAGGTACGTTACACATCTCTAATTAAAGCATTCCCTAATGAGGCGAAAGAGTTATTTATAGCTTCTGAAGATAATGCTAAATGGCGTTACAATACTTATAAGCGTTTTGCTGCAATGACTTACGAAAAAGAGTAAGTTTCATTATAACTAAAAAAAATAGAACTTTCCGAGAGGAGAGTTCTATTTTTTTTTATAAATATATTATTTTAGAATTATTCGTTGTTGTCCACGAAGGGAGATTCTATCAAATAAATTTGTTTGATATTTTTTATTTTGTGAATGAATATAATTTTTTTATCTCTTCAGGCCATATTTCATCATTCGGTGTCTCTAAAATTAGAGGCATATCGTCAAATCGACTATCTGTCGCAATATATTTAAAAACTTCAAGTCCTATTTCACCATCTCCAAGTGTTTGATGTCTGTCGACTCTACTCGCTATCGGTTTCATCGCATCATTTAAGTGCATACCCATAAGATATTTTAATCCAACAACATTATCAAGCTCTTTAAATGTTGCTTCACATGCTTGGGTTGTTGTTAAATCATATCCAGCTGCAAATGTGTGGCAAGTGTCAATGCAAATTCCTACACGACTTTTATCCTCTACTTTATCTATAATGTACGCTAGGTGCTCAAATTTATAACCAAGATTAGTTCCTTGTCCCGCTGTGTTTTCGATAACAGCATTTACACTTGTGGTTTTATTATGCGCCATGTTGATAGATTCTGCAATTAAATCAAGAGAGGCCTCAATTGAAATTTTATTAAGATGACTTCCTGGATGGAAGTTTAGTCTATCTAACCCTAATTGCTCACACCTTGACATTTCATCGAAAAATGCAGTACGAGATTTCGTTAAAGCCTCCATGTCGTGGTGACCTAAGTTTATTAGGTAGCTGTCGTGTGGTAATATCTGTTTTGGAGTGTAGCCATACTCCTCACATCTACTCTTAAATAGTTCAATTGATTTTTGCGTTAATGGAGATGCTGCCCATTGACGTTGATTTTTAGTAAATAGTGCAAATGATCTAGCTCCTATGTTATGTGCATTTATGGGTGCGTTCTCCACACCGCCTGATGCACTTACGTGTGCTCCAAAATATTTCATATGTAAAATTCGATTAATTTATATATAAATGCAAAAATATGAAATTTATCTAATCTTCTACTTTAACTTACTATAAAGTTGGAGTAAAACGACGTTTTCTTGTATGAGTTCGTCTGGAGATGATAATAAAATATAAACTGTTTCTTAGAATAACTTTTTTGCACTATATTTGTATGCACCATTAGTGTTAATTAAAACCTATAATGTGTTAAATATTATGAATGTTTTGAAAACTATATTATTGTTAATCTTTATGATCTGTTTTACAACAGAATCATTTTCACAATTTACAATAGCGAAAGATAAATCGAAGGAGTTTAGACCTAAGGGGATAGATTCGGTAAACAGAATAGAGATAACTAATGATTATTTTAGTCCTGCGAAGAGGGCTGCTGAAAAGCGCCAGCAAAGAAAAGATAGAAATTATATAGAGTTTATTCCTAAGTTGAGTTTCAATCCAATACAAGCTGAGTATTGGAAGGAGGGTGATGTTAATTCATTTACAGGTTATGTTCATCTCTATTTTAAACACATATATACTAATAACCCATTCTCTTTTGAGTATAAATTTGATTCAAAGTATGGACTAAACTCTATTGATGGGGATGTATTTAAAAATTTGGACGTTTTAAATTTAAATGCACAAGCTACTTGGGTCATTAAGGGGCATTGGTCTTATGCGATTAGTTCTAATTTTATAAGTCAATTTTCAAAGGGAGAAGCATCAAGAACGGATGATAGGATGGTCTCAAACTTTATGTCGCCAGGGATTGTTGATGTTGCAGGAGGTTTGAAGTATGGAAAACTCCCAGGAACATCTCTTGCAGTTATATTATCTCCTATTGCAGGTCGAATTGTTGTAGTGTCAAGTGACACCCTCTCGAATCAAGGTTATCACGGTGTAGAGAAGGGTAAGCATACAAAGACTAGCTTGGGTAGCTCTTTGAGTCTAAATTTTGATCGAAAATTTGCAAAAAATAAATTGAGATTTAGATCTGAGTTATATTCCTTCACTAATTGGGATGAGATATATACTGCTAGATGGAAGAATACACTCGATTTAGATATTACAAAGTTTCTATCGACATCATTATATCTTGAGATGTATTACGATGATTTAGCTGAAACACCGCAAAAAACTCTCGTCGCCTACTATACCTCGCTAACGATAGCGTTGTCTTATAAGTTTACTAATAAATAAAACTCAACTCATTGATGATATTAATGGATATTAAATATGTATAGAAATAGTTTTAAAAAAGTCTTACTCCCTTTAATAAGGTCAGTCGTTGTGTCAATGGGAGTGCTCCTTGGAGTTTTGATTGGAAGTAAAAATAGTGCAGGAGTTAGTAATTTGTTGTCACCAGCGCCTACGGTTGAACTTAGGGATAAGGTGAGTTCCACAATGTCTCTGATTGATAGGTTATATGTTGATGATGTAGATCTAGACTCTATTGCGGATAAAATATTGCCGATACTTCTAAATGAGTTAGATCCTCACTCTATATATATACCTGCGAATAATATGCAGCAGGCAAATGAGACACTTGATGGAGAGTTTGATGGTATTGGTGTGATATTTAATATGACAACAGATACAATTGTTGTTACTCAGGTTATATCGGATGGGCCGAGCGAGAGGGCTGGGCTTAATAATGGAGATAGAATAATTACAATTAATGACTCTACAATCGCGGGGAAAAAGATTAATCAGAATGATGTGGTTAAAATGTTACGCGGGAAAAGGGGAACAGTAGTTAATCTAGGATTAGAGAGATATGGGGTGGATGAACTCGTTACTATTAGTGTTGAGCGTGGAGTTATTCCAATAAAGAGCTTAGATGCTGCATTTATGATTGCACCTAAAGTTGGTGTTGTTAAGCTCACTGCATTTTCACGTAACTCTTATACTGAGCTTATAGAGGCACTTACAGTATTGAAAGAGTCTGGAATGGAGTCTCTTATATTTGACTTACGAGGTAATGGTGGAGGATTCTTAGGGCAAGCGATCAGTATTGCTAATGAGTTCTTACCTAAGGATAGACTTATCGTTTATACTAAGAATAAACAGAACATAGTGGCGAAAGAGTATAGCGATGGAGATGGAAAGTACTCTGATATAGGGTTGGTTATCCTTATTGATGAATCAAGTGCCTCTTCAAGTGAAATTCTTGCGGGTGCAATACAAGATAATGATAGAGGAGCTATTATTGGTCGAAGAAGCTTTGGTAAAGGATTGGTTCAGCAGCAGATTCCTTACAATGATGGATCAGCAGTGAGGTTAACTGTTGCAAAGTATTTTACTCCAACAGGTAGATCTATTCAAAAAGCATATGATAGAGGAGATAGTGATTCGTATAACAGAGATATTTTAAGTCGATACAACCATTCGGAGCTTTTTGTTTCAGATAGCATTAAATTTGATGATAGTTTGAAATTCGTTACCCCTAAAGGTAAGGTTGTTTATGGAGGAGGAGGTATCATGCCTGACATTTTTATTCCGTTGGATACAACAACAACTGAAGTTACAAAGTATTTCAGAGAGGTGACTGGTCGTAACATATTATACAGGTACACGATTGATTACTCTGATAGACATCGAGATGCCCTAAATAAGGTTGCAAGTGTTAATGAGTTGAAAGAGTTGCTAGATGCAGATACAGAACTATTTGATAACTTTGTTTCATTTGCAGCAAAGAGTGGAGTTACTCCAGATTATAAACAAATTGCTATATCACGCAACCTCCTTGAGATTTACATTCGAGCATATATTGGTCGCAATAGTAAAATTGAAGATGCAGGTTTCTACTCTAATATATACATAATTGATGATGCAATGAACAGAGCTATTGAAGAGCTATCTGTGACAGAAGAGTCAACTAATTAAGAAGTAGATATAGTTGTCATAATGAATTTAACAACCCCAATGAAGAAGAGGTCGTTCTCTCCATTGGGGTTGTTGCTATTTTAACCATTTTTGTAATATGTGTATATATTAAGTTGCTATGCGTAGATTCTCAAGCCATTCAGGAGTAAATAGGCTATTAAATATCTTTACATCATTGTCGTCTCGAAATTTTAAATTGTATTTTTTTGGACAGATAGTTTCGTTATGTGGGACGTGGATACAGCACGTTGCACTTAGTTGGTTGACATATGAGATCACGGACTCTGTGATGTTATTGGTTGTTGTTGTATTGGTCAATCAACTCCCAACACTTATTATCACACCGTTTGCAGGAGCTTACAGTGATCGGGTTGATAGATATAAGGTTATATTTTCGACTCAAGCATTATTTATGATTCAGGCATTAGTGCTTTCGTTTCTCGTTTTAAGTGGGCGTATAGCGGAGACCTCTGATGCGTGGATATTAATCTGTTTAAGTGGGTTCAGCGGAATCATTAGTGCAATAGATGCTCCATTTAGACAATCATTCTACTCTACACTTGTACCTAAGCGGTATATGTCTAATGCTATCGCTCTTAATTCAGTTACTATTAATACAGCTAGATTCGTCGGACCAACTATTGGAGGACTTCTTGCTGTACATGTAGGTGAGGGATATTGCTTTTTAATCAATGGTTTAAGTTACATTGCCGTTTTATGGTCATTGATGAGCCTAAAGTTGAGACCATTCAAGCCGTCAATTTACAGACTTCCAATATTACAGACGATGAAGGAGGGTTACATATACATTAAGGAGACTACTACTATTAGAGCTGTATTGATATTTACTGCAGTTGTAAGTTTTGTTGTGTTACCTATAATGAGTGTACTCCCCGTATTGATTAAAGATGTATATGGTGGTGATGGCGCTATGTTTGGATATGTGAACTCTGCCGTTGGTGCTGGTTCTGTAACAGCTGCATTGTATTTGGCATCAATGAAGAATACAGGTAAGCTTGAAAAGCTGTTGACTGTGATGGCTGTAACTATGGGTATCTCTATTATTGCCATGGCTACTACTACCAACTCCGTATTGGTGTGTGTGGCCGCTTTCCCTTTGGGTTTTGCAATGATAGGATCTTTGGCTACAAGTAATATTCTAATTCAAACAGTTGTCGATGACTCAAAGCGTGGGAGAGTGATGAGTTTCTTTACGATGGCATTGTCAGGTATGTGTCCGTTAGGAGGATTAGTGTATGCTCCTTTTGTTGAACAGTTCTCGCTACCTCATGTATTGGTGTGTGTAGGGCTGTTTATATCAGTCTTTGCTGTTTATTATGAATTACATAGACGTGCTATATCTTAAATTTCGTTCCCTGCGACCACGCAGCGCTGCCCGCGCAGGGCAGTTCCAAGCCTAGTTTAT